>JAFKKM010000108.1 GCA_017305555.1 Hyphomicrobiales bacterium | reverse complement strand
CGGCGGCGCGAAAATCCGCGCCGAGAAGGTCGCCGAGCCGTGTCAATTGCCCCGGCGCACCGGGCAACGCGGCGGCCCATGTCACCGGCGCGCGTTCTTCGCCGGCCAGCGTGAAAGCCACATCGGGCCGCGCCATCGCAAGCCGTCGCACCGCCTCGCGGATCGCCTCGGCCTCGGTGCGGTCGGTCTTGAGAAATTTCAGCCGCGCTGGCGTCGCGAAAAACAGGTCGCTGACTTCGACGCGGGTGCCCTGCGTCAGTGCCGCCGGCACGATGTCGGATTTCACGCCGCCCTCGACGCTCATGCTCCAGGCGTGCGGCTCGCTCTTGTGCCGCGTGGTGATGGCGAGCCGCGCTACCGCGCCGATCGAGGGCAGCGCCTCGCCGCGAAAGCCCAGCGTGCGGATACGCAAGAGATCTTCGTCGTCGAGCTTCGAGGTGGCGTGGCGGTTCACCGCCAGCGCGAGATCGGCATGAGTCATGCCGCCGCCGTTGTCGGTGATGCCGATGCGCCGCCGGCCGCCGCCATCGGTAAAGACGTCGATGCGGGTCGCGCCGGCATCGAGCGCGTTCTCCACCAGTTCCTTCACCACGCTCGCCGGCCGCTCCACCACCTCGCCGGCGGCGATGCGGTTGACGATGGTTTCGGGCAATTGGCGGACGGGCATCGCGGGTAGGGTTCCGGTCGACTCGGCTGGGAGGCTTAATTTAGGCGCTCACGGCGGCAAATGCATGGGTGGAAAGCCGGATGTCCCGGGTTGATTGCGTGCCGGTCGGCCCAGACAAGGCGGCCAGGCTTCACTACTGCCTTAACATGGGCGGAACCTCTCCGTCGTCATGGCCGGATTTATTCCGGCCATCCACGTCTTTGCGGAGATTCAGAATGAAGAACGTGGATGGCCGGGACAAGCCCGGCCATGACGGTCGAGAGTTTGTTTGTCGCTACTGATGTTATCCCGCCTGCGCGGGGACGACCAAGAAAAAGCAGTCAAAGACAGCAACAGCTAGTCGTCATACCCAGCCCGCCCGCGCTTGGCCTTCACATCGCTGCGGCGTTTCTTGCCGTCGAGGCGGCGCAGTTTGGAGCCGAGCGTCGGCTTGGTGGCGCGGCGCGGCACCGGGCGGATCGCGGCTTCGCGCAGCATCTCGACCAGGCGGTCGATCGCGTCGGCGCGGTTGCGCTCCTGGGTGCGAAAGCGTTGCGCGTGGATGACGATGACGCCGTCCTTGGTCATGCGCTGCCCGGCGATCCGTACCAGCCGCGCGCGGGTATCGTCGGCAAGCGTCAGCCGGCTGGTGTCGAAGCGCAGTTGCGCGGCGGTGGCGAGCTTGTTGACGTTCTGCCCGCCCGGCCCCGAGGCGCGGACGAAGCCGATCTCGATATCGTCTTCATGGAGCGCGATGTCGCGCGTGATCCGCAGCATGGGTGCACCGAGTTAAATGTATGTTGGCCTCGTCCCCGCGAAGGCGGGGACCCATAACCCCTAGCCTTGCTGGATATAGCTGAGGCCAACAACAAGCAACCAGCCGAAACCTGTCCTTAAATCAGAAATACTGCGGAGTCTGGGTCCCCGCCTGCGCGAGACCTCTGCAAAAGGGCATGTTTGTGATTCAATAGCGGTCGAGACCGGAGGTTTCGTGGATGTCGGAGCAAAGCAGTTTTGTGGATGCGTTTCTGCCGGCGGGCTTTGGCCGCAATGGGCGGCTGGAGCG
>JAFKKM010000107.1 GCA_017305555.1 Hyphomicrobiales bacterium | reverse complement strand
CTCCAGCCGCCCATTGCGGCCAAAGCCCGCCGGCAGAAACGCATCCACAAAACTGCTTTGCTCCGACATCCACGAAACCTCCGGTCTCGACCGCTATTGAATCACAAACATGCCCTTTTGCAGAGGTCTCGCGAAGGCGGGGACCCAGACTCCGCAGCATTTTGCGTTCTAGAGACGAGGCAAACGCCATTCAATAATTTCGACCGCCAGGGGTAATGGGTCCCCGCCTTCGCGAGGACGACAATTTTCGTGTTGCCTCTCCAGTGCAAAGAGCGAATTGGTCGTTACTCGCACGCGCGCATCGTCGTCGTATGCGGGCCGACGTCATGGCCGAGAATTTTCGACAGCGTGCGACACGTCCCATTCGCGCACAGCCGCCATTCCCCCGCTTTGCCGGAATTGCCCAGCACCACTTCGGGCATCGGTGCGCGATGCGGCTGCCAGACGAACCAGTCGTCCACCAATCGCGCTTCCGGCGGCGGCTCCATGCCGGCGCCTGAACCTTTCACCCGCGCGGTGATCAGTTCGAGCCCTTGCGGCGTGACGCGCCAGTCTTCCTGCCAGTCGATGTGTTCGATTGAATGCGTCCACACCAGTGTGAAGGCCGCGACCGCCAACGTCTTGGTGACGCCGGCGGAAATCAGGCACAGGCTCACGCCGCGACCGCGTCGGGCGCCGGGCGCCGACGCCAATCCCAGAACACGATGATCGCGGCGAGCGCGAAGCCGACCCAGTCGCTGTAGGGGAATTCGCCGAGCAGGCACAGCGCCGCGAGGAAGGTGACGATGCGTTCGACGATCGTCATCCGGGTGAACAGAAAGCCGATCGCTACCATGCCGAACAGGCCGATGGCGACCAGCGCCTTGACCGAGGCATAGGCGACCGCGCCGTAGAAACCGAGATAGGCCTCCATCGGATCACCGGTCTGCAACATCAGCGCAGGCGAATAGACCGCGATGAACGGGATGACGTAACCCGCGAGCGCGATGCGCATCGCCTCCCAGCCGATGGTGTCCGGATTCTCCTTGGCGATCGGCGCCGCCGCAAAGGCCGCCAGCGCCACCGGCGGCGAAAGGTCCGCCATGATGCCGTAGTAGAACGCGAACATGTGGCTGACGATCAGCGGCACGCCGAGTTTCGCCAGCGCCGGTGCGGCGAGCGCGGCGGTGATGATGTAGGTCGGGATCGTCGGGATGCCGGTGCCGAGCAGGATCGACAGCAGCATGGTCATGATCAGTGCGAGGAACAGACTGTTCTCGCCGATGCCGATCACCCAACTTCCGAAGATGTTGCCGACGCCGGTCTGCGTCATCATGCCGATGATGGTGCCGACGATGGCGCAGGCCATGCCGACGGTCAGCGCCGACTTGGAGCTTTCCGCCAGCGAATCGCGGCAAGCGACGAGCGTGGCGCGGCCACCCTTGGTCAACGCCGCAAGCAACACCAGCGCACCGACCACAAGGCCGACCATCATGATGTCGATGCCGCGCTGGAACATGGCGCCAACCACCAGCGCCAGCAGGATCCAGAAGATGTAGCGGATCATCTGGTTGGGCAGACCGAGCGCGATGCTGGCGCCGAGGATCAGGGTCGCGGTCAGCGCCAGCCCCATGATGCCGGCGTAAAGTGGCGTGAAGCCCTCGAACAGCATGAAGACCAGCACGGCGAGCGGCAACACCAGAAACCAGCGCGCCACCAGCGCCTTCCACGCGCTCCGCATC
>JAFKKM010000102.1 GCA_017305555.1 Hyphomicrobiales bacterium | reverse complement strand
GACCTCCCGCGTGTCCTCGATGGTGATGATGCGCTCGTCGACCGGCACGTCCTTAAGGATCGCATTGAGGAACGTGGTCTTGCCCGAACTTGTCCCGCCCGAAAGAAGAATCGAGTAGCGGTTGACGACGGCAAGGCGGATGAACTCCTCGATCCGGCCGGAGTCGAGATGTTCGCACAGATGCCGATCAGTCTCCGACAGCGTGCCGTCGCTTGCCGTCGTCACCTTGTCGAACGATCCGAGCTTGCGATAATCATCGAGCCGCATCTCCTTGATGACCTGCTTGCGGATCGCGAAGGCGCCTCCGGCCGTCGTCGCCGGCGGCATCACGCCCTGAAACCGCTCCCCTGTCGGCAGCGCGGCCGAGAGCAGCGGGTGCTCCTCATTGACGCTCTGGCCCGAGTGTCCGGCGACGCGTTCGGCCAGGTGACGGATCGCATGCTCGGTCAGGCTTGGCACCTCGTGACGCTCCATCGCCGATTGTCCGAAGCGCTCGACCCACACTTCCCCAGGCCCGTTCGCGCAGATCTCAACGACCTGGTCGTCCTCGAGCCACGGCCGAACGGGATCGAGCGCGCGGTCAATGAAGACTGTCAGACTTCGTGCCAGCGCGTTCACGCTTGAGCTCCCTCAAGGCTTCCTTGACCGGATCGGGATAGAGCGCCGAGAAGTCGAGATCGCGCCGTACGAAGACGATGATCCGCGTGCCCTGGTCGAGGTAGATGGTCGGCGGAATGTTGATCGAGTTGCGCAGCGCCTCCTGGGCGATGTTGGTCAGTGTTTGCGATACGTTCTGCGCCGCAATCTGACGGGCCTGCAGCGACAACTGGTTCTGGTTCACGCCTGTCTGCGTCTGCGTCACCGCGCCCGTCACCGGGTCGGTCGTGGTGATGATCGTGCCGTTGCCATAGCCGTTGGTGTTCTGTCCGTAAGCGCTCAGGAACTGTGCCGCGCCGCCCACGATGGAGAGCATGATCGCCGAGCCAAACCGCTCGAGGTAGTGGTTATCGACAAAGCCGGCATTGCCGGCACGGCCGAGTTCGTCCGTGCCGTTCGATCCGAGCTGGACCGAGACGCCATCCGACCGCAGCATGCGCGTCCAGACGACAAATACGCGCGTCTGCCCTTGGGCGATCCCCGATTTGTATTCCCCGACAAGGCGGCTTCCAGCCGGGATCAGGACTCGCCGTCCATCGAACGACCAGACGTTCTCGGTCACGACCGCGCGCACCATGCCCGGCAGGTCGCTTTGAACGGCCGTCTCAAGCACGCCGCGAACCGTCGTGCCCTGCGCCACCAGCGCGTCGATCCGGTTGTTCTTGGTGGCGCGCGTGACCTCGACGCCGGCGGCCGACACCGACGCCAGAAAGCGACGATTGGGATCGTCCTCCGGGCCTGCGGCGGTCCTCGCGCTGTCATCCGGATTTGCAGCGTTCGCCGTCGCCGATGCATTGTCGGCGATTACCTGGGGCGCCCGCAGGCGCTCCCATTTCCGCCGCTCTTCCTCCTGGCGCTGACGTTCAAGCTCCGCGAGACGCCGCGCTTCGTCGTCGTTCGGTACAGCTGCGGCCAGCGGCGGTTCAGGCGGCGGCGGTGCCGGAAGCGCCAAGGGAGGAGCTACCGGAGGCGGCGGCAGGACCGGTTCGGCCGGCGCCGGCGGGATGACGATCGTTCCCTGGTTGGTTTGCGTCCGCCGCGCAGATAGCGAGGGAGCCGGAAACTGCGTAGTGGTGAATTCCTCCTTGTCAGGCGTCGTCAGCAGAGGCGAACGCCGCACCACGGAGCCGTAGATCATCCAGGCCGCCACCACGAGAGCGCCGATCGGCACCCCGTATTTCAGGAAACTGCCGAGCGCCGTGCGACCGCGCGCGACGGAGGTGGCGGCCGCGGCTTCAAGTTCAAACGAGCGATAGTCGTCGGGGCTGGGCATCGCGCGTCAACCTCCCAAAGCCGCGGTCGCTCCCGCGCGCTGCGGCGCGTAGGGCTCAAGTCCGTTCGGCTCATGCACGTTGGTCAGACGTCGGTTGAAGATGCATATGGTGGGCGCTGCGGGAATGCCGCGACGCGTATTGGACTATCCGCAAGCATTTGCGGGTTGGAACCTGGTCAGTTCGATTGGTGCATTTCTGGGAGCTTTTGCATTTGTCTGGGGGCTTGGCACGATTCTCTATACAGTTTTCGCGGGTAAACGCATTTTGGAAAACAATTATTGGGGCGAAGGCGCGACTACGTTGGAGTGGACCCTTCCGTGTCCACCTCCGTTTCATTCGTTTGAAATACTACCGCGTGTCTCTTGAAGTCCGACGAGATTTAAAATGACGTTCATCGAGGCTGAGGGCCCGATGGCGGCGAGTTTCGTCCTAGAAGAATGCCATTCACGGTTTGGCCGTACATATCCATCGGTGAATCGTGATGCGCCTTGCGTGTTGCCGCAACGGAATCCTTGAAGCGCGGATCCTGCGGTCGCTCTTGGCTATCGAGATAGCTGGCGACGTCCCAAGCTTCTTGGTCGGAAAGCGTATTGCCTTGACTGAACGGCATGTTGGCTTTGATGAATCCGGCGGCATTCGTAATCGAACTCATGCCCGCGCCCCAGTTGAAAGAGCGCGGCCCCCAAAGCGGGGGAAATACCGTTGTGCCGTCGGCGGCCTGTTGCCCCTGACCGTCAGCACCGTGGCAAAGGGCGCATTTCTGCTCGTAGACTTCCTGGCCATGCGCATAATCGAGCTTCGCAGGCTTGGCCAATTTGGGATAGCCCCGACCCGGCATGTCAGCGCCGGTCGGCGCCCCGGTAGCAAGGAAGTGCGCGTAACTTTCCAGCGCAACGAGAACCTTGCTATTTAACTCGGGAGCCTTGCCGTTCATGCTAAAGCGGAAACACCCCTGCATACGCTCTTGGAAGGTGTTCACATGGCCGTTTTTGGCGCGATAGGTGGGAAAAGCAACGTAGGCTGCCCACAGGGGGGCCGAATTCGCAAGGCGACCTTTGTCGATATGACAGTTCGCACACTGCAAGGAATTACCGACGAACTCTTTCGCATTGTCCTGCGTATTATGAAAAATGTCGGCACCGAGCCTGACCATCTTGCCGAACTCATTGTCCGGGATTTTATCCTCCGAGGGCGGCTGGAAAGCGATCTTGATATCGCTTTCTTTTGTCGGCGCAGGCATGGACTGAGGAATCGGGCCAGATTTGGACATTGGCGCGTTTTGCTGCCGGGGAATGCTGTACCCAAGGAACGCCGCCATGCCCATAAACAGCAACCCAACAGCCCAGGTGCTAAAATTAGGCCTCTGTCCCATCATGGCTTGCCGCCTGGCTGAGGGGTGGTTGGCAAGCTCGCGAAATACGCCGCAACAGCGTTCATTTGCTTGTCGTCGAGCTTGCTAACGACGCCGGTCATAAGATTGAGGGGATCGTTGCTGCGGTTGCCACTCTTCCACGCCTTCAACTGATTGAGAAGGTAGGAGTAGCCCTGACCCGCCAGCCTGGGAAACGATTTGCCAACACCCTGTCCCGAGGGACCATGGCATTGTCCACAAGCAGGCAAGCCCGACGACCAGTTTCCGTTATCGGCAAGCGCCTTACCCAAAGCGATGTCGCCATCATTAAGTGGCTTTGGCTCTTCCGCCTTCGGCGCGGTCAACGAGGCGTAATATCCTGCCACGGTTTGTATCTCGCTCGGCGAAAGAGACTTCGCAATGGGGTGCATCAAGTCGTTGTCTCTGGACTTGTCCGCGAAATCCTTAAGTTGTCGCTCTATATAGTTTGAGCTTAAGGCCGCCAAACGGGGATATCCAGCCTGCGGACGCCCTTCGCCCTCCGTACCATGACAAGAGGAGCATGCGTGTGCACCCCGACCGTTGCCATTTAGCGCGATGTCTCGGCCATTGTCGGCTGCGCGAGCGCGTACTGGAAGACCGGTCTCCACCACAATAATTCCAACAATTACGGCGAAGCCGATTGCAGTCCACCCCCCGTGACTCGCAATTAGCGCGTCGCTATCGGAAGGTCTTGATGACCACCACGTCAGCCACAAATCGACCTCCCCGAAGAATTCCTACCCCGCTACGAAACGCCCGAGACCGTCGTTTGTGCCAGCCTCGTTTTCTTTTAAGTAATCGCGAAGAGCCTGGATCGCCCGAACGGGAAGATCCCTGCGCTTGCGCCCGAATTTCTTCGGTACGCCCTGTGCCGTTACAAACGCCGCCTTATAGGTCTCGCCAGCCAGGACAGGCACGCCTCGCCTGAAGATATGCTCAATGCGCTGGCCTGGAGGATTCTCCAGCTTGCCGTAAATGGTCAGTCCACGGAATCGCTTGAGATAGCCGCCCATCTGCCCGAACGGATTGGCCGAAAATGTTCGCTCGAGATTTTCCTCCATCATTTCCCTAATCTCGGTACCCGTCAGGTCAACTGTCGACACCGGTGGATTAGTGGGGATGATATTCCACAAATCATTCATCGTAATGGAACCCGGCGGTATAGGCGCGCCGTAACGCCAGCCGTTCGAAAAGGCGATATCCGTATCGCCGGCGGTCGCGATCGCCGCGAGCAGAAGATCGTCCATCGGTGCATACAGATTGGTGTCACGATGAAGGCCGACGGCAGTCTGCCCGACGAACTCGTTCAACATCTCTCGATGCGGCTTCATCACGCCTTCGACAAGCGCGCTCATCTCCACATCGCCGGCGATTGACTCATCAACCGGGATCAGTCGATGCTGCCAATCAGCAACTTTTCCGTCCGCGATGCTCAGGTCAAGCCGGCCCACGAAGGATCCGTGGCATCCGGATTGAATTATAAGCGTATTGCCGATATGCGCCGGGTGCTCGAGCCGGTTGTGGGTATGCCCGCTGACGATGACATCAATTCCGTCTACCGCGTGAGCAACATGGACATCCTGTGGAAATCCAAGATGGGAAAGCACAACGATCAGGTCCGTCCCCTCGTTTCGCAAGCGGCTAATCTCTCCGGGCAATTCCTCGCAACCAGATGTAAAGCGCACCCCCTCGCTAAAATGCGGCGGCATACTCTTATCGATGATGGTCGCCGCGACGCCGATAATGCCGACGCGCAGGCCGCCGCGTTCCAATACAACCGATGCCGGAAAGTAAAGTTCACCGGATTCTTTGTCGTAACAATTGATCGCGAGCATCGGATGATTCAGCTTCGCAGACAGAGCACGAAAATGCGGCGGTCCCCATGCAAACTCCCAATGCGCGGTCATGGCATCAAACCCCAACGCATTGACCAGCGGAATGAGCGCTTCTCCTTTGCTGCTGACCGCAGGGTACGTCCCGTGAAACGTATCACCGTTGTCCAACGCAAGAGCCGATCCGCCGCACTCAGCCCGAACGCTCTTCAAAATCGAGGCGATACGCGCGTAACCTCCCATTGTGGGATAAGCCGCGACATCGCCATGCCACACCAGTTCAGGGTGTGCCTCCAGGTAGCCGTGGGTATCGTTGACCTGGATGATCGTCAGATTTCGGGTATCCATCGAGAACTCTCAAGTTTTTGGAAACGATCAATGATTGTGCGCTGAGCGCGTTGGCAAACGGTCGAAGATTTGTAATTACCTGGAACTAGTTTCGAATTGAGAGGTTGAGTTTTGTTGAACCCGGAGATGTACATGGCCGACCGTGAAGAGAGCCCAATTAAACGAACGGACGTTGAGGCGAGAGGGGCTGTCGTCGGTCATAACGTACGATATGTGCTCCTGTGGGGTACGCTCGCCGCGGCTGCAATGATGATCTTCCTGTATTTCATGCTGCTTCACAGTCGCGCTCCCGGTTGATTCATTTGCCCGCTGCTTCGTAGCGCTTGAATCCGTAGCGTTCGAAAATACCGAGGGCGGCAGGCGACTTTATAAAGTCGAGCCACGCCTTTGCTGCGTCTGGGTGTGCAGCATCCTTCACTTCAGCACCGGCATAAATCGCAACGGTGTTCTGCTCGGTCGGAATTTCAACGTGAGAGATCGGATGACCGACCTGCTCCTGAAAAATGGCTTCGGATTGCCAGGTCACCCCGGCGTCAGCCACGCCCTGGATCAAAAATAACGGCGTCTGGCGGTGATGGATGTGGGTCAGGACAGTACTGCCGTCCTTCAGCTTGTCCTCGTACACAGCTTTTGCCAGCTTTTCGCCACCAGCCTTTTGCAACGACGCCTTGATCTGGCGGGCAATCCCTTCGAATTCGGGATTGGGCATCGCCAGCCGAACCTTGGCCTGCCCGAGATCAGCCAAGCCCTTAACCTGAGCTGGGTTGTCCTTCGGCACCATGATCGTCAACGTGTTGGTCACATAAGGCACCGCAGGCGCGACCAGCAAACCGTCATTGATCAACTGCTTGACCTTCACAAGGCCGGCAAAATAGGCATCCGGCTTGGCCGTCCATGTCATGTTGCCCGAGGTGATCGTTCCGCCAGCTTTCATTTGCTTGACGAGCAAGCCCGGCGGAATTGTCTCCCAGTAAATCTTGCCCTTGTATTCCTGATGCTTCTCCTCAAACGCCTTTACAAGTGGCGCCATCGCAAAAAAGTAGTTGCCGCCAACGTAAAGAACTAGCTTGGGGTCCGTTACGTCGCCGTGAAAATCGGCCAGACTGTTGACCTCCGGAATGGTGAACTCGAAACCCCGATTCACAACATCGTTATTCTCTCCGTTTTGCCACGGAGGGAAAACATCTCCCTTGTAGAGCGGAGTTTCGGCCTGCCCTTTCCAGCCCTCGCGGGCCATCGACGTGACGGGCATTGCTGCACTCAGAGCAACCACGCTTGCAACGATCGCTTTGAAAATCATGGCCGCTCCTTATTTGGCGTAGTGAAAGCCCGCTCGTTGCAACTCGGGCAGCGTTCCAACCGCGCCTGGTGTGAGCACCACCCCAGGCAAAAGATGGTTCGTCAGCTCCGCCGCGAGTTGCTCGTGAGTCAGCTTGTCGGGGTTACTCTCAGCCTTGAGAAGTGCGGCGGCCTCTTCCCATATTGCATTGTGGCAGGACAGAAACACGACGCCACGTCTCATCAATACCGGAATGGAATTGTCCGCCGGTGAGAACACGCCATCGGCGTCCTCAAAATTCTTTGGGTCTGCTTTCGCAGCAGACGATTCCTTGATCAGGGTGTTCGATTTGAACTTATCGCCTGCGAGCTTCGTCAGTTGGTATTTTTCCCAAATCGTATCGTCGAAGAGTGCAAGGTGCGCCGTGCCATGAGTCGCCGATACCGCCAGAAAGTCAGGGTGCTTGAACGACCATACCTGGGCATTGATCGAATTACGCATCAGGTTGAGCCACGGGCTGCCAATCTCGGTGTTGTCCCAAACCTGTTTGTATGGCGATTTGTACGCAATAACGGATTTCAGGGCCTCGGCATCCCATTGATCGGTTTCCGTCAGGATCATGGGAACGGTCTTGAAGTCTCGGCGTCTTGGCAGTTTGGCGAGATGTTCAGATAGTTCTTTGAGATGATGCCCGTCCGATGGAACGAGCATAGATCCGTCAACCTCCTTCGCCGACGCTTGATTTGTAGACACGCTGAGGGCACCTGCAACAACTCCCAGTCCCAGCGCTTGCAGCGCGGTCCGTCTTCCAATCATGGTCATTTCAACTCTCCAATAAGGCCCCCAACGGCGTTTCAGATGAGCCATCTCGGGACCCGAGATGCATAGTCGAGCCAGTCCTGACCAAAGCGCGCTCCTAGGTGACGCTCTTCACGGCGAATGGCCAGTCGATCCACAACAAGGGCGGAAACAACCCCCAGGAGGACAAACCAGAAATTCCCGAAAGCGAAGCCGATACCCGCCATCAAAGTCGCGTTACCGACGTAGATTGGATTGCGCGTGAATCTGAATGGCCCTGTGGTCACAAGCCGGCCCGCGGCACGATGAGGAAGAATGTTGGTATGAAGCCGTCTCATCGTCAAAATGGCCCATAGATCGAGCGCGACGCCAACGAACGCAACGATGGATCCCATAATTTGTAGCCAGAGATCGCTCGGCAAAGGTAAAGGGACCAGTTGACCAAGCCCGAGACTCGCAGCCATCGCTACCGCCAAAATGAGCGGCGGCCACGGCACCGAATTTGGACTTTGACTGTTATCCACGATCATCTGGACTTCCATGCCCGCTATCCGACCGCGCAGCACCGAGGCGTATCACCGAACCACAACTTTCGAACCATCAGGCACCCGGCTGTAGAGATCAATAATGTCCTGATTGACCATTCTAATGCAGCCAGACGAGACGGCTTTGCCAATACTCCAAGGCTCCGTCGTGCCATGAATGCGAAACAGCGTATCCTTGCCATTCTTGAAAAGATACAAAGCACGCGCGCCCAACGGATTTCGTGCACCGCCGTCCATGCCTTTCTGCCAAGGTTTGTATCGTGCAGGTTCGCGCTTGATCATGTCATTTGTCGGCGTCCAATGCGGCCATTTTTTCTTGTACTCAATCGTCGCAGTCCCCGTGAATTCGAGACCCTCTTTCCCAACACCGACGCCGTAGCGCAGCGCTTTTCCATGTTCTTGCACCAGGTAGACAAACCGCTCGTGCGGATCGACGACGATTGTTCCGACTGGCTCCCGGGTCGGAAAATCGACCACTTGGCGAAGGTATTTGGGGTCGATGTCAGCGACGTCGATGGCGTCCACTTTGTACGGTTCGTTGGTGGTTGCGGCGTAAGCCTGGGCCGCAGCCGGGTTTGCCTGTGCCGAAAACGCTACGGGCGCCGGTGTGGATGACGTTGTGGTGCATCCGGCTAACACCGCTATTCCGGCAAAAACCATTGCGGCGTTACCGGCCCGTCGAAAGCAGGTGAGCGAGTTCGTCACAAGTCGTGCCATTTATTTCTTTGCCTGGGCACGCGCGTCCGCCACCGCACGCTTGAATCCGTCGTAAGTCAGGGCAGACGTCACTTTGTAATGGCCGACAAGATAGGCTGGGGTTCCCTGCAATCCTAACGAATCGGCTTGGGCAAGGTTGCGCCTGAGCAGCGCAGTGATCTCGTCGCCGTGCGCCTTGAGATCGGCATCGAGCTTGTCCATATCGACGCCAGATTTGCGGATCGCTGCAAGCATCTGGTCTTCGGGAATCTTCGGACCGGGAATCGACATCAGCGCGGCGTGAACCGCATCGTATTTGCCCTGATATTTGGCGGCCAGCGCGAGCTGCGCGCCATAGACGGATGCTTTGGTAAGGATCGGCCAATCCTTATAAACAAGGCGAATATGGCCATCCTCTTTTACGACCTGCTCCAACGCTGGCTCTGCTTTCTTGCAGAACGGACAGTTGTAATCGAAGAAGGTCACGATTGTCAGATCGCCTTTCGGATTTCCCGCGACGGGAGTGGCCGGGTCGTTCTGGATGGCCTCTGTGGACGTATCGGCATCCTGCGCGAACGCGTGCGAAACGGTCATCGGCATCAAGAGGGCCAATGAGAGAAGCAGGCGCGGTGAAAAATTGCTTGGACGTGTGGCGAACATGATGTCTCTCCTTTGTGAATGGACTTTTCAGGACGGTTGAAGCTGATTGAGCCGCTTCAGGAATGTGGTTGAGTCGACGGGACCGACGATTCTTGCGCCGGTTATTTCCTTGCTGTCTCGCGCGCCGAGGAAAACAACCGTGGGTGGCCCGACAACGCCGAATCTCTTCATCAACGACCGGGTATCTTCGTTGTAGTTGGTGGCGTCCGCACGGATCAGCGTGAAGTCGTGCAAACGCGCCAATACGGCTGAGTCTGAGAATACGGTGCGATCCATGACCTTGCATTCGACGCACCATTCGGCCGAGAAATCGGGCACGACGGGCTTGCTATTCTGACGCGCGCTTGCAATCGCCTCATCGAGCGCTTGCGGCGTGGTGACGGTCTCGAATTTGGCCGCGTGCGCGGCGGTGATTGTTGCGAAGCCGGGAATTCCGGTGAGTTGTCCCGGCAAGCCGAACGAGCCAACAACGGCGGAAATCATCAGAAGCCCACCAAAGCCGGCTGAAGCAACGCCCGCCAAGACAGGCCATTTGCGCCATGCTTGTCCCCGGCTTCGCTCACGTAGCTGTGGAGCGGCCAGGTAGATGCCTGTCCCGACGAGGCCCACGCCCCACAAAACAATAACGAGCCAGGTTGGAAGAACGCGCGAGATCATCCAGATCGCCACGCCGAGGAAAACAAAGCCGAACACGTGCTTTATATGTGCCAGCCACGGTCCAGATCGAGGCAAGATGCTTGCGCCGAACGTCCCGAACGCCAGCAACGGCAAACCCATCCCGATTCCCAGCGCGAACAGCGCCGACGCTCCACGCCACGCGTTTCCGGTCTGAGCGACATAGACCAGAGCCGCGGCCAGGGGTGGCGTGACGCACGGGCCTACGATCAATGCAGAGCCGAATCCCATGACTGCGGCCCCGCCAACTGATCCAGCACGGCGGCTACCGGCACCGGCCAGGCGGCTCTGCCAGCTTTGCGGAAGCTGCAGATCGTAAAGACCGAACATCGAGAGAGCGAGCGCCACGAAAATTGCGCTCATCAAACCTAGCGCGAGCGGCGTTTGAAGCGCGGCTTGCAGGTTCTGCCCCGACCAGGCGACAACCACCCCCAGTGACGCGTACGCGAGCGCCATGGCGACGACGTAGACGCCTGACAGCACAAAGCCACGTCGGGCCGTCAGCTTCTCGCCTGATTGCGCGAGCATTCCTGAAAGGATCGGAATCATTGGGAATACGCACGGCGTGAAGGCCAGCAACAGGCCAAATCCGACAAAGGCGGCCAGCATTGAGACAACACTTCCGCCGAGATCGAGATTATCCGGCTGTGTCGTTGCATCCGCATGAGATGCGCTTGGCCGCTCCAAAGACGGATCGGACACCCAGTTGCTGTTCGATTGGGCCGGCGCCGTTGCCCGAGCAGTCGGTCCGGCAATCGATAGTGTTTTCAAATCAATGGTTTTTGTGACTGGCGGATAGCAGATCCCTTGCTCGGCGCATCCCTGATAGGACACCACAAGGTCGTTTAGATCGCCCAGTGACTTCGCTGACACGGAGGCCTGCGCCTGACCGTGATAGATCTCCGTTTCGCCAAACGATGGATCGTCTTTCATGTCTCCGGCTGGTGTACTTGCCCTAATCGAAGCACCCTGCCGGCTCGTGATCTTGATCTTGTCGCGATAGAGGTAATTGCCTGGCGCAATGACCCAGTTCAGGATCAAGGCACCTTCCGCGCCGTGGGCAACATTAAGCTGGAAAACCTTATCCGCACCCGGAGGGCTCTGCGCCTGCGCGGACGCAGCCACGGGCGTAAGCAGAAGCAGACCGAAGAGAATCCGTAGACAAGCGTTTCGCATGACGGTCCACAATCATAAGGTGGTATCTGACTTCGCCGCCCTACCTTAAGGCAGCCTTAAGGCTCGCCTGCGACGCGTCAGCCGGATGAACGAGGATGTGATGCGAATTCTGGTGGTCGAGGATGACCCCGTCCTGCTGGACGGTTTAAAAGCTGGCCTGAACCTCGTGGGCGCCACCGTCGATGCGGTTACCACTTGCGCAGACGGCTTGGCTGCACTGACAACGGCCTCATTTGACGCGGTCGTGCTGGACCTGATGCTGCCGGACGGTTCAGGCCTCGATTTGCTCTCAACCCTTCGGACAGCGGGAAACACGACGCCCGTTCTTCTCCTCACCGCACTTGACGAGGTGGCGGACCGGATTAAAGGGCTCGACGCAGGCGCCGATGACTACCTGGGGAAACCATTCGATCTGGACGAACTCGCCGCGCGCGTGCGCGCCATCGTACGGAGAAAGACTGGCCGTGCCACGTCGCATATCGCATACAACGGGATCGTGCTTGATCCGGCGACGCTCAGCGCATCCGCGGCCGGCAAAGCGATAAACCTGTCACGTCGCGAATTTGCACTTCTCGCCGCGTTGATGGAGCGCCCCGGAGCAATCCGCTCGAAGAGCGATCTTGAAGATCGGCTTTACGGTTGGCAGGACGAGGTCGAAAGCAACGCCGTCGAGGTGCATATTCACAATCTTCGCAACAAAATCGGGCGTGACCTGATCGAGACCGTGCGGGGCATAGGATACCGAATGCGGGGGGCTAAAGCATGATTACACGCTCGATAAGAGGTCGCCTCTTCATCGTCCTTACGGTCGCAACCGGCTTAATCTGGTTGTGCGCGAGCGCTTGGGTATTTTTCCAGACACGGAGCGAGGTCGAACACGTGCTCGATACCCGGCTTCAGGAGGCCGCCCGCATGGTCAGCTCTCTGGCCATCAATAGCGATGCGGTTGCTTCGGACAGATCACCTTCGGACGAGCACCTTTTGCCCGAGATCGCAAGCTACGAGCGTCAATTGTCGTGCCAGATATGGTCGCTGGATGGCAGGCTGGTAGCCCGATCAAGTGGTGCCCCTAGCGACAGTTTGGGAAATGAGACAGATGGCTTCTCCGATCAGCAAGTCGGTGGTGAAACCTGGCGCGTCTATGCCATTTCCGATCCCGCGAAGGGCATCCGTGTACTCGTCGGCGATCGCCTCGGACTGCGGGAGCGGCTCATCAGTGATCTCATCAAGGGCTTGCTCTGGCCGACACTGCTAATCTTTCCGTTGCTCGGACTTCTGATTTGGACCGTCTTAGGCCAAGGATTACGGCCACTTCATTTGATGGCGATAGACCTGAGAAATCGAAGCGTCGATGATATGAGCCCCGTCGAGACAAGCCAAGCGCCTCCGGAACTAGCGCCGCTCGCGAACTCCCTGAACGGATTGTTCTCAAAGGTTGAATCCGCACGTCGCCACGAACGCGACATCACGGCATTTGCCGCTCATGAATTGCGCACGCCACTTGCCGGATTGAAGACGCAGGCGCAGGTCGCCATTGCGACGCAAGATCCAGAGGCGCGAGGACGAGCACTGCGTCTCATTGTGATTTCTGTTGACCGGACTTCAAGATTGGTGCGCCAATTGCTGGCAATTGCACGGATCGACGCCCAGGACGATTTCCAACGAACGGATAACGTCAATCTCGGCGAGATTCTCGACGAAATCATATCGGCCGATCCGCTCTCGGACTCAGCCAACCTTGTTTTGTCTCCTGCACTTTACGAGACCGGTTTCGCGACAAATCGCGAGCTTCTGACGGTGGCCCTGCGAAATCTTCATGAAAATTCAATTCAGCATATCAAGAACAATGGCACCGTGACCTGGGACGCTGTCCGCGTCGGATCCTCCATCACAATCTCCGTTGATGATGACGGCCCCGGAATCCCGGATTCCGAACTGGCACTTGTGACATCGAGGTTCTTTCGCGGCCGTCACAAGAGTCCGTATGGGAGCGGCTTGGGACTTTCGATCGTGCAACTCGCAGCCGACAAGCTGGGCGGAACACTCGCGCTAAAGAACCGGAGTGACGGAAATGGCCTTCGTGCTGCCTTGTCATTCCCGCACAAACAGCTCATCACAAAACAGACCTAATTCGAGCTATTGCCCCCTTGGCTGAAGCCGCACCGTCTACTCTGGCCGGCACCAGGAGTCGATCGATCGCATACGCACCACTTCCGCGAAAATAAAAGTGGATCAAAGCTCCGAGAATCGCAACGTTCTTGAACAATGGTCCAGTATGTCCCGGAGCAAAATGGACTGCGATCGTTACTGGTATCAAAGTGACGAAAAGTGCGAGCGATGATAGCCGGGTCAGGAATCCGGTCGCAAGAGCAACGCCAGCCGCAATGAAGATTACTCCTGAAAGCCACAGCAACATCGACGGATTACCTATTATCTCGATTGCATTCACCCAAGGCGATTCAGCGATGCGAGCGAGCATCTGACGATGTTCCACAAAATGACCGAGTCCGCCAATGATGAAAATCAGGCTCAGGAGGACACGGAATATGGGGTCCGAGAAGGATGACCTCGATTTCAGAAAGGACGGCAGCGGCTCCATCAAAGTCATGAAATCATACCTGAACAAGAGGAATCGAAGATATTTTAGCGCTGGTTAGGTGAATAGCGTAAGTCCACTTCGATAGAGAACGTAAATCGCAACCACGAAAATCAACGACGCAAATACGATATTCAAGGCGCTCTTGAATTGCGAAAGATGACTTGCGAGACGCATCCCGATCAAGCCGCCAACGAAGCCACCGCCTATGAACTCAGCCGCGACGGTCCAGTCTATGAGACCCGATAATGCGTAATTGACGGCAGTCGTCAGTCCGAACGCTCCCACCGCCAGCAATGACGTCCCGATGGCGTTGATCATCGGCATGCCCGTCGCGAAGATAAGCCCTGGCACGATCAGAAAGCCGCCGCCGATTCCGAAAAATCCCGCAGCAAGGCCAACGACAAGCGCAGTAGCAGCTGCCAACCACGGCCGGGCATCTTCATCCTGGGCTGTTACCGGCGCAGATCGCTTCGTCCTCAGCATAAGGCCTCCGACCACCAGCATCAGCAGACCGAACAGAAACAGCAAGCGGTCACCGTTAATGGCCTTGCCTACACTTGACCCGACAAACGCGCCGACACTGCCAACGATCGCGAACACCAAAGCGCTGCGCCAGCGAACGGTGCCCCGGCGCGCGTAATTG
>JAFKKM010000101.1 GCA_017305555.1 Hyphomicrobiales bacterium | reverse complement strand
ATACGCCGACACCTTCAACCCGCGACGGGATCTGCCGCTGCGCTCAATGGCCAGCTCCGCGTCAGCCCCCGTCGCTCACTCCGCCCAGATGGGCAAAACCAACCGTCAGAGTCTCCATCACGCTGGATAGAAGTTGGGGGCAACGTCACAAGCACTCGCAGCGACGGCCCGCTCAACGGATGCAACAGTAAAAAGCTGCAATCGAGAATATTTCAATTTTTGATTTAGTTAAGGATCGAACGGCCACTTTGCGACTGTCGGCCACTATTCTCAGCCGACAATAAGCGTCGCAACGTTTCCCGCCCGCGACTGCTAGGGTCCGCTATTGTCATCCACGCACAGTGCGCGTTCGTCCTGTAGAACTATGGCAGATTTGTCGTGCAGTATGGCATTCAAAAGCGACCCGTGGACCTTGATCGTTCCATTGTAGCTTATGAACCCAAGTCGTTTGAATTTGTTCATGAAAAAGCTGACTCGCGACCGAGTCGAGCCGATCATTTCCGCGAGTGTTTCCTGGTTGATATCAATATCGATCGGCTGCGCTTCTTTGCCAAAATTCGCCAGCAACAGCAGCACACGCGCCAGGCGCTTCTCACTCGGATTGAAAAGCTGGTCGACGAGATCTTCCTCAATGCGACTATTGCGCGAAATCAGATGCATCATAAACAATTGAGCGAATTTCGGCTCGACCTCGAGCATCCGCGCCATTGCTTCCTTGGATATTCGCGTAACGACACTGGCCTCATGCGCCACCGTTGTGGCGACACGAAATCGGCGGCCATTCAAACAACTTTCGCCAAAGAATTGTCCGGATTCCAGAATGCCGACGATGGCTTCCTTGCCCTCTTCGGATACCACCACAAGTTTGATTTTTCCCTTCTGGATATAGAAAACTGTATCCGCGACATCCCCCTGCGCGAATACAATGTCGCCCTTCTGAAGCTCTGAAATCGATTTTCCCGTTCCGACTTTCGCTAGAAAGGCGCCGGGGTCAAACACGTCGTTCTCCGATGTAATCAAGACGACACCTCGTTCGCTACGCTCAAGGCACCTCATCGTCCATGACAATAGTAATCAAACACGAGAAAAGGTTCATAGCCAAAGGGATCGGGAAGGATCGAGCAAGGGTAACAAGAAAGTGAGCCGACAGAGGGGACGCATTCTCAGGCGGGTTCTTGTGACAGCGACGTTTTGGTTTCCGGCATGGCCGTCCAGATAACGGCGAGGCCCACCATCGCCACTGCGGCAAGGCCCATGAACGCGACGTCATGCCCGAAGTGATCGCTCGCATAGCCCGCGAGCGCAGGGCTGAGCGATGCACCGATGCCCGTGGCGGTGCCGACGACGCCCTGCGCCAGGTTGAAGTGGCCGGAGCCGTAGGTAACGTCGGCAACGATCAGCGGAACCATGACACCGAAAACCGCTGCTGTGATGCCATCCAGAGCTTGAATGACAACCAGCATCGAGGGGTCGCTGGTCATCGAGAAAAGGCTCCCGCGAAGCGCCAGCGCCGCGAACGCCAACATGAGAAGCGGACGCCGTCCCCATGACTGAGCTTTGCGGCCGACCGAAGGCGATATCAGCGCAACCATCGCCTGGGGAACAATGATGCTGGCGGCGATCAGGGCCGGGGCCGAAGCGCTCGAACGCGCCGTCACGACGCCCGCCATCAGCGGCAGCATCGCGGCGTTGGCCAGCTGAAGCAACAGCACGGTTGCCGCAAAAATGAGCAGTGGGCGTTGGCGCAACAGATGAAAGATGCTGGTCGCGCGGGGATCGGGCTTGGGCCGCGAGACCGCGCCATGCGCCTGTTGCGGATCGATCTCACGGTCACGAATCCGCCACAGCGACAGCACCGTTGCCACCGCAAACACAAAGCTGACGACGAACACCATCCGGCTTGAGAGCAGATAGCCGATGCCGCCCATGATAGCCGCGGCGCTGCCGTTGCCGAGGGACGCAAACCGTGCATTCCGGCCCAATCTCTCGCTGATCGCCCGTGGCCCCACCAATCCGAGACTGATCGCTGCGATCGCCGGGCCGAGCACGCAGCTCGCCGCCGCATGTAGGGTCGCAGCGATGGCGATTACCGGGAAGATCGGCCACGCCGCGTAAGCCAGCGCCACAAGGCCGATCGTCGCCACCGCAAGACCGGCCACAAGCCGCTCCGAACGGACGGCGTCGATGATGGCTCCGCCGGGCATCTGACCGATCAGGCCGATAACGCCGCCAATCGACAGGACAAGACCGATCTCGGTCAGAGTCCATTTCTGGGTGGTCAAATAGACGACGACGAATGGGCCAAAGCCGGTCTGGAGATCCGCGAGAAAGAAGATGAACCAGTCCAAGCCGCGCTGGCTCTGTGGCGAAGGAACCGGTTGCCCTGGAGCGGATGGTGCCGCCCGTGACACTGTGTCCACACCCTTGCCGTCCGCCCGCCGCTGCAACGACCGATCCAACTCGATGGGAGCGTCAACAACATCGCGTTCCGTCACGACATCAAAACCGTAGCGGGTTCAAACTTCCGGAGGCCCCCAGCACCACGACCGGCGTGCCTTCCTTGTATTCCGGCGCCGCCTTGACCTGATCCAGCGTCAGGTCGAGGGTGATGCTGCTGTTCTTGCCCTGCACCTGGCCGAAGTGCAGAGCATTCCAATCGACAACGATCTTGCGGCTGCCAACGCCGAGAAACCCGCCGAAATCGATGACGGCAGCGCGCACCGCGCCGCTCTTGTCGGCGATGATGTCGACGATACGCCCCATGTTCTCACCGGTCGAACTCTTGACGTCGCGACCAAGCACGCCATGCGCGTCGGCCGCTCCGATCACGGTGATCGATGGCGGAGGTGGCGCCGGTTTGGCGGTCTGTGGAGGAGACGCCGGCGGAACCGCGCCGGAATTTGCTGGCGGCGCGCTGGCGTCATCGGCCGCGACCGAGACCCCGACGGCACTAAGCGCCAGCATCATGGCAATTGCAACCGCGCCGATTGACCGCATGACCCCTCCGCAAATTCCGATAAAGTCGAAGCGAGTTCGATAAAACTTCATCACTCGACTCCGTCTGAGCTACTCGCCACATCAATGCGCGAACACCATCGATACTTCGACCCGGCCACGCGATCGCAAGACTTCGAGCGAGACGCCCTCGCCGTGACGACGCAATCGAAAATCGACGCTACTCTCGCCAAGCGACAGATCGCGCACGATCACCTCGTTGAGAAACGCCGGAAGATGCGGATTGCGTAGCCGTATCTCACCGGCATCGGCATCGAACTCCAGTCCGAGCGTCGCTTCGAGCAACGATAACGGCGTTGCACTGGCCCACGCCTGCGGCGCACAGGCCACCGGATATAGTGTCGGTCCGCGCCGCCGTTCGCGGCGAAATCCGCAGAACAGCTCAGGCAGTCGCCGCAGTTCCATGTAACTGGCGGCGTCGAACAACCCCTTGAAGACAGAAGCCACCGAATGCTTGAGGCCATAACGAGCTAGGCCAAGCGCGATCAGGGCATTGTCGTGCGGCCAGATCGATCCGTCATGATAGGACATCGGATTGTAGCGCGCCTCGCCGTACGCCACGGTCCGAATCCCCCAGCCGCTGAAAAACCGCGGGCGCATCAAATCGGCGGCAACCAGCCGCGCCCTGTCCTCGCGGACAATTCCGGTAAACAGAAGCTGCCCCGCGTTCGACGTCCGCACTTTGCATGGTTGCTTGGCGCCATCCAGCGCCAGCGCGTAGGTGCCGAGATCGTCGCACCAGAAAGCGTCTTCAAACCGCTGAGCCAGCCGCACGGCATCGTCTTCCAAGGCGCGCGCACGGTCCATCAATCCGAGGCGCCGCGCGCAGCGAGCGGCGAGCCGCTTTCCTGCAAAGACATATCCCTGCACTTCCGCAAGCGCGATATCGCCTTCCGCCAATCGTCCGTCGGCATGGAAGATGGCGTCGAAGGAATCCTTCCAGCCCTGATTGACCAGTCCTTGCTCGGACGCACGCTGATACTCGACGAAACCGTCGCGGTCGCGATCGCCGGGTCCGTCGATCCAGCCCAACGCGGCTTCCACCGCAGGCCACAACTCTGCAAGCGTCGCGACGTCGCCGGTGCGCTCGACATAAAGACCGACCAGCAGAACAAACAAAGGCGTAGAATCGACGCTGCCGTAATAGCAGGCGAACGGCACCTCCCGGAGCACGGCCATCTCGCCGCCGCGCATCTCGTGCAGGATTTTCCCGGGTTCGGCGTCGGACAGCGGATCGGTTGCCTTGGCCTGAAATCTCGCCAGCCGCCGCAGAACGCCGCAGGCCACGCGCGGATCGATCCACAGCATTTGAAGCGCGGTAATCAATCCATCACGGCCGAATGTAGTGGAGTACCATGGGATTCCGGCATAGGGGTAACGACCGTCCGGCGTTTCGGTCATCAGCATGTTGAGATCAGCCATCGACTGGCAAAGCACCTCATTGAAGATGTCGTTGGACGATTCGATCGTGGCGGCGCCCGCCGTCGATTCCCGCATTTCGCGGCGATGTGCGAGCAGCCCGCGAAAGAACGGAGGGATTTTTTTTTCCGTCGGCAAGTTGCAGGAAATCGCGACGAACAACGAAGCAACTTGCTGCGGCGCCAGTTTGAGACGATAGCTGGCGCTGCTGACGGACAGCGTCGTCGGCGATGGATCGAAATGTACTCCCGTTGTCCGGACATTCTCATCGAGCCCGGTGTATATCAGGCTCACATCCGCCGGCCCGTGTATTTCCGACAGACTCGAGCCTCGGCGCGGACGCCTCTCGCCACGCACTTCGAACAGGTCGGCGAAATCGCTATCGAACAGGAATGTCAGGTCGAAACGCGCGGTACGGTCACCATGATTCTGCACGCCGATCCGCTGATAAGCCGTCGCGCGCCACAGGAAGATCGTGCGCACGATATGGATCATGTCCTTCTGGAGGACGATCCGATCGCCGCTGAAGATATCGGGATTGGTGAGATCGACCGTCAGCCCTGAATTGTCATCGCGCAGGTTCGAGCCGAGCAACAACGGCTGCATATCGTTCAAGACCAGTTCGAACCGCGCGAGATGCCGGGTATCGGAATGGAACAGTCCGTCCGGTCCGCCGGCGGAGGCTCCGATATCGCCGTGACTATCCAGCACGAGAAAAGTATCGTCGTGCTTCAGGGTTCGCCGTGGCCGCGCCAACGGCCCCGTCATCGGAATGTAGAATGGCGACTCCGAAAGGGTCGCCTCTCTTTCCGTCACTCCGATCCGGGTTGCGGCCTTGATCGCCATCTGAACCTCCGCAAGGTTGGAAGCATTTCGCCCGAGCGGCACGGCCGCATTCATACGCTCTTCAGCCTATGCCGCATGAACGGCAAGGCGACGCATCTCCTGAGTCACGAGTTGCCGATAAGGCCCCTGAGCGCGCATCAGATGATCGGGGGGACCATCCTCAATGATGTGGCCATTTTTGAGCACGACGACACGATCGAAATTGCGTACCGTGGTCAGCCGATGCGCAATGGCAATCACGGTGCGCCCTCGCATCAGGCGGCCAAGCGCCTCGCGAACCGCCTCTTCGGATTCGGTGTCGAGGGCGGCCGTCGCCTCGTCCAGCAGCACGATCGGTGCGTCCTTGAGAAATGCGCGCGCGATCGCGATGCGTTGACGCTGCCCCCCGGAGAGCCTGACGCCTCTGTCTCCGACCAGCGTAGCAAGCCCTTCGGGTAAGCTATCGACAAAATCACAGCGCGCCGCGATGGCCGCGCGCCGCACCTCGTCGTCGGTAGCGGTCGGGCGGCCGTACCGGATGTTGTCCACAATCGATCGATGGAACAACGAAATATCCTGCGGGACGACCGAGATCGCGTCACGCAAACTTTGCTGCGTGACATGGGAGATATTCTGGCCTCCGACGGTAACGCTGCCGCTGTCCACGTCATAGAAGCGCTGGAGAAGGGAAAACAGCGTGGATTTTCCGCCGCCGGACGGACCGACAATGCCCACCCTCTGGCCGGGCGGGATCCGCAACCGCAATCCGTCGAACACCTCGAAGCCGTCCGGATAGCTGAACGAAACATTGTCGAAGGAAATCGCCACGCCTTTCTTGGTCAGCGGCGCGGCCTCCGGATGATCTTGAAGCTCATGCGGAACCAGAAGCGTCGCGATCGCTTCTGACATTCGTGCGACGTGCTGCGTCACATCCACCAAGGCCACCGCAAGATCCCGCGTCGCGTGCAGGATCGAAAGACCCAACGTACAAACCAGTACCACGTCGCCGGTGCTCGCGCTGCCGCGCTGCCAAAGTACGATTGCCCAGGCCAACAGGCCGACAGTAAGGACGACAGTGACCGCAGCGTGCATCAACCGCAGCTTCTCGAGATAACGCAGGCTTCTGCCGCGTGCCTTCATCTCGCGATCGACGGTCGCATCAAACCGATCGTGCTCATGACGCAGGCCGCAGAAGGCGCGCACCAGCGCCATATTGTTGATGACGTCCACCATCTCGCCATCGACGGCGGCCGCCTTGCCGGCAAAGTCGTCATGCAGCGGCTTACCGGCCGCCGCCATCCTGAACATCGCCACCACCACGATCCCGGCGATCACCGCAAGGCCGGTGGCCATTGGAACACTCACGGTTCCGATCAGAAGGATCGCCGCAATGGTGGCGATGCATGGGGGCAGCACATTCCAGGCGAACATGTTTTCGACTGTGAATACCGCGTTCGACGCCGCAGTGATCCGGCTGCTCAACATTCCCGGCAGCCGGTTGGCGAAATAGCTCGGCGCGTGCCCGGTCAGATGCCGGAAAATATCGGAGCGTAGATCACCCGTCACCTCGACAAATGTGTAGCTCGCAATCCAGCTCGCAACACGCCACAAAAAATTGTCGGCGCAAATCAATCCCATGAGAAGAGCGAATGCCAGCCATACGCCATCGGCTCGGCTCGGCCCTGCGGCCAACGCATCGACAAGCGCTTTGACCCCGTACTGCGTTCCGACCGAACACGTCACCGCCGCAATTACCGCACTGAGGATCATCACATGCGCCGTGAAGTGTCGGCGCAGATAGCCCATCACCAATGGGAATGGGCGATCGGCATAAGTTGATAGATTATCCATCGAATATTGAGCCTCGCTTTGGAAAGAACGACGTTGCGGGAGTGAGCGCAGCCGCGATCAGCTATCCACTGTTGGAAGAAGATCCCCACAATTGCTTCAGACACGCCTTCGCGTCGCCACATACCTCGATCCAACAGACCGAACACCTCTGACGTTATCGTCCTGTTGCATCAGCAATGCGGCTGCGTGCAGGAACTTGGCTTGTCGGAGGACCCCTACAGAAGCGAAAACGTTCCCCGCGTCGGGCAGGGCTGAACCTCGTGCGGTGAAAATCGCAAACCAAAATTCGACAGGAGGTTGTTTGATGCGCATCGCGCAAATTGCTCCGCTGACGGAGGCTGTTCCGCCCAGGCTGTATGGCGGCACTGAACGGGTGGTTCATTGGTTGACGGAGGAACTTGTCGCGTTAGGGCACGATGTCACATTATTCGCCAGCGGTGACTCGCACACATCCGCCCGACTTGAGCCAGCGTGGCCGAAAGCCTTGCGTCTTGACGGCTCGGTTCGCGACCCGAACGCGCTTCACATGGTCATGCTGGAGCGTGTCCGCCGCAAATGTGATAACGGAGAATTCGATTTCCTGCACCTTCATCTCGACTACTATCCGTTCTCGCTGTTCTCCAGACAGCCTACGCCGTTCCTGACGACGCTCCATGGACGCCTCGATCTTCCGGAGCATCAGCCGGTCTTTTCGACGTTCTCATCGATCCCGGTGATATCGATCTCGAACGCACAACGGCGGCCCGTTCCGCACGCGCGATGGCTGCGCACCATTCATCATGGGCTTCCCGAAAAGCTATTGACGCCACAGCCGGTCAGGCCGGGCTATCTCGCCGTGCTCGGTCGCATCGCACCCGAAAAAGGCGTCGACCGGGCGATCAGTATCGCGATCCGCTGCGGCATCCCGCTCAAGATCGCTGCGAAGATCGATCGCGCCGACGAGGAATACTACCACGAGCGGATCCGCCCCATGATGAACCATCCGCTTGTGGAATACATCGGCGAGATCAGCGACCACGAGAAATCCGACTTTCTTAGCGGCGCCATCGGCCTCATGGTTCCGATCGATTGGCCGGAACCGTTCGGGCTCGTCATGATCGAGGCCATGGCTTGCGGAACGCCGGTGATTGCCTTCAATCGCGGCTCGGTCCCCGAGATCGTCGATGATGGAAAAACTGGATTCGTCGTCGAGGACGACACCAGCGCCGTCGCGGCTGTCGATCGATTGGCAACACTCGACCGAGCGGACATCCGCAAGGAATTCGAGAAGCGCTTTACCGCGCGTCGGATGGCGCTCGACTATCTCGAAGCCTACCGCGAATTGATGGATGATGTGGAACCTCATATCAAACTTGTCAGCAACGCTGGCTAGCCGTCGGTATCTCGCACAAGCTTGGCGGACGCGACCGGATCGGCCGACCTACGGCCAGCTCCGGTCGGCGGCGAGCACACAATCACCACCTCATATTCATCGAAAGACCACACAAAGCACGGCCAAACACCATGCTCTGGCAATACTATCCCGGACGTGGTCGGCAGAAGGAGCAACCCCATGCGAACCTTGGCTACATCGGCTATTGCCGCACTCCTCATCCTTGGCGCCCCGAGCCTTGCCCAGACGCAAGCGACGCCGGCCCCTTCAAATACCGAGACGCAATCGCAGGAGAGCGGTGTCACGATCCGCAGCATTCAAGTCATCGACGTCGAGGATCTCGAATCCAGCCTGCGCGCGAAAATCGATTCGCTTCTCGAAAATGCGAAACCGGAAGACTTGAAATCGCTTCGCGATTCGATTGACGCGACTCCTCAAGCCGTCTCCGCACTGAAGGCGAAGGGACGCGTCTCCGCCCAGGTCGTCGCTATCAATGTCGACGATAACGGCATCCTGACGATGTTCACCAAAAAGAGCGCATGATCGCTATTAAATGGAGCATGAACGCCATGAAACTGAACGCGGCACAAGTGAGCGAAACCCTGACGCAGATGGACGCGCGGGTTCTACCCGACGATCACCCCGCGGTTGGCAAATTGAGTGAATTGTTCGGTGACCACACCTTCTTTGTCGATGAAAGCGGTCTGAAGGTTCTAGAATCGACCGGATCTCCGGAAGCTGAAACTCAGGCCGGCTCGGTCGTCAGCCTTGCCGACTGGAGCGACGCGGCGGCCAGCACACTGAGAGCTCATCAACCGACGCCGACCGGCGTGGTGGTCGTCCTGAGCCAATCCAAGCATTGACGTCCGTCCCGGGCTACGCGGTCGCCTCTATCTCCATCCCCGCTGGCCCTGAATACGCGTCAGGCCGGTCCACGCGGATCACGGCTTGACGCCCTACCCACGTTCGATGGGCAGACTCTCATCTTTCGCCCATTCGCTCATCGACGCGTCATAGACTGCGATGTCGGTATAGCCGAGTTGATACAATAGAAATGCATCGAGCGTTGCCGCGATACCACCTCCGCAATAGAGCAGCATGGATTTGGATCGATCGGCACCGACTGCCTGAAATAGTTGGGTGGCTTCCTCAGGCGTTTTGAATGCAAGCGAGTCTGAATCCAATAGCGCGGCAGCCGGCACATTGACGCTGCCCGGGACCCGTCCCGGTCTGCCATAGCGCGGGTTGTCTCCCTTATGCAGTTCTGAAGAGAGCGCATTGATCGTACAGGTTTGCGCATCGCCGATTGCGCCGGCGACCTCGTCCTTGCCGACAAAGAGCCCTGGACGCGGCCGGGCGGTGAACGATGCAGACGGATATCGCCTCTCCCCCGTCTCGGTCGGTCGGCCCTCGGCCTCCCATTTGTCGATCCCGCCATCCAGAATCGCGACATGGTCCCATCCGACGGCTCGTAGCATCCACCAGATGCGCGTCGCCCATTGCGGGGTCTTGCGTGCATACAACACCACACGCAAGCCATTGCCGATGCCCCTCTCAGCGAAACGGGCCGCGAGTTCTTCAAGCGGCAACATCATAAAACTATAGCGGCTTTTGCCGTCGGAAAGCTCATCTTGAAGATCGAGAAAGGCTGCTCCGGGAATGTGCCCCTTGCCGTAGTCTTCACGGCCGCTCTCCACCCGATACGGCCGACCTGTGCCACCTTCGTAGCGCAGATATGTCGTGCAATCGAAAATGCGCAGATTCGGGTCGGAGAGGTGACCTGCCAGCCAGTCCGTGCTGACAATGGCATCGGGATGTGCATATCGCGTCGGTGTCAGCATGAAGGCCTCCCTTGAACTTGTAACAATCCGAACTCAACTCCAATGATGCCCTCATTGTTAGTGAGGTCGTCAATGAGTTCAATGATAAACCACGCTCGCGGACTGGAGGGCCGGCGCGCCGATCACGACACCCACGCCGTCGGATGAACCACCCCGATCGACAGACAACCTATAAAAGATCGGCATGGCAGCCAGACGCAGATAAGAACACACGCTCTGGGCCTCGATAGGCTAAGGATATCTGGCACTCGATCAATTTTGGCGCACGCCGCGCCGGATACATCACGAGGTTCGTATGGACGGCTCAGCGTCCGACAAAAGCGCGATCATAAATCCCGACTGGCCGCTGGATATCTACCATGTCTTCAAGCAGATCCAGATCGGACAGGTTTGTTATGTGCCGGATGCCGGGCACTCCAGGCTGATCACACTGTCGCATCAAGACCCACTGATCAAAACCACAGTGCTGACCACCGAGGAAGAAGGCGTGGCGCTTTGTGCCGGCGCGTGGCTTGGTGGCCAACGCGCTGTTCTGCTGATGCAATCCAGCGGCGTCGGCAACTGCGTCAATATGTTTTCGCTGATGAATTCCTGCCGGCTGCCATTCCTGACCTTGGTGACGATGCGCGGCGAATGGGCGGAATTCAATCCATGGCAGATTCCGATGGGTCGCGCCACGCCCGGCGCGTTCGAGTTGATGGGAATCACGGTGTTGCGGATCGATCATCCGAGCGAGGCCGGCGAAGTCGTGTCGGCCGCGGCATCCCTGGCCTTCGACGGCGACCGCCAAGTCGCGATCCTGATTTCGCAGCGCCTGTTAGGACGAAAGAAATGGTGAAGTCTTCAACGTTCGGAGCGCTGGACCGCCGCGCCGCAGTCAAGGCGTTGCTGGACAATCGCAGAGACCTGCTGGTCGTCACCGGGCTTGGTTCGCCGTCCTACGATGTGTTCGCCGCCGGAGAGCACGACGGCAATTTCTACCTCTGGGGCGCGATGGGCGGAGCGGCCATGGTCGGGTTGGGCTTGGCCCTCGCGCAACCGAAACGCCCGGTCGTCGTCATCACCGGAGACGGTGAGCAATTGATGGGAGTGGGCGCGCTGCTCACCGTCGCCATTAGCAAGCCGGCCAATCTGACCATCGCGGTACTCGATAACGGTCACTACGGCGAAACCGGTATGCAACTCAGTCATTCCGGCCACGGCGCGCGGCTCGATGTGATTGCGCAAGGCGCGGGGTTTCCCTCCGTGACCGAAATATCCGACCTCGAAGGCGTCGCCGCGTTTCGTGACCGGATGCACGACCTTACCGAAGGGCCACGATTTGCTTGCATCCAAATCTCAAAAGACAATCCCGAACGGGTTCTGCCGCCACGGGATGGCGTCCATGTCAAGAACCGCTTCCGCCAACATCTCGGATTTGCTGTCAAATAGGCACCCAAAAGACCAAGATTACAACAATTAAATCAATGCATTATGGAAAATAGGGGAACTCAAGCATTCCGATGGTCGTATTGTTTGTCCCAATCTACCGTCGCAATGACGCGCCCTCCTCCATCTCGCCGGCTGCGCTGAACTGCCGAAGTGCTTGCACGCAATCCGAGGATAAGAGGTCCGTCGACTTCCCCCATGTCAGCGTCGAGATTCCCCGACCGCACCGAACCATATTTTTGTCCATGGTCACGGTGTAAGTGCAGAACGCGGCGGCCCCGTTCACGTCACGGCGGCACGACCAACAATCCTGCGCCGAAGGGCGCCGCTCTATCGAGGCAAGATGGCGATACTCGGAAAAATACTGAACTGCACCAAGGGCGACCTCTCCTCCAATTGCGACCACGCACTCGACTTCGCGGCAGACGTGCAAGCCAACCACATCAGGGCAAAGATCGAAATCTCGAGCCCCGTGGCGGCCCCGACCTTGCCTTCACGTCGCGACCGGAATTGCCGTAGAGCAAAATCCCGTCGCGCATTATGTTCCAAAAGGCATCAAGCAGTTGGACGACAATGCAAGCTTCGCAACTTACAGACATCGCTGCCCAATTCGCCGGCGGTGGTGACGGGGCGCTCGATTACATGTGCCGCTCGCTCAGCGTCGACGGCCTGGACCTTGGTGTCGAACTGGATGGCGGCCCGCTGGTCGGCACATACGCCACTAGATTTGGTGAAACGAAGGATATCTGATGCTCGTTCTCGTGACCGGTAACGCAGGATTTATAGGCTTTCATACAGCGAAGCGGCTGCTGGAGCGCGGTGACTCGGTCGTCGGGATCGATGTCGTCAACGACTACTACGATCCCGCCCTGAAACAGGCTCGCCTCAAAGCGCTGGATGAAGTCGCCGCTCGATCACGTGGCAGCTACGCGTTTATTCGCGCCGATCTGGCCGACCGTCGCACGTTCGATACTTGTTTCGCGAACCATAAATTCGACCGGGTCGTCCATCTCGCGGCGCAAGCAGGTGTGCGTTACAGCCTGGAAAATCCGCGCGCCTATGTCCAGAGCAATATCGTCGCCTTTACGCATCTGCTTGAAGCCTGCCGCGAAGCGCATACGCCGCACCTGGTCTATGCCAGCACCAGCAGCGTCTATGGCGCCAACACCAAAATGCCGTTCAGCGAACACGACGGGGCCAACCATCCGGTGCAATTCTACGCGGCGACCAAGCGCGCCAACGAACTGATGGCGCACAGCTACAGCCACCTGTTTCAATTGCCGACGACGGGTCTGCGCTTTTTCACGGTCTATGGCCCATGGGGCCGGCCGGACATGGCACCATATCTGTTCACGAAGAACATTTTCGCCGGGGAGCCGATCAAGCTGTTCAACAATGGCGAACACATGCGCGATTTCACCTATATCGACGATATCGTCGACGGCATCTTGCGTGCCAGCGATGACATCGCGCGCCCGAATCCGAATTGGGATAGCGCACATCCCGATCCCGCGACTAGCAGCGCGCCGTTTCGCATTTTCAACATCGGCAACAGCAAGCCGGTCATGCTGTCGGAATTTATCGAGGCGATCGAGGCTGCATTGAACAAGAAGGCGATCCGCGAACTGCTCCCAATGCAGCCGGGCGATGTGCCAAGCACCTTCGCCGACGTCAACCTGATTGCTTCAAGTGTCGGCTATCGTCCACAGGTGCCCGTGCGCGAGGGGGTCGCTCGCTTTGTACAATGGTATCGTGAGTACGCTGGCTCGTAACTCGTCGAACCCTATTGGTGGCAACTCATCCCGTAAGGATTTGGTCGGCTGGCGGTCTCGCAAACGAAGCCTGCGGTTTCCGCACCTCCACCGCCAATCATTATAAAAGCCAACCGCTATTCCGGTTGAGAGTATAGAATTGGAAATCAACGGGAGGCCGCCCGTCATAGACCAGTGCGACCGGATAATCGCTGCCGGCCCTAAAACTATTGATGCGCCACGACGGATCGACCCCTCCGAGAAAGTGAGCAGGAACGCCCGGCTCCATATTTACATCAAAGCTATCAAGTGGGATCTGAAGACCCCCACCGCAGGCCTTGATGTAAGCCTCCTTGCGAGTCCAACATAGAAAGAATCCCTCAACCCGCCTGTGTCGCGGAAGTCTAGCCAGTGATCGCATTTCTCGGGCGGAGAAATAATGGCGGGCGATGATCTCGCAATCGACATCAGAGCGAGTCCTCTCAACGTCCACTCCGATATTTCGATCTCGGCCGAAGGCGAAAACAGCCATATCCTGCGAATGAGTCAGATTGAACCCCACTGCCTCTCCGGCTGAATCCGGCGCAAGCGCCGGCTTCCCCTCTGATCCAAACACAAACTGCAGATCCCCAGGATGCCTGCACAGATATTGTGCCAGAAGCGCTCTGAGTGTCCCGCGCGCCGTCATGAAACGAGTCCGATCGCAATCGAACCGAAAGCGCGCCGCTCGTTCGTTCTCCTCTTCATTCAGGTAGGAATGCAGCAACGACTGTGAAAAAGCGTCGACAGCGAGATGGCTCCGCCAGACGTGAATTTCATTCGATCTTAACAAAGGAGGGGATCGTGAATTTCTCCATTCAACTGAGCCGAGCAAAGTGCGATCTCCCAAGAAGCCGACTACACGATATATTTCAGATCGAAGACACACATTTGATGATGCGTTGCGAGCCACCCTAATTCGAACCGTTAGTTCGGAGCAATTTCCGGAACAAATAAAGTCGACTATCGGCAGCGTTCTTCGAACTACAGCTCTCAAGCTCGCCAAACGCCTCGTATCCATTCTTCTTGTAGAATTCCGGCGCCTGAAATGCGTATGAACTCAGCCAAACACCTACGCATTCCTGCTCTCGTGCCGCATTTTCTGCCGAAATGAGAAGGCGAGAACCGAAACCCTGACGACGATCAACCTCGGCGACATAAAGCAATTCAATGAACAGCCATCCGTAAAGAATACTTCCCCAAACGCCGCTCGACACTTCGCCAGTATCGGCGTTTCTGGCAATGATGGCGACATTTCGATGGCCGCTTGGCCCACCGCGGGCGGTGTTGTCGCTAATCATAGACCGCAGCAACGCTGCATGATCGCGAGAATCGGGTGACCAGTCGACGAACAGTTCCTGCTTCATACTCCAGCTCACATTAATGATGATGCATTCCTCCAAGACGTGTCGGCTCAAGAATGTCTAATTTCTATGGGATCGACTAAAGTCTCGCGAGGATGAGGGTTCCATCGGTTTGTCAGAAAAGCATCTGGGTATGGCAGCTTCATGGGCATCCGAGAGTGAAACGGAGACGATGCTCGACACCGAACCTGCATCTGCATCGCAGCGCCGCACATGGTTCATGGAGCTTATTGCACCCGGCATTCCGCAACATCACCTGCCGTTCGCCCTCGACGTTTTCGGAGAGATTGATATTGCGGCACTTCAGCATAGCCTGGATTATATTGTTGAGCGGCACGAGAGTCTGAGAACGATATTCGTCGATGATGACGGAACGCTACGCCAGGTTATCGGCGCCCCTCGCCCGAAGCTGATGCTTGTGGACGCACCGCCCGGTCCTACGCCAGACTTGAAGACGTCCCTTCGCGAACATGTTGCCGCGCCTTTCAATCTCAGCGAAGGTCCTCTGATTCGCCTGATTGTCGTCAAACGCGCCCCCGGCGTGCATGTTCTGGTGTTTGTCCTCCACCACATCATTGCCGACAATCTCTCGCTTGGTCTGTTCGTGCGAGAGACGGCCGAAGCCTACACGTCATTCTGCGCTCGCAACATTCCTGCATTTGCACCGCTACCCTGGCAATACGCCGACTTCGCGATTGCCGAAGCGCGTTGGCTGGCTACACGCACGTTTCAAGCTCGCCTGCGGAATTATGCGGTGAATCTAGGTCCGGCGATGACGCAACTTGACTTTGGTGCCGACCGCACCGTCAGCTCAGGCTCGGCCATTGCAAGCGAGCTTCTGGCCGTCGATACGGCAACACTGGATCGCCTCAAGGAGGTCGCTCAGCAAACCGGTGTAACGCTGTTTACGGTGCTACTCGCATCGCTCCAAACCGTGCTTGCGCCCTACGCGAACGGGCGGGACTTCGTCATCGCCGTGCCTATCGCCGGCCGTGGCAGTGACGGCGCGGAGGACATCATTGGTCCTTTTGCCAACGTGATCGCCTTGAAGGCGAGCACGCGCGCCGCGCTGACCATGGCTGAACTTGTCACCGATGTCGGGCGCCAGCTCGTGGATACTCTCGAATACGATGTCCGTCGTCAGGTAAATTGAGACTGATCAGGCAATTCGAGAAGAGAGGTTCTGGCTCACCAGGGGTTAGAGTTTAAGCGGCCTGCAGTCGATGCTGCAAGCGACGGTTTGCGATGGTGGCCCGCTTGATGCGGTGTCGTTCGGCGAG
>JAFKKM010000100.1 GCA_017305555.1 Hyphomicrobiales bacterium | reverse complement strand
GCCACCGCCTTCGTGTAGTCCGCGTCGCTCACTTTCTCGAGCCACTCGACGGCGCTGCCGTTGACGGCTTCCTGTATCGCGACGTGCGTCATCGCATGGTCGGGTGCCGCGCCGTGCCAGTGCTTCTCGCCCGGCGGAATCCACACGGTATCGCCGGCGCGGATTTCACGCACCGGTTCGCCCAGCTTCTGCACGCGCCCGACGCCGGACACGACGTAGAGCGTCTGGCCGAGCGGATGGGTGTGCCACGCCGTCCGCGCGCCGGGCTCGAACGCGACGCACGCTGCAGCCACCCGCGCGGGCGCAGGCGCGTTGACGATCGGGTCCATCCAGACCGTGCCGGTGAAATAATCAGCTGGCCCGCGTCGCGTCGGCCGCGATCCGTTGCGATGAATATCCATGATCTCTCCGTCCCGTTCGCGCGATGCTTATGTCTTAGAGTCTCAAGCCTTAAGCCTCAATTCTTGGCCTTGAACGCGGCGTAGCGCGCCTTGGTTTCGGCGTTCATCGGATAAAGTCCCGGCAGCGACGCGCCGTGGTTGACCTCGTTGACGATCCACGCCTCCATCCGCTCCTGCTCCGGGCCTTCGGTAAGGACATGATCCAGCAGCGCCTGCGGAATGAGGACAACGCCGTCCTGATCCGCGACGACGATGTCGTTGGGAAACACCGCGACGCCGCCGCAGGCAATGCCCTCGCCCCAGCCGACGAAGGTGAGCCCCGCGACCGACGGCGGCGCGGCCGCGCCGTTGCACCATGTCGGCAGGCCGGTGCCGAGCACGCCCTCGACGTCGCGCACCACGCCGTCGGTGACCAGCGCGGTGACCTTCCGCTGCACCATACGCGCGCAGAGGATATCGCCGAAGATGCCGGCGGTGCTGACGCCCATCGCATCGACGACGGCGATGCAGCCTTCCGGCATCGCCTCGATGGCGGTGCGTGTCGAGATCGGCGACGACCATGACTCCGGCGTCGCCAGATCCTCGCGCGCCGGCACGAAACGCAAGGTGAAGGCCGGGCCGACCAGCCTCGGCTGCCCGGGCTTCAGCGGCCGCGCGCCGCGCAGCCACAGATTGCGCAGGCCCTTTTTCAGCAAGACGGTGGTGATCGTCGCGGTGGAGACGTGCGAAAGAGTTTGGATAGCCTGCGGGGAAAGCGACATGGACGAACGACTCCAGTGAGGACGATGTGCGCGGCATCTTGCGTCCGTGGCGAGAGGCGTCAAGCCGGAATGACGCAGGATCAGCCAAGCGGTCGATGCATCGTCATCGATCATCGTATCTTATCGTCGACATTCCGATTAATTTATTGAAATGACTTGGGTTATTCTGCGAAAGCGAATTCCCTCCGCGCCCGAAACAGGCTATTGCTGACACGTTGCAGAAGGGCTCGCAGACAGGCATGGCCGCAGAATTTCTCCCGCCCCGCATCCTGCCCAGTGGCGACGCCGCGATCACCGTGGAGTTCAGCCGCCGGATCGACGACGACGCCAACCGGCGCGTCCTCGCGCTCGACCGCCTGATCGCTGCCGAACCGATCGCCGGCATCACCGAGACGGTGCCGACCTATCGCTCGCTGCTGGTGCATTACGATCCCCTACAGATCGATTTTGACTCGCTCGTGCCCCGGTTGATCGCCCTCGCCGCGCGGCCAATGACCGACGCGAGCGCCTCGCGGCACTGGCGCATTCCCGTGGCTTACGGCGGCGAGCACGGCATCGATCTCTACGACGTTGCGAGAACGCTCAGCCTCACGCCCGACGCGCTGATCGCGCGCCACACCGCGCCGGTCTATCGCGTGGCGATGATCGGATTTACGCCGGGCTGGTCCTATCTCAGCGGGCTCGACGCGACGCTGGAATTGTCGCGCCGGCAGGAACCGCGACTGCACACGCCGCCCGGCACCATTTCCATCGGCGGCGTGCAGACCGGCATCCAGTGCATCGCCGGGCCGAGCGGCTGGCATCTGCTCGGGCAAACGCCGGTGCGCACCTATCAGTTGCATCGCGATCCGGTGTTTCTGCTGGAGCCCGGCGACACGCTGAATCTCTACGCCATCGACGCGAAGACGTTTGCCGAGATGGACCGCGCCGCCGAGCGTGGCGATATCATTGCGGAGCTGGCCGCATCATGAGCCGGTTCGTCGTCACCAATGTCGGCCCCGCGACCTCGGTGCAGGATGCCGGACGCTTCGGCGCGCAACGCTACGGCCTGACGCCGAGCGGCGCGATCGATCGGCTGGCACTCGCAACCGCGAACGCCCTCGCCGGCAATCCGCCGTTCACCGCCGCTATCGAGTTGGGCCCGTTCGGCGCCACCTTCACAGCGCAAGACGGCCCGATCCGTATCGCGGTCGCCGGTGCCTCGCGTAGCATCAAGATCGACGACCGTGTGCTACCGCTCAATCAGTCCGCGACATTGATGCCCGGCGAACGCCTGACGCTGGGCGCAGCGCGCGAGGGCGTGTTCAGCTATCTCGCTATTGAAGGCGGCATTCAGGGCGAAGCCGCCTTCGGCAGTCTCTCGGTGAACGCGCGCGCGGGTCTGGGCGCTCCGGTGCCGCGCCCGTTGCAGAGCGGCGATCACCTCCACGTCCGCGCCGCGACCGAACGCAGCGAGCACGCGCTGCCGCCGCTTGCACCCTCGCCCGATCCGATCCGCGTCGTGCTCGGCCCGCAGGACGACGAATTCGGCGACGCCGTCAAAGCCTTTCTCGACGGCACCTGGACCATTTCGCCGACCAGCGACCGCATGGGCTATCGCCTGCAAGGCCCCGTCATCCGTCACCAGCACGGCCACAACATCGTCTCCGACGGCACCGTCAACGGCAGCATACAGGTGCCGGGCAACGGTCAGCCGATCGTGCTGATGCCGGATCGCGGCACCAGCGGCGGCTATCCGAAGATCGCGACTGTGATCGGCGCCGACTTCGGCCGCTTCGCGCAGATACCGCCGGGACGGCCGTTCCGTTTTCAAGCCGTGAGCGTCGCGGAGGCGCGGCGCGCGGCCATCGCCTTCGCCGCGCTGCTGCGCGACCTGCCCGCGCGCATGGTCGATGTCGCGCACTTTGAATTCAACGTCGTGGCGTTGCAGAATGCCAACGTCGCGGGCAGCGCGGTGAACGCCGTCGATGCGCGCACCTGGCAGAGCGAAACGCAACAAGACCAACAACCCTGACGTCAACCAACGGGGAACAACATCATGAGCATCGATCTCAACTGCGACCTCGGCGAAGGTTTCGGCGCATGGCAGATGGGCGACGACAGCGCCATGCTCGGCCTCGCCAGTAGCGTCAACATCGCCTGCGGCTTTCACGCCGGCGATCCGGACATCATGCGCAAGACCGCGGAACTGGCGAAAGAGCGCGGCGTCGCCATCGGCGCGCATCCGGGCTATCGCGACCTGCACGGTTTCGGCCGCCGGCCGGTGGCAGGGCTCACTTACGCCGAGATCGAAAACCTCGTCGCCTACCAGATCGGCGCACTGCAAGCGGTGGCCGCGCTCGCCGGTCACAAGGTCACGCATGTGAAGGCGCACGGCGCGCTGTCCAACGTTGCCTGCGAAGACGATATGACCGCGCGCGCGATTGCGTCCGCGATCAAGGCGGTGGACCGCAACCTGACCTTCGTGGTGCTGGCGAACAGCAAGCTGTTGAAAGCCGGCGAAGCCGCCGGACTGCCGCTGGCGCACGAAGTGTTCGCCGACCGCGCCTATGAGGACGACGCCAACCTCGTCTCGCGCCGCAAGCCGGGTGCGGTGCTGCACGACGCGAACGAGATCGCGCGGCGCGTTGTCCGCATGGTGCAGGACCGCGCGGTGGTGTCGATTACCGGCAAGGTCATCAAGGTGCAGATCGATACCGTGTGCATCCACGGCGACACGCCCGGCGCCGTCGACATCGCCCGCGCGGTGCGTCAGGCGCTGAAGGACAACAGCATCGAGGTGAAGCCGTTTAGCGAGAGGTGATAGAGGTTCTCCATCATGGCCGGGCTTGTCCCGGCCATCCACGTCTTAACGATCTCTCGGCAAGAAAGACGTGGATGCCCGGGACATAGGCGAGCGAAGCGACGCCGTTCTTCGAACGGCTAAGTCCGGGCATAACGCGACATCCGGAAAGAACTCAGAACGGTCGATAGGCCAACGTGCCGAACAGCACAGCGGCAATCAGGATGAACGCACCGCCCAGCGCAACGGCATGAATCCGGGTCTCCGCGCGCGCGACCAGTTCACGCACGGGAACGGACCGTCGGGTTTCGGAATCGCGCATCGTCAGGCTCCATCGTCTTGGAACAAGATAATGAAGCGCTGATACGCGGAACCGCAACCACCCCTGAAAAATAGCGACAGGCGTGTTTCCGGGAGCGGCGATACGGAACGACTATTCTCCGGTGGCGGCGGAAGACGATGGATTCATTCGCATCCGACTAGGTTCATTCCGCCCTGTTGATCACGATGCGGTCGCACCATGCCCGCCGTCGTCCCCGCGAAGGCGGGGACCCAGACTCCCTGGCAATTGTAATCAACGGGGCCGCCGACCAAAAGCCATGACCGCTTCCCGCATCATCGGCGACACGGCGTCTGGGTCCCCGCCTTCGCGGGGACGACGATTATCGTGTTGAATGTTGGTGCTACGAAGTTGTCTTCCGATCAGGCACTCAAAGTCGTCATTGCGAGGAGCACTTGCGACGAAGCAATCTAGTTCTTCCCTTGCAGTTTTCTGGATTGCTTCGCTTCGCTCGCAATGACGGAAAGAGTCGGATCGCCATCACCCCCTAATACACATCCTGCTGGTATCGCCCCTTGCGCTTGAGGTCGGCCACGAACGCGATCGCCTCGTCGGTCGAGCGGACACCGAATTGCGCGACGATATCGACCAGCGCGCGCTCGACATCCTTGGCCATGCGCTTGGCGTCGCCGCAGACATAGACATGGGCGCCATCGGCGAGCCAGTTCCAGAGTTCGCGACCGACCTCGCGCATCCGGTCCTGCACGTAGAACTTCGCATCGCCGTCGCGCGACCACGCCAGCGATAGGCGCGTCAGCAATCCCGATGTCTTCATCGCGTTCAATTCATCTGCGTAGAAGAAATCGCAATCGCGGCGCTGGTGCCCGAAGAATAGCCAGTTGCGGCCGCCCGCTTTGGTCGCGCCGCGATCCTGCAAGAAGGCGCGGAAGGGTGCTACGCCGGTGCCGGGGCCGATCATGATGACCGGCGTGTCAGTGTTCTCCGGCAGCGCGAAGCCGTGCGCCTTCTGCACATAGACGCGCACTTCATCGCCGATGGCGGCGCGCTCCGCGAGATAGGTCGAGGCGACGCCGAGGCGTCCGCGCCGGCCGATCACGTAACGCACCGTATCGACGGTGAGCGACAGCCGTCCCGGCGCGGCGTTGTGCGACGACGAGATCGAGTAAAGCCGCGGCTGCAACGGGTCGAGCGCCTCGATGAAGGCTTCCGGATGCGGCCGCACGCCCATGAATTTCTGCAACGTCGCCAGCACGTCGAGATGCGCGGCGTCGCCGTCGGGATCGTCGCCCTGCGCCAGCGCCCGCGCCTTCTCGCGCAACGCGCCGCCGCTGACGAACGACAGCAGTTCGAACAATTTGTCCGGCGCGGGCGACAGCGATACGTCGTCACGCAGCACGTCGCGCAACGCCTTGCCGTTCACCTGCGTAGCGTGCGACGCGCCGAGCACCGCGATCACCTGATCGACCAGGCCGAGATCGTTGCGCGGAAACACGCCGAAGGAATCGCCGACGACATAATCGAGATCACCTTGCGTTAGATCGAACTCGATGTGCCACGTCTGCTTTTCCGAGCCCGGCTTGTTGAGCAGCCGGCGTGACAGCAACGTCGCCACCGTCGGATTGTCGCGCGAACGCCCCGGCGCGCTGAGCGGCGCGGCCGGCAGAGACGATGCGGCGGCGACGGGCGCGGCCTTTATCACCGGCGCGGCATCGAGTTCGGCGTGCAGCGCCTTCAGCATCCGCGCGGTGTCCTTGCCGCCGGGAACGCAGAGATTGATGCGCTCCTCGGTGCGCGCCGCCAGCGCGTCGGCATAGTCGCGGCAGTTGTAGCCGCACTGGCCGCAATCCTGCTGCGCCATCGCCGCCATCATCCGTCGCCGCAGCGGCTTGCCCTCGGCAAGTTTCATGCGATCCGTGATCGCCATGGTCTGATCGTGCCACGGCGCGTCGTCGTCATCGTCGGCGGCGGCGATTGCGCCGACCATCGCCGCATTCTGCTCCGGTGACAGCGGCACATTGCCGTCGAGTTGCAACGCACCGACCAGAAAGCCGTTGAGCCAGGCACGCTGTTCGTCGGAGAACGGCGCAGTTTCCGGAACGACCTGCAATCGCATCATCGGTGTCGTCTGGTTCACGCTGCCACCTCCGCATCGGCCAACCGCCGTAACGCCTCGGCATCGTATCGGCGGGAGAACTGCACGAATGTCTCCTCGGGCGACGCACGGTTGTGCATGTAGGCCCGCAGCAATCTCTCGACGACTTTCGGCGCGTCATCGGCCTTGATGTCGCGATAGACCTCCTGCCCGATGCCGGCATCGGGGCCGAAGCCGCCGCCGGTGGTGAGGTGATAGCCTTCGACCGTGTCGCCCTCGTCATTGGTCGCGACCTTCGCGGCCAGCAAACCGATATCGCCGATGTAGTGCTGCGCGCAGGAATGGTGGCAACCGGTGAGATGGATGTTGAGCGCCGTATCGAGCGCCACGCGGCTCTCGCACCACGTTGCAATCGCATCGCCGTGCCGCTTGGTATCGGAGGCCGCGAACTTGCAACCGGCGTTGCCGGTGCAGGCGACCAGCCCGGCGCGGATCGGCGACGCGGTTGTCGCCAGCCCCAGCGCGTCGATCGCCGCTGTCGCAAGCGGAACGTCGGAATCCGCGACACCGGAGATCAGAAGGTTCTGCCACACGGTCAGGCGGATATCGCCGTCGCCGAGATCCTGCGCGATCTTCGCGAGGCCACGCATCTGCGCACAGGTGAGTTTGCCGAGCGGCAGTACCACGCCGATCCAGTTCAGCCCCGCCTGCTTCTGCGGATGCACGCCGATATGTGCGCTGCGGTCGAAGGCCGGGCGCGGCGCGATGGCTTCGTGAGGCACGCGCGTCAGCGGCTTGCCGTAACGCGCCTCCACCTCCTTCAGGAAGGCGTCGAAACCCATCGCGTCGAGCACATACTTCAATCGTGCCTTCAGGCGATTGGTGCGGTCGCCGTGTTCGATGAACACGCGCACGATGGCATCCGCCACCATGGTCGCGTCACCCGGCTTGACGATGACGCCGGTGTCGCGGGCGAAATCCTTGTGCCCGGTGATGCCCCCTAGTCCAAGCCGAAACCACACACCGGGTTCCACGCCAAAACCGTCCTTCACCTCGACTGCGGCAAACGCGATATCGTTGGTGTCCTCCAGCACCGGAATGGTGCCCGCGCCGTCGAAGGCGACATTGAACTTGCGCGGCAGGCCGATCAGCGAGCGATCGTTGAGAATGTGGAAGTGCCACTCGCGCGCATAGGGCCTTGTGTCGAGCAGTTCGCGCGGGTCGATGCCCGCCGTCGGCGTGCCCGTGACATTGCGGATATTGTCGGCGCCGGAGCCACGCGAACACAGGCCGATGTCGGTGATGCCCTCGATCAGGTCCACCGCGTGGCGCGGCTCGATCTCGCGGATCTGGAGGTTGGCGCGCGTCGTAATGTGCGCGTAGCCGCCGCCGTAACGCTCGGCGAGATCGGCGGTGCCCGCGAACTGATGCGCCTTGAGGATGCCGTTCGGAATCCGCAAGCGGCACATGAAGGAGTTCTGCGCCGGCGCAACGTAGAACAGGCCGTAATAACGCCAGCGGAAATTATCCGGCGGCGGCGGCGCGGCGTTGTCGCGCGCCTGCGCCTTCAGCCGCTCATAGGCATCGAACGGATGCTGCTCGCGCTTGAACTTCTCCGGATCGGAGAGTTTCTTACCGTCCTTGAGAAAGCGGTCCTGCGCTTTCAGATGCGCGGAATCCGGCCCGGTCGGCTCCGGATCGGCGGCGGGTCTCCGCGCCCCGCCGCCGCTTCGCCCGAGGCGCCCGGCGCTGACACCGGACATGAAGCCTTCGAGGTAACGCTTCTGTTCGTCGCTGAAGTCGGCCGTCATCTGGTCCATCTTCATGATCGCCTGCGCCTTCGCTATTCCGCCGGCACCGACGACGGCGCGACAGTCGCCATCGGTCGTGCGGGCTTGTAGGTGACGTAGAGCGCGATGCCGGTGAACAGTGCGCCGCCGACGATGTTGCCGAGCGTCACGGGAATCTGATTCCACAGCCACCACTCGGCGACGCTGACTTTCGCGCCCATCAGCATGCCGGTCGGAATGACGAACATATTGACAACAGCGTGCTCAAACCCCTGCGCGAAGAACGTCGTAACCGGCAACCACGCGGCGACGATCTTGCCGATGGTCGAGGTCGAGGTCATCGCCATCACCACGCCGAGACAGACCAGCCAGTTGCACAGCATCGCCTTGACGAACACCGTGACCATGCCGGCCATGCCAAGCGCCTCGTAGGCGACGGTCTTGGCCTCTGCCGTGGCGATGATCTTCGCCGCGACGCCGGACGGTGCAGCCGTGCCCATGTTGGTGAGCGCGATGGCAAGCAACGCGCCGTAAGCGATGCTGCCGAGCAGGTTGCCGAGAAACACCCACGACCAGTTGGCGACGACCGAACTCCAGCTTGCCCGGCCGGAGAGCGCCGCCAGCGGCAGCAGCGCGAAGCTGCCGGTGACAAGCTCAAGCCCGAGCAGCACGATCATCACGAAGCAAACCGGGAAGATCAGCGCGCCTACGATGGGTTGCCCGGTGGTGGCGGCCGCGCCGAACGCGAGACTGGTCGCGGTGCCGAGCAGCGCGCCGGACAGCGCGCCGCGGATCAGCAGGTCGCGCGGCTCCAGCGCCAGTTTTTTCTCGGCGGTATCGACCATGGTGAGGACGACATCGGCGGGCTTGTTGTAGTCCATCGCAGACCTCCATCGGGCGCACCCCATCGCGCCGGTTGTTCGGTGCCGCGCCGGCCGGAGCCGCCGCGCGGCCGGTGCATGTCGCCGCCGGCCGAGATGCTCTATTCAAGCGCCGTGCCAACTCTTGTGCGAAGCACAATATTCATATATTTCAATCGATTATTGGCGATTAGGCAGCAAATGGCAGATCGCCTCGCCAAGCGTCGGCTGCTTATTTCGCAGGTGCAACCTGATTAATTATTGGCCTATTTTTCATTTGCCCAACATTTAATCTGATAACTCGGTGACCTATCGCTGTCGGATCGGCTTGCCAGTCCGCCGCAACGGCGTTAGCTCCTGCGCTTCAACGACACGGACCCTCGATGACCCAGGCCACCACCGCCCCCAAGATCAGTTTCGTTTCGCTCGGCTGCCCGAAGGCGCTGGTGGATTCGGAGCGCATCATCACCCGGCTGCGCGCCGAGGGTTACGAACTCGCGCGCAAGCATGACGGCGCCGACCTCGTCATCGTCAACACCTGCGGCTTCCTCGACAGCGCCAAGGAGGAGTCACTCGGCGCCATCGGTCAGGCGATGGCCGAGAACGGCAAGGTCATCGTCACCGGCTGCATGGGCGCGGAGCCGGAGCAGATCGAACAGGCCTATCCCAACGTGCTGTCGATCACCGGACCGCAGCAATACGAGAGCGTGCTCGACGCGGTGCATCGCGCCAAGCCGCCGCTGCACAATCCGCACCTCGACCTGATCCCGCCGCAGGGCGTCAAGCTGACGCCGCGCCACTACGCGTATTTGAAAATTTCCGAGGGCTGCAATAACCGCTGCACCTTCTGCATCATCCCGAAGCTGCGCGGCGATCTGGTGTCGCGCCCGGCCAACGATGTGTTGCGCGAGGCGGAGAAACTGGTCGCCGCCGGCGTCAAGGAATTGCTGGTGATCTCGCAGGACACCTCGGCTTACGGCGTCGATATCAAGTACGCGACGAGCCCGTGGAAGGATCGCGAGGTGCGCGCGAAATTCCTCGACCTCGCCCGCGAACTCGGCGAGCTCGGCGCGTGGGTGCGGCTGCAATACGTTTATCCGTATCCGCATGTCGACGAGGTGATCGGCCTGATGCGTGAGGGCAAGGTGCTGCCCTATCTCGACATCCCGTTCCAGCACGCCGCGCCCGAGGTTCTGGAGGCGATGCGGCGCCCGGCGGCGCAGGACAAGACACTGGCGCGCATCAAGATGTGGCGTGAGCAATGCCCGGACCTTGCGCTGCGCTCGACCTTCATCGTCGGCTTCCCCGGCGAGACGGAGAGCGATTTCGCCTATCTGCTCGACTGGCTGGAGGAAGCCGAGATCGATCGCGTCGGCTGCTTCAAGTACGAGCCGGTGGCGGGTGCGACTTCGAACGCGCTTCCGGGTGCGGTACCGGACGAGATCAAGAAGGAACGCTGGAACGCGCTGATGGCGCGACAGCAGAAGATTTCAGCGCGCCGGCTGAAGCGCAAAGTCGGCACGCGCCAGCAGGTCATCATTGACGAGGTCGGCCCCACCGTCGCGAAAGGCCGCTCGAAGGCCGACGCGCCGGAGATCGACGGCGCAGTCTATCTCTCAAGCCGACGGCCGCTCAGGGTCGGTGAGATCGTCACCGCGAAGATCGAGCGCACCGATCAATACGACCTGCACGGCAGCGTCACGGGCTTTTAACGGCTGCTACGAAGACAGCGTCTCGTCGGCGATGAAGCGCGCGGCCGTGAAGCCGAACGTCATCGCCGGGCCGATCAGCGAGCCGCCGCCGGGATAATGGCCGCGGAAGACACTCGCCATGTCGTTGCCGACGGCGAACAGCCCCGGAACGGCCGCGCCATCCTCGCGCAGCACGCGCGCGTTTTCGTCGGTCCGGATGCCGGCGAAATTGCCGATGTCGCCGGCATGCATCCACACCGCATAGAACGGGCCCTGGTCGAGCGGCGCGACGTTGGGATTGATCGGGTTGCCCGCATCGCCGAGATAATGCCCGTAGACACTGCGGCCCTTGCCGAACTCCGGGTCCTCGCCTTTCGCCGCGTGGCGATTGTACTCGGTGACGGTCTGGCCGAGCACGGCGGGATCGACCTCGATCATCGCGGCCAGCGCGGCGATGCTGTCGGCCTTGTAGAGATAGCCGGCCTCGATCAGGCCACGCGTCGGCAGGAACGGCTTGGCATAGCCGAGACCGTATTTCGCGAACGCCGTCTGGTCGCAGATCAGGAACGCGCCTGCGGGGCGGCCGCTGTCCGGGTGCGCCACCAGCCGCTCGACGAAGTCGTGATACGAGACGCTCTCGTCGGTGAAGCGCCGGCCGTTGCGCAGCACCGCGATCATGCCGGGCTTGCCCTGGTTCACCGAATGGATGATGGCGCCGAAGGTGCCGTCCGGGCGCGGCACGCGCGAGATCGGCATCCACGCGCCGGCGTTGGGAATGTCGGAGGCCACATAGCCGCCGACGCTCTCCGCCATCCGCGCGCCGTCACCGACATTGCCCGGCGCGGTCAGCGAGATGTGCTCGTCGCCGAGCGCCGGATGATTGTAGATCTGCGCTCGCCGCTCGACGTTCTGCGCGAAGCCGCCGCTCGCCAGCACCACGCCGCGCCGCGCGATCACGCGCACCGCGCGGCCGTTGCGGTTGACGATGGCGCCGCTGACGCGTCCGTTCTCGACGATCAGTTCGCTCGCCGGCGCGAATGTCCACAGCGGCGTGCCCAGGTCGAACAGCGCACGCGCCAGCCGGGCGATCAGCGCGTTGCCGTTCACCAATGTCTGCCCGCGTCCATGACGGACCACGTCGTAACCGTACTTCGCCAGCAGGACGCCGACCCGCAGCGTCGAACGCAGCGAGCGCCCGAGCCTGTAGAAATGGCTGAGATCGGAGCCCGATGAGACGCCCATGCCGAACAACGATAGTTCGCGCGGCAGCGGCCGCAGCCGATGCAGTTCGTTGCCGAGGATGCCCGCCTTCGCCGGTCCCGCCTGCAACGATCGCCCTTTCGGCACCGCGCCCGGCTGGCCCGGATGATAATCCGGCATGGTGGTGGCGGCGAACGGAATGCCGACGTCCCTCACGAAGAAATCGACCATGCGCGGACCGTTGGTCAGATAAGTCTCGACCTTGGCCTCGTCGTAGTCGTTGCCGAGTTCCGCGCGCAGATAGCGCCGGCACGCGTCGGGATCGTCGTCGAGGCCGGCCTCGGTCGCCTGCGAATTGCCGGGAATCCAGATGTAGCCGCCGGAGATCGCCGTGGTGCCGCCGAACACCGGCGCCTTCTCCACCATCAGCACGTCGAGCCCGGCCTTGCGCGCGGTGATCGCGGTGGCGAATCCGCCCGCGCCCGATCCGATGACGAGGACATCGCAACGATGCTCATGAACGCGGCTTGCATGATCCGTCATCGCTCGTCTCCCGGCGCTGCGAGGCGCGGCGCGCGGCGCGGCCCTCAAGCTTCAACGGTGAGCAAATCACAGCGCGGACGGGCGGCTTTCAACTGCATTCCGCTCATGACGACATAAGGCAATGTCATGCGCACCCTGACACGCACGACCAACCTGCCACGCACGAAAGCGTGGCCGGTCATTTATCGGCGGCCGAGGGCCCTATGGTTTCAGGATCGAAGCTCCGGTCGTCTTCCGGCTTTCGAGGTCGATGTGCGCTTGCGCGGCGTCCTTGAGCGCGTAGGCGTGGTTGATCGGCACATGCAGCTTGCCGCTGATCACCGCCGCAAACAGCGTGTCGGCGCCTTCGATCAAATCCGCGCGCTTGGCGACGTAGTCGTTGAGCTTCGGCCGCGTCGCGAACAGCGAGCCGTGGTTGTTGAGTTCAGCCAGCGCGAACGGCGGCACCGGTCCCGATGCATTGCCGAACGACACGAACAGTCCGCGCGGCTTGAGGCACGACAGCGAGCCGGGAAACGTGGTCTTGCCGACGCCGTCATAGACGACGTCGCACAATTCGTTGCGGCTGATCTGCTTGACGCGCTCGACGAAATTTTCCTCGTTGTAGAGGATGACGTGATCGCAGCCGTTGGCGAGCGCCAGCTCAGCCTTGGCTTTGGAGCCGACGGTGCCGATGACATTCGCGCCGAGCGCGTTGGCCCACTGGCAGGCGATCAGTCCGATGCCGCCGGCGGCGGCGTGAATGAGAACGCGGTGGCCCGGCTCGATCTTGAAGGTCTTGTGCAGCAAATACCACACCGTCAGCCCCTTGAGCATCAGCACCGCGCCCTGCTCGTAGGTGATGTGGTCGGGCAGCTTGACCAGCTTGTCGGCGGCGATGTTGCGCTCGGTGGCGTAGCCGCCGAGGTTGGCATAATAGGCCACGCGGTCGCCGGGATGAAAATCGGTCACCCCTGGCCCGACCGCGACCACCTCGCCCGCCGCCTCATTGCCGGCGACGAACGGCAGCGACGGCGCCTTGTAAAGCCCGGTGCGGTAATAGACGTCGATGAAATTCAGGCCGACGGCGTGCTGGCGGATATGCACTTCGCCCACGCCCGGCGGCGGCAAGTCGATGCTTTCATAGATGAGGGCTTCGGGACCGCCCACCTGATGCACACGAACGGCTTTGGCCATGCTGCGTCTCCTGCCTTCAATGGAACCATCGATAGCCAAGGCGGTTGGGTTGTCAACTCGGGACGCGTCCACCGGCCTCTCCGTCATTGCGAGCGAAGCGAAGCAATCCAGTCTTACTTAAAAGAGTCTGGATTGCTTCGTCGCTTACGCTCGTCGCAATGACGGGGATACGTTACGCCCGGCCCCTGTTCTTCCGCGCCATGATGTTGAATACCTCCACCGCCAGCGAGAAGGTGATGGCGAAGTAGATGTAGCCGCGCGGGATGTGGAATTCGAAACCGTCTGCCACCAGCGCCACGCCGATCAGCACCAGGAACGCCAGCGCCAGCATCTTGGTGGTCGGGTGCTCGGCGACGAAGCGCGCCACAGGTCCGGACGAGACATACATCACGATGCAGGCGATGATCACCGCCGCGATCATGATCTCGAGGTCCTTCGCCATGCCGATCGCGGTGATGATGGAGTCGAGCGAGAACACCAGATCCACCACGATGATTTGCAGGATGATCCAGAAGAACGCCCTTTGCGGCCCCTGCGGCGCCGCCTCCCCGCCTTCGCGCGCCTCGACCTCGCCGTGAATCTCGTGCGTCGCCTTGGCGATCAGGAACAGCCCGCCGCCGATCAGGATGATGTCACGCCAGGAAAAGCCCATGTCGAATGCGGTGAACACCGGCTGGGTCAGGCCGATCAGCCACACCAGCACGCTGAGCAACACGATGCGGAACACCAGCGCCAGCAGCAGGCCGATCCGGCGTGCGCGCGTCGCCTGCGGCTCGGGGATGCGCGACACCAGCACGGAAAGGAAAATGACGTTATCGATGCCGAGAACGATTTCCAGCGCGGTCAAGGTCAGTAGCGCGGCCCACGCTTCGGGGCTGGTCAAAAGTTCGATCATGCTTTGGCAACCCCGAACAGACGTAAAACCGGATCGGCGAAAACAACATAGAGGCCGATCGCGCACAAGGCCGCGCGGACCGGCACGGAGACATTGAAATCCATCGCGACAGCGAAGATCGTCAGCACCGCCCAGATCGCCATCAGCGCGAGATTGAACTTGCGGAAGCGCACCACACGCACCGGATGCAGCACATGGATCGGCACGAACGTCAGCACGATCAGCACGGCCATCGCCAGCGTCGCCAGCCATG
>JAFKKM010000099.1 GCA_017305555.1 Hyphomicrobiales bacterium | reverse complement strand
GGCCGCAACGACCCGATCTGCGCGGTCAGCGGGTGACAAACAAAGGTGCACGGTGGCCCGTCAAGTTTCCGCAGCGCTTCGGGCTCGAACGGCAGGATCGCCAGCACGTGATCGATATAACTGCGCATGACGCGGGCGCGTCCCGGCCGCCACGCCCATACTTGCGGCGACACATAATCGATAATCGGAATCTGCGGCGCGCGCGCACGCACCCGTTTGGCGACGCGATGGGTGAAGTCCGGACTGTCGATGATGATGAGAGCGTCGGGCTTTGCCGCAATCACCGCATCGGCGGTTTCCCGAATCCGACGCAGGATGCTGCGCAATTGTTTCGCCACCGCAGCAAGGCCGACGATCGACAATTCCTCGATAGGAAAGCGCGAGGCAAGTCCCGCCTCCGCCATGGCACGACCGCCGACGCCTTCGAAGCAAACAGCCTCGCCGAGACGCGCGCGCAATTCGTGCATTAAACCGGCGCCGAGCCGGTCGCCGGATTCTTCCGTCGCGATCAGACATATTTTGCGCGCATCGCCTTGCATCACGCGGGTAATCCCGTGACGAAGACGGCCGCGCGATCCGCCGCCTCAATCATCGGCTGGGGATCGGCAACGATGGTATGACCGGCGACAGTTGCAAGCCCTGCCAATCCTGCTGCGATCACACCTTCGACCGTGTTCAGTCCCGTGGTCGGCAGATCGAAGCGCAAATCCTGGCCGCGCTTCGGCATCTTGACCAGAACGCCGCGCTTGGTCTTCGCACGAATGCGTCCATCGGTGCGCAACTGCGCGATGCGCGCGAGCAACGCATCGGTGCCCTCGATGCCCTCGACACCGACGACGTGGCCATCGATCACCACGACGGCCTGACCGATATCGAACGGCCCGAGCGCGCGCAGCACCTCGCATCCTTTGGCGATATCGGCGGCAGCGTCGCCATCCGGTGCGGCGCGCGTGAGGCAACCCGCCGGCATCAGCAAGTCGGGCGCGAGATCCTTGACGCCGATCAGACGGAAGCCGTCCTTCTCAAGCAAACGTCCGACGCTCGACAGCAGATGATCGTCGCCGCCGCGAAACGCCGCCCACACGCGGGGCAGAACCCGCAGCGTTCCCCAATCGAGGCGTATCTCAGAAAGCGCCGGCCGGATCAGCGTGCCGATGAAAGCGAGGTCGCGGCAATTCTCCGCGCGCAGCAGCCGTGTCAGCCGGCCGAGCTGGCCGAGCGAAATCCAATGATGCTTGAAGCGCGCGACCGCGACCGGATCGCAAAATCCCTGGATCGCGAAGATCACCGGTGTGACGCCGCGTGCAGTCAGCGCTTCGCCCACCGCGAAAGGCAACACGCCGCCGCCGGCGACCAGTCCGACCGGCGATGAAATCGGCAGCGTGTCGTTGGTCATGGCTCGTGTCCCGCCGCCTCGTCGTCACGACTTGTCGCTATGGTCTCCGGGCAGGCACAGCGGGCGGAGCTTGCCTTCGCCGATGAAGGTCAGGATTTCCGCGATGGCCGGATCCTCGGTCGCCATCGGCTGCACCGATTGCAACCGTTCGGCAAAGGTGCCGGCGCCTTGAAACAGCTTGCGATAGAAGCCGCGCACCAGCGCGAGCCGGTCGCGGGTGAATTTGCGGCGGCGCATCCCAACGATGTTGAGCCCTTCGAGCCGCGCATACTGCCCGTTGACAAGGCCATAAGGGATGATGTCGCCGCGCACACCGCAAACGCCGCCGATCATCACCTGCGGCCCGACGCGAGTGAACTGATGCACGGCGGACAGACCACCGATGAAGACAAAATCACCGATCTCGCAATGTCCCCCAAGGGTCGCGGAGGTCGCGAAGATCACGTCGTTGCCGACCTGACAATCATGACCGACATGCGCATTGTTCATGAAGTAACCACGCGCACCAACGCGAGTGACCCCGCCTCCGATGACGGAGCCAACATTCATGGTGACGCCTTCGCGCATCTGGCAGGCTTCGCCGATTTCGAGCCGCGTCGGCTCGCCACGATAGGCCAGCGACTGCGGCGCGCTGCCCAGCGACACGAACGGCGACATCCGGCAGCCTGCGCCGATCGTGGTGTGGCCCATGATCGAAACATGCGCGTCGAGATGACATCCCTCACCGAGCACCACGTCAGGGCCGATGACGCAATACGGGCCGATGAAACACCCCTCGCCGATCACCGCGCCATCCGCAATCCGCGCGGTGGGATCAATTTTGCTCATGCTCGCCTATATATTCACTGAGGCCGTGGACCTAAAGTCAGATGAACTCAGGTTCGATCACTCATTTTATCCGTCATGCGAGGAGCGTGAGCTCCGAAGTAATCCAGTTCTTCCCTGCGATTCTCCGGATTGCTTCGTTTCGCTCGCAATGACGATTCAATCTTAATTCATCACGCTCTAGCGTCAGTCCGTCAGCATGGCGCCGACGTCAGCCTCGGCGACGATGACGCCGTTGACCTTGGCTTCGCCGTGAAACCACCACATGGTCTTGCGGCGGCTGGTATTGCGCATGTGATATTCGATGGTGTCGCCCGGCAACACCGGCTTGCGAAACTTGCACTTGTCGATGGTGAGGAAATACACCGCGCGCGGCTGAATGCCGTTGCCCGCCGACAGGATGCCGATGACGCCTGCCGTCTGCGCCATACCCTCGATCACCAGCACGCCGGGAAACACCGGCCGCTCGGGGAAATGCCCCTGAAACACCGGCTCGTTCATGGTGACATTCTTGATGCCGATGCCGCTATGGTCTTCGCGGATGTCGATGACCTTATCGATCAGCAGGAACGGGTAGCGGTGCGGCAACGTCTGGAGGATTTTATTGATATCGACGGTCTCGATGGCGATCGGCGATTGCATCAGCCCTGTCCCTCAGCCTTGGTATTGGAGTCCTTGGTGCCTTGCAGTCCGCCCTCACGGACCAGACGCTCCACCGCGAGAAATTCCCGGAACCACTGTTTGGTCGGCTTGGCGAAGAACCCCCCCCATCGCTCGCCCGCGGGAATGCTGTCCTTCACGGCGCTCATGGCGGTGATCTGGGCGCCGTCGCCGATATGCACATGGTTGTTGACGCCGACCTTGGCGCCCATGGCCACGTTGTCCCCGATCGTCAGGCTGCCAGCCAGCCCGCACTGGGCTGCGATCAGCGAATGACGGCCGATGCTGACGTTATGGCCGATCTGTACCTGATTGTCGATTTTGGTGCCCTCGCCGATCACCGTATCGCGCAGGCTGCCGCGATCGATCGTGGTCCCGGCACCGATCTCGACATGGTTCTGGATCAGCACGCGCCCGGTCTGCGGCACCTTGATATGGCCGTCCTTGCCGAAAATGAAGCCGTAGCCGTCCTGACCAAAATGGCAGCCGGGATGGATCAGCACGTTGTTGCCGATGAAGGTGTTGTGGATCGACGAGTTCGGGCCGACGTTGCAGTCCCGGCCGATCTTGACGCCGGGGCCCAACACCACGCTGGCCCCGATCACGGTCCCTGAACCGATTTCCACGTCAGGACCGATCACCGCCAGTGGATCGACGATGACGTCGTCTTCCAGGCGCGCGGAGGGATCGATGATCGCCGACGGCGAAATGCCGGTGTTGCCACACGACGACTGCGGCCGCAGCACATCGGCATGAAGATGACGGGCGAGTTCGACAAAGGCGCGGAACGGCTGCGCCGCGCGGAGCACCGCGACATGCGGCGGCACCCTGCCCTCGAACCTTTCGTGGACCAGGCAAGCTCCGGCATGGGTCCGGGCCAGCTGATCCGCGTATTTCACGTTGTCGAAGAAAGCCAGGTGCATCGGCCCGGCCTCGTCGAGCGAGGCCAGCCCGTGGACAGGCTGGGCCGCGCGTGAAGCATCGGCCAGATGCGCCTTGGTCAACGCGGCTATATCAGCCAGCGTCAACCTTGGCGGTTCTCGGAAGAATGTCTGCTGCGTCATGCCACCCGCTGCGACCGATCGCGGGGGCACGCTTAGAACGTCGTGCCGCCGCCGAACCGGAATTCCTGCACGCGATCATACTTACCCTTGGTGAGGGGTACAGCGTAATCGAAGCGCAGCGGTCCGAACGGAGACTGCCAGATCAGGCCCACACCGACCGAGCTACGGATCGTTGAATCACTGTAAGGATCGAACGCAAGTCGCTTGGCCGCCAACAGCGGATCCGTATCGGCAGCCTGGCCGGCATAGGGAGGTCCCTTGTAGCCGGTCAACTGACCAGCATCAGCATAGACCGCCCCCTTCAGACCCACTTCCTTCGGCAGGAACCAGAACGGCATCTGCAACTCGACCGATGCCCCCCAGTACTGGGTGCCTCCCAGCGCATCGCCGTAACCAAATTGATTCATCGTCGAAATATCACGCGGGCCGATGCCGTTCGGGGCAAAACCACGCACCAGGTTCGGGCCCATCTGGAAGTGGTCCAGCATCCGAATTTCGTTGTTGCCGACCTTGTTCAAGATGCCGCCCTGAAGACGGATGATACCGACAATATCAGACACCAGCGGCGTGTAATACTTCGCGTCGACCGTCGACTTGAAGTAGCTGACGTCGCCACCAACGCCCGCGAAGTCCTGCTTCCAGTCGATCAACAGACCATCGGTGGGGTTCTTGTTGTTGTCGAGGGTGTTGTAGGTCAGCGTGTAGCCCACCATCGACGTGAGCTTGGCGCCTTCCGTCAACTCCTTGAGAATTGGATAGGAAATGTACGACTTGTCGGTTCCATCCGGAATATTGATTTCCTGCTGATAGAGCGAATACCGCAACTGCAGGTTCAAGTCTTCGCGCAACTGGAAGCCGAGGCGTGGGCTGAAGCCCAGCGTCTTGGTGCCATACGAGATGTAGTAATTGTTCGGCAACTGCGTGCGCTGATACAGGTCGAGGCCAAGCGCGATCCGGTAATCGAGCAGGTATGGTTCGACGAATGACAGCGAATAACCGCGGGCGTACTGGCCGTACTGCACCGACGCCTTGGCGAACAGGCCACGGCCGAGGAAGTTGCGTTCCGCGATACTGACCTCACCCAACGCGCCATCGGTCGTCGAATAGCCGCCCGACACCGAGAAGTCGCCGGTTGATTTTTCTTCGAGGTTGACCACCACGATCACCCGGTCGCTCGACGAGCCCGGCTCGGTGGTGACCCTCACCGACTTGAAGAAGTCGAGATTCTTCAGGCGCCGCTCGGCGCGATCGACCAGCGCGCGATTATAGGCGTCGCCTTCGGAGATATCGAACTCACGCCGAATGACATAGTCGCGAGTCCGCGTATTGCCGCGCACGTCGATGCGCTCGATGTAGGTGCGCGGGCCCTCGTCGATGGCGAAGGTGATCGCCACCGTATGCGCCTCGAAGTTGCGCTCGCCGCGCGGCCGAACCACCGCGAAGGCATAGCCGCGACGCGACGTCTCGACCTGCATTTCCTCGACGGACTTCTCCAGAGCCTCGGCGTTGTAGACGCCGCCGACATTGACGCGGGACCAGCTTCGCAGCGAGTCGCCCTTGAGCGTCGGAATGGTCGACTGGAAATTCACCGAGCCGACGCGATACTGCTGCCCTTCCTCTATCTTGAAGGTGACCAGGAAGCCCTTCTTGGCCGGGTCATATTCCGTCAGCGCAGCAACCACCTGCACGTCGGCATAGCCATTCTTCAGATAGAAACGGCGAATCAGATCGCGGTCGGCCTCGACGCGATCCGGATCGTAGACGTCGCCGGAGGACAGGAAGCTCAGCCAGTTCGACTCATGCGTCTTGATGACGTCCTTCAAGCGATAGGACGAGAAGGCATGGTTGCCGATGAACTCGACCGACTTCACGCCGGTCTTCTCACCTTCGGTGATGACGAAGATCAGGTCGACGCGGTTGTTCGGCTGCTGGATCATCTCTGGATCGACGCGCACGTCGTAGCGACCGGCACGCCGATAGATTTCGGTGATCCGCAACGCATCCGCCTGCACCATCGGGCGGGACAGAGTGCCGCGCGACTTGCTCTGAATCTCGGCCGAGAGTTGTTCGTCCTTGACCTTCTTGTTGCCTTCGAAGGCAACGCGGTTGATGACCGGATTTTCGACAACCGAAACGACCAGACGACCACCGGCGTGGTTGATCTTCACGTCCTGGAACAGGCCGGTTTCGATCAGCGCCTTGAGCCCATCGTCAATAGCGGCCTGATCGAGACGACCGTTGGCGCCGGTCTTGAAATAGGAGCGGACGGTCGCGGCTTCGACGCGCTGGTTGCCCTGAACCGTAATCGACGAAGCCGTCTGAGCCAGCGCCGCCGACGAAACCGCAACGGTCCCCATCGTCGCCGCGACAGGCATGGCAATCATCATGACAGCAGCAAGGAGACCGCCCCGTAGAACTCGCATTCCGATCTTCATGCGCCGTGCGCCCTTATTCTTCATTTCCAGTGCCCAGCCCCATCCCCCGGAACACCGGCAGATTCTCTCGTGTTGCCCTGCTTGTAGCCAATTTTGCCCACCTGGCAAACGCTCTTTCGCAACGCAATTTCAATTTCAATCCAAGACGTTGCCCAATAGTCACGCCACCGGGAACATCACGACGTCGCAAAGTGCAGAATGTCGTTATAAGTCGCGAATACCATCAACATCAGCACGAGGCCGAGGCCGATCCGGAATCCCATCTCCTGCGCCCGCTCCGAGAGTGGACGCCCCCGTATTGCTTCGACCGCGTAGAACAAAAGGTGGCCGCCATCGAGCAGCGGCACTGGAAACAGATTCAACAGGCCGATCGATACCGACAGCACCGCCGTCAGATGGATCAAGGCCGCGAGACCGATGGTCGCCACCTGCCCCGAGATCTGAGCGATCCGCAGCGGACCGCCAACCTGATCGGCGGCCTCGCGACCGACGAACACGCCGCCGACATAGGACAACGTCCGGTCGATCACGAACCAGGTTTCCTTGGCGCCGAGCCATACTGCCGTCGCCGGATCGACGCGCTCGGTCAGGACGTCGCCGGGCGCATTGGAACGGGTGATCCCGAGCACGCCGAGCTTATGGACGTTGCCGAAATTGTCCTTGATTTCCTTGAGTTCCGGCGTGGCCTGGAGTGTCAGCGAGGCGTCGCCACGCTTCACCGTGAAGGCCAGTTGCCGACCGGCTTCGGTGCTGACAATCCGCTGCATGTCGGAGAAATTGCCGATCTGGGTGCCGTCGATCGCGGTGACGAGGTCGCCGGACTGGAAACCCGCAACGGCGGCAGCGCTGCCCTCCATCACCTTATCGACCCGCGCGGAGGCATTCGGCCGGCCATAAAACGTGAACAGGCCGGCGAAGATCACGACCGCCAGAATGAAATTAGCGATGGGCCCGGCGGCGACGATGGCGGCACGGGGGGCGAGCTTCTTGTGGTGGAAACTGCCCTGCCGCTCCTCTTCCGTCATGGCCGCAAGCTTCGCGCCATCCGGCGTGCTGGCTTCGCTTTCGTCGCCGAAGAAACGCACGTAGCCGCCGAGCGGAATTGCAGACAGCTTCCAGCGCGTGCCGTGCTTGTCGTTAAAGCCGGCCAGTTCGGGACCGAAACCAAGGGAAAACGTCAAAACCTTCACGCCGGCCCAGCGCGCCACAAGGAAGTGGCCGAGTTCGTGAAAGAAAACAACGACCGTCAGAACAAACAGGAAGGGAACGACGTAACCGATCACACCATGGCTTAACGCACTGAAACCATGCAGAAAAAACTCTGACATTCGTATTCCCTCACCCAAGGCCGGCAGTTGCGTGCAACCCCGCCCGGCCCCGTCACGAAGTTCCTAGGATGCCTTTGCGGCAATTTGAGGCAAGAGGGAGGCAGCGAGATTTCTCGCACTATGGTCAACGGCAATAGCATCGTCGGCCGAGGAGAGCGGCGCGAGATTGCCGGCCCGAATCCACTGGTCCAGTGTCGCCTCGACCAGCCGGGCGATGGCGCCGAACCGGATTTTCTTGCCGATGAACGCAGCCACCGCGATCTCGTTGGCAGCATTGAAAACCGTGGTCGCCCCCTGCCCGGTCCGCAGCGCCTCGAACGCCAGCCGCAGGCCCGGGAATCGCTCGAAGTCCGGCGCCTCGAAGGTCAATTGGCCGATCTTGGCCAGATCGAGCCGCGTCGACGTGCCGACGATGCGATCCGGCCAGCCGAGGCAGTGCGCAATCGGAATGCGCATATCGGGCGAGCCAAGCTGTGCCACCACCGAGCGGTCGGAAAACTCCACGAGACCGTGGACGATCGACTGCGGATGCACCAGCACATCGATCTGGTCCGGGCTCAACGCGAACAGGTAGGCGGCTTCGATCACTTCGAGGCCCTTGTTCATCATCGAGGCCGAGTCGATGGTGATCTTCTGGCCCATGCTCCAGTTCGGATGCTTGAGCGCCTGCTCCAGCGTTGCCTGCTCGATGTCGGCTGCGGCCCAGGTGCGGAACGGTCCGCCGGACGCGGTGATGATCACCCGTGTCAGTTCGGCGCGATTGCCGGAACTGAGCGCCTGAAACAGCGCATTATGCTCGGAATCCGCCGGCAGGATGCGCGCGCCAGCGTCGACCGCGCGCTGCATGAAGAAGTCCCCGGCACAGACCAGACACTCCTTGTTGGCCAGCGCGACGGTGGTGCCGCGATCGACCGCCGCCAGCGCCGGCTTCAAGCCGGCCGCGCCGCTCACCGCGGCCATCAGCCAATCGGCCGGGCGCGCCGCCGCCTCGATGATCGCGCTCTCACCTGCGCCACAGGCGATGCCGGTGCCGGACAGTGCGTCCTTCAATTCGCCGAGACGCGCGGGATCGGCAATCGCTGCGAAGCGGGCGTTGAACTCGCGCGCCAGCTTGGCCAGCCCATCCACATTGCTGTGCGCGGTCAATGCCTCGACCTGATAGCGCTCAGGCGCGAGCCGCAACAAATCCATGGTGCTGTCGCCGATCGAACCGGTCGCCCCGAGCACCGTGATGGCGCGCGGGCCGTTGATCGCCGGCTGATCGTTCCTTAGCGGTACTGCACTCATTCCATCACCACATCATAAGGCCGCGGCCCGCACCATCGAGACCACCACGCATTACGCCGATCACAGCGGCCATGACAATGGCCGCGACGAAACCGTCAAGCCGGTCGAGCAAGCCGCCATGGCCGGGAATGACGTTGCTGGAATCCTTGACGCCGAAGCGCCGCTTCACAGCGGATTCGAACAGGTCGCCGAGCTGCGATACCACCGATAGCACCGCCCCAAGCAGCAACAACGGCACCATCCGGCCTAATCCCGAGGCGGCGAAACCCGCCGCCACCGCAAGGCTCCCGGCAAAACCGCCGATGGCGCCGGCCCAGGTTTTCTTGGGGCTAACGCGGACCCAGAGCTTTGGTCCCCCGATGCCACGACCGGCGAAATAACCGCCGATATCGGTCATCCAGACCACCAGCAGCACGAACAGCAGCGCGATGAAACCGGATTGCAGATCGGCCCGCACCAGCACCGCCCCGAACAGCGCGGCGGCGGCATAGAGCAATCCCGCAAGCGCCCATACCCGATTGACGGACGCCAGCGCCGCAACGGCAACCAGCCCTACGGCAATCGCCAGCAGCGCCCATCCCGAAAGTCCGAGAGCAAGTGCCGCGCCGGCAGCCGCCAGCGGCACGGCCCCGGCCGCCGTGAGGCGTGGCCTCATCGCTTGCACCACGAACAACCATTCGGCGTACATGCCCATCGTCGCAAGCGTGGCCAGAACAACCCACAACCAGCCGCCGAAATAAGCCGCCGCAATGGTCAGCGGCGCCAGCACCGCACCCGCCAGGATTCGCAGCATCAGATTTCTGGAATCGCGCACGTCGTTGCCGGCCGGCGGCGCCTGTTGCGGCGTCACGCGCGGCCCGATCCGGCTTTGGCGGCGAGGCCGCCGAAACGGCGCTCGCGCTTGGCGTATTCGGCAATGGCCTCCTCAAGCGCAGCCTTGTCGAAATCCGGCCAATGCACCGGCACGAACACCAGTTCGCTGTAGGCAGCCTGCCACATCAGGAAATTCGAGAGGCGCTGCTCGCCCGAGGTGCGAATGATAAGATCCGGATCCGGAATGCTTGACGTATCGAGATATCCGGAGATCGCGGCGACATCGATGCTGGAGGGATCGCGCTTACCTTCGGCGACTTCGCGCGCCAGACGCTGCGCGGCGTTGGCGATTTCCTGCCGCGAGCCGTAGTTGAACGCGACCGTCAGGTTGAGCCGGACATTGCCGCGCGTCAGTTCCTCGGCCTCGTCGAGCAGCGCCACGATGTCTGGATCCAGCCCTTCGCGTTCGCCGATCACCCGGACCCGCACGCCATCGCGATGCAGGGACGCAAGGTCGTTGCGGATGAAACGGCGCAGCAGACCGAACAGGTCGCCGATCTCGCTCGCCGGCCGCGACCAATTCTCGGAGCTGAACGAGAAGATCGTGAGATATCGGATGCCCAACTCATTGGCGGCGCGGACCACGCGCCGCAAGGCCTCGACGCCACGGCGATGGCCCTCGGCGCGCGGCAGGCTGCGCGCCGCCGCCCAGCGTCCGTTGCCATCCATGATGATCGCAACATGCTCCGGCGTACCGGAGCGATCCGGTCCATCGGTCAAGGGCATTGCGACATTCGACATCGGTTGGGTTCCTGGAAGCGCGGCTGCGATCCGTGAGGTTAGACGGTGAGGATTTCCTTTTCCTTGCCGGCCAGCATCTGGTCGATCTCGGCGATTACGCTGTCGGTGGCCTTCTGCACGTCACCGGCGAGGCGCTTCTCATCGTCCTCGGAAATCTCGCTCCCCTTTTCAAGCTTCTTCAGGGTGTCGAGACCATCGCGACGAACGTGACGCACCGCGACCTTGGCGGCTTCGGCGTATTTGTGCGCGACCTTCACCAGTTCCTTGCGGCGTTCTTCGTTGAGTTCGGGAATGCGCAGCCGCAGCACTTGGCCTTCAGTGGCCGGGCTGAGGCCGAGGTTGGAATCGACGATGGCTTTCTCCACCGCCTTGACCATCGACTTGTCCCAGACCTGCACCGACAACAGACGCGGCTCCGGCACGCTGACGGTAGCAAGCTGGTTCAGCGGCATGTGGCTGCCATAGGCTTCGACCTGCACCGGTTCAAGCATCGACGCCGCCGCACGCCCGGTGCGTAACCCGCCCAACTCGTGCTTGAGCGACTGGGTCGCGCCCTGCATACGCCGTTTCAATTCGTTGATGTCGAAACTCCCGGACGGCATACCGCTCTCCTTCTTGAAATCCAGTCTTGTTCTTAAGACGTCTTATTCTTGAGAAGCCTTGTTCGAAAGCGCGATCCGGGCACCTTGGCCCGGCCATCGCATCAGCCGGCGACAATGGTGCCGTATCCCGTCCCGCTGAGAATCGCCCCGATCGATCCCGCCTCCACGATGGAAAACACAATGATAGGCAGCGACGTTTCGCGGGCAAGGGCGAATGCGGTGGCATCCATCACCTTATAGCCGCCCTCCAGGGCCTGCGAATGGGTCAGGCGATCGAACCGCTTGGCGGCCGGGTCGCGCTTGGGGTCGGCGCTATAGACGCCGTCGACATTGGTAGCCTTGAGCACCGCCTCGGCGCCGATCTCGCCGGCCCGCAGCACCGCGGTGGTGTCGGTCGTGAAAAACGGATTGCCGGTGCCGCCGGCCAGCAGCACGATCTTGCCATCGGCCAGATAGCGGTGCGCCGCGCCTCGGGTGAACAGTTCGCAAACCTGCGGCATCACCATCGCCGACAGGGTCCGCGCCGCCTGGCCGCGCCGTTCCAGCGCGGCTTCCAGCGCCAGACAATTCATGACGGTGGCCAACATGCCCATGGTGTCGCCGGTCGGGCGGGACACGCCCCGCGACGAGACCTCGACGCCGCGAAAGATGTTGCCGCCGCCGACAACGACGGCGATTTCGACGCCAAGCTGCCGCGCGGCGACCAGATCGCCGGCAACGCGATCGATGGTTTCCTGATCGATGCCGAACGGCTTGCCGCCGGCGAAATACTCACCCGACAGCTTGACGACGACCCGGCGGTAGACTGGCTCACCCATGATGCGATCGATCCTCCGATGAGCCTTTGCTTCTACGCCGACGCCTCCCGATGCCTTTACTCCGGCATCAAGCCTTGGTCTGTCCGCTCGCGGCGGCGACTTCGGCAGCGAAGTCTGACTCGGCCTTCTCGATTCCCTCGCCGAGAGCATAGCGCACAAAGCCAGCGATTTTCACCGGACCGCCGACCTTGCCTTCGGCTTCCTTCACCGCCTGCGCCACCGACTTGCCGGTGTCGTGGATGAAGGACTGCTCCAGCAGGCAGACTTCCTTGTAGTAGGTCTTGAGGCCGGACTCGACGATCTTCTCGATCACGTTGTCCGGCTTGCCCTGCTGACGATACTTGTCAGCGAGCACGTCCTTCTCGCGCTTGACGACTTCCGGGTCGAGGCCGCTCGCATCGAGCGCCAGCGGGTTGGCGGCGGCGACATGCATCGCGATCTGACGGCCGAGCGCCGCCAGTTCGTCAGCCTTGCCGGCGGATTCCAGCGCGACGATCACGCCCATCTTGCCGGCGCCGTCGATCACCGCGCCATGAACGTAGCTCGCAACCACGCCCTTGCCGACTTCGAGCGAAGCGGCACGACGCAGCGACATGTTCTCGCCGATGGTGGCGATGGCGTCGTTGATCGCGGCTTCGACGGTGGCGGAGCCGACCTTGGTGGCCTTGATCTTCTCGACGTCGGCGCCTGCGTGCAGCGCGACCTGCGCGATCATCTTGACCAGACCCTGGAACTGTTCGTTACGCGCGACGAAATCGGTTTCGGAATTGACCTCGACGACGACGCCCTTGTTGCCGGACGTCATCGCACCGATCAGACCTTCAGCGGCAACGCGGCCGGCCTTCTTGGCAGCCTTCGAAAGACCCTTCTTGCGCAGCCAGTCGATGGAGGCCTGCATGTCGCCGCCGTTTTCCGTCAGCGCCGCCTTGCAGTCCATCATGCCGGCGCCCGTGGTCTCGCGAAGTTCCTTGACCATTGCCGCGCTGATCGTTGCCATGTCCGTTTTCCTTTGCCTGTCCGGGCGAACGCCGCGACGTTGCCGCCGCGCCGCTCACCATCAGGGATGTCTCAAGTGATAAAACCGAAAGGCGCGCGGCCGGTTGCGACCGGCCGCGACGCGAACAGTTATTCCGCCTCGGCGGTGAGCGCCTTGGCCTGCGCGACCCAAGCGTCAGCGCGGCTCGGCAGACCGACTTCTTCGCCGATCTTGTGCGCGGTCGCGCTGTCGAGTTCGGCCAACTGCCAGTGATGGAAGATGCCGAGGTCGTTGAGCTTCTTCTCGATCTCGCCGGACACGCCAGTGAGCTTCTTGAGGTCGTCGGCAGTGCCGCGCGGGCCGGCCAATCCCTGGAATCCGGCGGTCGCCGGGAGTTCCTCGGCGGTCGGCTTCACGGCCGCGCCGATATCGATGCCGGCATCGCCTTGCGCACGCGAAATGCCGTCGATCGCAGCGCGTGCAATCAGATCGCAATAGAGGCTGATAGCGCGGCCGGCGTCGTCATTGCCGGGCACGAGATAGGTGATGCCCTTCGGATCGCAATTGGTATCGACGATCGCCGCGACCGGGATGTTGAGCCGCTGGGCTTCCTGGATCGCGATGTCTTCCTTGTTGGTGTCGATCACGAAGATCAGGTCGGGCAAGCCGCCCATGTCCTTGATGCCGCCGAGCGAGCGGTCGAGCTTGTCGCGCTCGCGCTGCAAGGTCAGGCGCTCTTTCTTGGTGTAAGCGCTGGCATCGCCCGACGACAGCACTTCGTCGAGATGGCGCAGACGCTTGATCGAGCCGGAGATCGTCTTCCAGTTGGTCAGCGTGCCGCCGAGCCAGCGCGAATTGACGAAGTACTGCGCCGAGCGCTTCGCAGCTTCGGCAACACCGTCCTGTGCCTGGCGCTTGGTGCCGACGAACAGGATGCGGCCACCCCTGGCGACGGTGTCGCTCACCGCCTGCAACGCACGATGCAGCATCGGTACGGTCTGCGCGAGGTCGATGATGTGGATGTTGTTGCGCGCACCGAAAATGTACTCGGCCATTTTGGGATTCCAGCGGTGCGACTGGTGGCCGAAGTGAACGCCAGCCTCAAGCAACTGACGCATAGTGAAATCAGGAAGTGACATTTTTTAATTCTCCGGTTGGTTCCTCCGGAAACGTGTGAGCAATACGAGCTTCAAAGCGACATGCTTTGCGGCCCGGATAGCCACCGGACGGCCAAATCAGCCATGTTTCCGTGTGAGATGGCGCGGTATATAGCGGCGTACCCGGCCATAAGCAAGGGAATCCGAGGCTCGAATCCACCTCACCGGTCCCCCGCTTCCAACGGGAACCGGACGCGCCCCACTACAGCGTTTCGACCTGCTCAACCCCTTGAACCGCCTTGATGGCGCCGGCGATCTGCGGTGACACCGGGAAGCGGCCGGACAATTCGAACTCCACCTCGGTTTGCGGGTCGAGACGCAACACAAGGGAAATATTCCCATTAGCCGCGCCGGCACCGGGCGCCTGCAGACGCTTGGTGATCGAATCGAGCGGCTTGGTGTCGCGCAGGAATATCCGCAGCCCCTTCTGGGTCTTGGCGGCCGCGTCGTCGAGCGGTTCGGCGTGCAGCACCCGCGCGCGGACATCGTCGCCCTGCAACTCGGCGCCGAGCTTGAGCAGCACGGCGGCGCCGGGCTCCAGCACTTCGCGGAATTGGGCCAACCCTTCCGAGAACAGCACCGCTTCGAA
>JAFKKM010000098.1 GCA_017305555.1 Hyphomicrobiales bacterium | reverse complement strand
CGTCAGGAGCCATATATCCCCGGGGCCTTATCGATCCTTTAGGGAACTGTCCCTGGCCGGGTCCGTGGACCCGGACATATGGTGCCCACCTACTTTCGTAGGGAACTCCGGGATCGAGCGCTCCAACGGCCATCGCGGCTTCGCACTTTTATTTTTGATTATAGTTGTCGTCATGCCCGGGCTTGTCCCGGGCATCCACGTCTTTAGTGTGCGGCGTGGAAAGAACGTGGATGCCCGGCATAAAGCCGGGCATGACGGAAACGATGGCGATCGATCAAAACAAAAACATGTTGCGCACAGCCGCGCTCGCGCGGCGCGATGCGTTGAACGATCTGGCGCGCGAGGCCGCCGCGCAACGCCTCGCGGCGTTTGCGGATATTTTTGATATCACCCCAAGCACCGTCGTCGCCAGCTACATGCCGATGCGTAACGAGGCCGATCCGCTGCCGTTGATGCGCGCACTCGCGGCGCGGGGCGCACAACTTGCTTTGCCCGCGGTCATCGCGCGCGATGCGCCCTTGATCTTCCGCGCGTGGCGCGAGGGCGATGCACTGGTTGCGGGCCCGTTCGGCACGCGGCATCCGGCCGACACCGTGCCGCAGTCTGTCCCGCATATCTTGCTGGTGCCGCTCGCCGCCTTCGACCGGCGCGGCCATCGCATCGGCTACGGCGGCGGCTACTACGACCGCACGCTGGCGGTGCTGCGCGCGCAAAAGCCGGTTGTCGCCGCCGGAGTTGCTTTTGCCGTGCAGGAGGTCGAAACTGTTCCCGCATCACATCATGACGCGATGCTCGATGTCGTTCTCACCGACCTCGAATGCATCGATTTGCGGAGCTAGTTCAATTGCGCATTCTGTTTATCGGCGACGTGGTCGGGCGCTCCGGCCGCGACGCCATCATGGAGCACCTTCCCAAGGCCATTGCTGACTGGAAGCTCGATCTCACAGTCGTTAACGGCGAGAATTCCGCCGGCGGCTTCGGCATCACCGAGGCAATCTACAACGACTTCATCGACGCTGGCGCCGATGCGGTGACGCTTGGCAATCATTCGTGGAATCAGAAAGAGGCGCTGGTATTCATCGAGCGCGCGCCGCGTCTGGTGCGCCCGATCAACTACATGCCCGGCACGCCGGGACGTGGCGCGGCGCTGGTGGAAACCCGCACCGGCAAGCGCGCGCTGGTCATCAACGCGCTCGGCCGCCTTTTCATGGAGCCGGTGGACGATCCGTTCGCGATGATCGACCGCGAGCTCGAGGCCTGTCCTTTGCGGCAGGCGGCCGACGCCATCGTGGTCGATTTCCATTGCGAAGCCACCAGCGAGAAGCAGGGCGCCGGTCATTTTTGCGACGGCCGCGCCAGTCTCGTGGTTGGTACCCACACGCATATCCCGACCTCGGATCACCAGATCCTGCCCGGCGGCACCGCCTACATGACCGACGCCGGCATGACCGGCGACTACGATTCCGTCATCGGCATGAAAAAGGAGGAGCCGTTGCGCCGCTTCACCACCGGCATTCCCTCGGCGCGCTTCGAGCCCGCCGAAGGTGTCGCGACGATGAGCGGTATCGCGGTGGAGACCGACGACAACACCGGGCTCGCGATCAAGGTTGCACCGGTGCGCGTCGGTGGACGTTTGGAGCCGGCGGTGCCATCGTTCTGGTGACGCAGGCTGCGGTGTGTCCGGCCGCGCTGCATTAGGGAGTGCGACGCGCATGGGATTTCGCCGACGCCGTTGTCACAGGCTGATTGCGCTGGGGTTCGGTGCCGCGCTGCTGGCGGCGACGACGGATGCGGCTGTCCCTGCCGAGGCGGTCGCGATTGCGCCGTCCACGATGGTCCGGATTGGGACGGTCGATGCCCGCTTCCAGTCCTATAACATCGAGATGGTCGAGGTCACCGGCGGCCGGTTCTGGAAGCCATATGGACCGACGATCAACGAAGAGGGCGGACGCTCGAGCCCTTATGCCTATCGCCCGCCCATCGATCTGACCAATCTGAAATTGCGCCGGCTCGCGGCGGCGTTGGGCCCAGCCTATATGCGCGTCAGCGGCACCTGGGCGAACGGGGTTTACTTCGCCGATACGGATCATCCTTTGCCGGTGCCGCCGCCATCGGGCTTCAACGGCGTGCTGACCCGGCAGCAGTGGCACGACGTGGTCGATTTCGCCAAGATTGTCGATGCCAAGCTGGTCACGTCCTTCGCCGTCAGCGCGGGCGCGCGCGACGTCAACGGCGCCTGGAATGCGGATCAGGCGCGCCGGCTGATTTCCTACACGCGTGGTATCGGCGGCCGGATCGCCGCCGCCGAGTTCATGAACGAGCCGGACCTCGCGGGTATGGGCGGCGTGCCGTCGGACTACAACGCCAGCGCATATGGCCGCGACTTCGCGACCTTCCATGCCTTCATCAAGTGGGACGATCCGTCGATCATGGTGCTCGGGCCCGGCCTGTCCGGCGAGGTCGCGACGGCGCCGGAGTTTGCCGCGGCCACCAAACCCGGCATCGACGCGTTCTCGTATCATCATTACGACATGTTGTCGGAGCGCTGCTCGGGCCACGCGAATCCCCACACCGCGCTGTCCGAGGAGCGGTTGGCGCGCACCGATCGCGCCTTCGCGTTTCAACGCGCGCTACGCGACCGCTTCGCGCCCGGCAAGCCGATCTGGCTTACCGAGACCGCCGAAGCCGCGTGCGGCGGCGATCGCTACGCGACGACATTCCGCGATACGTTCCGCTATCTCGATCAGCTCGGCCGTCTTGCCAAGGCCGGTGTGCAGGTGGTGATGCACAACACGCTGGCAGCCAGCGATTACGGGCTGCTCGATCAGGCGACATTGACGCCGCGCCCGAACTACTGGGGCGCGTTGCTATGGCGAAAGCTGATGGGAAGCACGGTCCTCAATGCCGGCCGGCCGCGCGATTCTGCTCTGCATGTTTACGCGCATTGCCTGCGCGATGTCTCAGGCGGTGTCGCAGTGCTGGCGATCAACACTGATCGCGGCACGACACATGCACTCAGGGTCCCTGATGTATCCCTGCGCTATACGCTCGATGCGCCGCAGTTGCAGGACGCGACCGTGCAATTGAACGGCGAAAGGCTCGCTTTGAAAGCGCACGATGCATTGCCGGCGATCGACGGTCATGCCACAGCCGCGGGTGTCGTGACGTTCGCGCCGGCAACCATCACTTTCCTTGCCATGCCTGCCGCGCGAAACGCTGCCTGCCGCTGACGACACGGCAGCCACATGCGAACGCGATAGACTAGAGCTTGTACGCCGTGCGGAAGCCGCCCCAGTGGCGGCCGTTGACCCAGATCGGTACGTCGATCTCGCACATCATCACGGTGACGCCGTTGCCCATGTCGCGGGCGTAGCTCTGGATCAGATAGGCGCGGGTGTTGCGGCCGGCCGCCAATCCGGCGGGATCGTTGAAGATGCGGCGGTTGCGGCTGTTGGCGGTATTCCATACGACATCGCCCGGCCGCTGCGGCTGCGAGTAGATCTTGTTATGCACCGGAAGATAGCCGTTGCGATCCACCGCGATGCTGAACGCCATGCGCTTGTCCTTGGCGAGGAACGTTTCCTGAAACGCCGGCAGCGCGCGTTCGGTCCAGTCGAGGAAGCGGGTGCGGTGCTGCACCGGATCGGTGCTCGGGATCGCGATGTAGTTCTCGTCGAACAGATCGTCGAGCGTGACCGCGCCGCTTGTGACTGCATCGTTGAACATCTTCGACAGCGTTTCGCCCGCCTGCATGGCGCGGGTGACGAACTCGGTATTCTCGTCGTGGATCGCCCACAGCCTGTCCTCGATGGCGTTGCTCAGCGCCGCGTCGGCTGCGACGAATTCCGCTTTCACACCGGCTTGCGTCCGTTCGATGCAGCGGATCTGGCACGCGCCGATGCCGTCGAGCGTGGCGGCGAACGGCGCGTTGAGCGGCAGGCCTTGTGTCCCGCTACTGCCGATCAGCAGGCCTTCCAACGAGAGTTCGTAGACCGCGGCCTTGATCGGTTGCGCACCGGCGATGTTGATGCCGAGATGGCACGGCAGCCGTTCACGCATCCGCCAGTCGGTATGGTCCTCGCGCCGTAGCAGCACGGCGCAGCGCGCCTTCAGCTTTTCGGTGAGTTGCGTCATCGCTTCGCCGGCCTGCGCGACAGTCAGGCCGTGGGCTTCGGCTTCGCGGGTCGCGGCATCGATATCGGCGGCGCTGTCGCCGACGGAGGCGATGAAACTGGACGCTGTGGAGGCGTTGCTCACCACTTCGCCGGTGGTCACGCCCTGTTCGGCGACCGCCTCGTTGACGTGGCCGAACACCGGGCGGATCGCGTCGATGGCGCTGGAGATGCGATGCACGGCGTCGATCGAGCTGGCGGCGTCCTGTTGCAACGCGTCGATCTTCTTCTTGATCTCCTCGGTGGCAAGCTGGGTCTGCACCGCAAGCGCCTTCACCTCGGAGGCGACCACGGCGAAGCCGCGCCCAGCCTCGCCCGCGCGCGCCGCCTCGATGGTGGAGTTGAGCGCCAGCAGCGTGGTCTGCTTCGCGATGGTGGCGATCAGGTTGACGACGGTGTCGATGGCGGCGGAGGACTCGCGCAGCCGGTCGACATTGGCGCCCGCGTCGGCGGCGGCCGCGCTGGCCTGGTCGGCGAGCCGGCCGGCCTCGCGGACCTGGCTATTGATGCCGTCCGCCGAACTGGTGAAGCGATCCGCCGCCTCGGTGAAGGTGGCGGCGGTCTGGCTGGCAGTCCCGGCGCGCCCGGTCAGCGCGTCGGTGCGCTGGCGGATGGTTTGGAGCGTCGCGGCGGTGCCGTCGGCGCCGCCCGCCACCGATGTGGCGGTGTGCTCAAGCTGGCGGATCATCGCCCCGAGTTCCAGTTCCAGCAGGCCGAGGATGTCCTTGGCCGGATCGCGGATCGCCTCCGTGCCGGTGGCGGGCGGCGCGTTCGCGGCCGGAGCGGGAACGGATGGCTCGGCATCGGCCGCCGCAGAGGTTCGTTTGCGGAAGAGCGCCAGCGCCATGATGGAGATGTCCCGATCTGTGACTGTTCCCCGATCATCGCACCGCCCCGTAAACCGGCGGTTAACCAAGCCGGGTGCAGCGCTTCCGGCACGAGGGCCGCGACTGCCGCTTTGAATTTGCCGGAGCCGGGCTTATAAGCCGCGCCTTGGAGAGATTTTGCGAGATCGAGGAGCATTTTCTGCATGGCCGGGCATTCCCAGTTCAAGAACATCATGCATCGCAAGGGGCGTCAGGACGCCCAGAAGTCGAAGCTGTTCAGCAAACTGGCGCGGGAAATCACCGTGGCCGCCAAGCTCGGCACCCCCGACCCGGCGATGAACCCGCGGTTGCGCGCGGCGGTGATCGCGGCGCGGGCCGAAAACATGCCGAAGGACAATATCGAACGCGCCATCAAGAAGGCGCTGGGCAACGAAGCGGAGAACTACGATGAAATCCGCTACGAGGGCTACGGTCCCGGCGGCGTCGCCGTCATCATGGAAGTCCTGACCGACAACCGTAATCGCGCCGCGTCCGACATCCGCTCCTACTTCACCAAATCCGGCGGCAACTTAGGTGAAACCGGCTCGGTGTCGTTCATGTTCGACCGCCTCGGCGTGATCGAATACGACGCTGCCAAGGCCTCTGCCGACGACATGCTGGAAGCCGCCATTGATGCCGGCGCCGATGACGTCGTCTCTGGCGAGGGCGGCCACGAAGTCTACGCGTCGCAGGAAACCTTCCGCGATGTCGCCAAGGCACTCGAAGTGAAGTTCGGGGAGGCGCGCAAGGTGGCGTTGGTCTGGAGGCCGCAGAACACCGTGGCGGTGGACGACGACACCGGCGAGAAGCTGCTGAAGCTGATCGACCTGCTCAACGAGCACGACGACGTGCAGAACGTCTACGCCAACTTCGAGGTGTCGGACGCGCTGATGGCGAAGCTCGGCGGCTAACGCGCGCGCCGATCGGGAAGCAATCAGGGTTGTCGTCGTCCCCGCGCAGGCGGGGACCCATTACCCCTGGCCTTCATGGTGATCGCAGGTACGCGCAACAGGCGCTTTCTGTCATCACGCCTGCTGCGGAGTCTGGGTCCCCGCCTGCGCGGGGACGACGAAGCTTTTGGCAAGCACATCCATCGCGCGCTTTTTTCTTGACGCCGTCGCCGTGAGGGACCATGTCAGCGGCGCGAGACGTGTCGGCCATGGCCCGCGTCTCATCACTGGAAACCACGACATTATGCCAAGCGACAGTCCGGGCAATTTGCCAGGTCCATTGCCGATGACAGCCTCTGCGGTCTGAGCGCTTGTGAGCTAGCTCACCGCGCTGCCGTTATCGGCAGTCCCCGAAGGTGAGCTATGACGGAAATCATTGAAACGGCGGATGGCGCCGTCGATACGCTGGCCTTGGCCTCGCGGCTGAGCGACGGGCATATCGCCGACAACGTCGAAATCCTCAATCAACTCGACTCCGACGACGCGGCGGCAGTGCTGGTGCTGCTGCCGGTCGAGATGTCGGTGCAGATTCTCGACAAGCCGGAATTGAATTTCGGCCCGGAGATTGTTGCCGCCTTGCCGCGCAAGACCGCGACCATTCTGCTCGCGGGCATGTCGGCGGATATGGCCGCCGACCTCGTGCAGCAGCTCGACGAGCCTGCGCGCAGCGAACTGATGCAGGGGCTCGACACGGCCTCGCGCACGACCATCGAAGGGCTGCTCGCCTATCCGGAAAACACCGCCGGCGCCATTATGACGACGGAGTTCGTCAGCGTGCCCGCGACCTGGACGGTGGAGCGCACCTTGCAGCACATCCGTCAGGTCGAGCGCACCCGCGAAACCGTCTACGCGATCTATGTGCTGGACGCCTACACCCGCCGCCTTGTCGGTGCGGTGTCGTTGCGCCGCCTGATCGCCGGTGAGCCGACCGACAACATCATGGCGCTCGCGGTGCGCGAGCCGATCACCACCTCGCCGCTGATCGACCGCGAGGACGTGGCGCGGCTGATCTCCAAGCACGACCTTCTCGCGGTGCCGGTGATCGACAAGGCCGGGCATTTACTTGGCATTGTCACGGTCGATGACATCATCGACACCATCATCGAAGAGAACACCGAGGACGTGCAGAAATTCGGCGGTATGGCCGCCACCGACGAGCCTTATCTGCAAGTCGGACTTCCGGGCATGATCCGCAAGCGCGGCGGTTGGCTCTGCGTGCTGTTCGTCGGCGAGATGCTGACCGCCAGCGCCATGCAGCACTTCGAGGGCGAACTGGAAAAGGCCATCGTGCTGACCTTGTTCATTCCGCTGATCATGAGTTCGGGCGGTAACTCCGGCTCGCAGGCGACCTCGCTCCTGATCCGCGCACTGGCGTTGCGCGAAGTGAAGCTCGGCGATTGGTGGCGCGTGGCGCTGCGCGAACTGCCGACCGGCCTGATCCTCGGCGCGATGCTCGGCGTCATCGGCATCCTCCGCGTGGTGGCGTGGCAGAAGCTCGGCATCTACGACTACGGCGAGCATTGGATGCTGGTGGCGCTGACGGTGGCGGCCGCGCTGGTCGGCGTGGTGACGTTCGGCTCGGTCGCCGGCTCGATGCTGCCGTTCATTTTACAACGCGTCGGCTTCGACCCCGCGAGCGCGTCGGCGCCGTTCGTTGCAACGTTGGTCGATGTCACCGGGCTGATGATCTATTTCAGCGTGGCGCTGCTGATCCTGAGCGGGACGCTGCTGTAGACCGGCGTGTCGTTGCCGGGCTTGACCCGGCAACCCATCCTTCTTCGTCAAAGACGATGGATGCGCGGATCAAGTCCGCGCATGACGCCGGTAATTGTAACGAAAACGGATGACTCGACTGTCACCCTAAAGAACAGCGTATCGCGCGCCCTACCTGAACAGCCGCGACAGCCAGTCGGCGGGGCCGGGTGGCGGCGGCAAGGGGCGCGGCGGCGCCGTGCGGCGCTGTTGTGGCGAGGCATCGCCGAAACGCTGATCGTTGGTGCGAACGATGATGTGCTGCCGTTTCGGCTTCTCGCCGGGCCGTGCGCCGCTCGCCGGCGTGCCGTTCGCGGGCGTCACCGCTGCGACCACCGGCTCGCCGGCGCGTTCGCGCGCAACTTCCCGACGTGGCCATGCAGGGTCGTCGGCGCGGCCGGGCGGTGGCGTCAACGCGTCGCCCTTCACCAGCGTTTTCGTCACCAATGGGTCGACCGATGCCGGACGCACGTTGGCGGCGCCCAGCAACTCGTCGGTGCCGACAGAGGATGCGACCAGCGGGATCACCGGGCCGGCGATCGGACGCGGTGCAGGTACGCCCGGCTTGGCTTCGGCCTCCGGCGTGCCGGGCTCGGTGGGGATTTCGATGGTGGTCGGGCGTCCCGCCAGCACGCGGCTGATCTCGCGCTCGACGTAGTGCGCCAGCTTGCGCGCGCCGGCCTTGGTAAAATAGACGCCGTCGCTCGAACGCAGGCGGCGGATCTGGCCCTCAAAGTCGGGGCCTTGCGCGAGGTAGCGGCCGGACTCGTCGACGAAGCCGTCCCACAGGTCGACATAGGTGATGCCCGCGCGTCCGGCGGCGTCGCGATAGAGCGAATTAAGATAGAGTGCGTCCGAGGTCGATTTGGTGCCGCGGATCGAGGGCAGGCCGACCCACAGTACCGGAACGCCCTTGCTTTTAAGCACTGCGATCGTCTCGTCGATCTTCTTGCTGTAGAACTCGCCCCAGCGCTCGTCGCGGAATTGATAAACGCCGTGAGCGCCGTGCGCGCCCTTCTCGGGCGCTGCAATCTGCAAGTCCGGATCGTCGTCATCCGCGTCGTTCGGCTTGGCCGCGGGCGGCTTGCCGTCCGGCTTGTTGTCGGTCTTGGCGTCGGCCTTCTTGTCGGCGGCCGGCTCGCGGATCGGCATCCGGTCGTGCAGGCCAAGCATCATCACGATCACTTCGGGTTTTTCGGTCGCGAGAATTTCCTTGGCCGCCGCCGCCCAGTCGGAGGGCTCGCCCTTGGGCTGGTAGCGGATGAGGCCCGACACCGTCTTGTGCTTGCGGACCACGCCCAGTTCCGGCGTTTCGCTCAGCGCGTCTTCGAGACCGTAACCGAGCCAGTCGGCCATGGCGTCGCCCAGCACCAGCACATAGCGGTCGGGTTGCACCTCGCGTTTTTCCGGCGCCGGCGCACGCGAGAAATCCTGCCGCTCGACCGGGCGCTCGCGTTGCGGCGGCGGGCGCTGCTCGAATGGCGAGAAGAACGGATTGCTGAAGAAGCCGCCGCCCCCGCCGCGCTGGTGGCGCTGCGGCTGCTGCGGGCCGCCGCCGAAGAAGGGAAACAACTGCGCCGAGGCCGGTGCCGCGATGGCGAACAGCATCAGCCCCGCGATTGCGAGGACGGCAAGCGTTCCTCGTTCGCGTAACAGGCGTCGCAGGGTTTTCAGCTTCGACATGCGCTCGTTCGCCAGAGTAATAGAGCCGCTATAGCGGTCAAATCGGGCCGGAACCGGGCAGGCGTGCCGGCTCCGGCGGACCATAAGGGGGCGGGACAACCGATCGTCAAGGCTATCGCGGATATCTTTCCGGGGAAGGGTGAACGGGCGGCCGTTCAGGCCCCGGCAAGGGCCATTTCCGTCGTCATCCACCGCTCGATTCTGGCTGCCAGTTCCTCGCTGACCGGCACCATCGGCAGCCGCACCTCCGGGCTGTCGATCAGGCCCTGCCGCCACAGCCAGTGCTTGATCGGTGCGGGGCTGGGTTCGGCGAACAGCAGGCGCGGCAGGTCGGCGATCGTGCTCCACGCTGCCAGCGCGGCGGGCTGGTTGCCGGCGCGGACATGCCCAGCGACTTGCGCGAAGGCGGCGGTTTCGACATGGGCGGAGGCGAGGATGCCGCCGTCGGCGCCCTGCGCCAGCGCGCTGTAGAACAGCGCGTCCTCGCCGGTCAGCACCGCGAAGCTGGATGGCCGGCGGCACAACAGATCGACCGATTGCAGCGTGTCGGCCGAGCAATCCTTGAGGCCGACGATGTTGGGTCGCTCCGCGAGCCGCAGCATGGTGTCATTATTGATGTTCACCGCCGTCCGGTACGGGATGTTGTAGAGCATGATCGGCCGCGATGTGGCGTCGCTCAGCGCCGCGAAGTGCAGATACACGCCCTGCTGCGACGGCCGCGTGTAGGCCGGCGCGGAAATCAGATAGCCGTCGATCGGCCATGCCTCGGTGCGCGCGATCATCGCCGCGACCTTGCGGGTGTCGCTGCCGGCAAGCCCCAGATAGATCGGCATATGTCGTCGCGCGGCGTGAAGCTCGGCGGCACAGATCGAGGCCAGCCGCTCGGCCTCGATCTCATCGAGCACGAGGCCCTCGCCGGTGGTAGCGCCGAGGATCAGGCCGTCGATGGCCGTCGTTGCGTAGTAGCGTACCAGCCGACGCAGCGAGACGACGTCGAGATGGCCGTCGCGAAACGGCGTGATCAGCGGCAGCCACAAGCCGGAGAGATTGTGGCCGGACGGTCTTTGATGAATGGCAGTCATTGCAGGTCTCCTGTTCGGGCCGCGAACGGGAGACGCATGTCGATCGCCCCGTCCGAACCGGCGGGGTGAGGGTGGTCTGTGCGAAAAGCTTGAGAAGTTTACGCGCGCAGACGGCCCGCCCCGAAAAGGGCGGCACGTTTGTTGGCCATGAAAATCGCGCGCATCATGCTTCGCTCATGCGCTTAGTCGCAAGTAGAGTCAAGTAATAGCATCACCCGGAGAGGCTGACCCGACATTCGTTTTGTGGGCGAATTTGCAACACGAAATCGTCGCCCCCGCGCAGGCGGGGACCCAGAATCCCTGGCCTTGATTATTTATCGTAAGCGCGTGCACGGACACTTTTCGCATCACGGTCGCTGCGGAGTCTGGGTCCCCGCCTTCGCGGGGACGACTCGGTGAGTGACGAGAGGCCTTGCGATCGAGTCCGATTTTGAGGCGGCTTCCTCACCGCCTCCGCAGCCGGTCCAGTACGTCCGACGATGCAAAGCCATCGGCGGCGGTGCCGATGGAGGCCTGGAAGCCGCGCAGCGCTTCGCGGGTCATGCTGCCGATCTGGCCGTCCGGCGTGCCGCGATAGAAGCCGCGCTGGGCGAGAAGCTGCTGCAATTCCAGCCGCTCGGCGCGCGACAGCACGCGCTCCTGCCGCGGCCACGGCTGCACGAACGGCTGGCCGCCGCGCAGGCGATCGGCGAAGTGGCCGATGGCGAGCGCGTAGGCTTCCGCCGGATTGTATTTCATGATGACGCGGAAGTTTTGCAGCATCAGGAAGCCGGGGCCTTCCGCGCCTGCGGGCGCGAGCAGATAGGCCTTGTCGCTTGGGCGCGGGAAGGCTTTGCCATCCGGCCGCTTCACGCCGAGATGCTCCCATTGCGCCAGCGTCATGCTCTTTCCGCGATCCGCCAGCATGTAGTTGAAGCCGCGCGGCACGGCGACCTCGTAACCCCAGGTCTGTCCGCTCTGCCAGCCGTCCTTCTTGAGGTTGTTGGCGGTGGAGGCGATCAGGTCGGTTGGATTGTCGACGACGTCGCGGCGGCCGTCGCCATCGAAGTCGACGGCGTAGCGCTTGAACGAGGTCGGCATGAATTGCGTGCCGCCGAATGCGCCGGCCCACGAACCCTTGAGATGTTCGGGCCGCACGTCGCCGCGATGCAGGATTTCCAGCGCCGCAAGGAATTCATCCTTGAAATAGGCCTGACGGCGGCCGACGCAGGCAAGCGTCGCGGTGGAGTTCACAACGCTGCGGTCGCCGCCTTGGGTGCCGTAGTTCGACTCGATGCCCCAGATCGAGGCGACGATGTAGCGGTCGACGCCGTAGGCGCGCTCCATCGCATCGAACTGCGGCTTGTATTGCGCCAGGATCTCGCGGCCGCGCGCGATGCGCGTGTCGCTGACGAGGATGTCGAGATAGTCCCAGATCGCCTTGGTGAATTCGGGCTGCGAATCCATCAGGTCCATCAGCCGCAGGTCGGGTGTGAGGCCCGCCGTGTAGCGTTCGAAACTCTCGCGCGAGACGCCGCGCCGTGCCGCGTCCGGCCACATTCCGGCGACGCAGTTGGGGAAATTCGCCGCTGCCTGCCGGATTGCGCTCGCGGTCATCAGCGGATTACCGGACGCGCCGTCTTCGCCGCTCCACGGCTGCGCTGCTGAACTCGACGCCGGCGGTCGCGAGCGTTGCGCCGGCTGTGGCGCGCCGTTGGTGATGGAGCCGGTGAAGATGTTGTCGAAGAACGAGAGCGGGCCGTTGCTGGCGGTGACGCCCTGCGCGGCCGCCACGCCGGGCATCGCCAGTGCTGCGAGCATTGCGCCCGCCACCCCGCCGATCAGCCGTCGTCCGCGCATCGCTGGTTCCGTCATCCGCATACCGTCGCCCTATCCAGAAATTCTGTCGCTTTTCAGGAGGCCCCGATAGGGTTTCGATCAGCTTAACAGATCGCAGGTTTTCCGCGATCGCACCATGGCGAAGCGCCGCAGGGGTGGCTTCTTTCTTCTCCCGTCTCCCCTTGCGGGAGAAGGTGGCGCGGACGAAATCCGCGTCGGATGAGGGGTGTCTAGCGGAGAGTCCGTTACCCCTCACCCGCCTTCGCTTCGCTCAGGCACCCTCTCCCGCAAGGGGAGAGGGTCAAGGGACCACCACACATCCGCCTTTGTTGTTGGCTGCAAACACGGTACCAATTCACCCATCGGCCGGTTCCGGCATCCTTTCGACATCGAGCGAAGAGTTCTTATGAAAATCCGTAAAGCTGTGTTTCCGGTTGCCGGTCTTGGTACCCGCGTCCTTCCCGCCACCAAGGCGATGCCGAAGGAGATGCTGACCATCGTCGACCGGCCGCTGATCCAGTACGTGGTGGACGAGGCCAGGGAGGCCGGCATCGAGCACTTCATCTTCGTCACCGGACGCAACAAGGGTGTGATCGAAGACCATTTCGACAAGATGTTCGAACTCGACACCACGCTGGCCGCGCGCGGCAAGAAGGCCGAGCAGGAGTTGCTGGCGCAATTCCAGCCCGAGGCCGGCGCCATGAGCTTCACCCGCCAGCAGGCGCCGCTCGGCCTCGGCCACGCGGTGTGGTGCGCGCGCGACATCGTCGGCGACGAGCCGTTCGCCGTCGTGTTGCCGGACGAACTGGTGCTCAACACGCCGGGCGTGCTGAAGCAGATGATCGCCGCCGCCGAAGCGCTCGGCGACAAGGCCAACCTGCTTGCGGTGGAAGCCGTGCCGGAAGACATGACGCATCAATACGGCGTGGTCGGCGTCGGCGAGCGTTACGGCAAGGTGTTCGCCGTTGACGGCATGGTGGAGAAGCCGCCGAAGGGCACCGCGCCGTCCAATCTCTCGATCACCGGCCGCTACATTTTGCAGCCGGAAATATTCAAGATTCTCGAGACGCAGGAAAAGGGTGCGGGCGGCGAGATCCAGCTTACTGACGGCATGAAGAAGCTGTCGGAGTCGCAGAAGTTCTACGGCCTCGAATTCGAGGGCGAGCGCCACGACTGCGGCTCGCGCGCCGGCTTCCTTCGCGCCAACATCGCCTACGGCATGGCGCGTCCCGACCTGCGTGACGGATTGCTGGCGGAGATGAAGAAGTATTTCTGAGAACGGCTCAGGTTGCTGTCGTCCCCGCGAAGGCGGGGACCCAGATCCCCTGGCATTGATTGTCGCGGCAGCCGCGACAACGCGCGCATCCTATATCACTTCCGCTGCGGAGTCTGGGTCCCCGCCTGCGCGGGGACGACCGATCATATGGTTACGCTGGACAGGCGCATTGTCTTCCGCAACCATGCAGTCGCAATCGACCCACGCGAGGAAATCCCATGACCCGCTTCATCGCTCTGGCCGGCGCCAGCCTGATCGCGCTCGCAGCGACCGTCGCGCGTGCCGACGATCCGCCGAAGCTGCCGACCGCGGCCGAGAGCGATCCGGTCGCGAACAAGGTGATGCAGGGTTTTCCGCCGCCGCCGGACAAGACGGTACGGTTCTATGACGGCACCAGCAGCCGATTCCCCGGCACGCGCTGGGGCTTCAACCACATTCGCGAACTGGCGCCGACCGCCAATGTCTGGCGTGGCGAAAGCGCGATCGTGCCGTTGTCGCGCGCCGAGCGTGACATCGACAAGATTCCCGTCACCACCATGGATGGTAAGGCGATCACCTTCGGCGACATGCCGGCGCTGACCTATACCGATGGCCTGCTGGTGCTGCACAAGGGCAAGATCATCTACGAGAAGTATTTCGGCGCGGGCAACGCGCATACGCCGCACATCGCTTTCTCCGTGACAAAATCGTTCGTCGGTACGCTCGCCGCCGTGCTCGCCGCGCAAGGAAAGCTCGATCCAAACGCGCAGGTCGTGAAGTACGTGCCGGAGCTGAAGGACTCCGCTTACGGCGACGCCACCGTGCGCGAAGTGATGGATATGACCATCGGCGTGAAATATTCGGAGAACTACTCCGATCCGAAGGCCGAGGTGTTCGACTACGCGCGCGCCGGCGGCATGATGCCGTTGCCGCCGAACTACAGCGGCCCGCGGACGTTCTATGAATTCCTCGCCCAGCTGCAAAAGGAAGGCGAGCACGGCAAGGTCTTCGCCTACAAGACGCCGAACGCCGAAGTGCTGGCGTGGATCGTCGCGCGTGCGTCGGGCCAGTCGCTTGCCGATCTGCTGTCGAAGGAGGTCTGGCAGAAGCTCGGCGCCGAGAACGATGCTTACTTCATGGTGGATTCGATCGGCACGGCGTCGGGCGGCGGCGGGCTCAACACCACGCTGCGCGATCTCGCCCGCTTCGGTGAGATGATCCGCAACAAGGGCCAATTCAACGGCCAGCAGGTGATCCCGGAGGCGGCCGCCCTCGAAGTCGCCAAGGGCGGCGACAAGGCGAAGTTCGCGCCGGCCGGTTACAAGACGCTGCCGGGCTGGTCCTATCACGACATGTGGTGGCACACCGAGAACGCCAACGGCGCCTTCGCCGCGCGCGGCATCTACGGTCAGTCGATCTACATCGATCCGAAAGCGGAGATGGTGATCGTGCGCTACGCCTCGCATCCCCGCGCCGCCAACGCCGCCAACGATCCGGTGACGCTGCCGGCCTACGCAGCGCTCGCGGCGGAACTGATGAAGTAACGTTGACGAGCGTTTCCGCGAACACATTGGCAAGGAACTCGTCATGGCCGGGCATAGCCGTTCGAAGAACGGCGTCGCTTCGCTCGCCTATGTCCCGGCCATCCACGTTTTATACCCTCACAAAGAAGAAAGACGTGGATGGCCGGAATAAATCCGGCCATGACGAACCAAGGAGCAACCTCGCCCGTGGTTTCTATCCTCGACATTTTGGATAGAATCGCGAGCCTTCCCCGGCTATGACGTAACCATGGCCAACGACTACACCTTGTTGCGCGACTATCTGATC
>JAFKKM010000097.1 GCA_017305555.1 Hyphomicrobiales bacterium | reverse complement strand
GCTTACTCAGCAGAAGCTCGCCATCGATATCCTGCAAGAGGCGGCCGGCCGTCGCAGTCGCCTCTTTCCAAGCAGCGTTCTTGTCGGGCAATTCCTCGCCGACGCGATCTACCTGCAGCCCTTCATGATAGAAATGGAAAAAATAGCGCGGCATTGGTGCGGCTGGCTCTATCCCTAGACTCTCGACACCAAGAGAGTTTAGGAAGGAACGTTCCGGCGCTTCAGAACGGAAAATTTTTGCGTTAATGTGCAAATGAGCACAGAACCCGCCGAGTGCCTCGGTCATTCTTGATGGGAGGAGCTTTTTCAGGAGCGCGCCATGACCAAGCGGCGGCGTTTCAAACAAACGGAATTCCTTAGTGATCGATTAGTGACATTCGCGAGACTGATGTGAGAGCGGGCCGCGCAAATGGGCACCGGGCGCCGAACAAGCTGCGATGCTGGCGAAGGCCAATCAGGCTGAAGCGATCGCCGATATGGAGAGATGGATGAAGTCGCCTGAACTGAAACCGCCGAACTAGCGGAAGATTTGATGGCGAAGATAAAGAAACCGGACGAACGTGACGCGGAGAAATCGGGCGGGATCATTGAGATTGCGCCGGCTCGCCTCGTCGAGGCGCCACAGACTAAAACCTCATACCACTATATGAAATGAAAAAGCCCGGCCACCTTTCGGCGACCGGGCTAGTCATTTTGCACCACGGGGGGCAGATCTAGGTCCGCGCCCCCTCTTGTTTTGCTCAGTTCGGCCACCGCGCTTTGGACGATCTTGTCCTTCAGCGCCGGCACACCCAGAGGCCGCTTACCACCATCGGCTTTGGGGATGTAGACTCGCCGCACGGCCTGTGGCCGGTAGTGATCCGTGGACTCGTCCGCAAAGATCGCGGAGGTTATCCGTCCACCCTGTTCATACTTCGCCACTGTTACCCCATCGACTCCGCGCTGGCCTACCGCTTTTGTCGTCGAAACGCTTGAAGCAGGAGCCCTCGTCAACGTGGTGCAACAAGGCCGTGAACCGAGTTTGGGCAGCCTGCTTGGCCGCCGCGTTCACCCGCCCGAGGTTCAGCGGCAAGGCAACCCTTCCTGGAGCCGCGCCGGATGGCCGAGAAGGCGCTCACCGCCGTGGTGCAGGAAGCTTATGTCCAGGGCGTCCGACCCGCTCGGTAGACGATGTTGCAGGCGATGAGGATGACGGGGATCTCCAAGAGCCAGGTCAGCCGTCTGTGTGTCGAGATCGACGACAAGGTGAACGCGTTCCTCACCCGTCCGATCGAGGGCGACTGGCCGTATCTGTGGATCGATGCCACCTACGTCAAAGTGCGCCAGAACGGGCGCATGTAGGGATCGAATTCAAAGACTTAACTTAGCAGCCAAAGGTAAATAGCAAGCGGGACATACCTCTGTGTTGACAGTCCTCGTTGTGGCACGTCGAAGCGAGATCGCTAGGACTCTTGACCAAGCCTTTGGAACAAGCGCTGCTACCACACATTGTTTTTGCTCAGATCTTTAGCCGAGGACATTCAATGTATCACCACGTCAAGAAACTCATGTACACCGTTCGCGTCGACGAGCCCGATCCGCGCTTCGGCAATATGCTTCTCGAACAATTCGGGGGTGCCAATGGTGAGCTTGCTGCCGCGATGCAGTACTCGATTCAGGGAATCAATTGCGAGGACGCTGCGCGGAAGGACATGTTGATGGACATCGGTACGGAGGAACTCAGCCATCTCGAAGTCGTCGGCTGTCTGGCTCGACTTCACCTCAAGCCTTCCAAGTTCGACCGGGAGGCGGCGGAAGCCGATCCTCTCATCGCCATCGCCGGCGGAGGCGGCGTCAATTTGTTCAATTCCCAGGGAAATCCCTGGACGGCCGATTATCTGAAAATCACCGGCGAGTTAGACGTTGATCTACGAAGTAATATAGCGGCCGAAGCGCGTGCGAAGATCGTCTACGAGCGGCTGATCAATTTCACGGACGACGCCGGGACCAAGGATGCTCTTCAGTTCCTGATGAGCCGCGAGATCGCGCACATGAAGTCATTCACTGCTGCCCTGGTCAGCATGGAAAAGCCGCCGTTCACGATCGGACGGATTGCTGCCACTCCCGGCCTGATCAACCAGTATGTCAACGACTCGACCGGTGTGGGAGACGAAGGGGAGATCGATACCCGCGGCCCTTGGAACGAGGGAGACGGTTGGGAGTACGTTCCCTCCCCCGCCCTACAGAATGCGGCCGCCGAGGATTCGTCGTCTGCGCTCGTCGTCGAAAGCACCCCATCCCAAGCTCCTGAGGATTTCCAGAGCCTTCTTATCGACGAGCTTCGCGACCTTCTTCACGCGGAGAAGCAGCTTGTCAAAGCGCTTCCGGAGATGGTTGAAGCCGCGCGCCACGACAAGCTGCGTGAACTCTTCGAAGTCCACCTTGCGGAGACGGAGGCTCAAGTGGAGCGCCTCAACGAATGTTTCGACCTCTTGGGCGAAACAGCCCGTGCCAAGCCCTGCAAGGGCATGATGGGACTGGTAGAAGAAGGCAATGAAGTTATCAAGGAAGGTGAGGAGAAAGGCGATGCGGCTGCCGACCTCGCGCTGATCGGCGCAGCCCAGCGTGTGGAACACTACGAGATATCCGGGTACACCACCGCAAAGAACCTTGCGCAGCAGCTTCATCACAGCGCAATCGTTGCCTTGTTGTCGAAGTCGCTGGCCGAAGAGGAGAATGCAGATCAATTGCTCAATCAGGTGGCCCGATCGCTCATGTCGGTCGCCCGCCTTCCGGCTCCGGCGGAGCCGGTCTGATTCGGCGCCACAGGATGAGCTAGGTGAATTCGGAGCGCGATCTCTGCGGTGGGGGCATGATCAACCTCATCCCGATTTCCGAAGGGCTGACGGTCGATGACACTCCTCGCGCGCCGCCTGCAGCGAAAGACGCATGGGGCTGGCGGTAAGGTGTCTGGTTCGTAGGGAGCAAGCCCGATGGCTCAAAGTCCATCATCGCAGAACGGAGATCCATCCGATCTGAGCGAAGCGCTGCGCGGCAACATCGAGGCTCTGAGGAGACGACGCGAGGAGGAACTCGCATCGGCCGGAAGCCAGGAGCACCTGGCCGACGCCATAACAAATTTCACCGGAAGTATGGGTTTCGTCTATGCTCATATGGCTCTATACGGAATATGGATAGCGGTAAATCTTTTGCCCAATCTACCGCACTTCGATCCGACCTTCGTAGTCTTGGCCATGGTGGCCTCTGTCGAAGCGATATTCCTGTCGACGTTCGTCCTAATCAGCCAGAATCGAGCCAAGGCCGCTGCAGACAAGCGAGACGACCTTGATTTGCACATCAATTTGCTCGCAGAGCACGAACTGACGAAGCTGATTATGCTGGTCGCTACGATTGCCGAGCGGTTGGAAATTCGAAGTCCCGTCGACAACGATCTTCACGAAATTACGAAAGATGTCGAGCCAGCGGCTGTTCTGGAGGAGATTGAGCAATGCGAAGAAGGTCGGCAGCCGAAGGAAGAAAGCCGATAGCATGTTGCCGTCTTTCAACGAGGAAGGCTGTTCACTAGCCAGCCCACGTCGAGAGGGGGCGCACGTTCCTCGCGATCAGCACGTCATCGCCAGCGCCGCAGCCAACTCGGCGTAGTCACCAGCAAACCAACGGGTGTCTCGCTGCCTCAGCCAAGCGGCCGCACGATCGCCTCGTGGACGCAGAGCTTGTAAGCCAGAACCTTTGACGGCTGCTCACCAAACCAACGTCCAACATTATCCTATGTTAGCACAGGAACCGGTCTCCTGAGTCAGCGTGCTTTTGTTCGAGAGGCATACTATGATCAAGCATAAGAGGCGGTTCAAACAAACCGCAACGCTCCAGGAGAGGTGGCCGCATTCGCTGAAGGTTTACGCGAAGAGACATCCCGTCTCTCGGCAGATCGGCAAGAACCGATGTAAGTTGTCAACGCCGACGTAAATCTGACCCACCTTTGACGGAAGTCGCCGAAGTAATTCTGACCCACCGCGGCGCTGGATTGCGCTGGCCGGCTGCGGAGGGCGTAGCCCGAAGCAGTCGGCCAGCGCGAAGATCTATTTTTCTCCGGTAACCCTCCTTGCCGCCTGACCGGCTTTGCGTTTATCGCGCAGGCGATAGCTTTCGCCGCTGACCTGGACGATGTGGGCATGATGCAGCAGGCGGTCGAGCATGGCGGCCGTCAACGTCTGATCGTCGGCGAAGGCGCCGGCCCACTGCGTGAACGGCAGGTTGCTGGTGAGCACAATGGAGCCGCGCTCGTAACGTTTGGCAACCACGTTGAAGAACAGGTTGGCTTCCTCGCGTCCGAACGGCAGGTACCCAATCTCGTCAATGACGATCAGCTTTGGCGCCATCACTGCGCGATTGAAGTATTCCTTCAAACGGCCTTGGGCTCGTGCTGCTGCCAACTGCAGCATGAGATCGGCCGCGGTGATAAAGCGGACCTTATGGCCGGCCATGACCGCCCGATATGCCAAGGCGAGAGCGATATGCGTTTTGCCAACACCGCTCGAACCAGCGCCACAATGCCGGGTGTCCGGCGTTCGAGGTGAGGATATTTTATCCGTTCCATCCACGGGCCGGGCAGATGGTGCAGGTCGAGCAGCGCAAGCGGTTCGCCGGCGAGGATCATCTAGTCGTGCTCCAGCCCGACGGCACTCTCGCCCTGATCCCGGCATGGATGAGTGAGGAGACGGCTCGCTCCACGGCAATCACCAGCTCTCCTTGTTTATCTGTCGATAGGCTCGTTGAGCTACGCGTTCGGCTCGATGCGCTTCTAGCCTCGCCTAACGGGGAATCGGCCCCGCACGAAGGAGGCGATCATGCGGCCACTACCGAGCCGGCAGCAAGACCTGTTCGAAGTCGATCAAAAGATGTTGGATATTCCGACCACGCAGAAGCCTCTGCTTGTCAGCCTGATCGAGCGCATGCTGGTCGAGGCCCTAGCCGACGACGGTGTCGCGATACACGCGGCAAGCGACATGGCAAGGGAGGCCGGCGATGAGCAGGATCGCGCCTGAGCACCTCGCCCGTCAAGCCGTCGTGTACATCCGTCAATCTACAGCTGATCAGGTCGCCAACAATCTGGAAAGCAAGCGCCGTCAATATGGACTTGTCGATCGGGCGCGGCAGCTCGGTTGGAGCGATGTCGCCATCATTGATGATGATCTTGGCCGCTCCGGCGGCGGCATTGCGCGGCCCGGCTTCGAGAAGCTCCTGGCTGCCATATGCGACGGGCGTGTCGGCGCCGTTGTCTCGATCGAGGCGTCGCGTTTGGCTCGTAACGGCCGAGACTGGCACACATTGCTGGAGTTCTGCGGTCTCGTGGGTACGCTGATTGCCGACGAGGACGGGGTTTACGATCCGCGTCATCCCAACGACCGCCTGCTGCTCGGCATGAAGGGCACCATGAGCGAGATGGAGCTGTCGGTCTTACGACAGCGCTCGCTGGAAGCCTTGAAGCAGAAGGCGCGCCGCGGTGAACTGTTCATGACGGTTGCCATCGGTTACGTGCGGATCGGCAACAACAGAATCGCGAAGGATCCGGACCGGCGCATTGCGGAAGCCATCACGCTCGTGTTCGCGAAGTTTACTGAGATGCAGTCAGTACGTCAGGTGCACCTGTGGCTCAGGCACGAGCGCCTGCCGTTGCCGGCCGTCGTTTACGGCACGGAAGGCCGACGGATTGAATGGAAGCTGCCGGTCTACAATACGGTTCTGCACATCCTGACCAACCCGATCTACGCAGGCGCCTATGCATTCGGACGTACGGGCAGCCGCGTCAGCATCGAGGCCGGCCGCAAGAAGGTCGTTCGCGGCTTCAAGAAGGAGCGCAACGACTGGGAGGTATTGATTCCGAATCACCACGAGGGTTATCTGAGCTGGGCGGATTACGAAAGGAATCTCAGCCTGATCGCGGACAATGCCAATGGCAAGAACCCAATGAGCCGCGGCGCATTGCGCCGTGGCGAGGCGCTGCTGGCCGGCCTTTTGCGCTGCGGCCATTGCGGGCGCAAGCTGCATGTCGCCTACTCCGGCAAGGACGGCAACACCGGCCGCTATCACTGCCAGGGTGGCTTCCTCAATCACGGTGGCGATCGCTGCATCTCATTCGGTGGCATGCGGATCGATCGCGAAGTCGGTACCGAGGTGATCGAACGACTGCAACCGCTCGGAATCGAGGCCGCACTCGCAGCGCAGTCCGTGCGCAGCCGTGCCAGCGAGGACAAGCGGCGGCAGGTGGAGTTGGCGCTCGAGCAGGCACGCTACGAGGTGAGCCTTGCGCGGCGTCAATATGATGCCGTCGATCCCGACAACCGCCTCGTCGCCGCCGAGTTGGAGAAGCGATGGAACGAGCGGCTGGCCATCGTCCGCGATCTGGAGGCCGGGCTGGAAGGGCTGACTGCCTCACCCGCGGCAGAACTGCCGCAGGCCGATCGCGAGCGGCTGATGACGCTTGGCGCCGACCTACAGCTGGCCTGGACCAGGCCGGGTGTGACGCCGGAGGCTAGGAAGCGGATCGTGCGAACATTGATTGACGAGATAATCGTCCACGTCGAGGACAACGCGCTCAATCTCGTTATACGTTGGCACGGCGGCGACCATTCCGCGCTCAAGGTCAGGAAGAACCGCACGGGGCAACATCGCTGGAGCGCCGCGGGCGAGACTGTCGATTTGGTGCGTGTACTGGCGCGACAGATGCCGGACAAGGCGATCGCTTCGGTGCTCAATCGCGCCGGCAAGAAAACAGGGCGCGGCAACGGCTGGACACAGTCACGCGTGTGCAGCCTACGCAGTCACAACGCGATTGCGACCTATCTGGAGGGCGAGCGACGGGAGCGCGGCGAGGTCACGCTCGACGAGGCCGCTGCAGCCCTGTCCGTCAGTCCGTCCACGGTGCGCCGTCTGATCAAGGATAGCCAGCTCGCGGCGAGTCAGCTCTGTAAAGGCGCGCCGTGGATCATCAAGGCGGCCGATCTGGAACGTGCCGATGTTAAGAGCGCTGCGACCGCCCGGCGTCTGCGGCGTCCGCCGTCCGGCGATCCGCTGCAAAAAGCGCTGGAACTCTAACGACATGGACAGGTGAGCATTATGAAGCGGGCTCGGGGCCGCCGACAAGCACGACATTGTTGGCATCGTCCATGAACTCGCATCGGTGGAGCTGTCGCACGAGGGCCTCGTTGATCTCGCTGCTGGCGAAGTCGAAGCCGGCCAGGTCGCGATAGACCGGGAAGCGGGCTGCCTTGAGCTGATAGGCTACGGACCTGACCTCCCGCTCGGCCATCTCGGCCTTCAGGAGTTGCGACAGGATCGGGATGGCGGCCTCGAAGGCGGGGGAAGCCTGCTCGGTGGGTTCGGCGACGGCCTGCGCCATGCCCTGCATTTTGAGGCTACGGAGCATGATGACGATAGCGCCGCTGGCGGGATCATGACGCATGACGCACCTCCCGAACCTGGCGCAGCGCATCGTAGCGCTCGACATTGGCCTGTGGCTCCTTTGCCAGGCTCAGCGCCTGCGGCGCATCCACGACGGGTGCCGTGATCGGCTTGCCGTCGACCAGCCGATGCAGGAGATTGAGGATATGGACCTTGGTTGGCACCCCGCTCTGCAATGCCATCTCCACGGCCGTCAGCACGACCTGCTCGTCATGTTGCAGGACGAGCGACAGGATCTCGACCATCTCGCGGTCGCCGCCGGGCTTCCTGAGCAGGTGCTGCTGCAGCCGTTTGAAGGCTTCGGGGAGTTCAGTGAAGGGAGCGCCGTTGCGCAAGGCTCCGGGCTTGCGCTGGATGACCGCCAGATAGTGACGCCAGTCGTAGACGGTGCGACCGGGGCCGTCATGCGACCGCTCGATGATGCGGCGGTGCTCGCATACGATCTGTCCCTCCGCGGCAACCACGATCCGCTCCGGATAGACCCGGAGGCTGACCGGTCGGTTGGCGAAGGACGCCGGCACGCTGTAGCGGTTGCGCTCCAGATGGACGAGGCAGGTCGGAGAGACCCGCTTTGTGTATTCGACGAAGCCGTCGAAGGCTCGGGGCATGGGCATCAGGAGCCGTGCTTCCTCGGCCCGGATGTCTTCGATCGTGCCGGGTCGGAGGCCATGGGGAATCTGTTGCCACAGCTCCCGGCAGCGCTGCTCCAGCCAGTCGTTCAAGGCCTCCAGCGATGGAAAGCGCGGCATTGGCTGCCATAGCCGGTGACGCGCATCCTGGACGTTCTTCTCGACCTGTCCCTTCTCCCAGCCCGAGGCCGGATTGCAGAACTCGGTCTCGAACAGATAATGGCTGGCCATGGCCGAGAAGCGGGCATTGACCTGCCGCTCCTTGCCGCGCCCGATCCTGTCGACCGCCGTGCGCATGTTGTCGTAGATCCCGCGCCGGGGAACGCCGCCCAGAACCCGGAAAGCGTGGTTGTGGGCATCGAACAGCATCTCGTGCGTTTGCAGCGGATAGGCCCGCACGATGAAGGCGCGGCTGTAGCTGAGCTTGAAGTGCGCCACCTGAAGCTTGGTGCGCTCGCCGCCGATGACCGCCCAGTCTTCCGACCAGTCGAACTGGAACGCCTCTCCGGGTTCGAACGCCAACGGCACGAAGGTGCCGCGCCCGCTCGTTTGCATCTGACGCTGGCGCTCTTCCTTCCAGGCCCGCGCAAAGGCGGCGACACGACCATAGGAGCCGTCATAGCCGAGGCTCATCAGGTCGGCGTGCAACTGCTTGATCGTGCGCTTCTGCTTGCGCGGCCTGTTTGCTTCCGTCCTCAGCCAGGCCGACAGCCGCTCGGCATAGGCATCAAGCTTGCTCGGCCGCTCCGGCACCTGGAAGCGGGGCTCCACCTCGTCGGATCGCAGGTATTTGCGGATCGTGTTCCGCGACAGCCCCGTGCGCCGCGCAATCTCCCGGATCGAATGTCCATCCCGCAGATGCCAGCGTCGGATAACGCTCAGTAACGCCATGTCTATCACTCCAATGTCCCCTGCGATCAACCAGCAGGGGTGGGTTCAAACATGGGTCACTTCTCAATGGAAAAACCGCCCAATCCCGGGTCAGTTCTCGGCGGAAATCAACAGGCTGCCGTCGATGACAGTCCGCTCTGGTCTGCCGTGACGCTGCAATACCTTGCGGAGAGCCGGAACTCCAGGCGCTGCTGAACAAGGCGCTTGCCGAAATGACGGCGGACGGCACGCTGGCGACCATGTCCCAGAAGTGGTTCGGCGTCGATCTCAGCCCGAAAGGCTGATCCCGCAAACCGATCGGAAGACCCGGCTAAACTACGGCATCGCCATGCATAATGGCGGTGCCGTTCGTCTATCAGGGCTGCGCGCTTTCGCGGACCGTCGGCACATAATAGCCGGATACCAAATGTGGCATGACGTGTTTCATCTCACCAAAAAATGGCCAAGCCGTAGACCTGCGCGACTGAAAACGCCGTATAGCAGCCGACAGCAATCCAATTTTTAGAGAGCTGCGCCCATCCGGTGCGACAGCCTGTTGGCGAGGGAGATTACCAGATGGGAAAGCTCCTCCATCTGCGGCCCCTCGACCAGTTCGCTCGGCGCGCTAAGCATGATGGCCGCCAGCGGCTTGTTGAGCGCGTTGAGCACCGGCGCGCTGATATTGGTCACGCCTTCGATACATTGGCCGATATCGTTGACGACGCCGGTCTCTCGCGCCCTGCCGAGCTCCTTGAGAAGCTCATCCAGGCTGGACACGGAATTTTCGGTCAGCGGCGCCGGAAAGCCGTCGGCGTAGGAGCGCCGGACATCGAAGTCGGCGGACAGCGACAGAACCGCCTTGCCTGCCGCGACGAATGCAGCCGGCAAGCGCATTCCCGGCCGGGCCGCGAAACGGTTTCCGCCGAGCGTCTGCCTGGCGGCGATGAACACCATATCGGCTTCTTCCGGCACCGAAAGCGACGCCGTAGCATGCTCCAGAAGCGGTGCGTCGTCGCACAGCAGCGCAAATTCCGTGGCGACATCGGTCTGGCGATCGAAACCGTTCGACCATCGAAGCAGATGCGGGCCAAGCACGTAGGTCTGATCCGAACGCCTTATCAACAGCCCAAGCTGAGTCATGGTCACGCAAAGGCTATGGACAGTGCTTTTAGGTAAATTGGTTTCCCGCGAAAGTTCGGAAACTGTCAGAAACCGCTTTGAGGCGCTGATCAGGTCCAGAATACCCGCAGCCCGCTCGACCGCCGGGACCAGCTTCTGCAAAGACTTGTCTTGATCCATAGACGCACCAGAATCCGTTTCCCCAAGCTATAGGTACCTACGGCATTCAAGACAACCGGATACGGATCGTTCCAACAGGTGCGATTATTGAAAACAAACTGCTTTGTCGCCAGCTTCGATAGGCTGCGGCTCTTTGCGCACGTAAGGCAAAATTCGCGTTACGTCCTTTGCATGGTTTTTCCGCGGCCTCGACACTGCGGCGTTTGCCTTTCGTTCCACCCTCGCACGATCGAGATGCGGCTCGAGCTGCCTTTGCGCCAGCATGATGACCTGTTCCGGATTGTCGAGGTGGATCAGGTGACCGGTGTTTTTGAGGGTGATCCAGCTGACCTGCCCTGAAAGACGGCCTGCTATCGCGGTTGCCTGATCGAGGCTGATGAACTCGTCGCGCATCCCCTGCACAAGCACGACAGGCGCTGAAATGCGCGTGAACGACGCTGTCGCACTCCAGCCGCGCCGGCACTCCGACAGGCGGGCCGCCTTCCAGCGGGAAAAAACAAGGGCGGGGTCGCGCAGGCTTTCACCCAGCTTCATGAGTTGCTCGGGCCTGCATTCCGGCAGCGGAATGGATTCCAGCGCCATACGCAGATAATCGTCGCCGAAACCGTAAGGCGCCAGTCCGACAATGCCGCGCACCCGTTCGGGGAACAAGCCGGCAAACAGGAGAGCGACAGTCGCGCCATCCGCGTGGCCGATGAAGTTCGCGCAAGGGATTTCCAGCGCATCCATCACGGCAGGCAGGAAAACGCCGGCTTCGTAAGACAGGGAGTCGTCATCGCTCTCCCTGGCCGCTTCCCCGTGCACCGGCCTCGACAAGGCTATCACGCGCAGGCCCGGCGAAGCATTGGACAGCGCCAAGGCTATGTCAAACAACGACGACCAGTCGCTAAGGCCATGCGGCAACAGCAGCAAGGCAGGACCGGCGCTTTCACCCAGATTTGCCAGCTCCACCTCACCAACGCGGGTTCTGATACGGGAAACCGCACCAGAATAGGTGCCTCCGTTTTGCGCGGCATCGCTTTGTTCGCTCACGACGTAGCCTCCCTACTGCGCCTGATCCTGCCGGCAACAGCGGCAGGTTATGTCGGTACCGTCCGCGCCGGCTTCCTCCTCCGCGCGGGACAGCATCGCTTCAGAAGCTGGCGGGCACGCAAGCGGTTTGCCGCTTCCGTCCGGTTTCCTGCTGAAGCAGCGGCTGCGATCTCGCCACCGCCATGACAACTCTACGACGCGCCCTGACCTGCGCCATTCGAAGGTTGCTGTGTCGGCCGCAATAATTGCTATGTTGGCTCAGGAAATTTGTCCGGGCGCGACGGCCTCATGCACTGCCCAACAGCCGGCCGGTCAAGGCAGGCTCAATGGCAAGCGCGCGCAGCCATGGCGCGGAGCCGCGAGGTTTGCGATGGCCCGACGCCTAATTGCTGACCCGATATTGCGTCGGCGATACGCCGACCGACTTCTTGAAAGCCCGCGCGAAATTCGCTCCGGACGAAAAGCCCGTTGAAAAGGCCACGTCCTCGATGGTGATGCTCGGATCGGTAAGCAGCGCCTTTGCACGCGACACCCGCAGGTCCGTGAAATAGCGAAACGGCGCGCTTCCCGTTGCGAGCTTGAACGCGCGGACGAAGTGGTAGACGCTGAGGCACGCGACGCCCGCAAGCTCGTCCAGGGCGATGTCGGCGCCGATATTCTGGTACATGAATTCGAGCACCCGATTGAGGCGCGCATGGTCCAGCGCGCCGGCGACCTTGCCGTCGATATACGCGCCCGAAAGCCGCTTGGGATCCTGGCGCGTGTAATGCTGCAGCATCCGTGCCGAGAGCGCCAGCGCCAGCGAATCCAGAACGATCCGCCCGGCCGGGGTCTCCGACTGCAATTCCTCGGCTATCGCCAGACCGATATACTGCACCAGGGGATCGAAGAACCCGCCCGTATACATAAGGCCGGAACCATGCGGGCTATCGTCCGGGCATTCGAGATTGCCGAACAGGTTCTGCGGAAGATAGAGGTGCAGCATATCCAGCGATCCGGAATGGATATGCAGATATTTTACCGCGACGCCGCGCGGGCAGATGCAGGCGGAACCTGGCCGGGAGAGGAACTTCTGCTCGGCTCCATCGGCCCGGCGGCGGATTTTGGCCGAACCGGAAAGCGCGACGATAACCTCGTTCACCTGCTGGACGAAGGCCGTGCAGTGAAGGTCCTCGTGACGGCGCACTTCCGCGGTGACGCTGCTCCCCCATCCTCGATCCACCGACGAGGCAAGCAACCGGCTACCGCCGAGTTCGTATTTGCCCCCAAGCATGATGTCGACCTGATTGCCCGTTCCCAGAAAGCCGGTTTCCCTTGCCGGCCTGGGGGCAATGTAATGAGAATGAGCGCCATCCTGCATTGCAACCGATCCTCCCCATTCCACACGCGAACAGACTTGAACCGGAACGCGCATGGGATTGTATTTTTTGGCAGGCGCTACACCGGCCGAATGCTGTCACCCCCTCCTCGGGCCGGCATCGGCGCGTACGTTACGTTCCAACGCGTTTGATCGAAACGCTCGTACTGGCGCAGCGCACATTACCTGTCTCTTGTATATGGAAACGCTTGGAAAAGTCGAGGTCGATTTGCGCGCGCCAAGCCGTGGCGCCAGCGTTATGGCCGGGCGGATTTCGGCCACATGCTCATATAGCCGGCAAATCCATCGTCGCTTCGCGGCCAGCGATCTGCAGCCGGCTACGAGAGAGACGAAAGGACGATATTCGTCCCTGTCAGATGCCCATGCAGAGATACTTGATCTCGAGATAGTCATCGATGCCGTATTTCGATCCTTCGCGGCCGTTGCCGCTTTCCTTGAAGCCGCCGAAGGGGGCAACCTCGGTCGAAATGAGCCCTTCATTGATGCCGACGATGCCGTAGTCGAGCGCTTCGGCCACGCGCCAAACGCGAGAGATATCGCGCCCGTAAAAATAGGCCGCCAGCCCGAACTGGGTGTCGTTGGCAAGGCGGATCGCCTCTTCCTCGGTCTCGAAGCGGAACACCGGCGCGACCGGACCGAATATCTCTTCGCTGAAGATTTCCGCTTCCGGCGGCACATCGACAAGCACCGTCGGCTCGTAAAAGGTGCCGCCAAGCGAATGGCGCCCGCCGCCGATGACGGCGCGCGCGCCGCGCGCCTTGGCATCGGTAACCAGCGCCTCGACCTTGTTGACCGCCTTCTGGTCGATCAGCGGCCCGATCTGGACGCCCGGCGAAAAGCCATCTCCGACCGGACAGCTTGCAACAGCCTTGACCAGCCGTTCGACGAAGGCGTCGTGGATGCCGGCCTGCACGAGCAGCCGGTTGGCGCAGACGCATGTCTGCCCGGCATTGCGGTATTTCGAAGCCAGCGCTCCCCTGACCGCAGCATCGATGTCGGCATCGTCGAACACGATGAAAGGAGCGTTCCCGCCCAGTTCCATGGAGGTGCGCTTCACCGTGGACGCGCACTGCCCGATCAGGATCTTGCCGACAGCCGTCGACCCGGTAAAGCTCAGCTTCTTGACGATGGGGTTGGTGGTAAGCTCCAGCCCGATCTCCTTGGCCGCGCCCGTCACGCAGGAAACCACGCCCTTTGGCACGCCGGCCCTTTCAGCCAGCACGCACAAGGCCAGTGCCGACAATGGCGTTTCGCTCGCCGGCTTGATGACGATGGTGCAGCCGGCAGCCAGCGCCGGGCCGACCTTGCGGGTGATCATCGCCGCCGGAAAATTCCAAGGCGTGATCGCCGCGCACACACCGATCGGCTGCTTCAAGACGACGATGCGCTTGTCGGAACTCGGCGCCGGTATGGTATCCCCATAGACGCGCTTGGCTTCCTCGCCGAACCATTCGATATAGGCCGCCGCATAGGCGATCTCGCCTTTCGCTTCGCTGAGCGGCTTGCCCTGTTCGGCCGTCATGATGGCCGCCAGGTCATCCTGGTGCTGCATCAAAAGCTCGAACCATCGGCGCAGGATGGCTGCCCGCGCCTTGCCGGCCAGAGCCCGCCAGGCCGGAAGCGCACCTTCCGCCGCCTCGATCGCCTTGCGCGTCTCGGCCTTTCCCGCATTGGGGACCGAGGCTATGCGGGAACCATCGGCAGGATTGAACACCTCGATGACGCCCTGGTCGCCGGCGCCTTGCCACTCGCCGCCGATGTAGCACTCCGAACGCAGGAGCGATGGATCCTTGAGTGCGAGAACTGCCATGTCGTTTTCCTCGTTAAAACCAAAACTCGACTTCCGGTTTCCAGCGGCGTGAAAGACCGGTCATGCGCATCGCGGCGGTTCGTTCCGACTCACCACGCCGCCTGATAGATCGCCAGCGCATCCGCCTCGTTGAGCGCGCGCGGATTGTTGACCAGCAGGCGCGTTTGCTTCATCGCGTCACGGGCAAGCCCTGCGAGATCGCCCTCGCCGACGCCGACCTCGCGCAACTGCCTCTGCAGGCCCAGTTTCACCGACAGTTCCGCCAGATGCTCGATGAAGGCCGCGCAGCGCTCCTCTTCATCCGCCATGGAGGCGAGGTGGGGAAACGCATCGGCCGCGATACCGGCATAGAGCCTGGCGGCTTCCGGCGCATTGAAGCGCAGCACATGCGGCAGCACCAGCGCGTTGGAAATGCCGTGCGGCACATGGAAGGTTCCGCCGAGCGGATAGGCAATCGCATGCACCGCCGCTACCGGTGCGTTGGCGAATGCCTGGCCGGCCAGCATCGATCCCAAAAGCATGGCGCCTCTGGCATCGCGGTCCTGCCCTGACTCGACCGCGCGCTCGATATTGGCCCCGAGCAGCTGAAGCGCGCGTCTGGCCAGCATCTTCGACAGCGGATTGTTGTTGGCGTTCTTCGAGGCAAACGCCTCGATGGCGTGGACCATCGCATCGATGCCGGTCGCCGCCGTGATATGCGCCGGCAGGCCCAGCGTCAGTTCCGCGTCGAGCACCGCGATGTCCGGCAGCAGGATCGGCGAGGAAACGCCGCGCTTCTCGTCGCCGCTGACGGTGAAGATGGAAACCGGCGTCACTTCCGAGCCGGTGCCGGCCGTGGTCGGGATCAATATCAGCGGCAGCCTCGGACCTTTTGCATTTCCCACGCCCCAGGCGTTTTCGATGTCTTCTCCCGAGCCGCAAAGAAGCGCCACGAGCTTGGCCACATCGAGCGAGGAACCGCCGCCGAAACCGATCACCCCGGTAACCGCTTCCTGCCGTCCGAGTGCAACCGCCGCCATCACCGT
>JAFKKM010000096.1 GCA_017305555.1 Hyphomicrobiales bacterium | reverse complement strand
GGCACAGATCGGCGACCGCAACCCCGGCCTCCTGTTCCTTCAATATTCCGATGATCTGGTCTTCGGTGAACCTGTTGCGCTTCATCTCTGGTCCTTGTCGTGGGGCCAGAGTCTACTTCACACTGGATCAAGCCAAGGGGGCAACGTCAGTCGCCAGCGCGCTCCTCCACGCAAGAGAATCCGTGCTTTTCGTAGAGATAACGGGCCGCGGTCAGGCCCTTGAAGGTCCAAAGGTGGGTCTCGACGAATCCATGCTCGTCGGCGAACGCAAGCGCGGTCGAGAGCAGCAGCCTTCCCGTTCCGGATCCTCGAACCCGGTCGTCCATGATGAACCATCGCAGGTGCGCGACATTTCCACCGAGATCCTCGCCGTCGACGGCGATGGAGCCGACGATCTCGTCGTCGAGCACTGCGGCCCAGATTTCGTTTCGAGGATTGTCGAGACGACCGCAGAATTCCGCGAGACCGGAAGCCACGACCGACTCGAAGCGTTGCCCGAATCCCGACGTCCGCGCGTAGTAGACCGCGTGCATGAACGTGATCCTCGCAATGAGTCCCGGACGGTAGCCGCGAACGACCGTGATGCGCGAAGCAGGCGCATTCTCGGCGGCTAGGCCGACCGGCTTTGCCGAAGCGTCGGCCATCAGATCTGTCCCACCGCGGCGGGCGCCGCTTGCAGCACGTCGCCGAAATCGGCCCTCAGCGTGGTCTTCCTGATCTTTCCCGTCGCGGTCATCGGCATCTGCTCCACGAAGAGAACCCGATCCGGTAACCACCATTTGGCAACGCGCGGGCGGAGGAATAAGACGACTGGCGATGATATCTATCGCCATCCGAACTTCCTCAGACATCTCAGATATTTTCTCTCAGGTGCGGAGCTTCCACGCAACGTAATCGATACGTTCTTTCAGAAGGCCCAATCCTATGGCCACGTTGGACCAAGCGATGCCTTGGAATTGGGTGGTTTGGCGCGGGACCTCTCGCGCAATTTTGGGTTGTCGGTAGATACCGAAGCGACCGCCGAAGAGTTCTACAAACTCTCCTTGGATTGCGGAATCTACCGGAGTCATGCGGGTGTTGTCCGGGATCGCGTAAGGTCAATGAAATAACACCTCGTCCGAATTTGAGCGAAAGGGAAGGCTGAATGAACAGCGACACATCAGTACGCGCCGCCAGATGGGTAGATGCTGGCAGTCGATCCGACGCATCAACGGTCAGAAGCGCGAGGCCGCCAGTACCGCAAGGACAATCAACAGCGCGACACAAATCGCGAAGACACCTTCGGCATCAATTTTAATCCCCCAGAATCGAATTCCCAGCTTGGATCGTTTGGACATCGCGCAGTTCTCCATAAAATTTGAAAACTGCTGCTTGGGGGATTTCTTTTTGTCCCGATCTTCTGCCCGCTCGTCAACCAACAATTTCCGGGCGGCCGGATTTTTCGTTGAAGCTATCTTCAACCGGCTTTGAAGCACGTTTGAAACACCATTTACTCCGCCACGGCTTCCGGGAAACCAGATGCGTCGGTTTCTCGTAGGCAGTCGATACAAGTGATTCGCTTGCGACGGGGTGTATGAATTCGATCTTGATCGAGTACGTCGTCCCCCGTTGCAGAGAGCACGTCGGCGACGAGATGGCGCTAGTCGTCGAGTACGCGTCACAAAACTAACTGAAATCATATGGTCTGCGACGGCTCGATCGCTTCGCGGTCCTGGCTTTGTACCACTTCCCCCAATGTTGACCCCTTCCCTTATCTCTAGGGTCGAACCATTCACCTTTGAATTGCGCGATGCATTTCTCGGCATCCGGCATGGTCGAAAAGAAGAAGACGACGTACGGGCGGTATTCCCAGTAGACTGCGTGATTGTACCGGGCGAGTTCGCGACCGAAGAACTGCTCGACGTCTTTGACTATGTCTTCGTCTCCTGGGACGGCGACAGAAAACTTTCCACCTTCCGGATACTGCCAAGCCATTCCAGTTGCCCTCGTTTCCTCGAAAGCAAGAGTTCAATCGCAGCGGTGTCCAAACCGTTCGTGCGAAGCTGAGCAAGCGCCGATCCGAGTTCTGAAATCTCCGCCCGGAGAATGTCGGCTCGCCATCGCATCCTGTTTCTCCAAATAGAGCCGAAGATCCTTTTGAAGGTGGACGAGGACACGAGCCGCTCCCGTACAATCCAGGTCAGCATCGATGAGAGTTTGCATCTCTCGCGCAGTAATGCGGATATCCCGGCGGATCCGGGCAACGTTGTGTTTCAATCGGGTGATGTTCTCGTCCATGAGGGCCATCTGTCATAGGAATGAAGCCCCATAAAGAACAGATCAAGAACATAAATCAAGCCACTAGGTTTTGTGCTCGGTTGAGGTTCCCGCCATACTCGCCGAATGAAGTTGGTCCATTTGCTAGAGATTTCCGAAAGCTGGGAAAGGAGCCGAGGAAAATAACCGGCTACATTTTTGCGTGGACCTTTTCGTTGGCCTTTTGGGCAACGCTGTTGCTCGTCGTAAGTGACCGATTGCAGTCCACGCCCGGTTGCCGTAGCCAACCTAATCTGGGTCGCCGAAAGTTAATCGCCAGCCATTTCATCGCCGGATTCCTGCAACGGTCACGACATGAAGCATGTCTAGAACGTCGGCAACAATTGGAGGAACGGCATGTCGCGATTTTCACCGGAACTGACTCGAACGCTACGGGCGGCTCTCGATGATGCCGCCGTCCGACTTCAATCGGATTCATCCACCAAGGCGTTCATGGCTGAGCATATTCTGAAGGCAGCAGCACACGGTGTTCATCGTCAAGAGGAGTTGAGCCACATTGCCGTCAAGGCGGCGACGCGGGAGGCGGCATGACGTTGCGCTCACGATTTCATCGTCGCCGATAGAATAGAACGCCGACATCAGGAAGCAACTGTAATAAGATATCAAAATCTCGAATGTTTCCCGTTAAAAGCATAAGGCCATGCTTCTTAGCCTGAAGAAATAAAATACAATCCTGAAGACAACGGCGCCGATCGTCTTTTTGAAATCCTTGTATACGGCAAACGATACCCGACAACAGAGCTGCGCGTCCGAGCAGGTTGGTATCTGGCAAAAGGATTCGATGTGGCCTCATTCCCTCAATTGCGGTACCGACCTGTGCAAGAACCGCTCTCGTGTCTTGGTGATCTGGGTCGAGTACACCAGCCAAATGCATCAATTCCTGGATTGCAACCGTCGAATGATTCGTTGGCCGCACATCCATCAGATCGTCGATGACAGTTGGCGCGCGATTTTGCATAAGATCAATGTAGACACACGTGTCGAGCAACAAATCTCGACCTGCAAAGGCGTCATCATCGAGAAATGGCAATTCATCATCTTTGCGACGACGCAATGCCCTATTGGAACCAAATCTTCCCCAACGCAGCGCGGCGTCAAACTTGAAGTCACTCAATCTAAAACTCGAGTTTTAGAGAGGGGTCGACCGTGCCACGTATTTTTCTGGCGACTTTCCCGTAGTTGTCATCAAGAGCAACATTCGCAAGCGCAAATTCGATTAGGTCGGTATCCGTCGCGATCCCGGTCCTTTTTTTTGCGCGCTTCAAAAGTGCAGGACTCACGCGCCCACCAATTCGAGCGCTCTTTCCTGTCAGCAAACCAGCATCGCCCGCAGCCTTCATCACGGCCACGAATTGAACCGACTTAACGCGCTTGGATTTGGACCCTGCCATATCAGGGTACAATTTCGCCTTCCCCATTTTCTTCACCCTCCCCTTCCGAATTAATCTCCCTCTCCCAGAGGCGACGCGCGCAGAAGTGCTTGTGCCTGACTTGATCATTTGCCGATGTCCAACAATATGTTGATTTGTGGAACATAGCACCGGCGGCAGAAATATCCAAGAACGGGGTATGGTTTCGGTTCCTGAGTTCGCCGAGGCAGAACTTTGCCGCAAACAACTCCCGGCTGCTTACCGGAGGCTAAAATCCATTCCGGAAGACGTCACGTCGGCAACGATTATCACGGCGTGATGCGATTTTCCTCTCGAGCCTCGAAAACAGCTTGCGCGGCGCTTTTCGGGCAAGACTACGCAAGTCTTCATGGTTGGCGGGCGTGTTTTGCAGACGCATCGCCCATGGCATTTTTGACCGTTGGCATCGGTATCAACAGCAGCGCCCCAAACGCCACTAAGCTCAAGATCGACGAGACGACCACGACGCCACCTCCCAACGGATCAATTAGGAGGCTAAATCCCAGCGGAGCCAACGCCTGACAAACCCGCGAAGGTGCGCCCAATAACCCCAGCCGATAGCCGTAGTTTTCGGGGCCGAAGATCGCCAGTGGTAACGTCCCCCGAGCGATCGTGAGCAGGCCGTTGCCCGCGCCATCGAGCAACGCGAATGCTGCGGCGGCAGGCCCACCAAACAGGCCGATGACACAGGCACCGACAGGATGCGTGAGGCAGGCAAGCCGCGTCGAGAACAGCGGATGAATTTTGCCGAGCGTGCTGGCTTCAAGGACACGCGCCGCGACCTGGGCTGGGCCGATCATCATTCCTGCGAAGACAGCCTGCGCAGGATCTGCCCCGAACGCCTCGACATTTCGCGCGGATCGATAGAATAGATTGTATGGCTAATAACGTCGATGCGCTTTCAAAATCGCACCTTTGGCCGCGCCTCCGTTTTTCGTCTTCTCAACTGCAATGATCGCCTGGACTCCAGGCTTGCGGAGATGATCAATTGCATCAGACAACGCCGTCGTCGTATCTAAGGCGACCCAACAATCTGCAAGGCCTTGCTGCATTATCACATCATCGATGGTGTGTTCATTAAAATCGACCATTCCGGCAACGTCTGACGCCTTCACGTGAGAATATAGTAATATGTCAGATAATGTCAGAAACCCCGTTGGAGTCCCGCGCGGATCGACGCGAACAATAGCCGGTGCCTTTACGTTGTAATCGGACATCACAGCAAAGATAGATTCCGAGCCATTCACAGTCTGAAAATTAGTGTCACATCGATCCATAACCGTAGGCCCAGCGCCACCGCCGTGCTTCGGTCGAGTACGAATAACGGCGTGAACAGTAGAATGATGCTTTAGCCAGTCTTCAGCGATCTCACATCGCATCCCAACGAGGCTGACTATCGCCGTGTGGATCGCAGAAACGTCGGCATCCAGGATCGGCTCGTGATGGGCAACCCTGTTTCGGAACCTGTTAATTTCTCTCACACGCTTTTGAATATCGGGACGCGTCTGACCTGCTTGGCAGTGAGGAAGCGTGCGGTGAAGATTGACCTGCCAAAGTGGCCGATCATACTCGGAGCGGAATAAATTCGACCAAAAATCAAAATTAAGAGTCGCGACGATTTGACTGCGCGGCGGGTTCCGACTCTTCTCAAGTGCTCGCGCTCGTTCTTTGGCTTTACCTAAAGCGGATGCGCTTTCAGCAGTAAGAACGTTGTTGAACGTAACGTTATTCGGCCAATCAGTGCCATACAAATTGCAGAGGGTTTCATCAATTGCGTTTCGCAAAACGATTTCGACGACGTGCAACGGAAAAAGGAACGCCTTTGAAAGACGCGCGTTGTACAAGTACAGCGCAATGGCGTACCGGGCATCGTGTCCTGCTGCTACCATATAGGTTGACAAGCGGGGGACTGAGAGGGATTTTCCTAGTTGGTCTAGCTTCTCGCTAGAGTATGGAAATACAAGTTGACTTTCTGCCATATCGCAGGTATTTCTCTAGTTTGAGTAGTCGGTGTGGTTCCTCTGATTGTAATCATGCACCCCCGACACGGTTTAGAACCCCAGGACAAGCGAACAGCTTCTCCTGGGGTTTCGCTTTATACCGTAACGCAGGAATTCGCCAAGCGCGACGCATGGGCCAACACCGTCGTTCCCGATGCCGAAGGAAAGATCGCCTGGGGCCGCCCGGATATTGGTGGAGACCCGATCGTCGTCTTTGCCGCTCGATCTCGTCGCCGCTTTTGAGTCCGCACAGATGAGGCGGCCATCAGCCTGTTCGGGGTGAATTCCGGAGCGGCACTCGCCACGGTCGTCGGCGTCCTCGTTGAGGTGCCCGTCATGCTCTCAGTCGTGAAGATCGTACTGATGTCTCGCGGCTGGTACGAAGCTTGTTCACTGGATAAGTCCGGCTTGCAGCACAACCGCTCCTTGGATGGCGCATAGCCGGACCGCAGCGTCCGTCCTCGAGATTCTTTCGACAGCCGTCCCTATTGAACAGTGACGCTCGTCATGGATGATGACCATCCAAATCTGGCGGCCATCTGCGTCAGTTTGGATTTGACCCAGCGATGCATTCCGGGCTCGACAAACCGCCAGATGGCCCACGCAAGAACGGCAATGCCCGCAACGATTGCCGTGACAGCCACCGCAGCGTGGTCATGCGGTGATGTCGCCGTGAAAATCACGTAGCCCATCTGCATGTGCAACAAATAAAGCGGATAGGTCATTCCTCCGGCCGCAAGCACGATCGTCGCAGGGAGCGGGACACGCTTGATGCGCGTCGCCAGGAACACGCCAAAGAGAGCCACGATGCAAATGACCGCCACAACCTTGGGGTCGAACGTACTGTCCGGATGCGCGCCGAGCCGTTCCAGCCTGTGCGTCGCCTGAAAGATCGCCGTCCCAATCGCAAGGGCGAACAGGCTCCAGAACCGCATCCCGCGGCGTCCGCGGTAATGTTGATAGATCAGCAGTCCAACCGCAAAGAAGCCGCTGTCGTCGGCAATGAAGAGTTTCTCAAAGAGAGGTGCATCGATCGTCAGTTCGTTGGCGAACGTGATTGCAAGCCACGCGAGGATAAGCGCGTCCATGCGGCGAGGAAACCACCCCAACATCATGAACAGCGCCACCCATCCATAGAACACCACCTCGATCACGAGGGACCAGTACACCGTATCGACATAGGGCTGACCGAGAAATGGCGCCGCGATGAAAAGGTTGGCAAACCACTGCGTCCGCGTGACGTCAAAATGCCCGGCACCGGCCGCCAGCGTGACCGCAAACGTGAGCGTCATGCAGAGAACGAATGTCGGATAGATGCGGCTGAAGCGTGCAATGGCGAAGCCGACCCAGGACCGTCCCTCCGCGGAGTAGGCAATGACGAACCCGCTGATGGTGAAGAAGACCGATACGCCAAGAAAGCCGTATTGTCCGATCGGCGCCAAGGCGGGAATCGCAACCTGCGAGACGCCGTTCGTCGAGGTCGGCCCCCAAAAGCCATAGTGGTACAGGACGACGGCCACGACGGCGGCAAGGCGCAACAGGTCGAGAACCGGGACCCGAGAATTCGTGCGGACGGCATTGTCCATGGGACACCCTCTGAATTCGGAGGGCATTCTCCGCCTTCCGGATTGAAGGACCCCTTAACGGAACCGCGGAAACGCGCGCCTATCTGGCCGTTAAGGTGAAATGCTTGGCTCAGAGTATCGACACAGCCGTCCCTGCCGCGGCGCTGAAGACAACGACCACAAGTGGTGGCGCACGCCAAACGGTCAGCAGAACAAATCCAACCAGCGCGATGCCAAAATCCGGCGGCGCGTGAACCGAGGACGTCCAAACCGGATCGTAGAGCGCCGCGCCCAGCAATCCCACGACGGCGGCATTGACGCCCCGCATCATCGCCTGGGCGCTTGCACGCTTCCGGAAGGAATCCCAGAACGGCAGGACGCCGAGCAGCACCAGCATGCCCGGCAGGAATATGCCGACGAGGCCCAGTCCCGCGCCGATAACCCCGTGTGGATTCGGAGTAACAACCGTCCCCAGATAGGCAGCGAAGGTGAAGAGCGGTCCCGGAACGGCCTGGGCGGCCCCGTAGCCCGCAAGAAATGCATTGTCGCCCAACCAGCCCGGCGTGACGAAAGCCTCACGCAGCAGGGGCAGGACAACGTGACCGCCGCCGAAGACGAGCGCACCCGAACGGTAGAAGGCATCGAACAGAGCCAGTCCCGATGACGCGGTCAATTCCCGCAACACCGGGAGGCCGAACAGCAGGAGGAAAAATCCTGTCAGGGCGACGATACCAGCGGTTCGTGAAACGGGCATCTCAACATGTCCGGATGAAGCCAGCGTCCCGCCACGACACAGCCACAAGCCAGCGATCCCGCCCAAGACGATCGCGCCGATCTGTGCCACCGACGAGGTACTGAACAGCAGAATGAGCGCTGCAACGACCGCGATGGATGCACGCTCCCGGTCCGGGCAAAGGTTGCGCGCCATACCCCACACCGCCTGCGCGACGATGGCCACGGCGGTCAGTTTCAATCCATGAAGAAGGCCATTTCCGATCGAGCCATTCAGCGCCCCTGCCCCATAGGCAAACAGAACAAGAGCCGCCGCTGACGGCAATGTGAAGCCGACCCATGCGGCCAACGCGCCCAGATACCCGGCACGCATCAGGCCGATGGAGAACCCGACCTGACTACTGGCGGGTCCAGGCAGGAATTGGCATAGGCCGACGAGATCGGCGTAGGCATGCTCATCGATCCATTTCCGGCGCAGAACGAACTCGTCCCGGAAATAACCGATATGAGCGATCGGTCCGCCGAAACAGGTCAGGCCAAGCTTGAGAAAGGCCCAGAACACTTCCGCCGGAGAACCGCGATGGGCGGCGACGGAGATATCATTCGTGGAAATGTCCATGTGTCACGCGTAGTCGAACAGCGCCATGAACCCGAAGTCCATGTGCAATTGTTGATGGCAGTGGAAGAGCGTCCTACCGGGATTGTCTGCGACGAAATCGAATTCGACCTCCTGAAAGCCGCCTAGCATCACGACATCCTTGATGACGCCAGCGGTGGGCCTGCCGCCCGCCCGAACCAGTTCGAAGCTGTGGCGGTGGAGATGGAGCGGATGGATGTCGTCGCTTGCGTTCCGGAATTTCAAGCGATAACGCCGCCCCTCGTGTACCCTGTACATCGGCTTCATCGTTTCCATCGAGAACGCTTCACCATTCAGCATCCACTGATTGAAGCCGTTGACCGCACCGTTGTGCTTGACGATGAGAAACTCCATCGTGTCGTCCGGCTTGACTGGCGTCGTGTCCGCCTTGCCGAACTGCGTGTAGTCCCAACGGAACGGCTTCGGCTTCGACCATTGGGGCTTGCCCTTGGCCCCCGCATATTCGACTACAATTCCCATCCCGCGCTTGCGGTCATCGTCAGCCAGATCGCCCATAATCCAGACACCCGGATGTTTCATCTCGACAATCGCCGAGATGCGCTCGGCCGTCCCCAACCAAAGCACGGGAACATCCCGGGGCGTCGCGACCGGGTTGCCATCGAGCGCCACGACCCTGAACGTATGCCCTGGCAACGCGAGACTGCGGATTTCACCGGCGCTGCCGTTGAGCATGTGAAACAGAACCCGTTCGCCATGCTTCACGCGGATGGGTTCGCCGTGCCCCAGCATCTTGCCGTTGATCGAGAACAGGTCGTAACCGACCTCGAGGCCCTTGGCTTTCTCCTGGGCTTCATCGTCCGCTTTCTTTCCAATCGTCTGCAGATCCTTGATCCGCTCGCCAGCCAGGAAATCCATCGCCATGTCCCCGCCACGACTGAAGGACGGTTGGCATTCCTTGAGCACGAGAAATACCTCGCGGTCATAAGCGCCGGGGTCGTTCTTCGGCTCGATGTATACGGGGCCAACCTGCCCCGTATAGGTGCCGCGATTGAGGTCGCCACCCGCCACGAGATGGGTGTGATAGAAGCGGAAACCTGACGGTTTAGGCACAAACGATATCCGTCGCATGCCATGGGGCGCGATGTACGGCGTCCCCTCCTCTGCTGCGCCATCGACATCGCTCGGAATCATCTGGCCGTGCCAGTGTACGAGTTCGGGCGTATCGGTGTCGTTGTAGACGTCGACGACCGTACGCTGCCCCTCTTTGAACCGCAGTAACGGCCCGGGGAATTGGCCATTGTAAAGGATCGTCGAAACGATGTGATCCGGTGCGAGTTCAGCCAGGCCGTTTGCTATCCTGAGGGTGTAATCAGCCTCTTTCGTCACGACTTGTTCGGCGGCACTCGCGATCCGGGTCCGCAGGCCAACCAGAGAGAGGATGGCACCGCTGGCGAGAAGACAACGGCGGTCTATCGGCATGTCATCGCCCCTCCATCAGGCTCCATCCCTCAACCTACAGCAATATTTATCGGAATTCGATATCGATAACGGATATTGTGGGATACACAAATAACTTGTAGGGAATTTCGTCGTTCCTATCTCTTTATGGCCTCACCGGTGAATTCCTTGACACGGATCTTGGCCAAGGCGAGGCCTTTCTTGCCCAAGGCCGTTGCCCGATAGAGCTTGCGGGCTGTGCGCCCGTCGCGTTGCTTGCGGGACATCAGGTACCCCCGTTGTTCCATCGCATTCAGGAGAGGATACAGCGTTCCGGGACTGAGCTTGTAGCCATGGCGTGCAAGCTCATCGATGATCCACTGGCCGTAGACTTCATGCTCCGCCGCATGGTGCAAGATATGCAGGCGGATAAAGCCGTTCAACAGGTCCTTGAACTTCATTTCGGCGCGCCTTTTATCGAACCTCATAAAGCTAGGAACACCAGTCCATCATACGAGGTTGATGCCGACGATACATCAAAATGGTTTGTCGGATACGGCGATCTGACTGATGCAAGGGGTACTTCGGCGTGAACTGAAAGCATGATCGACCTTTGCCATCGCGGTACGGTCGCTGAGTACAGGATCGTCGAAGCTCTTCATCGCCTTTGATGTTGCGAGGATTCGAGTACAATCCGAACGATCGGCAGGGTCCTCCGAGGCGTCAGGCCATCTTCCCAATTGTTGATCATCCAGCGAACATTTCTACAGAACTCAATGTCGATCGCCACACGGATGTGGCGCATCATTCATTGCTCGCTCTCAAATTGCCTGGGGAGCTTTGAAGCGATTTCGTCGAGTTCGTTTGCGTCCATGCCTACTCTTCCATTTCCTTGCAGGAGTCCGGTACGGGCGCCTCACCGGCGCAAACAGTCTGCACTTCGCATCTCTGGCAGGATGAGCGGTCAGTCTGCTGCCTTGGTTGGTACGCTCAATGGTTCGAGGTTGCGAACCGCACTATCTGGTTTCTCTGTTTTTCAATGCCAATTTATACTCGTAAAATCAGTGCCGATTGTTTAAAGAGCCTATTGAGTTTTTGGACTCGCTCCAAAACGTAGTTGGATACCGCAAGTCCGGCCTCAACCTCAATCATGTCGTGGGCTGACCGTGTTGCCATCTTCGCCTTCCTCAGCCCGCGGCGGTTGGTCGAGCATGGGTGAGCGCAGTACCTTACCGGTCGGATAAAGCCTGCCTGCCCAAGTACATCAACGGCATCACAGATGACCACGACATGCCGATCGAATTGGCGTCCACGCGGTCGCGTCCACATCGATCTCCTGGGATCGGAGATACCAATTCGATCAGGATGCACTCTGCAGAACCATCTCCGCCTCATTCACCAAATTATCCGCCCCTCCGAGCCACCGATCAGGTGCGCGGACGGCGCGCTCATCGAGATGATAATCGTGCTTTCGGTCGTGAAGATCGTGCAACTATCGCGCGGCTGGAACGAATCTCGCCACCTGCATAAGGCAAAGATCGAGGTTCGTCATAAGCATCAAGGTCGGCATTTAAGAAGGCGTATTGGGATGCTGTCCGGATCCCTTCGGAAAAACGAATATACACACGACCATGAGAACAAGAAACCCGGCGGATGCTGAAAGATCGCTTACTGCCAAACCACCGTTGGAAATTGGCTTGTCAAGCGAGTTTGCGATTGTTGCGCCGAGCGGCCTTGTCAGAATGAACGCGGCCCAGAACAGCATTGTGCGCGACATATTTGTGAAAAGATATAGCGCTGCGGTAATCGAGAGAGCGGCAGCGATCACCAGTGCTCCTCCGTTGTAGCCAAGCCCGGTATCATCGGCCATCCAGTCCCCGAGTGCAGTGCCCAGCGTCTGGGAAAACATGATTGTGGCCCAATAGAAGGCCTCCACCTCAGGCCTCGTAACCGTCTCGACGGAAACCGAACCGAGACACCAGCGCCAAAGCGCAAGCGTCGCCACAACCATCGTGACAAGTGAAAGCGAGCCGCCGAGATAGCCGATGCCAAGCGATCGATCCACGAAATCGGCGAGCGTTGTTCCAGCCAACGTTGTCGCGGTGATTGCGCCCCAGTAAAGAAACGGATGAAACTCCTTGGTCCGGATCTGCGCGGCTACCGCTACCACCACGAGCGCACCGAAAATGAGTGTCCCAATCAGATATCCAAAGCCCAGTGTCAGCGTCACGGCGTTGCCACCAACCTCGCCCAGCGTCGTGGCAAATATTTTGACAACCCAGAATCCGAGGGTGATAACGGGTACCTTGCTGCCATGTTCTTTCACGAGCGCATGCATGCGGTTCTCTCCGGAGATCGTTGTTGCTGGGAATGACCGGCGTTCGCACGCGATGCGCGGTCAGGGATTAGGTTCGCTTTGGCTAGATTGATCGCTACGTTGGCTTAGGCGGGGTGGCGGCCCGCGCGCTGGGGAAACAAGAGCACACAGGCAATCATGAAGGCCGTGATGACCGCGGAAGCCAATGGACGACTGAGGTGAAGTCCTCCAGCAGAAATCGGCTTGTCGAGGAAATCACCCACAGTTGCGCCCAATGGACGCGTCAGGATAAATGCCGCCCAAAATAAACCGACTCTCGAAATTGCCGTCCGATAGTAAAGCGCAATGACAATGGCCAATCCGGCGGCAAAGACCAGAGCGCCTCCCTCGTAGCCAAGACCGCCCGTATCGGCCAGCCAATCGCCAAGTGCCGTTCCAAGTGTCTGAGAAAATGTGATCGCGCCCCAGTAGAACGCCTCGACCCGAGGCGTGGAAACGGTATTGACCGAGACGCTTCCTTCCGACCGGTACCAAAACCCAAGCGCGCTCAGGAGACAAAGCAACAGGAGCGACGATCCTCCCGTGTACCCGATGCCAAGCGAGCGGTCGGCGAAGTCAGCCATCGTGGTGCCGAACGTCGTCGACGCGACGATCGTCGCCCAATAAAGAAAAGGATGAAAGCGTTTGGCGACAATTTGCGCCATCACAAACGCGACGAGCAAGCCGCCGAAAAGGAGCGTGCCCGTGAGGTAACCCCAATTCAGGGTCATCGTGACGGTATCGCCGCCGGTTTCGCCGAGAGTCGTTGCCAAGATTTTGATGATCCAGAATCCGAGCGTGACTTCAGGAACCTTGCTCAAGGCTTTTTCTTCGATTGACATCATAACGGCATTCCATCGTGACCGCCGCGGCCTCGATGCTCTCGGCGTCGAAGCCGCGGCAAGGGGTATTCAGTCCGGATTCGGGCCTTCCGTTTTGTTTTCGATTACTTTGCCGGAGACGGCGTCGACGCCGACTTCCTGCGTATGGCTCCGATTCCTGATATCGAACGAGTATCGAAGCCCGCTTCCGCCACCCTCACGCTCGAGTTCTTCGTCAGTGACTTTTCCGGGATGCGCCTTGAGCGCAATACCGCGCGCCTGCGCGATCGTGATCTTGGCCTGGCTCGCAAGTTTTTGACCCGTGTAGGCCAGAGCGGGTGTCGCGAACGCAAGCAAGGTCACAATACCCATGAACAAGCGTGATCGATAAGACATATGGAATTTCATTCCTTTTCTCCATCCGCCCCCGACAGCGAGATGATGAGCGACGGTCTCGCGTCATCTCTCGGCGAGCCTAAACTGGGAGACTGAGGACAGAATGAGCCCGGTGGGAAACCGACCTATGCCGGGAACACGACCCGCGCCCGAACACCGGTCGAACCATCGGTCCGATTTTCTACAGTGATGGTCGCTGAATGGCGCTCAGCAATTCGCTTGGCTATTGCGAGACCGAGTCCGGTTCCTTCGATACCGGCAGGTGCGGCGCGAAAAAAACGTTCAAATATCCGCAACTCGGAACCTTCCGGAAGACCGGGCCCGGTATCGAGAACCTCAACCTCGCAACACCCGCCGCGATGTTGGACGAACACATCGACCTTTCCACCGCTCGGCGTGTAGCGCACAGCATTCTCGATCAGGTTGGCAAGAAGGACTCGAAGTTCTTCTGATGACCCACGAACCATCGCCGCGCGTTCGACGTGAAGTCCCAGATCAATGCCTCGACGCTCGGCCAGCACCGCGAAATCGCCAACGCAATCGAGCAGGAGTTGCCCGACATCCAGCGCATCTGCGACCGGGGCATTAGGCTCATCAAGACGGGCCATTCGCAGCAATTGGGTAACGAGAGCATTGGCACGCTTGACTCCTCGATCGAGGCCTACCCGCTTTTCCTCAAATATTTCTTCGTCTGCGGCGCCGGCGCCGTGCTCAAGCCGATCCACCTGAATCTGCATCGCGGCCAGCGGTGTCCTGAGTTCATGCGCCGCGTCGGATAGGAACTGCTTCTGGGATGCTACGGCAGCGCGCAAACGACCGATCAGACTGTTCATGCCGAGCACGAGGGGATGGAGTTCGGTCGGGATACCCGCCAAGGAAATGGGCCCTGCCGCCAACGCACTCTTACTTGCAAGATCTTGCGCCACCAAGTCCAGCCGCGCCAACGTCCGGTTCAGGGCCCATCCGACCACAAGCCATGATAGCGGAATGATAATCAGGATCGGCGCCGCCACCCCGATCGCTGCGCTGCTGGCAAACTCCTGCCGGACCGTCTCGCGCTGGGCAACCTGGATCGTCCAGGTATCATTGTTCGCGGTATAGGCCCGCCATGCGTGGCCAGCTATCGTTACATCGTCGTAGCCCGGTCGCGTCGGCCGCGCGATGCTAACCTGATTCAAGGTTGTGTGTACGATCTGGTCCTTCTTCCAGATTGTTATCGCGATCTGATCTTCAGGATCATGATCCGGAGCCGGCGGCGCATCCGCATCCGGCAAGCCCCGCCCCGCGTTGAGTGCGATTTGGCGCAGTTGGCCATCGAGAAAGTCGGCAGCTTCGGCTCGCGCGAGCGCGTAGGCGATCAGGATCGCGATAATGCCGACCAAGGTCAGGAGGAGCGTCGTCCACACCAGTGCCGTACGACGCAAGGATGCAGGGGTCATGTTTTCGGCACCATCCATCCAGCTCCCCTGACGTTCAAGATTATGCTTTTGCCGAATTTCGAACGAATGGAATAGATCAGTGCATCCACCGCGTTGCTCTCGACTTCCTGACCCCATCCATAGATGCGTTCTTCGATCTGGCTGCGCGATAGAATCCGGCCGGGCCGTTCCATCAGTGCATACATCAGCGCATATTCGCGCGCGGGCAAAACGTGAGTGACATCCGCGTACAATAGCTCGTGCGTTTCGGTATCCAGTTCACTCACGCCGGTCACAAGCCGCGATCTCGCCTGCCCAGCCCTGCGGCGCAGGACGGCGCGCATTCGGGCCAGCAGTTCCCGGACCTGAAACGGCTTCACGAGATAATCGTCGGCGCCGAGATCGAGCCCGGCCACACGATCATCGAGACCGTCCCTCGCCGTAATGATCAAAACTGGCGCAACGAGACCGCGGCCTCGTGC
>JAFKKM010000106.1 GCA_017305555.1 Hyphomicrobiales bacterium | reverse complement strand
GGCGGCGGATGTCCTTCAGCACTTGTTCTGCCGGCACTTTGCCCGGCCCGGATTTCTGCTTCATCTTCGCTCCTTGCGGCTACGATGAACCAGAAATCCTCCCTCCGTGAAGTCCCGCAATTTGTCTCAAGGGCGCTGACGGGGAACAGTCTAATTCATCTTTCACAACGATCGGGGGCAGAACTGCAAGTCCGACGTCCTGGCGTGCCAGCAATCGCATCATCGCCATGTCCTCCACCTCCGCGATGATTTGTGGACGAATGCACAGACGATCGACGAGAGCGTCAAAGCCAATCTTCACGCTGCTATCGGTTGTCGGCAAGATGATGGGATGGGACCGTAGCCGTTGGGACAAATCATCCTTGTTTTTTCTTCCAAGTCGAGCTCTGGTGCCGATCAAGCTAACAGGCTGTTCGGCGAGACGGTGAGCGACAAAACGCTTCAGAGCATCGCGTGACGGCGCCTGGTTAGCGAGTACAACATCAAGGCTTAGTTCCTCGAGGGACTGCAGAAGCTCATTGGTGCTACCTGAACGCAGCTCCAGTTCAACGTCAGCGCGTCCAAGTAACGGTTTCAAGAAGGCCAACTGGAAATTGCGGGAAAGCGTCGCTAGGGCGCCCACTCTCAGCACTCGCCGAGTGCCACCCGCGTTACGCAAGGTGCCAACTAGTTCCTCACCAGCCGCAAAGATCGCGTCGGCGTGATCGAGCGCTATCCGTCCCGCTTCTGTCAGATGTAGTTGCCGACCTCGTCGGTCAAATAACGGATAGCCTAACCGAGCTTCCAGCTTGCGGATCTGCACCGATAGAGCCGATTGAGTGAGGTTCAATGTTTTGGCTGTGCGCGTGAGGTTTCCGTCATGGGCGACAGCCCAAAAATACCGAAGATGATTGTAATTAAGCGTGCTCATCTCGTTTCATTATAACGAACGAGAACGCGCAAACAATGCATTTTTTTGTTCATCAGGACCCTAGTATTTACCGGGCCATGAAACCGGCATCTGGAGGTTATTCGTGTCGCTTTACGCTCTCCCGTTGACTGCGCCTTTTGTCCTTTTGCTTTCTGCAGGCATCTCGTGGTGGCTCTCGGAGCGCCACTGTCGCTCAGCAGCAGCCGTTGCCGAAGTTGCGGCGCTTTTGGCGCTGGCAGTGGCTTTGGCATCCATTGTTACGCTTGTGGTGCTTGGCACCGGAGAAAGTACTTTCTATGGCAACGCCGGGATCGGTCTATCGACGCGTCTAGATGCCGTTAGCGTGACGATGCTTGTACTTGTGGCATTCGTCGGTTGGATCGTAGTGCGTTATTCGCGAACGTATCTGGACGGCGAGCCGCGCCAGTGCGCTTTCATCAGCTGGCTAACGGCAGCTCTGGCGGCCGTCCTTCTTCTTGTCCAAGCTGGTAATCTTTCTCAGCTTGTCGTGTCATGGATAGCGACCAGCCTTTGCCTTCATCGCTTGTTGTTATTCTATCCAAGCCGGATCGCAGCGCAGCGCGCAGCGCGAAAAAAGCTCTATTTTACGCGTATTGGCGCGGCGAGCCTCCTCACCGCAGCTATTATGATGACGAATGCATTTGGCACGACCGATATTGCTGCGATCAATGCGGCCGCCAGGAATGGCAATGCGTCCTCGCTTGCGGTTTCCGCAACGATCTTTATTACGCTTGCCGCACTTTTGAAGTCCGCGCAGTTCCCCACGCATGGTTGGCTAACCGAAGTTATGGAAGCGCCGACACCAGTCTCCGCGTTGCTGCATGCCGGCGTCATAAATGGCGGGGGCTTTCTTCTTGTCCGTTTCGCTGACGTCATGTTGCTGTCGCCAGGAACATTGGCCGTGCT
>JAFKKM010000095.1 GCA_017305555.1 Hyphomicrobiales bacterium | reverse complement strand
GGTGATGTTGCCGGCGTCAGGCTTCTCCTGTCCGGTAATCATGCGGAACAGCGTCGTCTTGCCGGCGCCGTTGGCACCAATCACGCCGACGATGCCGCCCGGCGGCAGCTTGAACGTCAGGTCGTCAATCAACAGACGCTCGCCGAACGACTTCGACAGGCTATCGAAATCGACGACGTTGGCGCCGAGACGCTCGGCGACCGGAATGATGATCTGCGCGGTCTGGGTCTGCTTCTCGCTGGCCTTGGCGAGCAGATCCTCATAGCGCTGATAGCGCGCCTTGGATTTCGCCTGCCGCGCCTTGGGCGACGAAGCGATCCACTCCTGCTCACGCGCCAAGGTCTTCTGGTGCGCGGCGTCTTCGCGGCCTTCCTGCTCGAGGCGCTTTTGTTTTTGAACAAGCCACGACGAGTAGTTGCCCTCATAGGGAATGCCGCGGCCGCGATCGAGTTCGAGAATCCAACCGGTGACGTTGTCGAGGAAGTAGCGATCGTGGGTGACGATCAGGATCGCGCCCGGATAGTTGCGCAGATGGCCTTCCAGCCACGACACGCTCTCCGCATCGAGGTGGTTGGTCGGTTCGTCCAGCAGCAGCAGGTCGGGCTGGTCGAGCAGCAGGCGGCACAGCGCGACGCGGCGACGCTCACCGCCCGAGAGCTTCGTGACATCGGCATCGTCCGGCGGGCAGCGCAGCGCGTCCATCGCCTGATCGACCTTGCTGTCGAGATCCCAGAGGCCCTGCGCCTCGATCTCATCCTGCAGCTTGGTCATCTCGTCGGCGGTTTCGTCGGAATAGTTCATCGCGAGTTCGTTGTAACGGTCGAGGATCGCCTTCTGCTTGGCGACGCCTTCCATTACGTTCTCGCGCACGGTCTTGCTGGCGTCGAGCTGCGGCTCCTGTTCGAGGTAGCCGACACGCGCACCTTCCGCGACCCAGGCTTCGCCGGTGTAATCCTTGTCGATGCCGGCCATGATCTTGAGCAAAGTCGATTTACCGGCGCCGTTGACGCCGAGCACGCCGATCTTGGCATCGGGATAGAACGACAGATGAACGTTATCGAGCACCTTGCGGGTCGGATAGGCCTTGGTCAGACCCTGCATGAAATAGACGAACTGGCGCGCCATCGTGTTCCTTGAACCCTTGAAGCGGGAGCGTTGCGAGGTTGGGGATTTCGGTTAGCCGCTGATGTAGCCATCGCGCGGCGAAAGGGCAACTGCGGCGTTAAGTCTTTGCAAACCCTAAACGAAGGCTGAACGGCGTGGAGCCGATTCGAACCGGATTTTAATCATTTCCCGCGAAAGTGCCGCCTTGAGTTCATCGTCGCCCGCGCTTGGTGATCCAGCGCACAGAACGGCGCCGATGAAAGGCGACAGAGTGCGTCCCAGAGTACGTTCCATGGCGACCATCATCACATCGAAGCCAGCAGTGCCGGCAACCATCGTCCAGCAGCCCGCCTCGGGCCCCTGGCGTGAAATCGTCGATTTCTTCCACCAGTTCATTGTCGCGGCGTTCCATCCCTACCGGCCGGAACAGCACTATATGCGCGGCCCCGGCCCCGCCTGTCAGGCCAAGCACGAACCGCTGGTCCATCGCCACCTGATCTGAGCGCAAACCGCTCGATCCGTTGTTGCGTCGGCGCCGATGGCGCGCGACGATAATGCGTGAACGGCATCGATTCCGACGCCGCGCCATCAACAAACGGGCTCTGCGATGACACGGCTGCGCTGTGCAATTCTCGACGACTATCAGAACGTCGCATTGAAACTGGCGGACTGGTCGCGCATTGCGGACCACGTCGACGTCATGGTGTTCGACAAGCCGTTCGCCGATGCGGCCGAAGCCATCGCCGCGCTGCAGGATTTCGAGATCGTCTGCGCCATGCGCGAGCGCACGGCGTTCCGCGCGGATACAATCAACGCGCTGCCCAAGCTGAAGCTGTTACTCACGTCGGGAATGCGCAACGCCTCGATCGATCATGAAGCAGCCAAGGCGCGCGACATCACGGTCTGCGGCACCGCATCGATGGGCGGCCCCACCGCAAACCTCGCCATCGGCCTGATGCTGGAACTGACGCGGCATATCGGTTTCGAGAGCGAACGGATGAAAGCCGGCGAACGCTGGCAGACGACGCTGGGCGAAGACATCGAGGGCAAGACGCTCGGTATCGTCGGCCTCGGCAAGCTGGGCCGGAAGGTCGCCGCCATCGCCGAGGCGATGGGCATGAACGTGATCGCCTGGAGCCAGAACCTTACGCCGGAAGCTTGCGCCGAGGCCGGTGCCACTTACGCCGCCAAGGACGAATTGATGGCGACGGCGGATATCATCAGCATCCACGTCATCCTCAGCAAGCGCACGCGCGGGCTGATCTCGCGCGAGGATCTCGCCCGCATGAAGCCGACCGCGTACCTCGTGAACACCGCGCGCGGGCCGATTGTCGATGAAGCGGCGCTGCTGGATGCGCTACAGCGGCGTGCGATCAAAGGCGCGGCGCTCGATGTGTTCAGCGAGGAGCCGCTGCCGCGCGACCATCCGCTGCGCAAGCTCGACAACGTCGTGCTGACGCCGCATCTCGGCTACGTCACGGCGGAAAACTATCGCTGTTACTACAGCGAGATGGTCGAGGACATCGAAGCCTGGCTCGCCGGCGCGCCGGTGCGGGTGATCGGCTGAGGCACCGTCGTGCGAGATGTCGTCACCCTGAGGTGCTGTCGCGCAAGCGACAGCCTCGAAGGGCGACGACCACATTCTTCGAGGCTCGCGGCGTTGCCGCTCGCACCTCAGAATGACGCTCGGAATCGCGGAAACTCAAAACAAAAAGCCCGGCGCGAAGGCCGGGCTTTTCACATCGCGATGGACGTAACGCTTAGCGCACCGACACCGGTGCGGGGAGCGGCGGCACCACGGTCGGGCTCGTACCCGCCTGCGCGACGGTCGAATCCTGATAGCTCTGCTGCGCGGACGCAGTCGGCGCAGGTGCCGACTTGCTGCCGCCCGGCAGCACCACGACGCGGGTGCCGACCTTGACGCGGTCGAACAGGTTTTCGACGTCCTCGTTCAGCATTCCGATACAGCCCGAAGACACGAACTTGCCGATGGTCGACGGCTGGTTGGTGCCGTGGATACGATAGACCGTCGAGCCGAGATACATCGCGCGCGCGCCGAGCGGATTGCCCGGGCCGCCCGCCATGAAGCGCGGCAGGTACGGCTGACGCTCGATCATCTCGGTCGGCGGATGCCAATCCGGCCACTCCGCCTTGCGCGTGATCTTCTGCACGCCGGTCCAGGTGAAGCCGTCGCGGCCGACACGGACGCCGTAGCGGATCGCACGGCCATTGCCGAGCACGTAGTAAAGATAGGTGTTGGCGGTATCGACGACGATGGTGCCTGCCGGCTCCTTGGTGGCGAAGGAGACCTCCTGACGGCGAAGGTTCGGTGCAAGCTGCGCCTCGCCACCCTGATCGGCTTCCGGCTGATCGTCCGGCGGCAGCGCGGAAAGCGTCGTCGGCCGGCCGTCGCTGCCCATCGGCATCGGCGGCACCGAACCGGTCACAGTCCCCTGCCCGCCATTGACCCCGGCCGGCGGACGCATACCGTCACCACTGCCATAACCGGCATTGCCGCGATCGGAATAGGCCGGAGACGGCGTGTAGGGCCGGCCGTAACGCGGATCGTCCGGCGACATCACCGGGCCCTGAGGCGCGGCCTGATGCGAATAGACCTGCGGGCTACCGGCGCCGCGGCCATAGCGCGGATCGTCCGGCGACAGGATCGGACCGGGCGAGGACAGCCCTGCGGATTGACCGTGACGCGTCGACGGCACGTCGTCGGCGTCATCGAAATTCGGCATCTGGTCGGTCTGGCTCGGCGCGCCGCGATAACCTTCCAGGGTCGGCGAATAACCCGCACCCTGCTGCGACGCCGGATAGCTCTGTGCCGACGCCAGGGAAGTTCCAGCCGCGCAAAGGGCGCCGACCGCCAAAATCGTCAAAGTGGTTCTGATCATCATCGTCGTTTTATAATCCCAAGCCGACTCCGGACCGTTAACGCCAGATCACTCACGATAGCGGCGCATTCAAGACAGAACCGGCGAAATAAGCCCGGAATCCGTCATATTCTCCAGATCGCGGCCAAGCGTTGCGCGAATGCCGCACCCTCGCCCTCGCTCGAAAATTGCGAAAGTCAGCACCGCCCGGCCTGGCCGGTGAAAAATCATGTCCGAAAGTTGCCTTGCTATGGAACCTGCCGGGTCGACTTGCAAGGGAAAGTCACGGATCTGGCAGCCTTGGCCGCTGAACTTTTTGCGACTGGAACCGCCACGTTACACTAAGGTCGGTCTGGCTGATTCGCGGCCCGCCGCCGCAAGCGCCCAGTTTCACCCGCGTACCCCATAGCGTTTTCAAGCGAAGCGGATACCGGTTCGCGTCAAGAAAGCGCGTCTAACCAAACGACAGCTTCCGCAGGCCCGCGCCTTGCGACGACGGATGAACGCTCATGCTTCCCGGCTTCCGCTTTCTGTTCGCCGCCATCGTACTATCGATCTCGACGCTGGTTTTCGGCCTCGGCGCGGCCGCGCTGCTGCGCGCCTCCCACGAGCAGTTTGCCAGCCTTCCGGCAATGCTGCCTTCCGCGCCCGCGCTGCCGCCGACCGTCACCGCCGATGCTGCGCCACACGACGACGCGCCGCCGACGCTGGCGCTGCTGCGGGTCGATACGCCGGAGCTTGATGCCGCTGCCACCCCTTCGGCCGCGCCGGTGCCTGCGATCGATCACACCGCGCTTACGCCGGAAACCAAGGACGAAGCAGCCGCACCGGACCACGCCATATCTGAGCCGAAACCAGCGCTTCCGGCAGCGGCGACGACGACGGCAGGCGAGCCGTCCAAGACGATCGACAAGGCCGAGACGGCTACGACAACTTCCGCCACCCCGGAGCCGCCACGAACGGCACCGGAGGCAGCCGCTCAACCTGAAATTCCGCCGCTGGTGTCGACCGCAAACCCGAGTGAAATAGCGAAAGCCGAACCGACCCAAGCTCAGCCTATCGAAGCTCAGCCTGTCGAAGCCCGGCCTGTGGAAGCCCAGCCCGCGCCGGCCGAACCGATCAAGCAAGCCGAACCGGCCCAGCCGGAGCCGGCGAAGTCCGAACCGGCCGCAGTGAGTGCAGCGGCGACCGCACCGGTCGAGGTCGCGCGGCCTGCGCCGCTTGAGCCTGCCGACGCGCCGATCAAGACCGCGATGCTGGCGCCGACCGAGCCTGCGCCATCGGCAATCCCCGATCCGGCTGTCGCCATCACCGGACCGATCCCGCTGCCGCGTTCGCGCGAATGGGCGCTCGCGCAAGGCCACGCGGCACAGCGCGCCGCCAAGGCCCGCAAGCTCGCTGCGACCCGCGCTCGGCCGCGCCCGGTCGTACGACAGCCGGTCCGGCCGCAAGCGCAGGCGCCCGCATCCGCGCCCAATCCATTCTTCCCGTTCGGGCAATAAGAGAGAGGCCTCAGGCCGGGCCGGTCGCCACCGGCGGACCGTCTTGCAGGCCCCACTCCGACCACGAGCCGTCATAGAGCGCCGAGCCGCGCACGCCGAGGCGATAGAGCGCGAGCGTCAGCACCGCCGCCGAGACGCCGGAGCCGCAGGTCGTGACCACCGGACGACCGAGATCGAGCCCCGCATTCTCGAAGGCCCGCCGCAATTCCGCGAGCGGCTTCATCGTGCCGGTCTCGGCGTCGAACAGTAAGTTGTAGGGCAGGTTGCGGCTGCCGGGGATGTGGCCCGAGCGCAGGCCGGCGCGCGGCTCGGCGACGCTGCCGTCGAATCGGCCGGTGGCGCGGGCGTCGATCACCTGCTCCGCCTTCGCAGCGAGATTGGCCACCATCTGCGCCTGACTGCGGATGAAGCTCGCATCGAGCGTCGCCGCGCTGTAGCGGCCGGGTGTCGGCTTCGTTTCGCCCGCTTCAACCGCGCGGCCTTCAGTGCGCCACTTCTTCAAGCCGCCTTCGAGAATCTTCACGTTGCGATGACCGAACGACAGAAACATCCACCACGCGCGCGGCGCGGCGACCCAGCCGCCCGCGTCGTAGATCACCACGGTGTCGTCATTGGAGATGCCGAGTGCCGCGACGTCGCGCGCAAACTGCGCGCCATCGGGATACATATGCGGCAGCGACGACGAATGATCCGACACCGCATCGACGTCGAAGAACACCGCGCCCGGAATATGCGCGCTGCGAAAATCATCGATCGGCAGCGGCAGCACGCCGGGCATCTTGAACGAAGCGTCGATCACCTTGACGCGCGGATCGTTCAAATGCGCCGCAAGCCATTCGGTGGAAACGAGAGGATCGTCGTTGGTGGAGGTCATTGCGATGCGTTTCCCACTCACGTCATTGCCGGGCCCGATCCGGCAATCCATCATCTTGAAGGACAGACGCGCGGGTCAAGCCCGCGTGTGACAGATCTCACCTCAGCGTCGTCCCCGCGCAGGCGGGGACCCATAACCCCTGGCATGAGTTATTACGAAACAACTCGCCTTGGTCGATGGAGCCGAACCGCTGCGGCGTATGGGTCCCCGCCTTCGCGGGGACGACGCCTTTCGTTTTGGAAATCAATCCGTAAAACGAATTCCGGTCAATTCTCAGGATGGCGAACAGCGTTCGTCTTACTTCGCCTTCGGCACGACCTTCTCAATCGCCTCGCCGGCGTCGCGCCAGGCGGTGAAACCGCCGCCGAGGTGTGCCACCGGCTTCAGGCCCATGTCCTGCGCGGTCTTGGCGGCGAGCGCCGAGCGCCAGCCGGACGCACAATGGAAAATGAACTTCTTGCCCTCTTCCTGGAAGATCGGCTTGGCGTAGGGGCTTTCCGGATCGATCCAGAATTCCAACATGCCGCGCGTGCAGGAAAACGAACCGGGGATCTTGCCTTCGCGTTCGAGCTCGCGCGGGTCGCGGATATCGACGATCACCGCCTCGCCGCGCGCCACCGCCGCTTTGGCGTCGGCGACGTTCATGGTCTCGATTTCGTTGTTGGCTTCCTCAAGCAGCTTCTTGATGCCGCGGGTGATCGTCTGCGCCATTGTCGTTACCTCACCAGTTCTTTCATTGCGCCTTCGAGTCCTTCGATCGTCAGCGGGAACATGCGTTCCGAGAACAGCCGGCGGATGATCGTGGTGGACTCCGAATAATCCCAGTGCTTCTTCGCGACCGGGTTGAGCCAGATCGCGTGCGGATAGGTGCGGGTGATGCGCTCCAGCCAGACCGAACCCGCCTCTTCGTTGACGTGCTCGACCGAACCGCCCGGCACCATGATCTCGTAAGGCGACATCGAGGCGTCGCCAACGAACACCACCTTGTAGTCGTGCGGGTACTTATGCAGCACGTCCCAGGTCGGCGTGCGGTCGGTGAAGCGGCGCTTGTTCTGCTTCCACACGCCTTCATACAGGCAGTTGTGGAAGTAAAAATATTCCATGTGCTTGAATTCGGTCTTCGCCGCCGAGAACAACTCCTCGACCTGCGCGATGTGCGAATCCATCGAGCCGCCGATGTCGAAGAACACCAGCACCTTGACCGCATTGCGCCGCTCAGGTCGCATATGCACGTCGAGATAACCGTGATTGGCGGTTTCCTTGATGGTGGTATCGAGATCGAGTTCGTCCGGCGCGCCGGTGCGCGCGAACTTGCGCAGCCGCCGCAGCGCCACCTTGATGTTGCGGATGCCGAGTTCGACGTTGCCGTCGAGGTCCTTGAACTCGCGCTTGTCCCACACCTTCACGGCGCGGTTGTTGCGGTTCTTTTCCTGTCCGATACGAACCCCTTCGGGGTTGTAGCCGTAAGCGCCGAACGGCGAGGTGCCGGCGGTGCCGATCCACTTCGAGCCGCCCTGATGGCGCTTCTTCTGCTCCTCGAGCCGCTTCTTCAGCGTCTCCATGAGCTTGTCCCAGCCCATGGTCTCGATCTGCTTCTTTTCTTCCTCGGTGAGATACTTCTCCGCGAGCTTCTTCAGCCATTCGGCGGGAATCTCCGCCTTGTCCATGGCGTCGAGCAGGTTTTCCAGGCCCTTGAAGGTGGCGCCGAACACCCGGTCGAACTTGTCGAGATTGCGCTCGTCCTTGACCAGCGCGGCGCGCGACAAATAATAAAAGTTCTCGACGCTCTGGTCGGCCAGATTGGCGTCGAGCGCCTCCATCAGCGTCAGGTATTCCCGCAAGGTGACGGGGACCTGGGCATCGCGCAGCGAAGTGAAAAATTGCAGGAACATAGGTAGCAGATTGCCCGCCACCGCGCTTTCGTCAAGGGGCGGCCTGTCACGGCTGCCGTGCAGCGCGGTGGATTGACGGGGAACAGCGCCGTGCCGTTCACTGGACCTGCCGGGTTTTTCTACTAAAGTGCTGGCGCGCGGCCTCAATCGCCGTAATCAGGGGATAGCTTCCATGGGTATTGAATCCATTATCGTCTGGCTCATCGTCGGCGCCATCGCCGGCTGGCTCGCGGGTCTCGTCGTGCGCGGCGGCGGCTTCGGCCTGCTCGGCAACATCGTCGTCGGCATCATCGGCGCGGTGGTCGCGGGCTGGCTGTTGCCGCAACTCGGCATCAACCTCGGCACCGGCATCATCCGCGCGATCATCAACGCGGCGATCGGCGGCATCATCGTACTGGTGATCCTGTCGCTGATACGACGCGCGTAGGTTTCCATCATCCGGCAGCGGCCGCCCCAGGGCGGTCGTTGCGTGTTCGGAGGAGCGTTGCGCTCCTCCATTCGTGAAAGCAGCAAGGCATTCCATCAATGAAGTTTACCGGCACCCAAGACTACGTCGCGACCGATGATCTCAAGGTCGCGGTCAACGCCGCCATCGTGCTCGAACGCCCGTTGCTGGTGAAGGGCGAGCCCGGCACCGGCAAGACGGTGCTGGCCGAGGAAGTCGCCAAGGCAATCGGCGCGCCGCTCCTGACCTGGCACATCAAGTCCACCACCAAGGCGCAGCAGGGCCTGTACGAATACGACGCGGTGTCGCGCCTGCGCGACAGCCAGCTCGGCGACTCCCGGGTGTCCGACATTTCGAACTACATCAAGCGCGGCAAATTGTGGGAAGCCTTCACCCATGGCAAGCGCCCGGTGCTGCTGATCGACGAGATCGACAAGGCCGACATCGAATTCCCGAACGACCTGCTGCTGGAACTCGACCGCATGGAGTTCTACGTCTACGAGACCGGCGAGACGATCAAGGCGAAGGAACGCCCGATCGTCATGATCACCTCGAACAACGAGAAGGAACTGCCGGACGCCTTCCTGCGCCGTTGCTTCTTCCATTACATCAAGTTCCCGGATCAGGAGACGATGGCGCAGATCGTCGACGTCCACTTCCCCGACATCCAGAAGCGTCTGGTGCAGGAAGCGCTGAAGATATTCTTCGAGGTACGCGAAGTTCCCGGCCTGAAGAAGAAGCCGTCGACCTCCGAACTGCTTGACTGGCTCAAGCTGCTGCTCAACGAGGAGTTCTCGCCGGAGATGCTGCGCGAGCGCGATCCGCGCAAGCTGATCCCGCCGCTGCACGGGGCACTGTTGAAGAACGAGCAGGACGTCCACCTGTTCGAACGCCTCGCCTTCCTCAGCCGCCGCGAGGTGTGAGCGGGTCTTGAACTCGTTTTGTAGACGAGTTTGCAATACGAAAAACGTCGTCCCCGCGCAGGCGGGGACCCAGACTCCGCAGCAGTTCGGCTCAATCGACTACGGCGAGGTTACCTCATAACAACCAATGCCGGGGATTCTGGGTCCCCGCCTTCGCGGGGACGACACCGAGAGTTTGATCCGACCCGTTACAGTTCGAGTTGAACTCCAAACGCGACGCCCTGTAGCATCTGCACGCAAGATGCTGCGCCATCAGGCAGCAACAGTTGCTACATCCGCTAACGCGAGACGACAACAAGGAGGCCGCCGCGGTGAACGTGCAAAGCAAGATCGAGCCGGCCTCCTCCCTCACAACCGAGCACTTCGATGTGCTGATCGTCGGCGCCGGCATTTCCGGTGTCGGCGCGGCCTATCATCTGACCACGCAATGTCCGGGCACCAGTTTCACGATTCTGGAAGCACAGGACCATTTCGGCGGCACCTGGTGGACGCATCGCTATCCCGGCATCCGCTCCGACAGCGACCTTTACACCTTCGGCTATCGCTTCAAGCCATGGGTCGGCGCGCCGATCGCCACCGCCGCCGAAATCCTGAAATACATGGGCGAGGTCATCGACGAGAACGATCTCGCGAAACACATCCGCTATCACCACCGCATCCTCAGCGCCGACTGGTCGAACGCGGATAATCTCTGGACCATCATCGCCGAGCGTAGCGACACCGGCGAGCGGCGGCGCTTCACCACCAACTTCTTCTGGATGTGTCAGGGCTATTACCGCCACACCGAGGGCTATACCCCGGAGTGGCCGGAGATGGCATCGTTCAAGGGCAAGATCGTACACCCGCAGAAGTGGCCGGAAGACCTCGATTACAAGAACAAGAAGGTGATCGTGATCGGCTCCGGCGCCACCGCCGCGACGCTGGTGCCGAACATCGCCGACGATTGTGCCCACGTGACGATGCTGCAACGCTCGCCGACCTACTTCCGCGCCGGCCGCAACGCCATCGAGATCGCCGACGAGTTGCGCCGCCTGCAAGTCGACGAGAGCTGGATTCACGAAATCGTCCGCCGCAAGATCCTCTACGAACAGGACGCCTTCACGCGAAAGACCTTCAACGACCCCGAGGGCGCGAAGCAGGACCTGATGGCAGGCGTCGTTGCTTATCTCGGGCCGGACTACGACATCAAGACCCACTTCACGCCGCGCTACCGGCCGTGGCGGCAGCGCATCGCTTTCATTCCCGATGGCGACCTGTTCAGGGGCATCGCGGCGGGCAAGGCGTCCGTCGTCACCGACGAGATCGAGCGCTTCACCGAAACCGGCATCCTCTTGAAATCCGGCAAGACGCTCGAGGCGGATATCATCGTCACCGCCACCGGATTCAACCTGCTCGCCACCGGCGACATCGCGTTCTCCATCGACGGCAAGCCGCTCGATTTCGCCGACACCGTGACCTATCGCGGCATGATGTTCACCGGCGTTCCGAACCTGGTCTGGGTGTTCGGCTATTTCCGCGCGAGCTGGACCTTGCGCGTCGATCTGGTCGCCGATTTCGTCTGCGCCATGCTCAACCACATGAAGGCGATCGGCGCGCACAGGGTGGCGCCGGCGCTACGCGCGGAAGACAAGGACATGCCGCTACTCGACTGGATCGACCCCGAGAACTTCAATCCCGGCTACATGATGCGCGGAATGCACCTGCTGCCGAAGCGCGGCGACAAACCGGAATGGCAGCACAACCAGGACTACTGGGCCGAGAAGGACGAATTTCCGAAGATCGACCTCAAGGATGCGGCGTTCGTTTACGGGTAGGACGCCGCACGGCCTATTGAAACCAAGCGCAACAAGACGTGACCAAACGGCGGCGGCGTGGCTGATATGGCTTCACGCTCCCGCCTCACTCACGTCCGGAGCGTTGCATGGAGAAGCCGCCCGACCGTGTGCCGACCGCCGCCGAAATCGCGGAGATCGACGCCACGCACCTGATTAAGACTTCGCTGAAACCGGCCGACCTTCTCTTTCTGTTCGGAACGCGCGAAGGCGTCGACCGCCGCGTCGAGACCGCTTGCCGGCTCTGGCGCGACGGTTTCTTCCGCTGGGCCATCGTCAGTGGCGGCGTGACTCCCGGCGACACGGCCTCCGAATGCAGCGTCATCAAGCAGGCGATGGTGGCGCGCGGCATTCCCGCAAAGCGCATTCTTGAAGAACACAAGGCCATGAATACCGGCGAGAACGTCATCTTCTCGCTGCCGATCATCGATGCGCGTATCGGACTTGCGAACGTCCAGAGCGTGATCTGCCTCGGCAACACCTGGACCGCGCGACGCTATCCGATGACGTTGCATCGGCACTGGCCCGAAGTCGAAAAGATGCTGGTCACCGTCAACAGCTTCGAAACTCCCGCACACCTCTGGCACACCGACCCTGCGTTCCGCGCGAAAGTCATGGAGGAATGGGACAAGATCGAACCCTATTTGCGGAAGGGCTTCATCGCGAAGTGGCCCTGTTAGCTTTCGCAACGGTCGCACCGTCTTTCGCGGCGCGTTCGCACACCTCAGAGCCTGACGTCTCATTCGTCATGGCCGGACTTGTCTCGGCTATCCACGTCTTGATCACTTATTGAGCCAGTAAATCGTGGATGCCCGGGACAAGCCCGGGCATGACGGCTTAGGCACTCTCCAACGCCCCCTTCCCCCGAATGAAATCCGACGCCTTGTCGGCGATCATCATTGTGGAGGCGTTGAGGTTGGCGGAGATCATGCGCGGCATGATCGAGGCATCGACCACGCGCAGGCCTTCCAGCCCATGGACGCGCAGCCGGTCGTCGACGACGGCCCACGGCGCGCTCGCCGGGCCCATGCGGCATGTGCAGCCGGGATGGAACGTGGTGGTGGCGCGCTCGGTTGCGGCGGCGAGAAACTCGTCGTCGGTCACAACGTTCGGCCCCGGAAAATCCTCGTGCGCGTAATACGGCGCCAGCGGCGCGGAGGCGAGTAAACGCCGCGCCAGCTTCATGCCGGCGACCACGACGCGGCGATCAAGCTCCGCATCGAGATAGTTGGTCTGGATCAGCGGCGCCTCGAACGGATCGCCAGAGCGGCAATGTACGTAGCCGCGGCTTTCCGGCCGCTGCTGCCATGACGCGACCGTCATGCCCGGCTCGTCTTCCAGCTTGCCCTGCACGCCTTCCTTGTAGCTCGCCGGCGTGAAGGTGAGTTGCAGGTCGGAGCTTTCCGTCGTCTCGCCGGAATGCCAGAAGCAGTAAACCATGGTCGGCGACAATGCGAGGATGCCGCGCCGCGTCGTCGCCCACTTGATCGCTTCCAGTGCGAGATTGAGGCCCCGCGCGCGCTCGTTGATGGTCTTGATGTTCTTCACCCGCGCCACCGAGCGCGGTGCATAATGATCCTGCAAGCCTTCGCCGACGCCCGGCAGCGCGTGACGCAGCTCAATGCCGAGCGATTGCAGCAGTGCCGGATCGCCGACGCCGGACAGTTGCAACAGTTGCGGCGAATTATAGGTGCCGCCTGAGAGGATCACTTCCTTGCGCGCCCGTACCTCGTGCATCGCGCCGCCGCGTCCGCCCTTGGCGTAACGCACACCGACCGCGCGCTTGCCGTCGAACACCACGTTGGTCGCGTGCGCATGGGTGATGACATGAACATTGCCGCGCTTGATCGCAGGATGCAGGAACGCGGTCGCCGAACTGACACGGCGGCCGTTGTGGATGGTGCGCTGGGCGTAGGACACGCCTTCTTGCGTTTTGCCGTTGTAATCCGGATTACGCGGAATGCCGAGGCTCACCGCGCCGGCGATGAAGGCATCGCACAGCGCATCGCTCCAGCCGATGTCGGTGACGGTCAGCCCACCGTCGCGGCCGCGATAAGTGTCCTCGCCCTCGCCGATCCGGCGCTCGAGCCTGCGGAAATACGGCAGCACGTCGGGATAGCCCCAGCCGCGATTGCCAAGCTGCGCCCAGGTGTCGAAGTCCTGATGCTGGCCGCGATTGTAGATGTGGCCGTTGATCGAACTGGAGCCGCCGAGCGTCTTGCCGCGCGGCGCGAAGATGCGGCGGCCCGCCGTCCACGGCCCCGGCTCCTGTGAATAGCACCAGTTGATCTTCGGATCGTAGAACGTCTTGATGAAGCCGGCCGGCAGATGGATGTACGGATGCCAGTCGCGCGGCCCCGCCTCCAGCACGCAGACCGTGACGCCGGCATCCTCGCTCAAGCGGTTGGCAAGCACGCATCCGGCCGAGCCGGCGCCGACGATCACATAATCGAAGGTGTCCATCGTACTTCCATGACCTTCGTTGCCGTCATTGCGAGCGGAGCGAAGCAATCCAGTCTTTCTTCAAGAGTCTGGATTGCTTCGTCGCTGACGCTCCTCGCAATGACGGTTGTGGAAACACGCCACTCACGAGCGAGGGCGCTCCAGTTGATACGTCAGATGCGCCTTCGCCGTCGGCCATTCCGAGGCGATGATGCTGAACACCACAGTGTCACGCAGCGTGCCATTCGGCGAGATGCTGTGGTTGCGCAGGATGCCGTCCTGCTTGGCGCCGAGCCGCTCGATGCCGCGCCGCGACTGGTGATTGAAGAAATGCGTGCGAAACTCGACCGCGATGCAATCGAGCTTTTCGAACGCGTGGGTCAGCAGCATCAGCTTGCACTGGGTGTTGAGCGGCGTACGCTGCACCCGCTTGGCGTACCATGTCGAGCCGATCTCGACCCGGCGGTTCGGTGCATCGACGTTCATGTAGGTGGTCATGCCGGCGATCCTGCCATCGGCATCCTTCACCGTGAACGGCAGCATCGCCCCCTTCTCTTGCAGGTCGAGGCGGCGCGCGATCTCGGCGTCCATCTTGTCCGGCGCGGGGACCGCAGTGTACCAGAGCTTCCAGAGGTCGCCGTCTTTCACCGCCTCCATCAGCCCGTCGCGATCGGCGGGCGACAGCGGTTCGAGCGAGGCATGTTCGCCCTTCAGGGTGACAGGTTGCAGCCAGGACATCTTTTGCCTTTCCGATTTCGAATCGATCCTTATCAACCGTCATTGCGAGCGAAGCGAAGCAATCCAATCCTTGTTTCATGGCCTTCTGGATTGCTTCGTCGCTTCGCTCCTCGCAACGACGGTCAGGCCGTCATCCGCTTTTACTGATGCACTACTTATTCAAAAAATTCAGCGGCAGGCCGCCGCGCGGCCAATCCATCGCGATCAGTTCGCCGCGACCGGACAGCGTGATGTAGGCGGTTTTCAACTCAGGCCCGCCGAAGGCGATGTTGGTGGTGACGCGGTCGCCGGTCTCGACCTGCTCCACCAGCTTGCCGTCCGGCGCGATCACCGAGATGCAGCCGGACACCAGCGTGGCGACGCAGACGTTTCCGGAGGCTTCCACCGCCAGCGAGTCGAACATCTGATAGCCGCCGAGGCCGCAGATCGGCTTGCCGCGCTCGCCGCGATAGATCACGTCGCCCGGCTTCACCTCGCCGCGCGCCGCGAGATCGTAAGCCCACAGCCGCGCGGTCGGCGTCTCCGCGACATAGACGGTCTTCTCGTCCGGCGACAGGCCGATGCCGTTAGCCGGCAACATGCCGAACACCGCCTCGATCACTTCGCCGGCGTTCGGCTGCATGTAGTAGACGGCACCGACATCCATGTCGCGCGCGCGCCGCTTGCCGAGGTCGGTGAACCACAACCCGCCCTGCTTGTCGAACACGAGATCGTTCGGCCCCTTCAAGGGATGCTCGCCGCAGCGCTCCGCCAGCGTTTCGACCTTGCTGGTCGTGAGGTCGACGCGCTGGATCGAGCCGCCGATATATTCATGCGGGGCCGGCGCACCCGGCATCATGGTGCCGCGCGACGCAGTCCAGCTAAAGCCGCCGTTATTGCAGATATACATCTTGCCGTCGGGGCCGAGCGCCGCGCCGTTGGGGCCGCCGGGAATTTTCGCGACCACTTCCTTGCGACCGTCCGGCCAGACACGGGTGAGTTGCTGCGCACGGATTTCGACCAGCACCACCGAGCCGTCCGGCATCACCACCGGCCCTTCAGGAAACGCGAGATCGGTAGCGAGAACGCGGACATTGGCCATGGAGATTCCTTTGCTTTTCTTGTCGTGCTCTGGTCTTGCCGCGATCATCGCGCGCAACTCGAAGCGAGTAAAGCAAACAACTTTTGGCCTGCCAAGGCGCGCGCGTCCGGCATATCGCGTTGGCAGCCATGCGCGCATTCTTGTCAGCACTGACGATTGCCAATGATGATTGACCTCCACTCGGGAGCCTGATGAGGTGCGGTCGAACCAAAGCCGCCACGCCTGAGAGCCCGACCGAAAAGTCGTTGTATGGATGGTCCTCCAACACGAAGATCGTCGTCCCCGCGCAGGCGGGGACCCA
>JAFKKM010000094.1 GCA_017305555.1 Hyphomicrobiales bacterium | reverse complement strand
CGTCCCCGCGCAGGCGGGGACCCATGACCCCTAGCCTCTCGATGATAATCGCAGGCATGGGCCACGGGCACTTTTCGGTATCACGACTGCTGCGGAGTCTGGGTCCCCGCCTGCGCGGGGACGACTCCTGCCTATCTACGCCGCCCCCTTGAGCGGCAGCACGCCGCGGCGGATCTGGTCTTCTTCGATCGATTCGAACAGCGCCTTGAAGTTGCCTTCGCCGAAGCCGTCGTCGCCCTTGCGCTGGATGAACTCGAAGAAGATCGGCCCGATGGCGTTGGCCGAGAAGATTTGCAGCAGCACCTTGGTGTGGCCGCCGTCAACCACGCCCTCGCCGTCGATCAGGATGCCGTTCTTCCGCAAGCGCGCCACGTCCTCGCCGTGCTTCGGCAGCCGCACGTCGATCTTCTCGAAATACGTCGCCGGCGGCGATGGCATGAACGGCAGGCCGTCGGCACGCAGTGTCTCGATGGTTCGGTAGATATCGCGCACGCCGCAAGCGATGTGCTGGATGCCCTCCCCGCGATAGATATTGAGATATTCCTCGATCTGCCCGGCATCACCGGCGTCCTCGTTGATCGGAATCCGGATCTTGCCGTCCGGGCTGGTCAGCGCGCGCGAGAACAGCCCGGAGGCGCGGCCCTCGATATCGAAGAAGCGAATCTGGCGGAAGTTGAACAGCTTCTCGTAGAAGCCGGTCCACACATCCATGCGGCCGCGATGCACGTTGTGGGTGAGGTGATCGAGATAGAACAGCCCCGCGCCGCGCGGGCGCGGATTGCGCTCACCGAGCCATTCGAATTCGGCATCGTAGGCCGAGCCCTTCGCGCCGTAGCGATCGACGAAATAGAGAAGGCTGCCGCCGATGCCCTTGATCGCCGGGACGTCGAGTGTCTTGCCCGCCGCATCCACACCCGCCGGCTCCGCACCGAGCGCAAGGGCGCGCGCGTAAGCCTGCTGCGCATCGACCACACGGAACGCCATCGACGGCGCGCAGGGGCCGTGGGCCGCGACGAATTCGAAGCCATGAGTGCCGGGCGCCTCATTGACCAGATAGTTGATATCGCCCTGGCGATAGACCGTGATCGCCTTGGTCTTGTGCCGCGCCACCGGAGCGAAGCCCATCAGCTTGAACAGCGCGTGCAGCTGTTCGGGATTGGGGTGGGCGTATTCGACGAATTCGAAACCGTCGGTGCCCATCGGATTGTCGGCGGAAATGGTGGCGGGCGGCGCGTCGTGCGGGAACGGACCCATCTTCAAGCCTCCTTGGCGAAACCTCTTAAGGCGAATTTCAGCCATTATCCGCCGATTTTCGCGCAAAAGGCGTGCAATCGAGGGGCGTTTCCGCAAGAATGCGCACGAACCATGCGCATTCTGGGAATCCATGCATGATCGATGTGGACGGCTTCGATCTCAAAATGCTGGCGGCGTTGCAGGACGACGGCCGGCTGACCAACCAGCAACTCGCCGACGCGGTGGGGCTATCGGCCTCGCAATGCTCGCGCCGCCGCACCCGGCTGGAGGACGACGGCATCGTCGCCGGCTACCACGCCGACCTCGCCGCCGAGCGGCTCGGCTTCAACGTGGTGGCGTTCGTCCACATCACGCTGGCGACGCATTCGCCCGACAACGCGAAACATTTTCGCGATCTGGTGCGGCGGGTCGACGACGTGCAGGAGGCCTATTCGCTCACCGGCGACGCCGACTATCTCCTGAAGATCATCCTGCGCGACCTGAAGAGTCTCTCCGACATCGTCAACAACGTGCTGATGCCGCACCCGAGCGTCGCGCATGTGCGCTCGTCGATCGTGCTCGACCGCCTGAAAGCGACAACAAAACTGCCGCTGGGGAACGTGAAGATGCGCTGATTAACGTTAGTCGTCATGGCCGGATTTATTCCGGCCATCCACGTCTAACCACGCCTCAACAAGAAAGACGTGGATGCCCGGGACAAGCCCGGGCATGACGGGAACATAGAACCCTACCCCTTCGCGGGCAAAATCGTGCCTTCGACCTCGCCGAAGCCGATGCGGTAGCCGTCGCTCTGGCACCAGCCGCGGATCGACAATGAATCGCCGTCCTCGAAGAACGTGCGCTTGACGCCGCCGGGCAGGTCGATCGGCTCGCTGCCGTTCCACGAGATTTCGAGCAAACTGCCGCGCTGATCCTTCTCCGGACCCGAGATGGTGCCGGAGCCGAGCAGATCACCGACATTCATCGCACAACCGCCGGAGGCGTGATGCACCAACTGCTGTACCGATGACCAGTACATGTATTTGAAATTGGTGCGCGCGATCCGCGCGTAATCCTTCGCGCCGTTGGCGCGCAGTTCGACATCGAGATTGAGGTCGTAATTGTTGGCGCCCTTCTGCTGCAAGTAGGGCAGCGGCGTCGGATCCTGCGTCGGTCCTGCAACGCGGAACGGCTCCAAGGCCTCGCGTGTCACCACCCACGGGCTGATCGAGGTGCCGAACGCCTTGGCCTGGAACGGGCCGAGCGGCACGTATTCCCATTGTTGAATGTCGCGAGCGCTCCAGTCGTTGAGCAGCACGAAGCCGAAGATCATCTCCGTCGCCTGCGCCTCGGTGAGCCTATCACCCATCTGCGACGCGCCGCCAACCACGACGCCCATCTCCAGCTCGAAGTCGAGCCGCTTGCACGGGCCGAAACTCGGCACGTCCGCGGACGGCGGCTTCAACTGGCCTTGTGGGCGGATGATCGGCGTGCCGCTGACGACGACGGTGGAGGCGCGGCCGTTATAGGCGATCGGGATATGCAGCCAGTTCGGCTGCAAGGCGTTGTCCTTGCCGCGGAACATGATGCCGACATTGGTGGCGTGCTCCTTCGACGAATAGAAATCGGTGTAGCCCGCCACCGCGAACGGCATGTGCAACTGCACCTCGTTGCGCGGCAACAGCGCGCGCTTGCGCAAGGCGGCATTGTCGCGCAGCGTCGCGGCGTCGTGGCGCAGCAACTCGCTGATCCGCGCCCGCGTGGCGCTCCATGCTTGCGGGCCGAGCGCCATGAAGGCATTGAGCGCGCCTTGCGCGAACACGCCCTCCGCGCCGGTCTTCAGCAGCCCTTCGGATTCCAGCGCTGCGAGATCGAGCACGAAGTCGCCGATGGCGACACCGACGCGCTTTTGCGCCGACGAAGGTGTCGAGAACACGCCGTAGGGCAGATTCTGGATCGGAAAATCCGAATCGGCGGCGACATCGATGAAGGATTTCAGCTTCGGATCGTTGGGGTGGGACATAAGGACTCCAAGCTCCACATACGTCATGCCCGGACTTGATCCGGGCATCCATCATTCAGAAGGATGGATTGCCGGGGCATAGGCGCACTTTAGAACGCCGTTCTTCGAACGGCTATGCCCGGCAATGACGCCATTATTTAACTTGACCGGCAGACCGTTACGGCTTGTTCGGATCGAATTTCTTTTCCAGCCCGTTCCAGCAGTCGGCGTAGTTGTCCTGCAAGGTGCCGGACGTTGCCGCGTGTTTGGTGACGCGCTGAGGGAAGCGGGTTTCGAACATGAAGGCCATGGTGCCGGTGAGCTTCACCGGCTTCAACTCGCCGTTGGAGGCATGATCGAACGCCTCGCGGTCCGGGCCGTGCGGCAGCATCTGGTTGTGCAGGCTGATGCCGCCCGGCACAAAACCCTGCGGCTTGGCGTCGTAGACGCCGTAGATCAGGCCCATGAACTCGCTCATGATGTTCATGTGATACCACGGCGGCCGGAAGGTATTCTCCGCCACCATCCAGCGTTCCGGGAAGATGACAAAATCGATGTTGGCGGTGCCGGCGGTTTCCGACGGCGAGGTCAAGACCGTGAAGATCGACGGATCGGGATGGTCGAAGCCGATGGCGCCGATCGGCGAGAAGGTGCGCAGGTCGTATTTGTACGGCGCATAGTTGCCGTGCCACGCCACCACGTCGATCGGCGAATGCGGCAGCTTGGTCATGTAGAGCGCGCCGCCCCACTTCACGTAAAGCTCGGTCGGCGTGTCCTTGTCCTCATAGGCCGCGACCGGCGTGAGGAAGTCGCGCGAATTGGCGAGACAGTTTGCGCCGATCGGCCCGCGCTCCGGCAAGGTGAAGGCGCCGCCGTAGTTCTCGCACAGATAGCCGCGCGCCGGGCCGTTCGGAATCTCGACGCGGAATTTGACGCCGCGCGGGATCACCGCGATTTCGCCCGGCTCGATATCGATGCGGCCGAATTCGGTGACGAAGCGCAGGTCGCCCTGCTGCGCCACGAACATCATCTCGCCGTCGGCATTGTAGAAGTGCTGGTCCACCATCGATTTGGTGATGAGATAGACATGCGCCGCCATGCCGGCCTGGGTGTTGGCGTCGCCCGCCGTGGTCATGGTCTGCACGCCTTGCACGAAGGTCAATTCCTCCTTCGGCATCGGTGTCGGATCCCAGCGCAACTGGGAGATCGGCATGTCATCTTCGAAGCACGGCGCGGTGCGCCACAGCATCGGGTCGATTTTCGTAAAGCGGCCGGAGTGCTTCACCGACGGACGAATACGATAGAGCCACGAGCGCTCGTTGGAGCCGCGCGGCGCAGTGAAGGGCGAGCCCGACAACTGCTCCGCATAAAGGCCGTAAGCGCAGCGTTGCGGCGAGTTGCGGCCGATCGGCAGCGCGCCGGGCAGCGCCTCGGTTTCGAATGAGTTGCCGAAGCCGGACATGTAACCCGGCGTCACGCCGGCGGTGCCTTGCTTCAAACTGTTGGGTGCGGTGTTGATGTTCATCTCACTCTCCCATTGGCTCGCGAGATTTCAAAACGCTCTGAACGTCATTGCGAGCGCAGCGAAGCAATCCAGCTCTTCACGTGTGGCTTCTGGATTGCTTCGTCGCTCTCGCTCCCCGCAATGACGAATACGTCAGCCTTGCAGCGCGGCCCACATTTCGCGGTCGCGCTTGTCGGTCCAGATCACCGGATCGTCGATGCCCGACGCCTCGTCGAAGGCGCGCGAAACGTTGAACGGCAGACAGTGCTCGTAGATCGCGAAGCTCGAGAACTTCGGGTCCATCACCTCGCGGGTCGCCGCCATGGTTTCTTTCAGGCTACGACCCTTGGCGACGGAGATTTCCGCCGCACCATACAGGGTCGAGACGAAGTCCCGCGTCATGGCGATGGCCTCGCGCGTCGTCTCGAGACCCTTCAGCGCATCGCCACGACCCGGCGCGATCGCCTTCGGATTGAATTCGCGAATCTCGTTCAGCGTCATCGGCCACTCGCGCAGATGCGCGTCGCCGCAATAGCAGGCGGAGTGATATTCGATCAGGTCGCCGGAGAACATCACCTCGGCATCCGGCACCCAGGCAACAATGTCGCCGGAGGTGTGGCCGGCGCCAAGCTGCATCAGCCGCACCTCGCGCTTGCCGAGATAGATCGACATTTCGCCTTCGAAAGTCAGCGTCGGCCAGGTCAGGCCGGGAATGCTGGCGGCGTCCTGAAACAGACGCGGGAAGCGACCGTATTCGGAATCCCAATCCTGCTGGCCGCGCTCCTCAACCAGGCGATACGTCTCCTGCGACGCAATGATGCCCTGCGCGTGATAGGCCGATGCGCCAAGCACGCGCACCGCATGATAATGCGACAGCACGACATACTTGATCGGCTTGTCGGTGACGGTCTTAACGCGCTCGATCACCTTGTTGGCCATCGCCGGCGTCGCCTGCGCGTCGAACACGATGCAGCCGTCATCGCCGACGATCACCGCGGAATTCGGATCGCCCTCGGCGGTGAAGGCATACAGATCGGTACCGATCTCGGAGAAGGTGACCTTCTTCTCGGCCATGTCGGTGGTGGACGCGAAACCTTTAGCCATATCGTTCAAACTCTCTCGTTCGTTCTTCAGTTACGATTTGTGTTGCGATTGCACGCCCGCGACGATGCGCCGCTTGCCGAGTTCAACCGCTTCGCGCAGCACGTCGATATCACCGATATGGTTGGCGAGGATCAGCACCAGAGCTGCGTCGAACGCGGCGCTCTGCTCCTCGTCGAGGCCACGATGCGCTTCGACGATGGCGCGGAACGCGTCGTCGGGCTTGGCGAAATTCGAAGCGGTCGATAACGGCATCATATTCCTCAGCTGATCGCGCAGGCGCGGTTCATCGCGGCTTCGACACTGGCGCGGGTCGGTGCGCGGAAACGCGCGGCGACATACCCGTCGGGCCGCAACAGATAGGCGGTGCCGGGCCGCGCGTCGTAACGCGCCCGCGCGGTGCCGGCGTCATCGTTGAACCCGCCCTCGCCGATCCGGATCTCTTTCATGGCGTCGGGCAACACGGCCGCGCCGCCATTGGCGAACTGCATCAGGGTGAAGTCCTTGCCGAGTGCTGTGAACGCCTCGGTGAGAAACTTGTCGCCACCTTCGCGGGTCTTGAGCGGAGCATCCGGCATCGAGGCCCCCGGCACGGGACCGCCGCTCCATGCGTCGGCATCGGGCGTCGACAGCGGCGTTTCGTAGCGCGACGGCACCGACAGCCGCCCACCGTTGATCATGCGCTTGCCGAACTCGGTGTCCTTGGCGAGCGACAGCACAGCCTGCCGCAGCCGTGCCTCCTGCTTCGTCGTCGGCGCCATGAAATCGGTCGAGCGCGTCGATTCGCGAATGTTCTCGTCGGCGGCGAAACTGCGCTCGGTGTGATAGCTTTCCAGCAATGCCTCGGGCGAGGTGCCCTTGAGGACGCGCGCCAGCTTCCATGCGAGGTTTTCCGCATCCTCGAGCCCGGAATTGGCGCCGCGCGCGCCGAACGGCGACACCTGATGTGCGGAATCGCCGGCGAACAGCACGCGGCCATGCACGAAGCGATCCATCCGGCGGCACTGGAATTTGTAGACCGACACCCATTCGAAATCGAACTGGTCATGCCCCAGCATCCGCGCGATGCGCGGCCGCACGTTCTCGGGACGGCGCTCCACCGTCGCGTCGTGCTCGGGGCTCAATTGCAGGTCGATGCGCCAGACATCGTCCGGCTGGCGATGCAGCAGCGCCGAGCGTCCGGCATGGAACGGCGGGTCGAACCAGAACCAGCGCTCGGTCGGAAACTCGGCGGTCATTTTCACGTCGGCGATCAGGAATTGATCCTCGAACACCTGCCCGTGAAAATCCGCGCCGACCATGCCGCGTAGCGACGAGCGCGCGCCGTCCGCGGCGACCACGTAGTTAGCGGCGAGACGATACGGGCCGTCCGGTGTCTCGATGGTCAGCAGCACATGATCGTTGCGCTGCTCCAGCGCCGTCACCTTGTTGCGCCAGCGCAGATCGACTGCCGGCAGATCGCGGATCAGATCGACCAGATAGGCCTCGGCATAATACTGCTGCAAGTTGATGAAGGCCGGCATCTTGTGGCCGTCTTCCGGCAGCAGGTTGAACTGATAGAGCTGCTCGTCGCCGTGGAAAATCTTGCCGACGCTCCACACCACGCCCTTGTCGACCATCCGCTGGCCGACGCCGAGGCGATCCCAGTATTCCAGCGAACGCTTGGAGAAGCAGATGGCGCGCGAGCCCTCGCCGATGCGATCGGCGTCGTCGACCAGCACCACCGGCTGGCCGCGCTGCGCCAGATCGATCGCCAGCGACAGCCCCACCGGCCCCGCGCCGACCACCACGACGGGATGATGCGCGGCGTCGGTAGCCGCGCGATCCTGATCCGGATGGCGGCGATAGCCGAATTGGGTGATGTGCTGCGTCATGCCGGTTCGTACACGCCCTCAAAGCCGACCCGTCGGGGTGCTGGCCGAAACCGCCGCCCTGCCCGAATTGGCTGTTGCTCCGATCCCAATCGCGAGATAGTCTCACTTGCAACTATCTAAACGCTTTGCCGCCCCGTTCGTCAACCGAAACTTTGGAGCCGTTCTTGGCCAAGCTCGACCTGTTCAAGTTCGTGCCGTTCCGGCTGAACCGGCTCGGCGCCGAAGTCTCCGCCGCGTTGTCCAGCGAATATCGCGCGCGCTATGGCCTCGACATTCCGGAATGGCGGGTGATGGCGACGCTCGGCTTCCGCAATGAGGCGTGCAGCGCGCAGTACATCGCGCAGTGTACCCGCACGCACAAGTCCACCATCAGCCGCGCGGTGACGTCGCTGCTGGAGCACGGATTGATCGAGCGCGTGGAAAACGCCGATGACCGCCGCGAGTTCCGGCTCCGCATGACCCACAAAGGTCAGGCGCTCTACGAAGAACTGATCCCGCGCCTGCTGCGCCGCGAGCAGGAAATTCTCTCCTGCCTGACGGCACAGGAACGCAAGGAGTTCGCGCGGCTGCTCGGTAAGATCGAGGACAGCCTTGACCTGGTGCAGGCCAGCCGCCCGATGAGCGAGGTCGAGGCGTATTAGGGGTTAGGCCCCAGCCCTACCGTCATTGCGAGCGAAGCGAAGCAATCCAGAAAGCCACGAAGCAAGGACTGGATTGCTTCGTCGCTTTCGCTCCTCGCAATGACGGAGGTTAGTATATCGACATATCGCTCAGGCTCCCGCCTTCGCAAACGATCTTGACGGTGGGACGTGCAGCGCGAAGGCGTCGGCCTTGTCGCTGACGCGCGGATAGATCTCGCAGACCAGCGGATCGTGCCCCGGAATGACGCGGTCGGGGTGTCCCGCCAGTCGCTCGGCAGTAGCCCAGCCTTCCATCATGTCGCCGACGTTGTAGACGATCGGAAACGGGCTACGGCGATGCAGGTTGGCATAGTAATGCGCGGCATCCGAAGCCAGCACCACCGGCCCGCGCGCGGTCGGCACGCGCACGATCTGCAAACCATCGGAGTGGCCGCCGACATGGTGCAGCGTCACGCCGGGCGCGACCTCGCCATCGCCCTGATGGAACGTGACACGATCGCTGTAGACATGGCGCACCATCAAGGTGACGTCCTCGACGGAGAACGGATGCCGCAACATGCCGTGGCACATGCAGCGCCCGGTGGCGTAGCTCATTTCGCGGTCCTGCAAATGGAACCGGGCGTTGGGGAAGCGGTCGAGATTGCCGGCGTGGTCGTAATGCAGATGAGTCACCACCACGTCGCCGATGCTGTCGGCCTTGACGCCGAACGCCGCCAGCGCATCAGCCGGATTGATCGTCAGCTTGCGGCTGCGCTCTTTCGCCGCGACGTCGTTGAAGCCGGTATCCACCAGGATGTCGCGGCCGCCGCCGCGGACCAGCCAGACGAAGTAATCGAGATCGGACGCCGTGGTCTCATGCGGATCGGGGGTAAGGAAATTCATCTGCGGTGTGCGCGGCGACATCGTCGCGTAGCGGATGGCGAAGATTTCGTAAGTCTGTGACACGGGTCGTCCTCTCGTTGCGTTTCTTGTCCGCATTCACACCATCCGCGCCGCAAATGTCAAAGGCCGCGGATGACATGCCATCGCTGCGCCTTTGAACCTTGCCGATCCGTATCGCGTCCTATCCGGGCAGGCTGCGGTATAGCCCGCACCGCAGACAGGCTTCTTTCTTGTGTGATTGAGATCACATATCCTGCGCACACGCGGACTAGAGTGGCAGCCATCGCACTCACAATCGAACGGAGATGAAGATGATGAGCCGGCGGACATATCTGGGCACCACCCTCGCCCTCGCAATGCTGACTGGCGGCTTTGTCGTGTCGCCCGTCCTGCAATCGGCCGTGGCCGGCGAGTTGTCGACGCAGCAGATCATCGATGGTCTGAAGCCGAAGACCCGCAGCCTCAGCGTCTCGACGCGCGCGAATCTCAACGATGCCGACACCGCGTTTATCCAGCGCGTACGCGCACAGAGCCGGTCGCTGTCGCTCGGCGACCGTGAACAGATGGCCGAGATCGCAGCCAAGCGGCCAAAGATCGACGTCGAGATCAATTTCGACTTCAACTCGGCTGAACTGACGCCGCACGCCGCGCCGCAGCTCAACAGTCTCGGCAAGGCACTCACCAGTCCCGAATTGCAAGGCGCGGTGGTCATGCTGGGCGGCCACACCGACGCGAAGGGCGCCGACGACTACAATCAGAAACTGTCGGAACGCCGCGCGGAAACAGTGAAGCGCTTCCTTGTCGACAACTACAAGGTCTCGCCCGACCTGCTGGTGACATCCGGCTACGGCAAGGAGGGCCTGAAGAATTCAGCCGCGCCCTTTGCGGCGGAAAATCGCCGTGTCGAGATTGTCAACGTGGCCGAAAAGGAGCACGCGGCCAAGTAGCTGGCATCAGTAGCCGCCTGTCCGCTTTCCACGCAGACTGCAGCGCGGGTTCCGCCCGCGCTGCAGTGCGTTGCCACAACAAGGTATGCGCGGCAAAGGCCGAAGCTCCCGCGAACAAAGGCGTCCTATTTGAAAATGCGATGGCGTGGGGTACGGTCGTGAACGTGTTGCTGAATTCAGTTTGCCTTCGTTCTTCCGCGGACCGTCGCCTCATGAAATTGCGCATTGCCCTGCTTGCAGCCCTGTCGATGCTGGCAACGCCGCTGTTTCCGGTGATCGCGGCCCATGCCGCTGGCGAGCGCCTTGCTCTGGTGATCGGCAATGCCAAATACCCCGACAACGAAACGCCTCTGAAAGAGCCGATCAACGATGCCCACGACCTCGCCGACGAGTTGAAGCGCGACGGCTTCGATGTCGAGATCGGCGAAAACCTCGCCGGCGATGCCATGCGTCGCGCGCTCGACACATTTTACGGCCGCATCACGCCGGGTTCGGCGGCGCTGATCTTCTTCAGCGGCTTCGGCATCCAGTCGGCACGGCAGACCTACATCCTGCCGGTCGACGCGCAGATCTGGACCGAGGCGGACGTGCGCCGCGACGGCTTCAGCCTCGAAACCATTCTCGGCGAGATCAACAGCCGCGGCGCCGGCGTGAAGATCGCGCTGCTCGATGCTTCCCGCCGCAACCCGTTCGAACGCCGGTTTCGCAGCTTCTCGGCGGGCCTCGCGCCGGTGATCGCGCCGAGCGGCACGCTGGTGATGTATTCGGCGGCGTTGAGCTCCGTGGTCGGCGATTCCGGTGCCGAGCGCAGCCTGTTCGTGGGCGAGTTACTCAAGGAAATCCGCGTTCCCGATCTCACCGCCGAAGAAACGCTCAACCGCACCCGCGTCGGCGTGACGCGCGCCTCGCGCAGTGAGCAGGTGCCGTGGATTTCGTCGTCGCTGGCGGAAGACTTCGCCTTCGTCGCCGGCGCCAAGGTCGCCAAGCTCGATCCGAAGCCGCTCGTCCCCGAGGTCAAGCCGACGATACAACCGCCGGCCACGACCGAACCGGCGAAACCGGTGGCGGTCGCCACCCAGCCGGAGCCTGCGAAGCCAGCCGAGACCAAGCCTGTTGAAGCCAAGCCTATCGAGGTCAAACCGGCCGAGAGCAAGCCGGCCGAAACCAGCGTGGCCTCGCTGGCTCATGAGCCGACGGTGGCGGCGCTGAACGCCAAGATCGCGGCAAATCCGAAGGACGTCAATTCGCTGTATCGGCGCGGCCAGGTCTATGCCAGCAAAGGCGCCTACAGCGCGGCCATCAAGGATTTCGACGAGACGCTGAAGCTCAATCCGAAGGACGTCGAGGCGCTCAACAACCGCTGCTGGACCCGCACCGTCGTCGGCGAACTGGCGAACGCGCTGAAGGACTGCAACGAGGCGCTGCGGCTGCGTCCCGGCTTCGTCGATGCGCTCGACAGCCGTGGCCTGCTCTATCTCAAGAGCGGCAAGGCCAAGGACGCCATCGCCGACTTCGATGCCGCGCTCAAGGTCAATCCGCGGCTGACCTCCTCGCTCTACGGCCGCGGCCTTGCCAAGCAGCGCAGCGGCGCGGCGGCAGCCGGCGAACTCGACATCGCCAACGCCAAGGCGATGGACCCGAACATCGTCAAGGAATTCGCCGGCTACGGCGTGAACTGAGTTTGATTGCGCGGAGTATGGCCGGATCACCGGCCGCCCCGTCGCGGATTTCAAAACCCCGGGGCCGGCTTTCCGGTCCCTCACGGACAACTGTTTCCATCGTTGGCTCCAACCAGCGTCGTTTTTGCAGCGGAGGAATTTCATCATGGCAATCGCATCGAAACGACACGGTCGCGACACGCTCCGTTCGGTTCTGGCCCTTGGCGTGCTGATGGTGATGAGCGGCGGCATGGCGAATGCCGGCGAAGTCAGCGAGGGACAGATCCTGCAAGCGCTGACGCCGAAGAAGCCGCTGACGCGCAGCCTGTCGATGACGCCGCCGCCGGAGGCCGCGACATCGCCGACCGATGCCCGTTTCATCGACACCGTGCGCAACCGCACGACGCGCTCGCTGTCCACCGGCGAACGCCAGCAGATCGCAACCATCGCCGATCAGCGGCCGAGCATCGATCTCGAAATCAACTTCGACTACAACTCGACGACCATCGGCGCGCGGGCCAAGTCGGCGGTCGAGGCGCTGGGACGCGCGCTCACCAATCCCGACCTCAAGGGCTCGACCTTCCTGCTCGCCGGCTATACCGACGCCGCAGGCCCCGACGCCTACAACCAGACTCTTTCCGAGCGCCGCGCCGACGCGGTCAAGCACTACCTGGTCGAGAAGTTCGGCATTGCGGGCACCGATCTGGTCACCATCGGCTACGGCGAAACCCGATTGAAGAAACCGGATGCCCCGCTCGATGCCGCCAACCGGCGCGTTCAGGTCGTCAACATGCAGAACAAGACGGCATCCAAGTAACATCGCCGCACCACCGTCCCATGGATTCATCTCATCGACAGGCGACGCCGTTCATGATCGAGCCCAACCGTCAGCCGCCCGTGGCGCCCGACATTGCCGCAGCGCCACGATGGATCGGCGGCTTGTCGCGCGCCTTTGCGCTGGTCGCGTTGCTCGGCAGCGCCATGATCCCGCCGCTTCATGCCGCCGAGGGGACAAACAACAACGGCGTCTCCGTCAGCGTGGTGAAAGCCAAGCACGCCTGCTTCTCCGACATGATCCGCGTCACCGGCTTCGTGGTACCGAAGCAGGAAGCCGTGGTGAATGTCGACACCGAAGGCTCGAAGGTCACCGATCTTCTCGTGCATGAAGGCGATGTCATCACCGACAATCAAGAGTTGGCAAAGCTGACGCCCTCGCCGGCCGGCAATTCGCGCAATCCCATCATCTTGAAGGCACCGGCCGCCGGCCTGATCACCAAAGTGCATACCATGGTCGGCGCGCCGGCCTCGCCGCAGGCCGAGCCGATGTTTCGCATCGCCATCGACAACGTCCTCGAATTCGACGTCGAGGTGCCGGGCCTCCATATGCCGAAGCTGACCGTTGGCGCCACCGCCCGCATCAGCCGCGACGGCCAGCCCGATCTTGCCGGCCGCATCCGCCGGATCGATCCGCAGATCGACCAGCGCACCCAGCTCGGCCATGTCCGCGTGGCATTGACTGGCAACGCCCCGCTGCGCGTTGGCCTGTTCGCGCGCGTCAGCATCGATGCCAAGCGAAGCTGCGGCGTCTCGATTCCGCGCTCGGCGGTGGACCATTCGACGATTCAGGTCGTGACCGGCGACGTCATCGAGACGCGCCGCGTGCGCACCGGCTTGAATTCCGACACCGCCGTGGAAATTCTCGACGGCCTCAAGACCGACGAGATCGTGGTCGCCGACGCCGGCACCTCGCTGCATGACGGCGACCGCGTCAAACCCATCTTCAACGACGATCCCGATCGCGTGCGAGGCCGATAAATGTCCTTGAATATTTCGGCCTGGTCGATCCGCCACCCGCTGCCGTCGGTGGTGTTCTCCATCATCCTGTTGGCGCTGGGCTGGATCAGCTTCACCAAGCTCGCGGTGACGCGGCTGCCCGCCGCCGACATTCCGGTGATCTCGGTCGCGGTGTCGCAATTCGGCGCCGCCCCCGCCGAACTGGAAGCGCAGGTCACCAAGACCATCGAGGACGGCGTGTCGGGCGTCGAGGGTGTGCGTCACATCACCTCGTCGATCACCGATGGCCTGTCGGTGACCACCATCCAGTTCGCGCTGGAAACCAACACCGACCGCGCGCTCAACGACATCAAGGACGCGGTAACGCGGGTGCGCGCCAACCTGCCGCAGAACGTCAACGAGCCGCTGATCCAGCGCGTCGACGTCATCGGCCTGCCGATCGTTACTTACGCTGCGATCTCGCCGGGCAAGACGCCGGAGCAACTGTCATACTTCGTTGACGACGTGGTGAAGCGCGCACTGCAAGGCGTGCGCGGCGTGGCGCAGGTCGAGCGCATCGGCGGCGTCGAGCGCGAAATTCTCGTTTCGCTCGATCCCGACCGCTTGCAGGCGGCGGGCCTCACCGCCCTCGATGTGAGCCGCCGTTTGCGCGGCACCAATGTCGATCTCGCCGGCGGCCGCGCCGAAATCGGCAAGAACGATCAGGCGATCCGGACGCTCGCCGGCGCCAAGACGTTGCAGGATCTCGCCGGCACCATGATCAGTCTGCCGGCCGGTGGCGAATTGCGCCTCGATGATCTCGGCACCGTCACCGACACCATCGCCGACCGCCGCACCTTCGCGCGCTTCAACGGCGAGCCGGTGGTGGCGCTCGGCATCAAGCGCTCCAAGGGCGCCAGCGACGTGGTGGTCGCCGCCGCCGTGGAGAAGCGCATCGAGGCGCTGAAGGCTGCGTATCCCGACGTCGATCTCAAGCTGATCGATACGTCGGTCGATTTCACCAAGGGCAATTACGAGGCCGCGATCTCCACCCTGTTCGAGGGCGCGATCCTCGCAGTGATCGTGGTGTTCCTGTTCCTGCGCGACATCCGTGCCACCATCATCGCCGCGATCTCACTGCCGCTGTCGATCTTCCCCGCGTTCTGGGCGATGGACATGCTGGGGTTCTCGCTCAATCTCGTCTCGTTCCTCGCCATCACGCTGTCCACGGGTATTCTGGTCGACGATGCGATCGTCGAGATCGAGAACATCGTGCGCCACATGCGCATGGGCAAATCGCCCTATCGCGCGGCGCTGGAGGCGGCCGACGAAATCGGCCTCGCGGTGATCGCCATCAGCCTCACCATCATCGCGATCTTCGCGCCCGCCAGCTTCATGTCCGGCATCGCCGGGCAGTTCTTCAAGCAGTTCGGCATCACGGTGTCGGTGCAGGTGTTCTTCTCGCTGCTCGCGGCGCGCTTCGTGACGCCGGTGCTGGCCGCCTACTTCCTCAAGCATCACGATCATGACGACCCGCCGCCGGGCCGCGTGCTCCGCAACTATACCCGGCTCGTGACCTGGTCGGTGAAACATTACATTCTCACCGTGATCTTCGGCTTCGCGGTGTTCGCCGCCTCGATCTGGAGCATTCATCTGCTGCCGCAGGGCTTCCTGCCGGCGCAGGACACCGCGCGATCGCTCTTGGCGATGGAATTGCCTCCGGGCTCGCAACTCGCCTTCACCGAGAAGGTGACGGAAGACATCGTGGCGCGGCTGCGCAAGCGGCCCGAGGTGAAAAGCGTGTTCGTCGACGGCGGCCACATCCCGCCCGGTACTTACGAAGTCCGCCGCGCCGCGCTGATCATCAACTACACGCCGAAGAGCGATCGCAAGATCACCCAGCGCGAACTCGAACTCTCGATCGGCAAGGAGTTGGAGAACGTTCCCGACATCCGCTACTGGTTCCTCGACGAGAACGGGTTGCGCGCCATCTCGTTGGTGGTGACCGGCAGCGACAGCAACATCGTCGCCAATGTCGCGAGCGAACTCGCCAACCAGATGAAGCGGATTCCGCTGATCGCCAATGTGATCTCGGAAACCGCGCTGGATCGTCCCGAACTGCGCATCCAGCCGCGCGCCGATCTCGCCGCAAGGCTCGGCGTCTCCACCGAAAGCCTGTCGGAAACCATCCGCGTCGCCACCATCGGCGACGTCGGCCCGGCGCTCGCTAAGTTCGACGCCGGCGATCGCCAGGTGCCGATCCGCGTGCAACTTGAGGACAGCGCGCGCGGTGACCTGAACGTGCTCGAACAATTACGCGTGCCGCTCGGCGGCGGCCGCGGCGGCGTACCGCTCTCCGTCGTCGCCGACGTCACGCTCGATCAGGGCCCGACCAGCATCAGCCGCTA
>JAFKKM010000093.1 GCA_017305555.1 Hyphomicrobiales bacterium | reverse complement strand
ATCTCGGCGCGGATCACGTCGCCGTACCGATTGAGCAGCACCGCGACGATGAAGAACCGGCCGCCGCGCGCGATCAGCGAGCACAGGATGAAAAGCCACACGTTGTAGCCGGCGAAACCGGACGTGATCGTCACCAGTTTGTAGGGTATGGGCGTGAGGCCCTTGCCGATGATGATCCATGCGCCCCATTCGGCATAGGACGCACGAAACGCCTCGACCTTGTCCGTCAGGCCATAGAGATGCATCAACCACAGGCCGACCGAGTCGTAGAGGCCGGCACCGATGGCGTACCCCAGCATGCCACCCGCCACCGACGTCAGCGTGCAAACCACCGCGTAAAGCCAGGCGCGCTGCGGCCGCGCCAGCGACATCGGCACCAGCATCACGTCCGGCGGAATCGGGAAGAACGAGCTTTCGGCAAACGACACCACGCCCATGATCCAGAGCGCGGAAGGCTTGTCGGCGGCGGCGATGAACCAGTCGTAGAGGCGCTTCAACATGCCGCGATCAAGCACTCCGCATCGGATTTGTCCATGAGATTACTGCGCGGACCCTAACGAGCCGCCCGTCTCTCGTATTGCCCAATGTGTCAGGAATTGCGGCGATGCCACCGCTTTAGCGCCGCTCGCGGCGGCGCCCGTCATCGAGCGCGACGATCGGCCGCCGTGCCGGGCGCAACGCGGCGACCTTGTCGGACGATTTCGGCAGTTTCTCGGCAATACCCAGCATCCGCTCACGACGGTCCATCTCTTGCCAGACGTCTTCCGGGCGAACTCCGGCCCCGGCCCAAAGTACCGTGAGATTGTAGAACAGGTCGGCGCTTTCCCGGACCACTGCATCCGGCTTGGCATTGACCGCGTCGATTGCCACCTCGATGGCTTCTTCGGCCAGTTTCTTCGCCATCTTGGCGGGACCTTGCCGAAGTAAGCGCGCGGTGCGCGACACCTCGGGATCCAGGTCCCGCGCCGCCAGCACCGCCTCGTAAAGCCGATCGAGCGAATCACTCATACCGGCAAGCCTAGACCAAACATATGGCGAGCGTGTTAACGCCCGCCATATGTCGCAACCAACGATCAAGGAATGATGTTGCCGCCGCCGTCATAGCGTCGACCGTCATAGCCGTAGTCATAATACGGTCGGCCGTAATAGGGGCGACCGTAATACGGCGACGCATAATAGGGGCCGCCGCCGTAGGCATACGGGCCATCGTAATAGGCATCGCGACTGGCTTGTGCCGCCGCGATCGCGCCGATGGTGCCGACGATCCCGGCGAAGGCGGCCGCAGCCGCCGCGCCGCCGCCCCGACTGTGATGACGATGACGCCGGGCCGCGCTGAAATCCGTCGCCGCGCCGATCGGCGTCGTCACCGCGGTTTGGATTTTGGCAGCTCCCGCCGCGGCGCCGTCCGAGGCCTGGGCGGGTGACACCGCGAAAGCCAGCGCCGTTGCTGTTGCAAACACCACTACCCGTCCCGTCGCCAGAGGCAATCCTAAGCGCGTCATCATGTCGCTACCCTTCCGGTTAAAGAACTCACGAAACTAATATCTGTGGTCCGGCTGTCCTGCATTCAATGACCGACAACAACCAAGCCACACGCCTTGAGTTCCCGACACTATCGTTGATGCCGCCATTGCCCGCCGGACGTTCCAGTCATCTCTCGTTCATCTCAAACCGCGCACATTCGCAGCTTTATGCAGCAAGGCCGGCTCGCCGAGCGTGTGCGCCGCGTCAGCTATTTGGTGGACCCTCAGTGACGATAACGCTCCGACGCTCTCTGCTGAAACGGCTTGCACTTATCCTCGCGGCAGCAAGTTTGGCCGGCGCATCTTCCGCGGCCGGGCAAACCGTCACCGACAATTCGGCCGCGCCCACGCCGATCCGGTTCACGCTGGACCGTCCGGTCGACGGCGCCTCCGCACCCTTCATTGTCGCGACGACGAAGGGGTATTTCCGATCCGAAGCCTTGAGCGTGACCACTCACATCGCGAAGGGCACCAACGACGCCATCGCGCGCGTTGCGCAAGGCACCAGCGACATCGCCCTCGCCGATATCAACGCACTGATCCGCTTCCGCGACACGCCGAACGCGCCGGCCGTAAAAGCGGTGTTCATCCTATCGAACAGCGCGCCCTATGCGATCATCGCCCGCAAGAGCCGTGGGATCGCAACGCTCTCCGACCTGACCGGCAAAACGCTCGGCGTCGCCGCCGATGATCTCTCGATCCGGCTATGGCCGGCGGTTGCGGAGCGTAACGGCATAGCCATCGCTGCCGTCAAACAACAGACCATCGGCGCAGCCGTACGCGAACCGATGCTGGCAGCGGGTCAGGTGGATGCCGTCACGGGTTTCTCGTACCTGTCGGCGGTCAATCTTCGCGATCGGGGCATTCCGGCGGACGATCTCACCGTGCTGCGCTTCACCGACTACGGCTGCCCGGCCTATGGGGCCGCACTGATCGTCAATCCGAAATTCGCGGCGGAACACCCCGAGGCCGTGCGCGCGTTTCTCCGTGCCACGGTGAAGGGCTTGCGGCAGACCATCAAGAACCCCGGCGCGGCGATCGACGCGGTAATGACACAGATGAACGGCGGCGAACGCCCGCTCGAATTGGAGCGATTGCGGGTCGCGCTGCGCGACAACATTCTCACCAATGATGTCCGGCGCAACGGTTTCGGTGGCGCCGACACAACACGACTGAACCAGTCGATCACCGCCCTCACGCATGACCGCAAGTTCCGCGAAAAGCCATTGGCGGGCGATATCTTCGACCCATCCTTCTTGCCGCCCGCTACCGAGCGTCAGTTCGAACAGGCGACCAAATAACGGCTGCATTCCGCCGCGCGTCCGGCTTTAATGCTGCGAATCGCTGCGAGGCTGCCGTTTGGTAAGCCCACGCTGCACCCGCCGGTTCACGTTACCAGTCACGAGCCTGATCGATGTCCCTGCTTCGCCTCTACGCCCGCGTGCTCGAACTGCTCGGCAAGGAGGCGCGCCTCGGCTGGATTCTCGCCGGCGCCAACCTGCTCCTGGCCGGCGCACAATTCGCCGAACCGGTGCTGTTCGGCCGCATCGTCGACGTGCTGACAGGCAATCCGTCCAACGGTCCGCTCGCCTCGACATCAACCTCGCCGTGGCCACTGCTGGCAGCGTGGGTGGCGTTCGGGCTGTTCACCATCCTCTGCGGCGTGGTCGTGGCGCTGAACGCCGACCGGCTGTCGCACCGCCAGCGGCAGGCGGTGCTGACCAGTTACTTCGAGCACATCATGCAACTGCCGCTGACCTTTCACACCGGCACCCATTCGGGCCGGCTGATGAAGGTGATGCTGCAAGGCACCGATGCGTTGTGGCGCCTGTGGCTCGGCTTCTTCCGCGAACACTTCGCAGCGATCATGTCGCTGGTCGTTCTGCTGCCGCTGTCGCTCTACATCAACTGGCGGCTCGCGATCCTGCTGTTCGTGCTGTGTGTTGTCTTCACGGTGCTCACAACACTGGTGGTGCGCAAGACGTTCGAGATGCAGAACGAGGTCGAGGAGCAATACGGCAACCTCTCCGCGCGCGCCTCCGATGCGCTGGGCAACGTCGCGCTGGTGCAGAGCTTCGTGCGCATCGACGCCGAGGTCGCGGGCCTGCGCGGCATCGCCGACAAGCTGCTCGCGGCACAGTTGCCGGTGCTGTCGTGGTGGGCGCTGGTCACGGTGATGACCCGCGCCTCAACCACCATCACCGTGCTGGCGATCTTCACCGTCGGCATCATGCTGCATCAGCAGGGTCTCACCAGCGTCGGCGAGATCGTGATGTTCGTCTCGTTCGCGACCATGCTGATCCAGAAGCTGGAACAGGTGGTGGCCTTCATCAACAACGTGTTCATGGAAGCGCCGCGGCTCCAGGAATTCTTCAACGTGCTCGACGCGGTGCCCGCCGTGCGCGACCGCCCCGACGCCATCGATCCCGGTCGCTTGCAAGGCCTGGTCGAATTCAACAACGTATCGTTCTCCTATGACGGCAAACGCCCGGCGGTGGAGGACGTCTCGTTCACCGCGCTGCCCGGCCAGACCATCGCGCTGGTGGGGCCGACCGGCGCTGGAAAATCCACCGCGATCGCGCTGCTGCATCGCGCCTTCGATCCGCAGTCCGGCGTCATCAAGGTCGATGGCATGGACGTGCGGGGCATGACGCTGTCGGCGCTGCGCCGAAACATCGGCGTGGTGTTCCAGGAAGCGCTGCTGTTCAACCGCTCGATCGCCGACAACCTGCGGGTCGGCAAGCCGGACGCCACGCTCGAGGAGATGCGCACCGCCGCCGCGCGTGCGCAGGCGCTCGACTTCATCGAACGCGGCGAACAGCAATTCGACACCAATGCCGGTGAACGCGGGCGCATGTTGTCCGGCGGCGAGCGCCAGCGGCTGTCGATCGCCCGCGCGCTGCTCAAGGACCCGCCGATCTTGATTCTCGACGAAGCGACATCGGCGCTCGATGCGGTGACCGAAGCGAAGGTCAACGCCGCGCTCGACGAAGTGATGAAAGGCCGCACCACCTTCGTCATCGCGCACCGGCTTTCGACCATCCGCAACGCTACGACGATTCTGGTGTTCGAACACGGCCGCGTGATCGAGAGCGGAACATTCGATGAACTGGTAGCTCAGGGCGGTCGCTTCGCTGGATTGGCGCGAGCACAGTTCATGGTGCAGGACAATGCAGCCACCGATGCCACCGCGATTTCCGCATCAACGGAACCGTCATGATCACGCATCATTCCGATTGTCGCGGCATCGTCGAAATTCAGCCCCTTTCATCCACGAATTAACGCCTTCGCCTCTATTCTGAGGCAAGCTGTGGGTATAGGCTTGGCCATCCCGTGAAATCGCTCGCGCTTCACCGAGCGCTCCATAGCCTGACAACGCGAAGACCCCACCATCGTCGAGGTCCGGTCTTCGTTGATTGATCGCAAAGGACCGGATTCGGATCGTGCATTTTTTCCGCGCTGCGCCTGCTACCTTTCTGAGTTGTCTTCTCCTCATCGCAGGACTTGCCGTGACGTCCGCCGCGCCGGCGGCCGCTCACCCCGAAGCCACGCTGCTGGTCGAAGCCGATAGCGGCAAGGTTCTCGAGGCGGAGAACGCTACGTTCCCCTGGCATCCGGCATCGCTGACCAAGGTGATGACGGCCTATGTCACCTTGAAGGCCGTCAAGGACGGCAAGATCACGCTCGATACGCTGGTCACGGTGTCGCCGCACGCCGCCGCCGAAAAGCCCTCGAAGATGGGGTTCCCGCCCGGCACGCAGCTCACCGTCGATAACGCGCTCAAGATGATGTTGGTGAAGTCGGCCAACGATATGGCCGTGGTGCTGGCCGAAGGCGTCGGCGGCTCGGTCGACGGTTTCTCGGCGATGATGAACCAGACCGCCGCGCGGCTCGGCATGACGCAGACCACCTACGTCAACCCCAACGGCCTGCCCGACGACCGTCAGGTCACCTCCGCGCGCGACCTCGCGATCCTGGCGCGCGCCTTCATTCACGATTTGCCGGAATACGAATACTTCGTCCACATTCCTTCGATCCGCTACGGCCGGCGCGTGACGCAGAACTTCAACAAGCTGATCGGCCGCTTCCCCGGCGCAGACGGCATGAAGACCGGTTTCATCTGCGCCTCCGGCTTCAATCTGATGGCAACGGCGACACAGAACGGCCGCCGCCTGATCGCCGTGGTGCTCGGCGCGTCGTCGTCGCAAATGCGCTCGATCAAGGCGATCAAGCTGCTGGAGCGCGGCTTCTCCGGCAACAGCAACCTGACCTGGCTGCGGCCGGCGCTGGGCACAGTCGACAATCTCGCGCCGATCGCCGCCGCACCACCGGACCTGCGCGACGACATCTGTGGCCCGCGCCGCAAGCGCCCGGCCAGCGACGATCCCGAGGACGACATCGCCAGCGTCGTTACAAACAATCCGGCGCTGAGCTTCTTCGCCGACGGCCTTAAGCCGCCGGCTCTGCGGCCGGAGGACATGCTGGCCGCGGCGCCCGCGCCGTCTGAACCGGTCATCGTCTATACCGGCCCGACCAAACGAGGCGCGGACTTGATCGCGACGGCCGCTGCCGATGCAGCCGCGCAGGAAGCCGCCGCCGCGAATTACCGCAAATCCCGTGCCGCCAAACGCCGGGGCGGCAAGGCCCATGCCAGTACCGACAGCAAGGGTAACAAGCGGATCACCGTGACCATCGACACCAAAAAGCACGCCGCCGGCACCAAGAGCGCCGATGCGGGCGATGCCAAGAGCAACCCGACCAGCAAGCCGGCCGCGAAACCCTCCGCTCACGCTCGGACAAAACCGGCCGAGAAGCCGTCGGCCCATAAGCCCGCCGCCAAACCCGCGGCGGCGGCCAAGCCTGCGCCGAAGGGCAAGCCAAAGCACGCGTCGAGCGAAACCAAACAGAAGAAGTAATTCTCCTTCCTCCGACACCGCTCGCCGCACGTTCAGCCATGCGTCGTTAGCGCGCAGGCCGCTTGCCAATTGCGCGAGCTTTGCCCGATACTTCCCAACGAGTTGGCAGCCCGCGACAGAACGGGCCGGCCGCGCGGATCATCGGATTTCGACGCGCTCGCGATACCCGCGAGCCAGCGTCAGCAAGGGGAAACGCCATGGAACGGATCTGGCTCAAGCACTACCCGGCGGGAGTGCCTGCGGATATCGACGTCACGCAGTATGGGTCGCTGGTCGAACTGCTCGAGGAAAGCTTCACCAAGTTCCGCGACCGCAAAGCCTTCATCTGCATGGACAAGGCCATCACCTATCGCGAACTCGACGAGATGTCGGTGGCGCTCGCGGCCTATCTGCAAAGCAAGGGACTGGCGAAAGGCGCACGCGTCGCGCTGATGATGCCGAACGTGCTGCAATATCCGGTGTCCACCGCCGCGGTGCTGCGCGCCGGCTACGCGGTGGTCAACGTCAACCCGCTCTATACGCCGCGCGAGCTTGAGCACCAGCTCAAGGATTCAGGGGCGGAAGCCATCATCGTGCTGGAAAACTTCGCCACCACCGTCGAGAAGGTGATCGCGAAAACCAACGTCAAGCACATCATCGTCGGCAGCATGGGCGACCTGCTCGGCTTCAAGGGCGTCATCGTCAATCTGGTGGTCCGTCGCATCAAGAAAATGGTGCCGGCCTATTCGCTGCCGGGCGCGGTGGCGTTCAACGACGCGCTCGCGGCGGGACGCGGCATGAAACTGGCAAAGCCCGCCATCACGCGCGAGGATGTCGCCTTCCTGCAATACACCGGCGGCACCACCGGCGTTTCCAAGGGCGCAACGCTGCTTCACAGCAACATCATCGCCAACATGTTGCAGAATGACGCGTGGCTGCAACCGGCGCTGAAGAAACCGCCGGTGGTCGATCAACTGTTCATCGTCTGCGCGCTGCCGCTCTATCACATCTTCGCGCTGACCGCGTGCTTCCTGCTCGGCGTACGCGCCGGCGGCGTCAATCTGCTGATTCCCAACCCGCGCGACATCGGCGGCTTCATCAAGGAATTGCAGAAGTATCAGGTCAACAGCTTCCCGGCGGTCAACACGCTCTACAATGCACTGGTCAACCATCCGGACTTCAGCAAGATCGACTTCTCCAAGTTGAAGGCCTCGTTCGGCGGCGGCATGGCGACGCAGAAACCGGTCGCCGAAGCGTGGCTTAAGGCCACCGGTTGCGCGCTGTCGGAAGGCTATGGCCTGTCGGAAACCTCGCCGACATTGACCTGCAACCCGGCCGACACCGACAAGTTCACCGGCACCATCGGGCTGCCGGTACCGTCGACCTGGCTGTCGATCCGCGACGACGACGGCAACGAGGTGCCGCTGGGCGAAGCCGGCGAAATCTGCGCCAAGGGTCCGCAGGTGATGGCGGGCTACTGGAACCGGCCGGACGAAACCGCCAACGTGATGACGCCGGACGGTTACTTCCGCACCGGCGACATCGGCGTGATGGATGAGCGCGGCTATACCAAGATCGTCGACCGCAAGAAGGACATGATCCTGGTCTCCGGCTTCAACGTCTATCCCAACGAGATCGAGGAAGTGATCGCCAGTCATCCGGGCGTGCTGGAATGCGCGGTGATCGGCGTGCCGGATGCGAAATCCACCGAAGCGGTGAAAGCCTTCGTGGTGAAGAAGGATCCCAACCTCACTGCCGAGGACGTCATCAAGTTCTGCGCCACCCAACTTACCGCCTACAAGGTGCCAAAGCACGTCGAGTTCCGCACCGAACTGCCGAAGACCAACGTCGGCAAAATCCTGCGCCGCGAGTTGCGCGACGAGAAGAAACAGGCGGCGGCGTGAGGGATATTTTGATCCTTCCCGCAAGTGCGTCATACGCTCAACGTCATACGCGGACTTGACCCGCGTATCCATCACCTTCCAAAAACGATGGATCGCCGGGTCAAACCCGGCGATGACGCTTTCGTTGCTGCGAACAGGTATCGCCGCAACCATCTCATCAGGAACAGCCGACGATGAATCACGACAACGTCACCCCCACCGAGATCATCACGTTCTGGCGCGAGGCCGGATACGAACGCTGGTACAAGAAGGACGATGCATTCGATGCCGAGATTCGGCGGCGCTTTCTCGCGACATGGAACGCCGCACTCGCGGGCCAACGCGACGATTGGCAGGATAGCGACGACGGCACGCTGGCGCTCTTGATCCTGCTCGACCAGTTTCCCCGCAACATGTTTCGCGGCGATCCGCGCACCTTCGCCAGCGATCCGAAGGCCCGCGAGGTGGCAGACCGCGCCATCGCGCGCGGCGTCGATCAGCGCTTCGACAGCGTGATGCGGCAGTTCGTCTATCTGCCGTTCGAACACTCCGAAGACCTGGCGGATCAGCAGCGCAGCGTTGCGCTGTTCAAGGCGCTCGGCGATGCCGAGAACCTGCGCTACGCCGAAGTCCACGAAGACATCATCCGCAAGTTCGGGCGCTTCCCGCATCGCAATCAGGTGCTCGGGCGCACGACAACAGAGGCTGAAGCCGCATTCCTCAACAGTGGCGGCTTCGCAGGATAAATTGACCGAATAAACTGTTTGAAGGACTGCTCAGCAGGTCCAGGCGAACGCGACCTTGTCGAGCGTCTTGGGGCCGAACTGTTCCGACGAACGCGCCACCATGCGGCCGCCGAGCACGCGATAGAATTCGGTGGCGGGCTCGTTGTCGGACAACGCCCAGATCACCATGCTCTTGAGGCCGCTCTGCACCAGATCGCGGCGGGCGGCGGTAAACAGGCGACGTCCGAAGCCGAGCCCTTGGAATTCAGGCCGCAGGTAGAGTTCGTAAATCTCGCCTTCGAAATGCAGGCTGCGGGCGCGATTGCGGCCGTAATTGGCGTAACCGGCAACCTTATCGCCGAACACGAGCACGCTGACGCGGCTGCCCTTGCGGATGGCGCTCTGCCACCAATGCGGACCACGGCGGTTGATCAGCTTGTCCAGTTCCGCACCGGGAATGATGCCCTGATAGGCGGATCGCCAGGCCTCGTCATGCGTCGACGCCACCGCGGACGCATCCGCGGTTCTGGCCGGTCGAACCTCGATCAGGGTTGTGCTCATGAACCCAATCAAAGCAAGACATCGGCTCGGCTTCAAGCTCCATCGTTAATATTCGGTTAATATGTGGATTTCCTGCATCAGTGGGGCGCGAGAGTGTGCCGGAAAGGGACAGATACGGAATACAAACTTCTGACCAAAGCGGTTTCCGCCGGCACCGTTCGCTCAACGCGATAGTTCTTGCGCCGCACACGAGCACCGAATCGCGGCATGAGGCTGAAAGCCGCAGAGACGAACCAACCGTAGCCAGCCCACGGATACAGCGGGCCTTTTCGGTTGGTTAGAATTTCTCCAACATCATCAGGCGCGTGGCGCTCGATTGACAACAACTCCAACCTACCCGCTACCGTTGGATCGGCACTCGTCATCGAGCGGAGATCATGATGCAGCACCTTAAAACATTCGCGCCGGCCTTGCTGATGGGGCTCCTCATCAGTTCGGGCGCTCTCGCGGACGGCTATACAAAATGCACCAAAGCCCATCGCTCGTCATGGAAGCCGGCGGCGGAGGCAGAAGCCAAAGCCAAGGCGGCCGGTTACGAGGTGCAGCGATCCAAGATCGAGGGCACTTGCTATGAAGTTTACGCCGTGAAGGAAGGTAAGCTCTACGAGCTGTTCTACAGCCCGCAAGACCTCAGCCTGAAGCACACCAAGACAAGAAAGAACTGACGCGAGAGGCGGCGCAGCCCTTACGGTCTTTGCGGCGGCCGTTACTTGCCGCGCAGCACTTCGCGCGCGGCGCGCTCGCCGCTGTCGCGGGCGCCATGCGCGGTGGAGAAGAAATTCGGCGAGGTCGCCTCGCCCGCGAAGAACAACCTGCTCTCCACCGGCGCGGCCAGCACCGCGCGGCAATCGGCGCAGCCGGGCATCGCGTGCGAGTAAGAGCCACGCGCGAACGGATCGAGCGCCCAGCGCGACGATGCCAGCGGCGTCAGCCTGCGGCGAAAATCCGAACCCAGCATGGAAACAATTTCATCGATGCTCTGCGCTGCCAGCGCACCCTCACCGGCGTCTTCAAGCTCCTTCGCGAAACGGCCGCCAAAAAAGCCCTCGATGCATGGCTGACCGAAGGGCCGGGTGTGATACGTCCCCATCGCGGTCCGCATCAATGCGCCACGCAGGCTACCATCGACGGGCAATGCCTCCGGCGCATCGAGCCGCAGCATCACCTTGTCGGCCAGCCCGAGCGGAAGACCACGCGCCGCGCCGACTTTCGCAGGCAGTGCCGGCGAGAAACGGATCACCTCATCCGCGATCAAGTTGGTCGGCACCGTGATAATGACTTTCGCCGCACTCAGCGTCCCGCGTGACGTTTCAATGCGAACGCGCGCGCCGGAATGATCGATCAGCGTCACGCTGGTATTGAGCGCAACATTAAGCCTCGCGCCATAAGCCGCGATCAACGCGCCGTAACCGCGCCGCACCCGCCAGTTGATCTCGGTGTCCTCGTAGGCGTCCATGTCGTAGACCGACACCTGATCGAGTTCGCAACCGTTGATGTAGGTCGAGATCGCATCGACCATCGGATTCCAGCGATTGCCGGGTTCCAACCATTCGCTGGCAACGCTGTCCTGCGGCGCATCGGAGGCGTCTTCAGCGCGTTCGTAGAACGCATCCAGCGCGCCGAGAAATTCGGCCCGCTCTCGTGGCGGAAACGCCGGGTGCGACGATTGCTCGCGCCACGGTGGGCGGTTGCGGTCGATCTCGAAATGCAGCCGCTCCGCGATATCGACGAACGAGTTCTTGTCGGCGGAGTGCAGCCAGCCGCAGCCGACATCGAACACGACATCCGGCGCGGCAAGAACAGTCTGGCCGCGTCCGCCCAAACGATCGCGCGCTTCCAGCACCACGACTGAAAGACCTGAATCCTTCAGCGCGTTGGCCGCGCCGAGCCCGGCGGCGCCGGCGCCAATGATTGCGACATCGATATCGGAGGGAAGGGACACTCGTTAAGCCAAGGGGTTATTGTTTTCGCCAAAGAAATTCGGTTCGCCGATCCATTGCAATATCAGACCCTTGAATACGGTCTCATGCCCATATGGTGATGTCATGCCCAGATCTTCAATATGCAAGTGACTTATCGAAGCATCGGACTTCAGCTTGTTGAGCTGAACAATGAGACGATCGATACCCGCAGCGTCGATCATCAGATCGATCGCATTCATTGCGTTGTTTTGAGCGACAACAATCAACGCTTCCTCCGCAAAGCTGTTGAGCTTGGTTTCTGCTTCTAGCACAGGCGTTGTAGCCAAATCCCGTGGCAACAACTCGGTCAAGCCGCCGCCCTGCCCGAATTCAGTTTTTTCACTTCTCGGAACCCAAAACGTGGATGGCCGGGACAAGCCCGGCCATGATGAATTTTCCGCTTGTGCTGAAAGGAGAGGATGGCGCTTACGCTACCATATCCTTCGCCTTCTCCGCACGCTTGCGCTCGTTCGGATCGAGGTGCTTCTTGCGCAGACGGATCGACTTCGGCGTGATCTCCACCAGCTCGTCGTCTTCGATGTAGGCCAGCGCCTTTTCCAGCGTCATGCGGATCGGCGGCGTCAGGCGCACCGCTTCGTCCTTCGAGGTGGTGCGGATGTTGGTGAGCTGCTTGCCCTTGAGCACGTTGATCTCGAGATCGTTGTCGCGGGTGTGCTCGCCGACGATCATGCCCTTGTAGACCTTCCAGCCCGGCTCGATCATCATCGGGCCGCGATCTTCGAGCTTGAACATCGCGTAAGCGACGGCCTCGCCCTGATCGTTGGAAATCAGCACGCCGTTGCGACGTCCCGCGATCTCGCCCTTGAACGGCAGGTAATCATGGAACAGGCGGTTCATGATCGCGGTGCCCTTGGTGTCGGTCATCAACTCGCCCTGATAGCCGATCAGGCCGCGGGTCGGCGCGTAGAATACCAGCCGCAGGCGATTGCCGCCGGACGGCCGCATCTCGATCATCTCGGCCTTGCGCTCGCTCATCTTCTGCACGACGACGCCGGAGAACTCTTCATCGACGTCAATGACGACTTCCTCGACCGGCTCCAGCAGTTGTCCGTTGTCGTCCTTGGTCAACACGACGCGCGGACGCGACACCGACAGCTCGAAACCTTCGCGGCGCATGGTCTCGATCAGAATCGCGAGTTGCAATTCGCCGCGGCCCGAAACTTCCATCGAGTCCTTGTCGGCGGCTTCGACCACGCGCAGCGCGACGTTACCCTCGGCTTCGCGCAACAGACGGTCGCGGATCATGCGGCTCGTCACCTTGTCGCCTTCGGTGCCGGCGAGCGGCGAGTTGTTGACGATGAACGACATCGACACCGTCGGCGGATCGATGGCCTGCGCCTGAATCGGCGCCTCGACAACCGGATCGCAGAAGGTGTCGGCCACGGTGCCCTTGGTCAGGCCGGCGATGGCGACGATGTCGCCCGCTTCGGCGATGTCCAGCGGCACGCGCTCAAGGCCACGGAACGCCAGGATTTTGCTGATACGCCCGGTTTCCACCGTCTTGCCGTCGCGCGACAGCACCTTCACCGACTGGTTCGGCTTCACGGTGCCGGACGCGATGCGGCCGGTGATGATGCGGCCGAGATAGGGATTAGCTTCAAGAATGGTGCCGAGCAGACGGAACGGACCTTCCTCGACCACCGGCGGCGCGACATGCTTGAGCACCAGGTCGAACAGCGGCTTCATGCCGTTGCCGTTGTCCTCCGGCGACACACCCATCCAGCCGTTCTTGCCCGAACCGTAGAGGATCGGAAAATCAAGCTGCTCGTCGGTAGCATCGAGCGCCGCGAACAGGTCGAACACCTCGTTGAGCACTTCGGTGGCGCGGCCGTCGGGACGATCGACCTTGTTGATGGCAACGATCGGCTTGAGGCCAAGCTTCAGCGCCTTGCCGACCACGAACTTGGTCTGCGGCATCGGGCCTTCGGCGGCGTCGACCAGCACGATGACGCCGTCTACCATCGACAGGATGCGCTCCACCTCGCCGCCGAAGTCGGCGTGGCCGGGGGTGTCGACGATGTTGATCTGGGTGTCGCCCCACTGCACCGAGGTGCACTTGGCGAGAATGGTGATGCCGCGCTCGCGCTCGAGATCATTGGAGTCCATCGCGCGCTCGGTGACACGCTGGTTGTCGCGATAGATACCGGATTGTTGCAGCAGCTTATCGACGAGGGTGGTCTTGCCATGGTCGACGTGAGCGATGATGGCGATGTTGCGGAGGTTCATGGGATTGCTTCTTCAGGTTCTCGATGACCGTGTCCGGCGCCGCGTTCAGCACCGGAATGGGAGACATATAGTTTGAAAGACGAAATGGCGCATGACAGCGCGCCGTCCGGCACATGCCGGCTAAGGCTCGATCAGTATCCGGTCTGGCTTGGCCAGGTCATGGATAAGGCCTGTTTCCTGCGTCCGCCCGGGCATTCCCCGCTGACGCGATCGATATTCGCCGCAAGCGATCCCACGAACGGCTGACGTGCCGGATCGTTCCGAACCGATGGGCAAGGACATGGTTAAAAAGCGGGTGCCCGGTCCTAGTTCGAACCGGGCACCCTGCGTTGCGATGCAATATAATCTAGTTCGCGCCTAAAAACAACGCCCTCGGTCTGCCTTCCAGCGATATCCGGCCGTTGGGCGCCGTCCATAACCGCCCGATCAGGCGTTTTCGGGCTCCTCGGTCGGATAAACCCCGCGCAGCACCTCCTCGAAGTGGCTTTTTACCGACTCGTTGCAGAGGCAGGCCCGCGCTTGCAACGCGGCGCGGTCGCGAACCAGAACGGCGCCTCTGCGCGTTTCCAGCACACCCTCCGCCTTGAAAACCTGAACCACCCGACTGGCATAACTGCGGCCGACGCCGAGCATGGTGGCGAGTTGCTCATGGGTGAGCGCCACCCGCTCGCTGCCGGTGCGCTCCATCGCCGCCAGAATCCACTTGGACGCGCGCTGTTCGATGGTGTGGATGGCGTTGCAGGCGGTCGACTGGAAAAGTTGCGCCACCATGCAATCGGCATAGCGCGCGAACAGATTGCGCAAGGTCGGCGACCGCATCTTCGCCGCCTCCAGCGCACCGACGCGCAGCCGCACGAACGGGCCGCCGAATTTCACCGAAATCCGCGAATACGCCGGCAGATAACCTTGGCTGACGATGCCGCCGACTGCGCCCTCGCGGCCGATCAGGATGGTCTCGACATCGCGGCCGTCTTCATTGGCAATGAGATATGAGGCGAGGCTCGGCCCACAGGGAAAATGCGCCACGGCGACGTCGTCGCCTGGATTGTAGAGCAACTCGCCGCCCGGTAGCGTGCAGGCTTCGAGATGTGGCGCGAGCAACGCGTAATCCGCCGCCCGCATCTTGCGCAGCAGATTGTTGACGGGGCGCTCCTTGCCGTCGCTCGCGACCGGCTGCTGCATATCCATTCTCACCTTTCCAGCGGCATCCTATACCGGCTCTCGTCATCGTAATGTTCACAAGTGAACAGACAGAAGCCTTACAAATGTGGTGGGTTCCATGCGGAACCGGATTTGTGCTTTCAGGCATCTTCGGCACGCCGCAGCCGTCCCTTTGTTTCCGAAAAATCCGATCGATGCCGTGCCGTTGCCCGGCTCATGCCCTTTCGCCAGGAAAGTTGCCTTCGCCATGCCGAACGACGTGCTGATTGTCGAAGATGACACCATCATCGCCATCGATTTCGAGGCGACGATCATGGAGCTGGGAATTCAGAGCGTACGGACCGCCGCCCATGCGGCCGAGGCACTGGCGATGATCGCCGAACGCGTGCCGGATTTCGCGCTGCTCGATGTCGGTCTCGGCGACGATACCAGCTTCGAGGTAGCCGACCGGCTGGATGCGCTGAAAATTCCCTATGCCTTCGTCACCGGCTATCGCGCCGACGTCGCCCTGGCGAGCCGGTTCGCCGGCAGGCCGGTGCTGAGCAAGCCGTGCCTGCGCGAAGAATTGGAGGCCGCGCTGCGCGGCAGTCCCGAACCGGCGGAGTAGTTTCAACGGGCCACCCCGGTGATCATTGCAAGCGAAGCAATCCAGTCTTTCTTTTCAAGAGTCTGAATTGCTCCGTTCCGGAGCCTGTGTCCGGACAGTGCGAAGCACTGATCCGGGTGCTCCTCGCAATGGCAGGAAAGGCGTACTATCCCATCTTCGGATCGAGCTTGGTTGACCACAGCAGCGCGTCGGCACGATCGCGCAGGCTGACCGTCATCTGCCCCGATGCGCCGTCGATGTGAACGTGGCCGAAGAACTGCATACCCTCGGTCGGCGGCAGATTCTGCCGACCAGCACCGGGCGCCTTCACGAAACGCACTTCGGGACCGAACGTATTGTCGAGATCGGCGGGCCCGAAAGTGCCGGCATGAAGTGGCCCGGAGACAAATTCCCAAAACGGATCGAAGTCCTGAAACTGCGCTTTGTCCGGATTGTAGAAGTGCGCGGCCGCATAATGGACATCCGCGGTCAGCCACACGGTGTTGACGATGCCGGACGTCTTGATGAAACGCAGCAGGTCGGCGATCTCCAACTCGCGGCCGCGCGCCGGACCATCGCCCTGTGCGACGGCTTCGGAGCCGCGCTTGTTGGGCGCGTCGTCATAGACGATAAGACTGATCGGCATGTCGGACGCGATCACTTTCCAGGTCGCCTTTGAATTCAGCAATTCGCGCTTCAACCACGCCAGCTGATCGGGGCCGATGAAATAGCTGTCCGGTCCGTATTCGGTTTGCAGATTGGGACCATTCGGTCCGCGATAGCTGCGCTCGTCGAGCATGAAGACATCGAGATGTGGCCCGTAGTGAATGGTACGATAGATCCTGCCCGGCTCCTGGATGCTTTCGCGGA
>JAFKKM010000092.1:12591-29033 GCA_017305555.1 Hyphomicrobiales bacterium | reverse complement strand
TTCCATCAGTATGAGACGTTGCCGCAGGTGAAGTGATCAAGTGACGTGATCGACTGCGCCCAACGTCGGGCTCTACATGCACGCGTCGATCCGCTATCAATCGGATCGACGCTTTTTGTTGATGATGAGGAATTCCACATGTCCGCGCCGACGTCTGCATCGACCGATATGACGGAGCTGGCCAAGGCCGTGCTCTCCACCGCATCGGACGCCATCATCGCCACCGACCACGACGGCATGATCACCTTCTGGAATCCCGGCGCGGCGCGCATCTTTGGCTTCACGCATGACGAAGCGATGGGACAATCGCTTGACATCATCATTCCGGAGAATCTGCGCGCGCGGCATTGGGACGGTTATCATCGCACCATGGCGACCGGTGAAAGCCGCTACGGTGAAGCGGATCTTCTCGCGGTGCCGGGACTGCGCAAGGACGGACGTCGCGTCTCCGTCGAGTTCACCATCGTCATGTTGAAGGACGCGCAGGGCAACATGACCGGCACCGCCGCGATCCTGCGCGACGTCACCAAGCAGTTCGAGGAACTGCGCAAGCTGCGGCGTCAACTCGCGGAAGCGAAAGCGGGATAAGACAGGCTTTTTAGGCGCGGGATTCTTGTGGCGATACCGTGGCGGCGTTCGGGATGAAGTCTATGGCGTCGCCGCAGTGCCCTGCCGGATATCGAGCAACCGGATCAGGCGACCGCGCGGCTCGATCAGGTCCTTGAGAGTGTAACCATCGAGCACCTCGATGAAGGCATCGCGCGCTTTCTCGAACGCGTTCTTCAACACGCAGCACGGCCGGATCGCACATGGCTCCTCGATCGGCTTGAAGCAGGAAACGATGGCGAAGTCCGGCTCGGTACGACGCACGACTTCACCGAGCCCGATCGATTCGGTCGGCTTCGCCAACCGCAATCCGCCGCCGCGGCCGCGCACGGTCTCGACATAACCGGCGACACCGAGCTGATGCACCACCTTCATCAGATGGTTTTTCGAGATCGAGTAGCTGGTGGCGATCTCGGAAATGGTCGCGAGCCCGTCCTCCTTGAGCGCAAGGTACATCAGCACGCGCATGGAATAGTCGGTGTAAGCGGTGAGGCGCAACGTCGGGCTCCCGGCAGATCGTCCTAAAAGATATACGAAAGATATTGCTTTTCCGCAAGCGAAGTCGTACTCAACGCGTGATTTCGACCTATATCAGATTCCGGCCGGCGAGATGATGTGCATCATGGAAAAGCTCAACTCCATATCCGAGGATAGCATTTGTCGGTTGGTCGACGACTTCTATGCCAAGGTGCGGGTCGATGCGGAACTCGGGCCGATCTTCGAAGCGGCCATCCACGATTGGCCGACCCACCTTGAGAAGATGTACGCGTTCTGGTCCTCGGTGATGCTCACTACCGGGCGCTACAAGGGCAACCCGCTGATCAAGCACATGGTTTTGCCGGGCATCACCCCGGAATTGTTCAACCAGTGGCTGAAACTGTTCGATCAGACCTGCAACGAGATATTTGACGACGACATCAGCGCGGCCTTCCGCGTCAGGGCAGAGCGCATCGCCGAAAGCCTCAAGCTCGGCATCTTCTATCGCCCCGACCGGCCGTGGCCGCCGCAACCGGCGGCATGAGGCAGGCTTAATCGCAACCTTTGGGCGCTGCCACTCCGCTTTTCTCAATCAGGAAAACCGTCGTCGTGTCCTGACGCTGCATCGTCTCGACGCGGTCGCCGGTCTGCGCGATCAAGTGCGGGATATCGATCGCCGCCAGCGGATCGGAACAGTGCACCTCCAGGCGGTCGCCGGGCATAAGGCTCTTCAACGCTTTGCGGGTCCGCAGCACCGGCTGCGGACATTTCAGCCCGATCAGATCGAGTTTGGTCAGCGACATGCGGCGCAAAATGGCCAAAGCGACCGGTAGCGTCAACCGCAGTCAGTCGAGCTCCCCATAGGCCAGGAACCCGACGGTGTCGCCCGGCGCGACGTGCGTCACATCTTCGCCGAGTTCGACCAGACCGTCCGTCTCCACCAATGACGACAGCATCCCCGCGCCCTGCCGATCGAACTTCATGGCTTCCACCGCGCCGTCGGCCGCGCGGCGCAAACTTGCGCGCAAAAATTCGCGGCGGCCCGGCTTCTTGTCGTGCGCGAACGCCGCGCGCACCGGCATCGCCATGGTCCGGGTCTGGAGCGCGCCCGCGAGCGAGAGCACGGTCGGCCGCACCACATGGGCATAGGTGACGAAACTCGCCACCGGATTGCCCGGCAGGCCGATCAGCGCGGTGCCGTCGATCACGCCCATCGCAACCGGTCGTCCCGGCTTGATCGCCATGCGCCACAGCACCAGTTGACCGACACTCTCGATGCCGGCGCGGACGTGGTCCTCCTCGCCGGTGGAAACGCCGCCGGAAGTAACGATGAGATCGTGATCGGCGGCCGCGGCTTCGAGACTTTCCGCAACCTTCGCGCGGCGGTCGGGCAGCACGCCGAGATCGGCCACCTCGCAGCCGAGCCGCTCCAGCAACGCCATCAGCATGAAGCGATTGGAATCGAACAGCTGCGAGGCCCCGCGCAGCGACCCTGGCGACACCACCTCATCGCCGGTGGAAGCTACCGCGACGCGGATACGGCGGCGGACGACGAGATCGGACTGGCCGAGCGCAGCCGCAAGCGCCACGTCCTGCGGCCGCAGCCGGACGCCGGCCTTCAGCACCACACCGCCCGCTGCCACGTCCTCGCCGGCGCGGCGGACGTTAGCGCCCGGGTGCTGCCCCGGCGGCAGCACGACGCGGCCGTCGGCGTCGATCCGCACGTCCTCCTGCATGAAAACCGTATCGGCACCAGCCGGGAGCGGCGCGCCGGTGAAAATCCGCGCGGCATGGCCCGGCGCGAGTGACGGCAACGTCGCGGCGCCGGCGGCGACACGGCCGCTGACGGGCAGCGCGCGCTCGACGTCCATTGGCAGATCGGCGCTGGCGACGGCATAGCCATCCACCGCCGAATTGGTGAACAGCGGCAGCGGCAGCGGCGCGACCAGGTCGGCGGCGAGGATGCGACCGTCCGCCCGGCGCAGCGGCACGGTCTCGAGCCCGTCGACCGCACCGACCCGCGCCGCGATCAGCGCCACCGCCGCATCCACCGACAGCACCGGCGGACCGGAAGCAAAGCAATCGTTCGACAGTTGGGTCATCGTTTCGCTTTTCAGCAATCCATCAGACCACGAGCCATCGCTGTCTCGCATCCAATGGCGGCCAGCAACTTCAGGACCTGAAAAGCTTTCTGACCGAACCGGTTCGGCGGTATCATAACGCGTGGCAACGGCGATGACATGCGGCCGATTGCCAGTTTCGATGGAATCAATGCGATGGCGACCGAGGCGAACAGCATCATCGGCGTGTTGCTGGCCGGCGGCCTGGCGCGGCGCATGGGCGGCGGCGACAAGCCGATGCAGACGGTCGGCGGGCAAAGCATGTTGGCCCGCGTCGTCACCCGCCTCGCCCCGCAATGCGACGGCCTGATCCTCAACGCCAACGGCGATCCGGCGCGCTTTGCCGACCTCAAGCTGCCGGTGGTCGCGGACGCCGTGGCAGGCTTCCCGGGGCCACTGGCGGGCATCCTGGCGGGACTGGACTGGGTGGCTTCGAACCGGCCGGAGACGCGCTGGATGCTCAGCGCCGCCGCCGATTGCCCCTTCCTGCCGCGCGATCTGGTGAGCCGGCTGGATGACGTCCGCCGCGCGCAGGATGCGCCGCTGGCGGTAGCGGCCTCCGGCGACCAGAGCCACCACGTCATCGCGCTATGGAGCCTAGCATTACGCGAGCCGCTGCGGGAGGCGGTTGTCAACGAAGGCTGCCGCGCCGTCGGCCGCTGGATGGCGCGCTACCTGGTCGCCACCGTGGAATGGCCGGTGACGCCGTTCGATCCGTTCTTCAACGCCAATACGCCGGACGACCTCGCGGAAGCCGACCGTCTCGCGCATCTTGACCAAGCCTGATTATGGGTTGCCACCGGTTTGGGGGCCCCTTATAGGTCTGTGCGCCGCGCTCGATCGTGGCATTTGGTGAAGCGGGTGTGGCGGAACTGGTAGACGCGGCGCACTCAAAATGCGTTGCCCAAAAGGCTTGGGGGTTCGAGTCCCTCCACCCGCACCAAACCGCGATTTGCACCCCGCAGGATCAAACTCCGCGGCGTCGTCCCCGCGAAGGCGGGGACCCAGACTCCCTGCGGTCATGATACCGATCGGCGATCAGATGCGGTCACGGTCGCCTCATGTATCATGTCTACATTCTCGCCAGCCGAAATCACGGCACTTTGTATATCGGTGTCACGAATTCGTTGCGCACAAGGCTTGATCCGCATCGACGCGGCAAAGGCTCAATATTCGTCAGACAGCATGGCGTGGATCGACTCGTTTATGTCGAGACTTATGAACGGGCGGATGAAGCCATTGCTCGAGAGAAACAATTGAAACGCTGGAATCGTGATTGGAAGATTCGGTTGACTCAAGAAAATAACCCGGATTGGAACGATCTCGGTCACCTTGTTGAGTGAACATCGATCCAAACTACGTTAGGGAGTCTGGGTCCCCGCCTGCGCGGGGGCGACGACGTTCGTGTGGCACATCCGCAAACAAAGCGAATGGCACGTCGCGCACGCCGGAGCGCACAATCGCGCCTATTTCTTCGCCTTGGCAGCCTTGCGCGCGTCGGCGATGGCCTGGTCGAACTGCGCCATGGTGAGAATGCCGGGCACCCGGAACTTGCCGACGATGAACGACGGCGTGCCGCGGAAGCCGAAGGCCTTGGCTTGCTCGTCGTTGCGCTTGAGCACGCGTTCGATCTCGGCGCCGTGGGTTTCGAGATCGCGCGTGGCGCGGTCGACGTCGATCTTGGCCTCAGTGAGCATCTCGCGAATTCGCGATTCGGTAATCCGCGAACTGGTGTTCATCATCGCTTCGTGCGCCTGGACGAACTTGTCCTGATACTTGGTCGCGAGCGCCATCTTCGAGGCATAGACCGACACCGGCCCGAGGATCGGCCAATCCTTGAAGACCATCCGCACCTTGCCGTCGTCGAATACCACCTGCGACAGTTCGGGCGCGAGCTTGCGGCAGTACGGACAATTGTAATCGAAATACTCGACGATGGTGACGTCGCCGTTCGCATTGCCTGCCACCGGGATATCCGGATCGCGCAGCACCGCGCCTTCCGACAACACGTCGTCGGAGGCATCGGCCGTCGCGGCCCACGACGGAGTAACGCCCGCACCCAGCATTCCCGCGACGCCGCCCAGCACGCCGAGCGCATGACGGCGGGTAATAACGGACGGCGTGGCAACCTGCATCGGCGGGAACTCAACGGACATCGCTTCGACCAACTTCCTCTGGACCGGCGCTGCGCCGGATACGCTCATGAATTGCGAGCCTGTCAATCAGCATAGCGAAGCCGGAGCAAATGACAATTTCGGCATTCCGCCGCACCTACCCGCAAAGGCTCAACGCATCAGCAGGGTGACGGCGACGGGTACGATCAGCGAGGTGACCAGGGCGTTCAGGCTCATCGCCACGCCGGCGAACACGCCCGCGACGGTGTCAACCTGAAACGCCCGCGCGGTGCCGATACCATGTGCGGTCAGCCCCGCTGCGAAACCACGCGCGCGAAAATCGGTGATGCGAAGGCGGTTCATCAGCGGCGTCACGATGATTGCGCCCATGATTCCGGTCAGCATCACGCAGACCGCGGTGATCGAGGGATCTGCGCCGAGCGATTCGCTGATGCCCATCGCAACGCCCGCCGTCACCGACTTCGGCGCCAGCGCCAGCACGACATTCGTGGGCAGACCAACGAGCCGCGCCATCACCACGATAGACACGATCGCGGTGACGCCGCCGACCAAGACCGCAACCGCCATCGGCACCACCGCCGACAGCACAACCTTGCGATTCTCGTAAAGCGGCACCGCCAACGCCACCGTCGCCGGGCCGAGTACGAAATGCACGAACTGCGCGCCGTTGAAATATTCCGGATAGGGCGTGCCGGTAAGCAGCAGGATAACGCCGATCACCCACACCGAATGCAGCACCGGATTGGCGAGCGGATGACGGTTCGTCGCCGCCGATACCGCATCGGCGGCGGCATACACCAAGAGCGTCACCGTGAGCCACAACAGCGGCGTCTGCGAGAGATAGACCCACAGCGCGAACGGACCGCCGGATGCCGTGCCGCTCATGACGACGTCCCTCGCCAGCGATCCAACAACCTGCTGGTGATGATGAAGGCCGCAGCCGTCACCACCAGCGTCACAACGGCCGACAGCGCAAGGATGACAAAGATCGCGATGCCGTGCGAAGAAACCAGATCAAGATGCTGCACGACGCCGACACCGGCCGGCACGAATAGCAGCGACAGATGCGCCAGCATTCCGCTGGCCGCGCGCTCGACACCACCGTCACCGAGCGGCCCTCGCCGCAACAGTCCGACGCGGTCGCGGCCTTGCAACAACAGCAACAGCACGATCAGGCCGACGACAGGTCCGGGAATCGGCGCACCAATGCTGCGCACCACGATCTCGCCGAACAACTGACATAGCAGGATCAATCCAAGACTTGCGATCATTGGCATCGCGACATCGGTTCGCTGCGAATCACAATCGCCCCGGCGCGGGGCGCCGGGGCGATTGCAAACCGTGATACGGTGGTGCGACGGATCACGCCGGCCCCTTCAGCCGCTTGTTGCATTCGCTGTAGTAGCCGCCACCCTTCTGAATCCACTTCATGCCGCCATTGGCGTTGCTGGCCTTGTTGGCGTTGTACTGATCGACGCAGGTGTGCATCCGCGCCTTGCCGGCCGATTCCTTGGAATACTTCGGATCGACCGCCGACGGGAACGTGGCGTTACCCATCGCAGCCGGCATGGCGGCCGGCTTCGGCGCGGGAGCGGCCTTGGGCGCCGCGGCCGTCTTGGGTGCCGCAGCGGGCGCCGCCGGCGCTGCCGCAGGAGCCGCAGCCGTCGCCCCGGCCGCGCATTGGGTCTTGCGGAAATCGTTCCACTTCTGACCGTTGAGCGTGCCGGCCGTCTTGGCCGCTTGATACTTCGCGCTGCACTCCTGCGCCGTCAGCGCGTGCGCCGGCAGCGTCACTGATAACATCGCAACGCTGGAGACAGCTACAGCACAGAGCATCTTCACGTGATTAATCATCGTCGTTCTCCTCGGATCGTCGTCCAAAAGAAATCGACCGATCCTAACTCAGGCCAAATCCGTTTCAACGACGACCATGGGGGGGCGGTCAAATTTATGTTTTCGGCCGGTCAAAATTATTCATCGACCATTCAGCATCGCGGCGCGACCGTCCAGGCCCCTCCAACCGTTAGGTGACACCATGATCAAGTTATCTTCTCTTGCTCTCGCAACGACCGTCGCCGCCCTACTGCTGGCCGGCCCCGCCTCGGCCCAATCGACGGCACCCGCCGCCGCGCCTGCCGCGAAAGCCGCGCCCGCGACCACAACCGCACCGAAGGCCAAGAGTGAAACCAAGACCGAGCGCAGCGCCGTGTCGCTAGAATGCTCGAAGCAGGCCGACGCCAAGGGCCTGCACGGCAAGGAGCGCCACAAATTCCGCTCCACCTGCAAGAAGAACGGCGGAAAGGCGATGTAAGTCGACCGTTTTGCGTGAATGAGGTGCCGTCACCCTGAGGTGTCATTGCGCAGCAATGGCCACGAAGGGCGACGGCCCATCATCCTTCGAGGGCGATGCTATCGCATCGCCGCCTCAGGATAACGCTACTCCGGTGACCGGCCAGCCATACCCAGACTGGCCCGCCGCATGACTTTCCTGCATTTGTCGCCGGCGGCGGGATTTGCGATAGATCGCGCCTCATGCGCCTCAGCCTCCCCAGCCGGTCGACATTGCTGCACACGTTTGAGACGCTGCTGCTCGGCGTCGGCGGCGGCGTGCTGTTTGCGTGGCTGCAATTGCCGGGTGGGCTGATCTCCGGCGCGATGATCACGGTGGCGATCGCGGCGTTCGCGGGACGGCCGCTGGGGATGCCGCCACTGCTGACGCAAACTATCCTGGTACTGCTCGGCATCTCACTCGGCTCGCTGGTGTCACGGCAGATGCTGCACGACATGAGCGCCTATCCGCTGACCATCACGCTGCTGGCGCTGGCGACGTTCTGCGCCACGCTCGGCAGCAGCCTCTATCTGCAACGCGTCCATGCCTGGGATCGCACCTCAGCGCTGCTCGCCGGCAGCCCCGGCGCGCTGTCGCAGATCGTCATGCTGGCGACCGAGAAGAATGCCAATGTCGCCGGTATCGCCGTGGTGCAGACCATGCGCGTCATCATCCTGACGGCGGGGTTGCCGCTGTTGCTGGCACTCACCGGCCTGTCCACGCCCGCACCCGCGACAACGCAGCCGACCGTCGCCTCGCCGCTCGAACTGGCGGCCATGGTCGCGGCGGCAGTAGCGGCCGCCTGGGTGCTGCGGTTGATCAAATTTCCGGCGAGCTGGATGTTCGGCGCCATGCTCGGCTCGGCGCTGCTGCATGGCTCGGGCGCAATCGAAGGCGGCCTGCCGCCGGAGGTGCGCGCTGCCGCGCTGATCGGCATCGGCGCGCTGATCGGCACGCGCTTCGCGAAAATCTCGGCGCGCACGGTGCTGCGCTATGTCGGCGCGGCGCTAGGCTCGTTCGCGGTCGCCATCGCCATCTCGGCGCTGTTCGTTGCCGCCATTTTCACGATGACCGAGGTGCGCTTCAGCGACATCGTGGTGGCGTTCGCGCCCGGCGCGATGGATGCGATGCTGGCGCTGGCGCTGACCTTGCACATCGATCCGGTGTTCGTCGGCGCGCATCATCTGGCGCGCTTCGTCTTCGTCAGCGTCGCCACCCCCGGCATCGTCCATCTGTTCGACCGCCCGCAGATCGACGCCGACGATTAAGCGAACATCACGCGCGCCGCGACAGCCGCTTGATGCCGAACAGCGCCAGCAGCGCCATCAACAGCGAGATCAGCACATTGTAGCCGGCCATCGACAGGCCGAGGAAACGCCACTGCACTTCATCGCAGCGAACAACTTTCACGGTGTCGAGACGCGACAGCAGATCGCCGGCGCTGCCGAGATTTCCGACCGGCCCGCTGCAATCGGTCGGCCCCGGCCACCATTTCCATTCGACGCCCCAGTGATAGCCGCCGAGCACGGCGCTGGCGAGCGCCGCCAGCAACAGGGCGAAGAGTCCCGCATAGATCAGCGAGCGCGGTGCATCGCGTGCTGCCGCGACTGCCACCACGATGGCCAGCGGCACCGCGAGGTAATAAGCGTAACGTTGCTCGAGGCAGAGCGGGCACGGTTGCAAGCCCAGCACCAATTGGAAGAACCACGCGCCCGCCAGGGTCAGCGCGGCGATCACGGCGATCAACGCCGCGTAGCGCCCCGCGGCGCTGGTTGCGTCCGATAGCAATCCCGGTTTGCCGGCAGTCGAAACAGTCATCACAGTCTCTCGCTCTCGCGACCGGGATATCCTGTAGCGGGGCCGGCTGTCGAGACGATGGCCATCACAGCACAGTGACCGGGTTAGCTTCGTTTCTTGTAGGTCAGCGCCATGCCGAGACAGATCGACAACTCCGTTTCAGGCACCGGCTTCGACATGTCGAGCAGAACCGCTCGGTTCTTCTGATAGGCGAACTCATCCGGGAATCGCTCGCGAAACGTTTCGACCAGCGTGGTCTTGCAGTTGAACAGCACCGCGCAATAGCTCTCCGATGGACGCAGCCAACCAAGCCGGATCGTCGTGCCGCTGCCCGACGCCTCGGTCAGATAAGCGGGCTCACCCCATTTCAACGTTTCGGTGAGTGGGCCGACGCCATCGAGGCGTGCGGCGGTCTTGAAGATCAAACCGCGAAGGCCGCGCAGACGCCGACCGATGACAGGCGGGAACGCATCGAAGGCGGCCGCGACATCGGCCGGCATCGGCAGCGGACGACCTTTGCTCATCTGCTCACGGCTTTCTCAACTCCCGCAATAGACATCGACTATACGGCCTTGCGCCGTGTGATCTGACCCTAGCGATGATGATCCGACAACGGGTCGTCGCCACCCATTCTCAATCCGCCGCCGCCCATCCCTGCGCCCATGCCGCCGCCTCCGCCGCGGCCCGAACCTTGCCGTCCTCCGTCACCCTTGCCGCGACCGCCACCATTCGAGGGCCGTGCCGGGCCTTGCATCGGGATCGCGAGATCGGACGGGATCGGACCGAGATCGAGCGCCTCGCGAATGAAGCTGCGCAGCGAGACCACCAGTTCGCCGGTATGGACCGGACGGCCCGCAATCAGTTCGCGGACCGCGCGCTCTGCCAAGCGAACGTGGTCTTCCGTCCCGAGCAGGATGATATCCGACAGCGCCGCCTCGACCGCATCGCGAATACGACGCTTGCGATCCGAGCCGGTTTCACCCTCCACGAAAGTGCTCACCTCATCCGGCTGCTCGCTTTGGCCGGCAGATGGGCCACGTTGCCGCAAATCGCGCAGATGCGCCGGATCGACCGCCAGATCGCCGGTGAACGAACCGCCCAGAATTTTGTATGCGGCGATCAATGTGCGCAGACGCTCGTTGATCTGGCGGTTCATGCGCTCCCGGCGCTGCTGGATCGTGAACATGATCAGCAGACGAATGCCGATGCTGATGAATACAAACAGCGCCAGCCCCATCAAGGTCGCGAGCAAACTCTGCCACGAACTGAAATCGATGCCGCGCAAGGGCGTCTCCGTCATACGGCCTTCGTCCAGAGATCATGCCTCGCATACGAACTGGAGGCACGTCCATTTAAATTTAAATGAGATTCGAATTGCTCGATTGCCGGTGATCGGATTGTTCAAGCTTTTTCCCCACCGTGTCCCGAACAAACGATGCGAGTTGGCGATTTTGATGGAGCCTCTGTTCGGTCTCGACCAGCAAACGATGTTCAAGGTGAACGCGCTGCTGCTGATCGTGTTCGCGGTTGCCTTCGCCTTCGCGGGGCTTGGACACAAGGATCGCCGCTACTGGGGTTACCTCGTGGCGTCGAACGCGATTTTCGCCGTCGCGTTCATGATTTTCTCGCGCCAGATCAACGGCACGCCGGAAGCCCTGCTGCTGCCGAACAGCCTGCTGGTGATCGGCCTTGGCCTGCGATGGCGGGCCGTCAGGATATTCTTCGGTCATCCTTCGTCGTCCGTGTGGTTTCTTGTGCTCAGCCTCGTCATGGTGCTGGGACTCATGCTCTCCCCCGTTCTCGGCAAGGGACTGGTCTTCGGCCTGACCAACGCCATCGTCGCGGCGCAGATCGGTGCCATCATGCTCTCGCTTGCGCTGGAACGGGAACGCCTTCCATCCCGCTGGGGATTGGTGTTCGCCTACGGAACGATTGCCGCCTCGTCGCTGTTGCGCGTCGTTCAGGGCCTGCTGCTGGATCGCGGGATGGACAGCCTGCTGCCGGCCGACATCTTCCTGGATCTCAACCTGATCGCCGCCGCCGTTCACATCAGCGCCAGCGGCGCGTTTTCGTTATCGCTCGCTTATGAGCGAAGCGTCGCCGGATTGCGGGAGACAGCGCTGCGCGATCCGCTGACCGGGCTCTACAACCGGCTGAGCATCCAGGTGCTGCCCGAGATCGTCAAACATCGTGGCACGCGGGATGAGACGGCCCTCGTGCTGCTCGACATCGACCATTTCAAGAGCGTCAACGACAGTTACGGACATGCCGCGGGCGACGAGGCGATCAAACGCTGCGCCAATCTGATCCGGCAGACGTTTCGCGACGATGATTTCATCGCGCGCATCGGCGGCGAGGAATTCATCGTTCTGCTGCCGGGAAAGAACGTCAACGACGCCTATCGGCTCGCCGAGAGACTCCGCTGCGCGATGGAGGCCGAGCCTCTGGTCTTCCAGGGATTCAGCATCAGGCTCACCGCCAGTTTTGGAATTGGCATCAGCTACGGCGTCGTCGATGCACAAACGTTCCCGCACCTGCTGGAGCGAGCGGACCGGTGCCTCTATCGGGCGAAGGCATCTGGACGCAACCGCATCGAAGTCGAGGGCAGGGCCGGTTCAACGAATCTCGTGCCGGCGGTGATCCGTCCGGCGACGGCACATCCCTCCCGCGCATCGGCCTGACCTGCGGGATAGAGGGAATCAAAGTCGCGGCGGAGGCGTTGGTGGCGGAGGGAGTGCCCGCCATGTCGGCGTCGCAAACTGAACCACGTCGTTCTATATTGTATCGCTGAATCAATGTGTTGCGGAAATCGCAACACCAATTGCGTCTTGAATAGTCACATCCCGTCATGATAAATCTCGACCGTGATGGCGGGTAAGATGACGGGTGCATCAGATGCCGAAGAAGGCGCGAGACTTGTCCCCTCTTGATGTGCGTCGATTGAAGCATCCCGGAGGCCGCAGCAATGCGACCTTCGCAGTTGGCGGCGTGAGCGGTCTGCTGTTGCAAATTACGCCAGCCAACGGGCGAACCTGGTTGCTTCGAGTGAAGGTCGGGGACAAGCGTCGTGAGATCGGTCTAGGCGGATACCCCGATGTGCCCCTCGCTCAAGCGCGCGACCGCGCCCGAGAGGCCAAGGATAAAATCCAGCGCGGCATTGATCCGGTCGAAGAACGAAAGGCTGCCCGAGCCGCCCTTGCTGCCGCACAGCGGCGTGGCCTGATATTCTCGGAAGCGGTTAAGCGCTACCTCGCCGCCAAGCTCGACGGCTTCAAGAATGCGAAGCATCAACAACAGTGGCGCAACACGCTCGCGACCTATGCCACACCGCAACTCGGTGCCATGCTCGTTTCGGACATCACCGTCCAGGACGTGCTTCGGGTGCTAGAACCGATCTGGAGCGACAAGACCGAAACGGCAAGCCGACTACGCGGGCGGATCGAAGCCGTCCTCTCATGGGCAACCGTTGCCGGCCATCGCACCGGAGACAACCCGGCACGATGGGCCGGCAATCTGAAAGAGCTTCTGCCTGCTCCGTCAACCGTCGCAAGGCAGGACAACCAGCCGGCATTGCAGCTAGACGATGCGCCTCGCTGGTTCGCTGCTCTGGGGGCACGCAAAGGCATGGGCTGTCGCGCTGTCGAATTTCTCGCCCTTACTGCTGCTCGATCTCAGGAGGTACGAGGCGCGACGTGGGATGAAGTCGATCTCGAAAAGTGCCTGTGGATCATACCGGCGGTGCGCATGAAGATGGAGCGCGAACACCGCGTCCCCCTTTCGGTCGATGCCGTGAAATTGCTCAAGGCTCTGCCGCGCTTCAAAGATAATCCGCTAGTGTTCCCTGCCCCGCGCGGTGGTGAGCTTTCCGACATGACCCTCAGCGCGACCATGCGGCGCTTGCACGATGCAAGCAAGGCCGCCGATGGAGTCGGATTTGTCGATCGTGTCTCGAAACGACCAGCAGTCCCGCACGGTCTGCGCTCGACGTTCCGCGATTGGGTATCGGAACGCACATCATTTGCTGGGGAAATGGCTGAGGTCGCCCTCGCACACCGCATAAGCAACGCCGTCGAAGCGGCTTATCGGCGCGGCGACATGATCGAAAAAAGGCGCGGGATGATGTCGTCTTGGGCTGATTTTATTGCCGGGCGCAAGATCAAGGGCAATATTGCTCAATTCAGAAGAGCGCAAGCATGAGCGGCGAAATTCCAACAGCATGGGATGCTGAGGCTCAGGCTCTTCATGACGAAAGTGGAGAGCCTCTCAATGTGACCCGAGACCGCGTGATCCTTCGGTGGCTGATAAACAGCGGTGATACGCGCCCTTTTTATAGCTGGGTACTGAACGGCCACACAGCATCTAGTGAAGTTATACTTGTCGTGGCCGCGATGACAGCAAGAGCGGACAGTCCAAATGCTCTATCGTCCGAATTATTGAACGCCGTTCCCTATGGGCTCAAGATCACCGGCAAGCGTCGAGGCGACAGAAGCAACCCTGAGATCGACATTCGAAATTATTTCATCGGCCGTAGAGTAGCAGAGCAAATAGCGAACGGAAGCAAGTATGATGTCGCCTGCCTTACCGTCCATGAGATACTTCCGAGCATGGGGGTAAACGTCACACTACAGACGGTTCGTGACGCCTACGATGAGCGCGTGAAAAAGTACTAGGGTAACTAGATCACGATCTAATTACCCTGCAATTCAAATGCAAATCAGAACGCATTTTGACAAGTTTGCTCCATCTTAGAACGATGGAGGCAAAAATTGACAGCTTCGCTGTATCTTCAGGACAAACAAGTCGCCGAGCGCTATGGCGTTTCTCGCGGCTGCATTTGGCGCTGGGTCAAGACTGATCCCAATTTTCCGAAACCTGTTTCGCTTTCCCCCGGTTCTACCCGCTGGCGCGTTAAGGACTTAGAAGCTTGGGAATGCAGCAAAGCCGCATGACCGCCGGCCGGGCCGCAAAACGCCCGGCTTTCATTTCTGAAAATCCGGGCGGTCTGCATCACTTCACGAGGTCATCGAAAGGCAAAGATGACTTAGCATGATCGGATCGCTCTCGCAACAATTGCGAGGGTTACACGATGCCATCTGTTCAATCTCAGCCGCAGTCGCGCGGCGGCAACAAAGTCCGCATTCCGCTTGATCACCCCGAAACCGATGCGATCGCAAAGCGCATCTACATCCTGCTCTGCATGGATGTGATCAACGACGATGAGCGCGGGCACATGATCAAAAAATACGGTGATCTCCGCAAAGCGGATTATCGGCTCGCTCGCCTGTTGTTCGATAGTCCTCTGCCGCCGACAGAACTTCGACCGATGTTCTTTGACGACTATCTTCGCCCGCTCAGCGGCATGAATGGAAAGCCAGCTATCCTTGTTATGGCCGGCTGGGTCCATCGCCTCCGCGATTACGTCGGAAGGTTGGAGCGCAAATACTTCGACGCGGCCAACGACGACATTTGAGCCTGCGCGATGACAGATCAAGGTGCGTATGCAGGCGAGGATGCAGCTGGCGAAAAGCTGTCGGCCCCAAAAATCCGCGTGGTGAAGGGCCATATTCACCAGGCGGTTGACGAGGCGATCGGAGTTCTCTCCGATCCCTCGATGGGAATCTACTTACGCGGCGACGATCTAGTGCGCGCGGTGACGTACCGTGTTCAATCGCGCACCCTGACGGTTGCAAAGCAAAGCGAAAACATCACGCGGCCGGACGGCGCTGTTGTGATCGCCACTCTGCCGGAAGCTGCCATCATCGAAGCACTTACGCGCCGAGCTAATTTTGTGAAGTTCGACGGTCGCGCGAATGACTTCGTCCCATGCGACTGCCCGCCGCAGATCGCAAGCATGATCCTGGCGAGAAAAGGCCACGGCATGACGGTGCCGCGCTTGCGCGCCGTGATCGCCGCCCCGACCCTTCGTCACGACGGTACGATCATCGACCGGCCCGGCTACGATACTTCGACCGGCCTGCTGCTTACCGGCGACCGGCTTTGGAGAAAGATCCCCGAGCAGCCGACGAAGCGGGATGCGCTCAAGGCACTCGATACCCTGATCGAACCGATCCACAAGTTGCCATTTGTCGATAATTGCGATCGCGCGGCGGCGGTCGCGCTTCTCCTTACCAGCGTCACACGGCCTAGCCTCAAGACAACGCCCATGTTTGCCGTCACCGCGCCGGCTGCCGGAACGGGTAAGAGCCTGACGATCGACATCGCGGCCATCATGGCGACCGGCCGCAAGGCGGCAGTAGTGACCCCGACGCCCGACGAGGCCGAACTTGAAAAGCGGATCAGTGCAACGGCGCTTGCCGGCGATCAGATCATCAGCATCGACAACGTGACGCACATTTTGCGGAGCGATCAGCTATGCCAGATGCTGACGCAGGACGAAGTCCTTGTCCGCGTCCTTGGGGTATCGAAGAACGTCCGCATTCCCTCGACGAGCCTGATCTGTGCGACGGGAAACAACCTGTCGATCTATGGCGATCTCAACCGCCGAACGATCCGCATCCGGCTTGATGCCCATTGCGAGCGGCCCGATGAACGTGAATTTTCGTTCGACGCGACCAGTCTCGCCATGCGGAAGCGGGCTGACCTTGTCGCCGCAGCGCTTACCATCGTGCGCGCACACCTCGTTGCCGGCTCGCCCGATCGTGCGCCGCCGATGGGGTCGTTTGAGGACTGGAGCGATACCGTTCGATCCGCCCTGATCTGGCTCGGCATGGGCGACTGTCGCGGGGACGTTGATGCGATGCGTGCCGAGGACCCGGAAAAAGCCGAACTTGCGGAGATCATCGCCGCCATGCCGGATGGCAAGTTCACATCACGAGAGATCGGGGCAAGGATCGCTAGCGGAGACACCGCGCTTCGCGAGGTATTGGAGAGTTTCGTTGTTCGCGGCGGTACGTTTTCGACAAAGAAGTTTGGGCGCTATCTACTGCGGTTTTCGAAAACTGTCGTCGGTGGGCGATG
>JAFKKM010000092.1:0-12554 GCA_017305555.1 Hyphomicrobiales bacterium | reverse complement strand
AACGATCGCGCCCATGGCGCGGAGTGGAGAGTTTGCGGTAGTCACGCTGCCGAATGGTAAAGGGCTCAATCCCGACCAAAGTATTCTTCAATTTCGGTTCTAAATCGAGCTAGCCGCGCCTCATAGAGTTTCACTTTCGCTTTGTTCGCTCTATCGAATTCGAAGAGAGCATGTACAGGATAACGCAGCATTTGCTCGCGGAAAGGCCTCAGCGAGTCTGGCTGCCTAGCTCGCGCCGCCTCTCGATCAATTGCTTGCAGGATCACCAGCAGTCTTTGCCGCGTAATCTGATCCGCTAGTGGGGTCACCTTCTTTAGAGATTCATCGGTTACTGGTCCGGGCTCGCCCTCAACTTCGGCGTGAAAGGACGATGGGATGTCAGTAAGATCAATATCTGATTGAACGCATCGCAGGCTGTTGTATACGGCCTTGGCATCATCCTCCTTCATCCTCGGAAGAATGAAATTTAATAAGCCTGAAATCTCACGCAGGCCAGGCAGACTGGCCTCCATGCGCTCTTCCTCTCGGCTCAGTAAATTTATTCTGAGTTGCTTCCGGACATTATGTGCGCCGTAAGCAACTGCCAGGAGGGCAACGCCGCTGGTGAGCGCGCTGCCGGCTAATCCGATCCAAGCCGTTGAATTAATACTTCTACCGTCAATAATCAGTGGGATCGCTGTGACGATGAAAACGCCAAGAACGAGAGCGAGGCCAACTAGCCAGATCGGACTTAGGCCGGATATTTCTCGGCGACTCATTGCTATAGATTTCCGTCGTTAGCCTCTCTATGTCGCCGGCCCATACTCGCCCCCAACCGTGTGGTTTCGTGGTTTTATGTGGTTTTCTACCACCGCCTTTTGAGAACTGTCTTAGACACGGCTATATAACCTTGTCTGACATATTTCCGCGTTGGGTTAAAAATAACAACAGAAACCACAGAAACCACATGCCGATAGATGGGGAAGAGACGCAACTTTCGTTGCGCCTCCCCGTTATGGCCTAGCGTGCGGCCGCGATGTTCGCGAACTTGCGCCCCTTCTTGATCTCAGAGATTCGTCCGGGGTTCACATCGTAGTCCGCTGCGATGCGATTCAGGAAGTCACCGATAGCGATGCGCTTCTTGATGATCGGAACGTCAGTCGGTTTGATACGATACGAGGGTTCGCGGCGGTCGCCGCCAAGCTTACTTCCAGTCATAGTATTGTCCCTTTTTGACTGGTTATATGCTGTCGTCTTGACAGATGACCCCAAATCGGGGTGTTGTGCCCCCGTCGAGGTTGTCCCATCAGGGTGTGCGACGACAACGGGTTTTGCACACCTCGCCTCGATCCAAACCGCCCTCGGTTCCAGCCTTGGGCGGTTCTTCTTTTCAAGGCGAATCAACGGACAATTCGATCGTGATTCTCGGTTCCATGCAATAGTTTGCGTGGATTTGAACCGCAGATATCCGGTGAAAAATCAGCCTCTTAAGTTGGGTTTCGGCTCGCTCGATGCCCCCAATGAAGATTTGGACTCTCCTTCTATCTAATAGGGAGGGGCCACCCGATACGCCCCATGTCACATTTCAGCCCGGCAGAATTGCTCGCTGCGAATTCCCCTTCACCAGCGCCATTCATGACACATAACAACCGCTGCACGAGCACCGCGCCTGCTGGATGACGATGATCGTTGCCGCGCCCATCATGCCGGCCTGACCTGTTCTCGCGCCTCGTTGTGTCGCTATGGCACGCGATTAAACGCGCCGGCTGCACGTCTCAGAACTTCACAAAACTTAACCTGTCGATAGCGGCAACCATTCGCCGCCTATGCATCGGTCATGATGACGGTCGATGCAGCCATGTCGCCCCTGACGCCGAAGCAGTCGCGCTTTGTCGAAGAATACCTTCTCGACATGAACGCGACCCAGGCGGCAATCCGCGCGGGCTACAGCCAACGGACGGCAAAGGAACAGGGAGCGCAGCTTCTGACAAAGCCCGCTGTCATGGCTGCGGTCGATGCAGCCAAAATCGATCGCTCAGAGCGGACAAAAATCGACGCTGACCGCGTCCTGCAAGAGATCGCGGTTATGGCGTTCTATGACCCGGCCGACCTGATGATCGATGGAGAGGCTGGCGAGGATGATCGCGAAGCCGCCGTAATCGATGGCCGCGTGATCTATGGGCTGCGAGGGCCGGCCGATATCAAGCGTCTGCCTGAGAGCGTCCGGCGCGCGATCGTTGGTTGGGGGTGGGATCGCAACGAGAATTTCACCTTGAAGCTCGCCGACAAGTCCAAGGCCCTCGATCAGCTTGCGCGCCACCTGTCGCTCTATAACGACAAGGTCGAGATAGACACGCCGGTAGGTTGGGCGGATCGCGTCGCCAGAGCATGTGAGATAGCACAGCGCGACGCGCTTGAGCAGTCACGCGCCGCACGCGCGGCAGCGGCGTCCGCGCCGTCGTTGGAGCGTCACCCGGGCGCGCCTCCTGCAGAATGCACCGCTCCCGCTGCGCCGCCTCCCGCGCCGCCAGTGCCCGTCGCGCCGCCGCCGCCAAAGCCGTACCGCCCCATCATGCCCGACCCTGCGCCCGTCTCGTGGCCGACCACGATCGCGCACGCGACGACTGACTACGACCCCAACGACATCTGAAACCGAAAGGCTTTGACATGGCTACAGTGTCACAAAACATCGCAACAATCGCCGCTCAGGCGGCAATTCTCGACGGCCTTGTCGCCGATTTCCGCGCGGCAAAGGCTCTCATAGACGCGGCGGAAAAAGAAATCCGCATGGCGCAACCCGGCGCAAATCACGACTGCTTTGGCGGTCGTATTCGTTTGGCCTTCTACGCACACAGGTTGATGGCAGAACCGAGTATCGACGGCAGCAAGACGGTCGCGCAACTCGCGTCGGATGCTTGGACGGGAGTGTCCTGACATGACCGAACTTCAACAGACGTCCGACAGCCTCACGTCGGCACAGATCACCGCCAAGATTTCATTCGCCACGTCCGGCATGGATACGCTGCGGCGCGAGGAGAACGATCTCGCCCTTGCGGCGGTGTCCGGCGATGACGAAGCGATTAAGCGGATCGCGGAAATCAGATCGCAGTTGCGGCAGATCGGCGAGGATGTCTCGATCCTTGAACGGGCGCGCACCGTCGCTCAACGGAAGGAAAGCGAGGCTGCCGCCGCGCGAAATCAGGAATACCGCGCCCGTCATCTGGCGATCGCGCGAGAGAAGGCGGCAGAGCTTGTGAAGATCGCGGTGCGTGTCGATGAGGCGGTCGCCGCGTTCAAAGCCTGCACCGTCGAAATCGATCGGGTGGAGCGCGAAATTCACACGGCGTTGCGGGAGGCCGATGCGAGGGAAAGCGGTGGCCGGGTCGGTCAGATGCACCTTTGGCGATTTGCCTTCGACCTGATCACCAAGTTTGTGAAGGGCACGGCCAGCTTCGATCCAGGGCGGCCCGTTGCCGATGTTGCGCGTAGCGCGTGGGGACATCTGCTCGATGACGAGGGGGACAGCGATGAGTGATCCGGCTCATGTCCTGTTCCCGAGCGACGCGCCGGCATCATCCAAGCCGCCGGAATACTTCAAAGTGCAGCATGACGCGGCCACGGCTCGCCTCATGGGAACGCATAAACCGGCCGCTGATGATGCTGCCGCGCGGATGTTTCCGGGCGATGCTCCGAAGGTTGAGCAGGCTTCGAAGCCTGCCGCTTCCGATGCTGACACGGCGGAGAAGCTGTTTCCCGACGATGCCAACCACTTCGACGAGAAGCCGATCGCGGGTTTCTTCAACGGCTTTGCTGTCTCAGCAGCGGGCGACGGTGACAGCGACCGCGCTCAGGCATTGAACGCGGCCGGCGAAGCGCTGATCGCTGATGCACGCAAGGCTGGAACGAACTCGGCTGAGTTGTCGGCGGCGCTTGACGTGGTGCGCGTGCGTCAGGGCGACACGATCGGCCCGATCAGCGATGAGAAGCTAGAAGCTGACTACGCCTCTGGCATGGAGGCGGTGCGATCCGAGTTTGGGGCGACCGCCGACAGCGACCTTAAGGCGGCTCAGGCGTTCATTCGCGACCTGGACAAGGTTGCACCGGGCACGATGGACAGCCTGATCCGAACCGGCGCGGGCAACGACATGCGCCTGATCCGCGCCGCGATCAAGGAAGCTAAACGCCGAGGTTATCGATGAGCACCGCCGCCGCTGTTGCCGCCCGACCCGATAGCGGTCCTTCAACGTCACCTGTCGGCATTGACGAGCTAATCTCCCGATTAGAAGGAGAGGAACGACGCATCGTCGTCGATGCACTTTGGCGCTACGGCACCATTTCCGGCGCAGCTAGGTCGCTGGGTACTAGTTCCGAAGTACTAAGCAGAAGAATAGAGGCTTTGAACGTCAGGCATGTTTGTCAGCCGGCTAGATTGCTATGGAGGGTGGCGAACAAGAAGAGGACTACTTCTAGCAAAACCCGTCTGGCAAAACCGGTCCTTCCGCCGACAAAGATGCCGCGCATCAAGAATTTCGTGCCGATCAAATGCCTTTGCTGCGGACAGTCGGTCAACGTGCCAGACCTTGAGATCATCATCGACTACTACAAAGTACCGCCGTGCGAACAGCGCGTGTTGCGGGCTGTCTGGAAAGGGAAAGGTCGGCCGGTTCAGACGGAAAGAATTTTTGACAGCATGTACGCCGACGATCCAGACGGCGGACCGTCACCCGACGCCATGTATCGCGCCTTCAAGGCACTGATGCACAACATCAGATGCCGTCTCGTCGGGTCCGGCATCACCATCGCCAATGTCGGCTACCGACAGGGCTATCGCATCGTGATCGGAGACGGCAGCAATGGTTAAGGTTTCGCAGTATGAGCCGAGCGTTGAGCTTCGCCCGGCGTTTCGTCAGAACCTGGACGCCAACGCAACGCCGCAAACGTTCGGCTCCGACGTTGGCGCGGGCATGGAAAACCTCGCCAAGGGCGGGATGCAGGCCGCGCGCAGTCTTGGGCACGTGCAGGAACTGATCGACCAAACAACCGCGCGCGCTGCCATCAACGATTTCACCCAGCGCAAGGATGCGGCGCTGTATGGCGACGATGGGTACGGTCAAAAGACGGGTCAGCAGGCCGTCGAAGGCTTCGACGATTACAAGAACAAGTTGGCCACGGCGAGACGGGATGCATCATCGAAGCTGACACCGTCACAGATGATTTTCTTTGACAAGGCTGCCGACCACGTCGAAACCGACGCACAGCGCACGGGGATACAGCACCGCAGCAGCGAGTTGAAAAAGTTCGTTGTCAACACCGCCACGTCGCAAACAGAAACATTCAAGCAGCAGGCCGTTAGTTCGAGCGCCGATCCTGTGCTGTTCGAAAAGAACCGCATGGCGATGGCGCACACTATCGCTGATCTTGGTCAGATGCAGGGTTGGAGCGCGGATACGATCAAGGCGAAAGTGATCGAACAGCAGTCGGACCTTTACCGTCTGACCTCGCTCAACATGTCGCAATCCGATCCGGTTGTCGCCGCCGATTTCGTGAACAAGAACGCGAGCCGGTTCACGCCGACCGACCTGATGAACACTCGGAACGCGATCTTGAAGCCGCTCTCCGAGGTTGCGGGCCGCGATGTAATCGCCAACGTGACGGCACATGGCGGCAAGGCCGGGCAGGACATCCAGAAATTAACGGACAAGATCATCGCTGCCGAGAGCGGCGGCGATGCCAGCGCGAAAAATCCGAACTCGTCGGCTGCCGGCCTCGGGCAATTCATCGACAGCACCTGGTTGAAGATGTTGAAAGCAAGCCGTCCCGATGTCGCTGCCGGAAAATCGGACGCCGAACTCCTTGCGATGAAGTCTGATCCTCAGCTTGGCCGCGAAATGACGATGCGTTATGCGCAGGAGAACGCGGCCACGCTGCAAAAAGCGGGCATCGCTCCGACTGCCGGCAACGTCTATCTGGCGCATTTTCTCGGGCCGGGCGGCGCGAAAACTGTCCTGTCCGCCGATGACGACAAGGCCGTTGATGCCGTCTTGCCGGCGTCGGTCATCAGCGCCAACAGCTTCTTGCGCGGCAAGACCGTGGCCGATCTGAAGGCATGGGCTGAAAAGAAGATGGGCGGCAACGGTGGTGTTGTGCCGACCTATAGTCCCGCCGTCGCCGCTGCCGTGAATGGAATGCCCGAGAACCTTGCCGCGCGGGTGCGCGAGGCCAGCTTCAACGATGTCAACTCGTGGACGATCCAGCAGGGCGTAGAGATCAAGGCGCAGCGGATCGCCGCTGCCGACGACTATCGGCTGCGGATGGCGAAAGACGATATGACGCTGACGCGGCAAGAAATCCTCGACAATCCTGTGCTCGACAATGGCGACAAGGCCAGCCTCATCAACTCGCTTACGAGCCGGCAAAGCGAAATGCTCGAAACGCAACAGGCCGTTTCAGCGTTTCAGGCGGGCAAGATGACGGTCGATCCGTACAGCGACCAAGGAAGGAAGCTCGTTGATCGGGTTTGGAACACGATCGCCACCAAGATCGAACCGGAACAACGTCTCGCGACCGCCGAAGAAGTGATCCGGCAGACGGGCGTTGTGCCCGATCCGCTCGCCCACGCCATCCGCAATGATCTGGTGTCGGGCCAGATCGGTTCAGTGACGAGGGCTGCCGAGATCGCATCGCGGTTGCGGACAATTAATCCGGCGGCGCTGGAGCGGCGCGCGGGCGGCAAGGAAATTCTCGATGCCGCCGTGGCGTTCGATCACCTGACCAAGACCGTTGGGCTTGCGCCGGCCGTTGCGGCAAAACGGCTGATCGACATGCGCGATCCCGACAAGGCGCGGGAGCGCGCGGCGCTGATGACGAGCGAGCCGATCAAAGACTTTGTCGAAAAGCAGGCGACGGAAAGCGAGGTGCGGGACATCTTTGATCGCGGCTTCTTTCACTTCGATCCGAAGTTGGGCGAGACGCCGGCGACGTCGGCCGCGATGGTCGATGAGTACAAAAGCATCCTGAAAGAAAGCCTGTTCGATGTTGCGGGCGATCAGGATTTGGCGAAGAAGATGGCATCGGAACGCTTCCGCCGTCGCTATGCCGTGTCCGAATTCACGATCGCAGGGCCGTCCGTGGTCGCGCGGCTTCCGGTCGAGATCACCTATCCCGCCGATGCCAACGGCAGCCGGGACTATGTCGCGACGCAGGCGCGCGCGGCGCTGTCGTCGGCCGGGATCACCGCCGACAAGGTGTTTCTCCAGCCATACGAAATGACGGATCGCGACTACAGCGCGGGCCGGCCGGCGCGATATCAGGTGTTCTACACGTCGAAGGACGGCACGATCGAACGCTATCACCTCCCGTTCTTTGCGAAGCAGCCGACGAAAGAGGAAGTCGCCGCAGCCGCGAAAGCGAAGTCCGAGCACCGCCGCGACCTGAACCGGGAAGCCGCCGAGATCAACAAGGAACTCGCCGGCACGCCTTACGATCCGAACCTGACGTTCCCGCGATAGGACCGCAGCCATGCCTTTCGATGATAACTCACCGCTTGAACCGATCGCCGGCTATGAGACGCCGCCGAGCGCGAAGGACATCGCCTCGCCCTCGATCGCCAGCACGGCAGCCGCAGCGTTCCGGCAAGAGAACCTGATCGGCTCCGCGCTCGCGTCGCATAGTTCGTGGTCGCGTGCGACCGGCGATTTCGATGCCATCGATCGCGATTACAACGTGTTCGATGACGTGAAGGGCTACGAGGATCACCTTCCAGCGTTCGAGAATGTGTTCAATCGGAATGCCGCGATGGCGGTCAAGGCCGACATTGACCGCGAAAAGAAGGACCGCGCTGTCCTGGCGGCGTCGGGCTGGACGGGTTTCGCGATGACAGCCGGCGCGTCGATCCTCGATCCGACGTTTCTCATTCCCGGCGGCGCGCTGGCAAAGACAGGGCGCGCGGGATACGCGATCGGCAGGAGCGCGCTCAGTGTCGGCGCTGCGGCCGGCGTGGCGACCGCCGTTCAGGAAGCCGGGCTCCAAGAGACGCAGACCTTGCGAACTGGCGGCGAAAGCGCCCTCAACATCGGCGGTTCGATCCTGCTCGGCGGGTTGCTCGGGGCCGGTGCGAGCACGGTCATGAACGCGGTGCAGGCGCGGAAGGCCGGCAGCGTGTTGAAGGCGGCGGAAGCGCCTGACTTCGACGCCGCGACCGACGTGTTGCACAAGGAACTTGCCGACATGGCCGGGATGCCGCGCAGCATCGGTGCGGCTGAGACGGCAACCGATACGCTCGACGATCTGAGCATCGCCGGGACCGCCGCATCTGTTGCGGCGAAAGCAACAGCGCAGTTGAACCCGTTGCTCCGCACCATCCAGAGCCCGTCCGCGACGGTCCGTCAGATCGCCTCGAACCTGATGGAGACGCCGGTTTATCTGCGGAAGAACCTTGAGGGCGAAGGCTCCACAGCGGCCGAAACGTCAATGAAGGAATACACGCGCGGCGCTGTCGTTCAGGCGATGGAGGCGCAAGAGGCGGCGTGGAAAGACGCCCGCAAGGCCGGCGTTGTCATGACGCGCACCGAGTTTCGGGAGGAAGTCGGCCGCGCCATGCGACGCGGCGACAAGAGCGATATCCCCGGCGTCGCGAAAGCAGCCCAGGCGTGGCGTTCGTCGGTCATTGAGCCGCTGAAAGAACGTGCGATCACTGCCGGCCTGCTTCCGCAAGATGTCAGCGTGCAGACTGCCGAGAGCTATTTCACCCGCGTTTGGAACCCGCTCGCCATTCAGGCCAGTGAGGGCGAGTTCCGATCTATCGTCCGCAACTGGATCAACGGTGCGGTTGATAGGGAAATGAAGCGCGAGACGACGTTCCGCGATCGCCGCGCCACCAATCTTTCGCGCGAACGGGAGGAAATCGAACTCGGCATTCTGCGGCGCGACGATGAACTGCGGCGACGAGCGGAGGCGGGCGAACCGGCGATCAACGCCGATGAGATCACCGGCATGTTGCGACGTGTTGCCAGTGGCGAACGGCCGAAGATGCCTGAGCGGCTGTCCGACTGGCTGATGCGCCAGAGCGACGGCATCCACGATGAGACGGGCAGCATTTTTGAAATTCTGCCCAGCGCAGCGCGCCTGGTGCGAACTTCGCGCAAGGGAACGCTCAATCCGCGCGGCGGCGAAAGTCTTGACGATCTGGCGTTGCGGGCGTGGCGCGAGGGCTTCCTTGGTGATGCATCCACGCCCAATGCTCGCCGGCCATCGTCCCGCGATTTTCTCGACGCGCTGGAAGGAGACGTTCGCGGCAAGCACGTTGTCCGCCATGCCGATGTTGCCGCCGCCCAGGCAGCCGGCGAATTCGATCGCATATTGTCGGTGCTGGGACGCGTCGGCGTGGACCTGACTGGCGCGACGCCGCTGACGAACCTTGACGGTCTTGCCGGCATGATGAACCGGACGCTCGCCGATATGGATCGCGGTCGCGTTGCCCGCCTGAACGATGCACTCGGCGAGAACGCGCAACGCGGACGCTTCAATTTTCTCGATGAGGCGGATCGCACGGCCTATATCGATGGCATCGTCGATGACATCTTCGCCAAGGTGACAGGACGCGGCGTCGATGGTGATTTGCCGATGGGCTTTGTGATGGCAAAGCAAGGTCCGCTTCGGGAGCGATCGTTCAGTATCCCTGATGAGTTGGTCGAGAAGTTCCTTGACCACGACGCAGAAATGATCGGCCGGCGCTATGCGCGGATCATGTCGGCGGACATCGAACTGACGGAACGTTTCGGCTCGGCGGACCTGAAGGGGCCGATTGAGACGATCCGCGCCGAGTATGCCGAGTTGCGACAGACGATCGAAACCAACGCCACCCTGCCGGCCGCTGATCGCGAGAAGCAGCTTGCCCAACTGAACAAGCGAGAGAAATCGGATATCGGCGATATCGAGGCCGTCCGCGACATGCTGCGGGGCGCGTATCGTCCTGAAATTCAGCATACGAATTGGGCCAAAGCGCTCAAGGCGTTCGGCACGTTCAATTATATGCGCCAGCTTGGCGGCGTGCTGATTTCGTCCCTGACGGACGCCGTCCGGCCGGCCATGGTGCATGGGCTATCGTCCTATATGCAGGACGGGATCGCGCCACTCGTTCGCAACATGAAAGCCGTCAACATGTCGCGCGAGGAAGCCAAACTCGCGGGCGCGATCTCGGAGCGCGTGCTTGCCTCGCGCATGGCGACGCTCGCCGAGATTACCGATCCCTACGCGCGTAACTCGCCGTTCGAGCGGTTTCTTGAAAACGCCTCTGCCGGCTTTAGCAAGATGACGGGATTGCTCCACTGGAACGACTTTCACAAGTCGGTAGCTTCGACGATGATCCAGAACCGCATTCTCGGCAACGCCGAGATCGCCGCACGCGATGGCTTCGACGCGCTGCCGGCTGCCGAACGCGCCTATATGGGCTTTCTTGGCATCGGCAAGGGAAACGCGGAACGGCTCGGCGCATTGTTCAAGGATCATGGTGAGACGCTAGACGGCGTTCGGGTCGCCAACTCCCAGGCGTGGGGCAACGAGCCGGCGGCGGATTTTATGCGGCGAGCCTATCGCGCGGCGATCAACAAGGACGTAGACAGCATTATCGTCACAAAAGGCGTCGGCGATGTGCCGTTGTTCGCAAACACGCCAACGGGGCGCGCCATCATCCAGTTCAAGAGCTTCGCACTGGCGACCAACCAGCGCGTTCTATTGCGTGGGCTGCAAGAACAGCCGACGCGTTTAATCGGGGGCGTTGTCGGCATGGCTGCGATCGGTGCTTTCGTCTACGCGATCAAGCAGATTGAAAGTGGGCGACCGATATCAGACAACCCCGGAACGTTCGTCGCAGAAGGGCTAGACCGATCTGGCATCTTCGCGATTGCGTTCGAGATCAACAACGCTCTGGAGAAAGCAGGCGCGCCAGGCTTGTTCACCGGAGCGGCTGCGCTCTTTCCGAAGGCAAGCCAGAAGCAGCCGGCAAGTCGATACGCGACGCGTTCAGTCGCGGGCGGCTTTCTCGGGCCGTCGTTCAATTCTGCGAATGACGTTGTCGGCGCGCTTTCGTTGGGACTCGCTAATATCAACCGGCTTTGGGGTGGTGAAGGTCGCCCGCTTACTGCCGATGATGTTGCAACCGTCCGCCGTTTAACACCATATGCAAGCTTGCCGTACTGGCGTTGGCTTATCGACCGCATGGCGGTCCCGAAACTGAAAGAGGCTGTGCAATGAGCGACGGCGTGAAGATTTCGCAGTATGATCGTCCTTCGGATGACATGATGAAACGCGCGCGCGATTGGCTTGAAGCTGCATTGTTGAGCCCGGCGTCGGAAAGCGAATTTCAGCAGCGATTGACGTGGGCGGAAAGCGCGGAGGCGATCAGCTTCGATGACGCTATGACACTCGCACAGGCCGCGCTCATCGTGTCGAGCAACGGTTGCGAACAGAATTTCGCCGGATGGTACAGGGACCGTGCCGCAATGCTTCTCTGCCGGGCATACGATGCAGTGGCGCTTGAGCGCGAGGCGCGCGCCGCAACAGATGCCGGCAAGGTGCAATAATTCCGCCAGCCAAACTAACCCGCCGGCTCTGTTGATGGTGGCTTTGTTGCCGAACCGACAACAGATGTCGCGATAATCGCAACAGACTCAACAGCCTGATGGCTGTTAGTCTCTCTCGCGTTTTCGCGGGGCCGGCTTCTTCCGCGACAAAAATTGTTCGCGGCGCTCGACCTCACCGTCGATAGCATTTCGGATCAGGTCTAGGCGGGTTTCGCCCGTCTCCTTATCCAAGACAGCATCAATCCTAGCTTTGCCTCCTTCGGGGAGAGGCAAGTTTATGTTCTCGAACCACTGTTTTTTTGGGCCGCGCGTCACAATTCGCTCCAGACGATAAAAACTTATGTACATAAGATTGACAGAAACTCATGTACATGTATATTCCATATTCGCAGCGTAGTTAATAGCGAAAAGGAACAAGCCCATGAGAACGTCAGATAGCCCTATCGTTGGTCGGAACGATTACCTTGTCGGCAAGTTCGCGCAGCTTCAGCTGGCTGCGCGCCACGCCCTGGCTGACATTGATGCGATCCCTGAACGCGTTTCCGTCGTCGATGAATTTGAGGCTGTTCAGTTTGCACTAGCTCCCGTCGAGCGCATTGCGCGATCCTTCATGCTGCTTGAAGCATCCAGCGCGGCGGCAGCAATGGCGAAGGACCGCGTCAAGGCTTGGCTCGATGGCGGCAAGTTGGTCGACATCGTTGAGCCCTTAGGCTTGGCAGCATGAACACCGCGTTTCTGCTCATGGCGCAGTACGACGGCGCGGCGGTGATCCCGCTCGACAAGGTGTGTCGTGACTACTTTGCCCACCTGACGCCGCAGCAGTTCACCAGGAAGGCGACCGAAGGCGAGATCGATATTCCGGTGGTGCGGATCGAGACGAGCCAGAAGGCGACGAAGGGCATTCATCTGCTCGATCTCGCCAAGTGGATCGATGACCGTCGCGCGGCGGCTCAGAAAGAGTGCGACCAACTTCAAGGCCGTCGATGACGAAGACCG
>JAFKKM010000091.1 GCA_017305555.1 Hyphomicrobiales bacterium | reverse complement strand
GCGGACTGTTCGCGGATGGCGGTGAGGTTCGCGGCCCCGGCGGACCACGCGATGACCGCATTCCGATCATGGCATCGAATGGTGAGTTCGTCGTCCGCGCCGACGCGACGGCAAGGCACCTCCCGCTGTTGCACGCGATCAACCAGAACCGCATTCCGCGATTCGCGGACGGCGGGTTGATCGGCAATCCCGCCAACGACAATCGCTTCGCCAGCAATGACAATCGGACCAGCTTCGCGCCGACCATCAACGTGAAGGTTGATGGAGGTTCGCGCGGTATGCAAGCCGACGAGGCGCTGGCGAAATCGATCGGCGCGCAAGTTGAGTCGCAGATTCGGACCTTAATGGCGAAAGAGCTACGGACACAGATGCGACCGGGAGGAATTTTGAAGCGTTAGGCCGCAAAGACGACGCGCGTTGCTATAATCACATACTGGGTCAATCCCGGCCCAAGTAAGGAAACTGAAAAAGAGAAACGGCCCAGCATTGGCGTGCTGAGCCGTTGAAATGAAAGGAAGCGGATGCAGCCGCCTCGCTCGAATGAATATAGCGCGTTTCGTTCGCGCTGCCACGATCAAAGCGAATCTGACGACGATTTTTTTCTTGATGAGATCGCGCTCACTCGAAACGGTGGCGACGATTTATCTGACGATGAAATCCTTGCCGAGATCGATGCAATCAAGTTGCCGACCGATACGCCGGAAAATGTTCTGGCATTGGGCAACATGCCGGAAAATGTCCCGTCCCGTTGCATCTCTGGGCTGTGCCGGAAAATGTCCCAAAAGGGAGCCCGTCGCAGCACTCAGAAAGACCGCAATGTAATTGAGAAGATTCAGAAATTCGAATTGGTCCCCGGTGATCCGCGTTCGGATTCTTTAGTTGCACACCAAAACACCGACTCTATTAGTCATGCAACGCCTCAACCCCATGTAATCACACCACCTGTAAGTATCCCTGATTGGGAGGACGTGACCGACGCCGTAAAGCTGTTCTCTGCCACCCTCGACATCATGACAACGCCAGAGACAGCGCCCTATGCGTTCTCATTCAACCTGACACCGGAAAGCCATCACCAAAGCCAAAGCGTCACCAGCGGGCGCGCTAGATCATCTGAAACGGAATCTGGACAAGGTGCTGGCGAGGGCAGGGTTGTCGCTTCCCTATTGGTTCTGTCTCGATACTGATCGCGATGAGCGCCTACACATTCACGGCGCATTCGCTGCACACCCGGAATTAGTGCCTGCTATCCGCAGCGCCATGACGAAGGTTTGGGGACAGTGGACCAATCCCGGAAAGCACCTACAGCTAGTCGTGAAGCCCTGCGATGAGGGCTGGGTTGGCTACGCCATGAGAAACCAAAAGCGTGTCGCCAAGATCGTCGGGAAAAGAACCTTCACGATTAAAGATCGCGCTGGCGCAGAGCAGACCTATTCAACCATTCGCCGGATCATGGCCGGTTACAGTCAACGTTGACTTACAAAACATGAGTAAAAACAAATACTTGACTGAGATTCGCGAATGTGGGACGAGCACCCACTATCAACGCTGGGAGCTAACTTAATGACTTACCTTTCCGATGCCGATCACGCCGCATTGGTCGATAACTTGATGACCGTCCGGGAATTGCTCAACGTCGCGCCGTCACCCTTCACCGGAGAGATCACGCGCGACGAAGTTCTGCATGACCTTTGCATTCGCTGCGACGTGTGGCCCGAAAGTTCGCGGGACCAGTGATCAAACATTGTTTGAAACGCCCGTTATAGGAAATCCCTGCCAATGACGAGAATCCTATCGAAAACCAATGTTGTCCGGTCTAGTTGGGATGCCTCGCAATCAAACAACGAGGTGCTTGAAAATGCCTGACGATGAGAATTTCACTTGTATGCATGACGTGCTCGACGCTTTAGAGGCTGTCATTGCTTCGTCTGATCCGAAAAAGCGTGAAGCCCTTGCAGCGGCGATTGACGGCTATGCCGAGAGCTTCCCGGAAGATTTTCACTGGTCGATAAGCGCACAGTCGCCATCGTTGCTAAACCATCTGGTTATGGTGATTGATTGGTCATGTCGGCCCGAGGCAGAAACAAAGCCTCGACCAGCCATCCGCCTCGTTGATCGCAAACCGATGGGGAATGCGTGATGGACGTTACACAGTTCGATAGTGAGTCCATGGAAATGGCCGCGCCGGTCCTTGCGGAACTACAGAACCGAAACGAGGAGCATGGAACGCCAGCAATAGTTCGCGGTGACCATCCGGAGTTCGGTTGGGTCGTCTTTGTTAAGAACGGGCAGGACGCTACGCTGATTACTGAGCATCCGTTCGCAACGTTTATCGACGAAGGATAGTCGCGATCACTTGGACTAAAGAGGGCGCGGGCGACCGCGCTTTTTTTATTGCCTCGCGCAATATCTCTCCCCTAATTTCCGGTCGCGGCTGTGTGATGGGGCAAAGACAAATGAGCGCGAATACTGACGGGCCGATCGATCGATTTCCGATTTTGTGGCTAAGCTACAAAAAGAGAATCTGGCGTGATCTGGATCGTATTTGGAAAAATGACAAACATGAGGGATTCGCGTCGAATTTCTTTGAACGTATGGTTGCACTGTCCAAGGAGGCAGATGAAAGACTTGTTAAGTTAATGATCTTTCAGAGCAGCCTTCTCGCCTTTCAAATACTTGGAATATTGGGTAGCGATATATCACTAACAACGACGGGCCTGACGCTTAAGAACGTGCCTGGTATTAAGGAGGTTGTGCTTGTTGTTTATGCGACGGTGGGACTCATAATTTGGTTGGTGTTTATGTCGCGCGACACCAGACTAATCGTAATGGAGAAAATAGTTGAGCTATCTGAGGATTCCGAGACAATTGATATTGTGAAGCTGGCGGTGCCATCATCCTTCAACGTTCGCTTTTATTTTCCTCAGCAATACAAAGATTGGGTATTTGAGACATGCGTTAGCAAGTTTGTAGCGCGTTCTTTTGGCATCCTTCTACTTGTCATGGCTGCTTGCATGATTTTGACGTCGCTGGCGGTCAACGTTTATATTTTTATGCAGATCCTCTTGCATCCCGCGCTTGGCCTTTGGTCCTACCTGTCCTTGACATATGCAGCCTTAGCGACTTTAGCCGGCATTGCATTCATGATCTTCTTTTATGTTCCGCTGCCTTATAGTGATCAAAGCATCATAAGGGTGATTGATGAGCTAAGTAAGAAAAGTGATCCTTCTTATCCGGCCAAGCTAGAGGAGGTCTACGGCCCAAATTCAAAGTATCGGAAAATCGGCTTTCGCCGATGGATTAAATCCATCTTTCAAAAATAGGAAGGTGTCACGTAAAACTAGCAGCGACCCATAGCACGATAAACGCCACCACCGCGAAAACGAAAAGCCCAAGCTGCACCGGATGGCGCTTGCTGTCTCGCTCGTTCGCTAGATCGCGATTGTCATCACCACGCCAGCCCATAATCTAAAGCCCGCTTAGATCACTCGGCACGTCACCAAACTGCCCGAGCACAACGGCATCCGAAAATTCTCCGATAGCAGGATCACCCGTCCGGCTAAACGCGACCGCGCCAATGTTGCCCGGTTGCCTCGACAGTGTTTCCGCGCGACGCATTGCAGCGGTTGAGCTTTGCAATTCCTCGCCGGATCCGGCGACGGATTCGCCAGCGTCGTCGATAGTGAACGGCAACGCTACGTAATAAGTCACGTCCGCCATGATGCACCTCGCCTGATTAGCCGTCAGAACGTCCGCGCCGAACGCCCCGCAGATAGCCCGTCGAAACTTTCGCCTCTAGCTCGTGCTGTAGAAACTCGTTCGCGAGTATCAACGCCCGAACGGCGCTCCGAACATCGCCACCACAAGCCGCGATTGCCTGATCCGTCGCGACCTCTAGGCGCTCGGCTTCAAGCTGGTTTTCATCCTCTGGTTTTTGATCGGGCAGGGCGGACATCGGCGCAGTTCCTCGTTGACCGTGATCGACCCATGTTCTTATTTTGTTCTCATGGAGTCAATCCCGCCCAAGCGTCGTTTTCCGGCACCGTGGACCGTGGTTCGCGACGGCCCCGACGCCTTCATTGTGCAGGACGCCAATGGCGTCCGACTGGTTACGATTTACTGCCGGGACGATCTTCACCGGATCCAATGGGCCGACTATCAGCGGCACCTCACATCGGATGAAGCACGGCGCATCGCCAAGGGCATCGCGCGGTTGCCTGAGTTTCTGATCCACCATCTCGGCTTCTATGAACGCGATGGAGGCGACCGACGCTGGAAGCGCTCGCACCCGTACCACGTCGCCTTGCCGGATATGTACGTCCGCGAGAATTGGGACGGCATCAACGCGGTTTGCAGGTTGAATGATCTTCCGTTCGATCCGACCGGACAGAGGATGAAGCGGGACGGAGTTCTCTATGTCGTCTATGAGTTCGCCCTACAGCTTCACGCCATCCAGTTTTGGGACCGCTTTGACGGGCGCTGGTTGCGGCACAACGAGTTTATGTTCCCTGACAAGCCGGACGATTTGCCGAAGCTGAGAGAGCCGCGCGAACCGAACAGGTTTGGCCGATCACGTCGAGAGCGATGAGGGGATGAGGGTTGGAATTTTCCGCGTCATTCACTGGACCCGAACGCTATATTGAGGGTCCAACGCGGAAACCCTTTGATCGTGACTGAGTCCTTGCGCCTTATTCCTATGTCCCGCCTTAGCGCGGAGAAGGGCATCGATTACAGCCGCGTCCACCTGTACCGCCTCATGAAGGCTGGCCAGTTTCCGAAGCCGATCCACCTTGGCGGCAATCGCATTGCGTTCGTTGAATCTGAGATCGATAGTTGGATTCGCGCAAAGATTGAACAGCGCGACAACGATCAAGCCGCCGCCTGATTCCCACTTCCCGACACCACAAACACGCTGGGCAACGAAATCTGACGATTGTTGCCCCAAATGTTGCCCTGAGCAATTTTAGTGATTGAATTTGTTTGGGAGGGTTTCAAGCTAAGTGCTTGATAATGTGTGGCTCCCCGGGCCGGATTCGAACCAGCGACCAACCGGTTAACAGCCGGTTGCTCTACCACTGAGCTACCAGGGAACAGAGCCGCAACTAAGCTTGCGTTGCGGGGAGCGTATAACAAAGCCTTCGCGGCTTGCAAAGAGAAATAGATCGAGTTTTCGCATCTTCAAGATTTCAAGGAATCACCCTTTATTTTGTCTGTCACGGCGCTGGAAAACACCGTCCCAAGCGGTTCGTGCGGATAGTCTTGCATCGGTTCGCGCGCTGCCCTACTGCTCCGGTTCTTCTATTTGTCGGGCTTTGACGGCGTACTTTGGCGGCCGTCACCGGCCCGTGTCCGAATCGAGATAAGCTTCAAGGGCACCCGCAAAAGGTGTGCCCGGAGAGTCTCGCCTAAAGAGGATTGTCCATGTCCGACCTCGTGACGTCCGATTTCGCGACCGCGCGCCAGAGAATGGTCGACGGTCAGGTGCGCACCAGCGATGTGACCGACCAGCGCGTCATCGACGCCATGCTGACGGTGCCGCGCGAATCTTTCGTTCCCGACGGCAAGGCCGCGATGGCCTATCTCGACCTCGATCTCGAAGTCGGTGAAAACCGCTTCCTGCTCAAGCCCGTCGTCGTCGGCCGACTGTTGCAGGCTGCCGAGGTTCGGCACACCGACACCGTCCTCGTGGTCGGTTGCGCGTCCGGCTACACGGCGGCCGTGGCGGCCAAATTGGCCCAGCAGGTCTACGCCACCGATCCCGATGCCGCGCTGGTGGCGCGGGCGAGGGCGTCGCTCAACAAGCTCGGCCTTGCGACTGTGTCCGTTACGGCGGCTCCTGTGGCGGAGGGCGATTCGGCCCATGGCCCCTACGATGTGATTGTCCTGGAGGGTGCCACCGAGATCGTTCCGGAACACCTGTACCGCCAGTTGAAGGAAGGCGGCCGGCTGGTGGGCGTATTCGCCACCGGAAGCGTCCAGCGCGCGACCATGGTAACGCACTCGCACGACGATTTCGGCACCCGCATCCTGTTCGATGCTTCCGCGCGGGTCCTTCCCGGAATGCAACGGACCCCGGAATTCGTTTTCTAAACGACGGGAATCAGACATTTCTTCCCGGGGAGGCGGTCGGGATGGCCGCCGTGTCGGTCGCTTCTGGGGCTGTGGCTCTCTTGCCCCACTTGTGGAGTTTCCGCTGTGCGCAACCCCCAGGGGGTTCCGTCCCTTTGTCGCGGTAACTATGATAGCACCCGACGGGGTGTGACGAATATTCGCGGATCCGAGGGATGCAGGATCGGCTTCCAAGAAGAAATGGATGTCTGGATGGGTGGGTTTAAAAGGGTGACCGGAGTGGCAGTTGCGGCTCTGCTGTTGGGCTTTGCCGGAACGACTCCCGTTCTTGCCGAGACCATCGAGGCGGCGCTCGTGCGTGCCTACCAGACAAATCCGCAGCTCAACGCCCAGCGGGCGCAGGTGCGTGCGACCGACGAAAACGTCCCGCAGGCTTTGTCCGGTTATCGGCCGAAGGTCGCCGTCACGGCGAGCGCCGGCTATCAATATACCGATGCGACGGTGACGTCCGGTGGGGTCAATGCGCATGGTACCGGCGCGCAGGTTCCGCGCGCGGTCGGCATCACAGCGACGCAGACGCTCTATAACGGGCAGCAGACCGCGAATCGCACCCGTGCGGCGGAGAGCCAGGTTTCGGCGGCGCGCGAAGGTCTTCGCGTACTGGAGCAGAGCGTGCTGCTCGCAGCCTCGACCATCTATATGGACTACCTGCGCGACGCGGCCATCGTCGAGGTTCAACACAGCAACGTTCGCGTGCTGGAACAGACGCTGAAGCAGACGCGCGATCGTTTCAATGTCGGCGAAGTGACGCGAACGGACGTCGCGCAGTCCGAGGCGCGGCTTGCCGCTGGCAAAACGCAAGAGCGCGCCGCCGAGGCGACGCTGAATACGACGCGATCGAACTACCGGCGCATTATCGGCAGCGAGCCGTCCGCGTTGGCGCCGGGATCGCCGGTCGACCGGTATCTGCCCGGAACGTTGGCCAGCGCCGTCAATCTCAGTCTGGTCGAGAATCCGAACGTGACCGCCGCGATGTTCGGCATCGATGTCAGCCATCTTCAGGTCAAGGTCGCCGAGGGCGCGCTGTTCCCGACGGTCAGCCTGCAAGTCGGCGCGCAGCAGGGCTACGAGCAGCAGCTTTCGACGCCGAAGAGTTTCGTCGCCTCCGCCATCGCCCAGGTTTCGGTGCCGCTCTATCAGGGCGGCGCGGAATACGCTCTGATTCGCCAATCCAAGGAGACGCTGGCGCAGCAGCGTCTGGCGCTCGAACAGGTCCGCGATCAGACCCGTGCGACGGTGGTGCAAAGCTGGGGGCAATTACAGGCCGCCAAGTCCCAGGTCACCTCGGCCCAGGCCCAGGTGCAGGCGTCGGAAATCGCGTTGAATGGTGTTCGCGAAGAAGCCAAGGCCGGTCAGCGCACCACGCTCGATGTCCTCAACGCGCAGCAGGATCTGGTCAACGCGCGCGTCGCTCTGGTGACGGCGCAGCATGATCGCGTGGTGGCGTCTTACGCGGTGCTGGGGTCTGTTGGCCGGTTGTCGCCGCAGGTGCTCAAGCTGCGGACCACCATTTACGATCCGAGCGTCCACTATCATCAGGTTCGCGATAGCTGGGGCGGAGTCCGCACGCCGGACGGACGCTGAATCCGCTTCTGTTAAGAACAGCGTGGAACGGTCCGGTTCGTGGACCGTTGCTTGCAATCATTTGCAGCGGTGACATACGCTTGGTTGTCGCGTGTCAGGCGATTCGTGCGACGTCGCGTTTATAACGACGCGATTGCGCGATCCGCCGATGCGGTGGGGCAAGCAGACTGGACGCGGCGCTTGCGTGTGGCGTCGTCGCTGCAAGGGGCGCGATAGCGAAGACCGTGATGATGTGGAGTCGGATATGACCCAGCCCGCGAAGGTCCAAGAGCCCTCGATGGAGGAGATTTTGGCATCGATCCGGCGCATCATTGCCGACGATGAAACCAAGACGCCTGCTGCGGAACAGTCGCCGGCCGCGAAGTCTGCGCCGGTTGTCGCCGCGGCGAAGCCCGCGCCGGTCGCGGGCGCAGCCGGACCGTCTGCCATGACCACTGAACCGCCGAAGCCCGCCGCAAAAGCCACATCCAACAATCAGGACGACATCGACGCGCTGTTGGCCGATTTCGACGCGCCTGCCGCGCCTGCGGCCGTATCGAAGCCCGCTGCGCCCGAAGATGATGTTCTCGAACTGACCGACGACATGGCCTTGCCCGACATGCCGGACCCGGCCTTCGACAGGGTTGAGGCCGCCAACGATCTCGAATTCAACGAGGTCGCGATGGCAAGCGAGCGCCGCGTTCCTGCTGCGGCCGAGCGGCCATCCGGCGTAGGGCGGGGCGGCATGGACGCCTTCGCACCGGAGATGCTGTCACAATCGACCGTCTCGGCCGTGGAATCGGCATTCAGCTCGCTCGCCAACACCGTTCTCAGCAATAACGCCCGGACCCTTGAGGATCTGGTGCGGGAGATGCTGCGGCCGATGCTGAAGTCCTGGCTCGACGACAATCTGCCGGGGCTGGTGGAACGCATCGTCAAGGCCGAGATCGAGCGCGTCTCGCGCGGGCGATAGCGCGGTCCTGGCTTTCTCTGCCTGCTCTCACCATATCGGCATCGCGGCAGGCGAGCCCTGCCGTTTCCGAGGTTGACTTGGGTCCGGGCGGCGGCTCTACATTCTTGATCTGACGTGTTTTTGTCGCGCCAGCCGGTTTCCACTTCGCGCGGAACCGCTATAACCGCACAGGATTGAACCGAAAGCCGCCATTGGAAGCCGCGACGTCTGCCGTCGTTGCTTGCGCGAAGGATACGGATTTCGTTTCGACCTGACGTCCACTTGCTTCCATCGAGCGGCTTGCGTCGAGCCGCATCGTCTCAAGCGTCATTCGCAACACCTGGTATCCGCACCGCACCCCATGATCGAGAAAACCTATCAGCCCGCCGACATCGAAAATCGTATCGCACGCGCGTGGGACGACGCCGGCGCGTTCAAGGCCGGGCGGGCCGACCGCCGCGACGCCGAGCCGTTCGCCATCGTCATTCCGCCGCCGAACGTCACCGGCTCGCTGCACATGGGCCACGCGCTCAACAACACCTTGCAGGACGTGCTGTGCCGGTTCGAGCGGATGCGCGGCCGCGACGTGCTGTGGCAGCCGGGCACCGACCACGCCGGTATCGCCACGCAGATGGTGGTCGAGCGGCAACTGGCCGAGCGGCAGGAGCCGTCGCGCCGTGACATGGGCCGCGAAAAGTTTCTCGAACGCGTCTGGCAATGGAAGGCCGAGAGCGGCGGCGTCATCGTCAATCAGCTCAAGCGGCTTGGCGCGTCCTGCGACTGGTCGCGCGAGCGCTTCACCATGGATGAAGGCTTGTCGCGCGCCGTCGCGAAAGTGTTCGTCGAACTGCATCGCGACGGGCTGATCTACAAGGACAAGCGGCTGGTCAACTGGGACCCGAAGCTGCTCACCGCGATCTCCGATCTCGAAGTGCAGCAGATCGAGGTCAAGGGCAACCTGTGGCACCTGCGCTATCCGCTCGAAGGCAAGACCTTCAACCCCGAAGACCCGTCGACGTTCATCGTGGTCGCGACGACGCGGCCGGAAACCATGCTGGGCGACAGCGCGGTCGCGGTGCATCCCGACGATGAACGCTATCGTCATCTGGTCGGCAAGCACGTCATCCTGCCGCTGGTCGGACGTCGCATTCCCATTGTCGCCGACGACTACTCCGATCCCGAGAAGGGCTCCGGCGCGGTGAAGATCACGCCGGCGCACGACTTCAACGACTTCGAGGTCGGCAAGCGTCACAATCTCCCGCAGATCAACATCCTCGACGTCGAGGGCCGCATCGCGCTCACCGACAACGAAGCCTATTGGCACGGCCTGCCGCAGAACGCATCGCCGCACGCCGCGACCTTGCACGGCATGGATCGCTTCGCTGCGCGCAAGCAGATCGTCGCGTGGCTCGAGGAGAGCGGCATTCTCGAGAAGATTGAGCCGAACGTGCACATGGTGCCGCACGGCGACCGCTCCGGCGTCGTGATCGAGCCCTATCTCACCGACCAGTGGTACGTCGACGCCAAGACGATGGCGCAACCGGCGATCGCCGCTGTGCGCGGCGGTGCGACCGAGTTCGTGCCGAAGAACTGGGAGAAGACCTACTTCGAGTGGATGGAGAACATCCAGCCGTGGTGCATCTCGCGGCAACTGTGGTGGGGCCATCAGATTCCGGCGTGGTACGGGCCCGACGGCAAGGTGTTCGTCGCCGAGACCGAGGAAGAGGCGGTCGGCAACGCGCTTGGCTATTACGTCGAGCAGGAAGTCATCACCGCCGAGCAGGGCCACGACATGGCACTGGACCCGGCATTGCGCGAGGGCTTCATCACCCGCGACGAAGACGTGCTCGACACCTGGTTCTCGTCGGCGCTGTGGCCGTTCTCGACGCTGGGCTGGCCGGACGACGCCAAGGACGTCGAACGCTACTACCCGACCAACGTGCTGGTGACCGGCTTCGACATCATCTTCTTCTGGGTCGCCCGAATGATGATGATGGGCCTGCACTTCATGAAGGACGTGCCGTTCCCGACCGTCTACATCCACGCCCTCGTCCGCGACGAGAAGGGCGCCAAGATGTCGAAGTCGAAAGGCAACGTCATCGATCCGCTCAACCTGATCGACCAATACGGCGCCGACGCGCTGCGCTTCACGCTCGCGGCGATGGCGGCGCAGGGCCGCGACATCAAGCTCGCCACCAGCCGGGTCGAGGGTTATCGCAACTTCGCGACCAAGCTCTGGAACGCCTGCCGTTTCGCCGAGATGAATCATTGCGTGCTGCCGGACGGCTTCGATCCGACGCAGGCGAAGGAGACGCTCAACCGCTGGATCGCGCACGAGACGCTGGTTACTGCGCGCGAGGCGACGCAGGCGATCGAAAGCTATCGCTTCAACGACGCCGCCGGCGCGATCTATCGCTTCGTCTGGAACGTGTTCTGCGACTGGTATCTCGAACTCGCCAAGCCCGTGATGATGGGCGCCGACGGTCCGGCCAAGGACGAGACGCGCGCCATGGTGGCATGGGCGCGCGACGAGATCCTCAAGCTGCTGCATCCGTTCATGCCGTTCATTACCGAAGAACTGTGGGCGGTGACGGCTGCACGGAAGCAACTGCTTGTCCTCACCGAATGGCCGCTGCGGCCGCAGACCACCGTGGTCATCCCGACCTCGGGCGTGCCCGGTGATCTTGCCGGCGTTGCGCTGGTGGTGCCGACCGAGATTGAAGCCTTCTCCGATCCGGAAGCGGAAGCGGAAATCGGCTGGGTGGTCGATCTCATCACCGCGATCCGTTCCGCCCGCGCTGAGATGAACATTCCGCCGGCGACGTTGATGCCGCTGATGCTCGCCAATGCTTCGAGCGAGACCAAAGCCCGCGCCGAGCGCTGGAGCGACGTCATCAAGCGTCTGGCGCGGCTGGCCGACATCTCCTTCGTCGATCGCGCACCGGACGGTGCCATGCAGCTTTTGGTGCGCGGCGAGGTTGCCGCGTTGCCGCTGAAGGGCGTGATCGATCTCGGTGCGGAGAAAGCGCGCCTTGCCAAGGAAATGGCCAAGGCCGAAGCCGACATCAAGCGCGTCGACGCCAAGCTCGGCAACGAAAAGTTCGTCGCCAACGCGCCCGAGGAAGTGGTCGAGGAAGAACGCGAAAAGCGCGAGGATGCCATGGCTCGTAAAGCGAAGATCGCCGAGGCGCTCGACCGGCTGAAGGCCGCGGAGTGACGACGCAAGACACGACGGAGCGGGTCTCGTCAGCGATCCCGCTGCTGTTGCTCTGGCTGGCCGGCAATGCCGCGCGGCTGACTATTCTCGCCATCCCGCCGATCCTGGCGCTGATCATTGTCGACCTCAAGCTCACCGGCACCGAGGTCGGCATTCTCAACGCGATTCCGCCGGCGCTGTTCGCGCTCGCCGCGATTCCCGGATCGCTATTGATCGCGCGGGTCGGGGCCACGAATGCATTGGTGGTCGGACTTGTCGTCACCGCCATAGGTTCGGCATTGCGCGGAATGGCGTTCGATACATTGGTGCTGTTCGGCGCCACCGTCATCATGGGCGCGGGCGTTGCGGTGATGCAGCCGGCGCTGCCGCCGCTGGTGCGGCAATGGGTGCCGCACCGCATCGGCTTCGCCACCGCGCTTTACACCAACGGCCTTCTGGTCGGCGAAATCTTGCCCGTGGCGTTCGCCGGTGCGCTCCTGATGCTGCTGGCGGGAAGCTGGCGCGGCAGCTTGGTTTTCTGGTCGATCTGGCCGGCGCTGATCGCGTTGATGATCATCGTGGCGCAGCCGCGCGGCGAGGGCCAGGTGGTGGCACAGCATCGGCACTGGATGCCGGATTGGCGCGACCCGGTGCTGTGGAAGATCGCGCTGGCGATGAGCGCCAACAATCAAGCTTACTTTTGCACCAACGCCTTCCTGCCGGGCTTCCTGCTGCAACACGGCCAGACCGATTTCATCGGGCCGGCGCTGTCGGCGCTCAACGCGGGGCAGTTACCCGCCTCGTTCATCCTGCTGATCGCCGCCAGCCGACTGGAGCGCAAGCGATGGCCGCTAGTCGCGGCAGGTGTCTTCAGTCTCGTCGGCGTCGCTATCGTCGTATTTTCGATGTCGGTGTGGATGGTCGCGCTCGGTGCTGCGGTGATCGGGTTCAGTTGCGCCTGGGGCCTGACGTTACTGCTCAGCTTGCCGGCGCTGCTGTATGCGCCGGATGACGTGCCGCGCGTTTCGGCCGGCATGTTCACGGTGGGTTACGGCGTCGCGGTCCTGATCTCGATCGTGGGCGGTCGGCTATGGGACATCACCGGGCAGGCGGCCTTCGCTTTCCTGCCGATTGCGATCGCGATCTTGCCGCTGGTGTTTTGTCCGCTCTGGACCGACTTCAAGCAGCGCCATGGCTAGAATCGTCATTGTGAGCGGTATCGCAGAGGGACGTCATTGCGAGGAGCGAAGCGACGAAGCAATCCAGTTCTTGTTTTGTGGCTTTCTGGATTGCTTCGCTTCGCTCGCAATGACGAATAAACGAGTCACGAAAACGGCTTGCTGACGAAGCGCGAGTCCTTCAGCCCATAACGCCACGGCAATTCCGCTGCCTTGGTGATGCCGATGCGAACGCCGGTGGCGATCTCCGGCGTGAATGTCCGCGCGTGGATGGCGAATGGCGGCGCGGTCAGCGCCAGGCCGTTCTGCGCGTTGGTGATGGCAAGCGCGCTGGCGAGCTTGCCGGGACCCGAGCACAGCGTTCGCTCCTCCTCGAGGCCCCGGCGGCGGCGCATCGCGGCGAGGCCGTGAGTCGGCTGCAACGCGCGGATCAGCACGGCGGCGGCCGAGCCTTCTTTTTCGCAAACGAAGTTGATGCACCAGTGGATGCCGTAGGAGCGATAGACATAGGCGAAGCCGGGCGGCCCGAACATCACCATGGTGCGCGGCGTTGGGCCTCGGTAGGAGTGCGCCGCCGGCTCGGTCTGGTGATAGGCCTCGACCTCGACGATGATGCCGCCGACGCCATCGACCAGCATCGTCGCCCCGATCAACTCCGGCGCAACCTCATGCACGCTGCGGGCGAAGAATTTTTGCGGCAGCGGCGGCCCGAGTTTCACTGGGACGGTGGAGGCGGGGACGGCAAGCTTGCTGCGATTGGAAACGGAGGGGCGGGAGGACATCGGGGCGGATTGGGATCAATAGAGCTGTTCCACCGGCATAGGCCGATGCGGCCGGGGATGCAATGACGGAGCGGGTTGCAGCGACTGCCCCTGCGGACTACCTATGACAGACCGAATAAACCGACGGAAAAACCATGGTTGTTGTCGTCGACACTGTTTCCACCACGCAGATCCGCCCCCGGCACCCTGAGAAGGTGCACCGGCCGGATGCGCTGTCGCCGTCGAAACCGGACTGGATCCGGGTGCGCGCGCCGAATACGCGCGGTTACGCCGATACCCGCAATATCGTCCGCGAAAACGGCTTGGTCACCGTCTGCGAGGAGGCAGGCTGCCCGAACATCGGCGAGTGCTGGGACAAGAAGCACGCCACTTTCATGATCATGGGCGACACCTGCACCCGCGCCTGCGCCTTCTGCAACGTCAAGACCGGGATGCCCGGCGCGCTCGACGCGTCGGAGCCGGAGCATGTCGCGGAAGCGACCGCCAAGCTCGGCCTCGCCCACATCGTCGTCACCTCGGTCGACCGTGACGATCTCGCCGACGGTGGCGCCGAGCACTTCGCCAAAACCATCCGCGCCATCCGCGCGCGCTGCCCGACCACGACCATCGAAATCCTGACGCCGGATTTTTTGCGCAAGGACGGCGCGCTCGAGGTCGTCGTCGCGGCCAAGCCGGACGTCTTCAACCACAATCTGGAAACCGTGCCCTCGCACTATCTCTCGGTGCGGCCGGGCGCGCGCTACTTCCATTCGATCCGACTGTTGCAGCGGGTGAAGGAACTCGATCCGACGATGTTCACCAAGTCCGGCATCATGGTCGGGCTCGGCGAGGAGCGTCACGAAGTCTTGCAGGTGATGGATGACCTGCGCTCCGCCGACGTCGATTTCCTCACCATCGGCCAGTACTTGCAACCGACGCGCAAGCATCACGCGGTGAAGCGCTACGTCACGCCCGACGAGTTCAAGGGCTATGAGAAGGTCGCCTATACCAAGGGCTTCCTGACGGTGTCGGCGAGCCCGCTGACGCGCTCGTCGCATCACGCCGGCGACGACTTCGCCAAGTTGCGGGCCGCACGCGCCGCCAAGTTCGGCTGAGTTCGATCATATGCCGCAATTCGCTAACAAGCGACGCGTTCGCCACAGCGCCTCCGAAATGTTCGATCTCGTTGCCGATGTCGAACGCTATCCGGAATTCGTGCCGCTGTGCGGCGCGCTCAAGGTGCGTCAGCGCACGCCGAAGCCCGACGGCAAGGAAGTCGTGGTCGCGGACATGACGGTGTCGTTCAAGCTGGTACGCGAGACCTTTACCAGCCGCGTCACGCTGGATCGTCCCAACCTGAAAATCCTCGTCGAGTATCTGCAAGGCCCGTTTCGTTCGCTGGAGAACCGCTGGACTTTTGAGGCGAAGGGCGAGGGCGCCTGCGACGTCGGCTTCTTCATCTCCTACGAATTCAAGAGCCGGATGCTGGCGATGCTGATGGGCAGCATGTTTGACGCTGCGTTCCAGAAATTCGCCGCCGCTTTTGAAGCCCGCGCCGACAAAGTCTACGGCCGCCCCGGCGCGCTCGCCAGCTCGACGAGTTGAGCGGTTATTTAAATTCCTACATCCTCAGCGTCGTCCCCGCGAAGGCGGGGACCCAGACTCCGTGTCGCCCATGATGCGAACAACGCTCGCGACACCGGCTTTTCACAGGCAGTCATCAACGACGATCGCCAGGGGTTATGGGTCCCCGCCTGCGCGGGGACGACAGGTTGACTGTTTCTCAGTCGTCATGGCCGGATTTATTCCGGCCATCCACGTCTGGGCGGGCTTCGGCGAGTAAGACGTGGATGGCCGCGACAAGCGCGGCCATGACGACATCATTAGACTGTTTATTTCTTTTTCGGCGGAGAGACGCGGCGTTTCACCGCGACGCGGCGGGGGGCGCGGGCAACGCGCGGCACGGCGCGCACGGCCGGTTCGCGCTTCTTCGGCGCCGGCGCCTTGGGGCCGCGTGCCATCTCGGTCAGCATCCGCAGCGCCTCGATCACCGAGCGTTCGCGCACCACGCTGCGGCCGAGCGCGCCGAACCGGCATTCGCGATGCAGGATGCGGCCGTCGCGCGCGGCGACCGCGAAATGCACCAGCCCCACCGGTTTGTTCGGCGTTGCGCCGCCGGGGCCGGCGATGCCGGTGATCGACACCGCGAGATCGACGCCGGCGCGTTCCAGCGCGCCGATCGCCATCGCCTGCGCGGTTTCCTTGCTGACCGCACCGAACGTGTCGAGCGTCGACGCTTTCACGCCGAGCATCGCGCGCTTCGCGTCGTTGGAATAGGTGACGAAGCCACGGTCGATGACGTCGGACGAGCCGGGAATATCGGTGAGTGCGCCGGCGACCAATCCGCCGGTGCAGGACTCGGCGGTGGCGACGGTCAGTTTACGCATACGGCAGAGATCGAGCAGCGAGCGGGAGAGGGCACGTGCATCACTGCCGCGCATGTTATGCGCTCCGTTTGTCGGTGGTCTCGCCGTCGTCGTCCCACGGGAGGCGAATTGTTGCGGACGCGGTGGCGGCGATGCCTTCCTCGCGGCCGGTGAAGCCGAGCCGCTCGCTGGTGGTTGCCTTCACCGCGACGCGCGACAGCGGCAGGCCGGTGATCTCGGCGATCCGTGCGCGCATGGTATCGCGCAGCGGTCCGATCTTCGGCCGCTCGCAGATCATCGTGACTTCGAGATGTGCGACGCGGCCGCCGCGC
>JAFKKM010000168.1 GCA_017305555.1 Hyphomicrobiales bacterium | reverse complement strand
AAGCGTGTGATCCAGCGCAGCGTGCAGGACCCGCTCGCCGAGATGATCCTCGGCGGCGAGGTGCGCGACGGCGATCACGTCAAGATCGCCGTCGGCAAGGGCGGGTTGACCTTCAACGGTAAGCTGGCGAAGCCCGAGATCGAGGACGATTACCCCGATTTGCCGACGGGCAAGCTCGCGATCAACTGAGGCTCTTGCACCTGTTTGAATGTGAAGCGGCCGGGCATCGTCCCAGCCGCTTTTTTGCGTCCGACCGAACGATGCTGGGCGAGTGTGGCGGATATGGTTTCGTGGTTGAGGGACCTGAAGGAAATGTAACGGAACCGAGACAATGATCGCGGTTTGTCCCTACAGGCGGAGGCGTGTACGGGAGTCATCAATGAGCAATCAAGTCATCCCCTCCAACCACAACCGACCGCACCGCGATCAATTCCATCCTCTGATCTATCGTGTGGCTGGCGGACTCGCAGTCTGGTTCGCACTGTCAGCTTGGATACTGTTCGACCATCAGGGCTATATCGAGCTTCCACTCACGTTCATCACCATTCTGTTGCTGATGGCGCTGGGCATACCCTGGATCTTATGGCGTCAGTGGCACAAGTACGGCCGATCCGGGCAAGACGATGGACAGAAAGCCGTTTCACTACGTGATTGGGGAAACGGCGATATGGACGTCTGGGGAGCCCGGCTTCATAGCTCGGATGCAGCGATCAATATGTTGCTGCCTCTTGCGGCCGTTTCGTTCGGCCTGACAGCAATCGGGATCGTTCTGCTGTTCATAGAGCCAGCGGTAGCGTAACCGAAGGCGTTAACGGGTGCTGGTCTGTCGCGGTGTGGACACCGTCGCCTGACCGCGGCCGACGAGGCTGACCGGCTGGGCTGTGACGTTTTCCGAAACGCGCGGTGCGGCGCGGCTGGCCATCAGCCCGTCGATCCGGTGGCGTTCTTTCTCGAACGCGGCCATCTGTGCGCCTTCGAGCGAGCGGCCGCGCGGCAGACGAATGCGCATCGGATCGACGAAGCGGCCGTTGACCAGAATTTCGTAGTGAACGTGCGCGCCGGTGGATTGGCCGGTGGAGCCGACGAAGCCGATCACCTGACCCTGCCGCACCCGCTTGCCGGGCTCGATGCCCTTGGCGTAGGCCGACATGTGGCCGTAAGCGGTCTCGTAGCCGTTGTTGTGCTTGAGCCGGATGTACTTGCCGTAGCCCCCTTCCCAACCGACTTTCTCGACGATGCCGTTGCCGGACGCGAAGATCGGTGTGCCGTAGGCAGTGGCCCAATCGACGCCGGTGTGCATCTTGGTATAGCCGAGGATCGGATGGCGGCGTGCGCCGAAGCCCGATCGCATGATGGCACTGGCGACTGGCTTGCGGACCAGGAATTTCTTCGCGCTCTTGCCACTCTCGTCGTAGTAATCGACGACGCCGTCGTCGGCAGTCTGGAAGCGATAGTATTTCTTGGTTTCGCCGCCGACCGTGAGCGAGGCGAACAGCACATCGTCCTTCTCGATCGTTGGCGTGGTCTCGTCGTCGCTGGCGTAAAACACCTCGAACGAATCGCCGGCCTGGGCGCGGCGCTGGAAATCGACATCGTAGGAGTAGATGCGGATCATGTCCTCGATGACCGGCGTGGGCACCTTGTAGCGCAGCGCCGTCTCGTAAATGCTCTGGTAGAGCCGCACGCCGCGGCCGTCGTCTTCCTCGTCGTCGTCGCTGGTGTCGGCGGTGGCCGTCGCGGTGTTGAAGCTCTGCGCGTCGACCGGGACGTAACGGCCCAGATCCGACAGTGCGACCACCGCTTCGATCGTGGAATCGCTCGCGACGATGACGCGATAAGGTTGCAGGCGTTTGCCGGGCGCGGACGGCTCCATCAGGATGCGGAGTTTCTGACCCTCGCGCAGACCGCCGTCACGGCCGCGCGGCCCGAGCGTCGCGGCGATGGCGCGCGCTTCTTCC
>JAFKKM010000167.1 GCA_017305555.1 Hyphomicrobiales bacterium | reverse complement strand
GAAGGCTTCCTCAACTGTGTTTGATCAACAGCCGAGGGTCTCATGCCGGAAATAATGCGCAGCAGATCGCAAGCCTTTTTAGCCGATCTCCACAAGCCGGCCGCGCTAAGAATCTTCCTTCACATTATGATCTGCTGCTGATTATTGGAAGTCTTGTCCAATGACAAGCGTTTCATCTTATCGGCCGCCGCGCACGCGCAACGCGCGGTGACCTACCTGCACGATCTTCAGCCCAAGCCGGCCGAGATCGACCAAGCGGCATGAGACGCAACCATCCACGCCCCGGACGCCTGCGCTTCATCGTTCACCTTTCTCGATAAGAAGAAGGCCTCGCCTCGCGGCGGGGCTTTCTTGCGTGCATCGTCATGCGTAATGGCCGGCGACCGGAGATGGCGGTGCTTGCCCATCGCCTGACCGGGCCGCAGCGGCGGGACGTGGCGGGGTGGGTTGCCTGGCTCTGTCCGACATGCCGGCCCCTGTTCCTGGGCGGGCGTCTTCCCGTACCGGCAGAAGCCTGATGTCATCACGATGCGTCTGCCCTGGTTGCGTCGAGGCCGCCGGGCGCGTGGAAAGCCTACGCGGTGCGACACGAGTCCCTTGCATCAAGGTGCCCCGGCCGTCGTCGCGCGGTGTGGCGTGCCTGTCGCTCGGTCGTATCCCCATCGTTCGGCCTGGCGCGCCCAGTGCGTCCTCGATTTGGCATGTCTAACCGAAGGCCGTCGTCGCTGCGCTCCGCCTCGATCCCAAGACCGCAACGGCCGTTCTCGGCTTTCTTCCCCTGTTCGCTGCGCGCCCATTCCTCGCGAGACAAGAAAGCCTCGCCCTGGCCGCCCTCTACTGCGTGGCGGCCCTTCGGGTGCGGCCCGATCGCCTCCGGTCAACGACAGCCATCGAGGTCGCGATGGTCGCGGCCCGAGAAACGAAAGAGGACACGAGCATGGCTACCATCGGCAACTTCACCGCCAACGGCAATGGCTTAGGTCATATGCTGAGAAGTGTCCTTTAGCGTCACTGTTGGAGGGCTTGGCACGCAGACGTCCGAGTCAAGCGTTCCCGCAGCGTAGCGAGGACAACGCTTGACGCGGCGGCGACACCACAAGCTTTTTTATGGGGTGCAGGCGAAGTCCTGCACCCCTGCCACGTGGCGAACGGGAGAGCGCGAGGGGAACCCCTCGCATCCCAAAGAAGACTCGCGCTGAAGGCGCTCCGTTTATCTTTTATTCACGTGCTGTCATCGGTCAGTTTCATCAACGTCGTAAGCACTTTGAGCAGGTCGATGTCCTCTTGCACCTCTGGGTGCTTTGTCACCGGAGAGCAGGATGGTTTCGATTGTGCGGGCAGTGCCCGGTGTTGAAGGGATTCCGGCAGGCTTTCCCATCCTGCTCGATGCGCAGATGTCGATTGTCGAGCCTGCCTTCGGCTACCTGATCGAACTCGCCACCATTCCCGGCCGCTCGCATGCGATCGAGACACTGAGGACGTACAGCGAGCATTTGCATGACTGGTTCGACAGCCTGGAGCAGAGCGAACTGGACTGGCGCCTCGCCGATGAGGGAACGATCGCTGGCTATCGGAATCGGATGCTGGCAACCCCGAGCCCTCATACCGGGCGACCCTATGCCCGGTCCACCGTGAACGATCGTGTCCGGACGGTCTGCCGCTTTTATACATGGGCGCATCGGCGCGGTCTGATCGAGGCATTGCCTTTCGACTACGTAGAAGTGTCGCTCCGCTCAGTACGTCGTCAGGGCATGCTGGCGCATTTGTATCACCGGCCGGCGACCGTGATGGCGAACATTCTGACTGTTTCGGAGGTTGAACGTCTGCCGCGACCGCTGCGCGTCGATCAGCTCCAATCCCTGTTTCGGCATCTTTCGTCGCCCTATGACCTAAAAAAAAAGGCAGCGATACGGTTTTGGCCATTAGAGCCATTAAAAAAAATTGGTCTGAGCGAAGGAGTAATTTTAGGAGC
>JAFKKM010000166.1 GCA_017305555.1 Hyphomicrobiales bacterium | reverse complement strand
CTATGCGAAGCACATCCTCGAAGCCAACGAAGACGACATCTTCATCGGCTCGCCGCCGCTCGCCTTCACCTTCGGCCTCGGCGGGCTGGTGCTGTTTCCCTTCCGCATCGGCGCCTCGACCGCGCTTCCCGCCAAGACCGCGCCGGACGACCTCGCCCGCGCCATCGGCGAATACCGCGCCACCGTCTGCTTCACCGCACCGACCTCCTACCGCGCCATGCTCGGCCGGATCGGCGAATACGACCTGTCCTCCCTGCGCAAATGCGTTTCGGCCGGCGAGGCCCTGCCCCTGCCGACCTTCGAGGCGTGGAAGGAAGTCACCGGCCTCACCCTGCTCGACGGCATCGGCGCCACCGAAATGCTGCACATCTTCATTTCGCACGACGAAAGCAACGCCCGGCCCGGCGCCACCGGCAAGCCCGTGCCCGGCTACCGCGCCAAGGTGGTGGACGACGCCGGCCGGGAAGTGCCCCCGGGCACCGTCGGCAGGCTCGCCGTGCGGGGCCCCACGGGCTGCCGCTACCTGGCCGACCCGCGCCAGAAGACCTACGTGCGGGACGGCTGGAACCTGACCGGCGACGCCTACCTGATGGACGCCGACGGCTACTTCTTCTATCAGGCGCGCACGGACGACATGATCGTCTCGTCGGGCTACAACATCGCCGCGCCCGAGGTCGAGGAGGTCCTGATGCAGCATCCCGCCGTGGCGGAGTGCGCCGTGATCGGCGTGCCCGACGCGGACCGCGGCCAGATCGTCAAGGCCTTCGTGGTCCTGCGGCCCGGGCATGCGCGGGACCAGGCGATGGTCAAGACGCTGCAGGATTTCGTGAAGGCGACGGTCGCCCCCTACAAGTACCCGCGCGCCGTCCAGTTCATGGATGCGCTTCCCCGCACCCAGACCGGCAAGCTGCAGCGTTTCAGGCTGCACGAGATGGATTGAGCGGGGCCGCCGGGCGATGTCCGGAAGGGTTTGTTCTATGCTTGAGGCCGATGGTTTCCACCGGCGCGAGGCGGCGGGATCCGGTATGGCCAACAATTCGATCGAAAGGAGAGGGCGCGCGTGACCGCTCATGCCAAACATTTCCGTCTGGTGCAGTCCCTGGGCGATGATCAAATCGGCCTGGAGGCGCGCGCGCAGATCGATGATCACATGGAAACCAAGATCTGGCTGCGCCTGCTGGCCTGCAGTACGCAGATCGAGCATCAGATCCGCGACCTGCTGCGCGTGCGTTTCGCGACCAGCTTGCACCGGTTCGACTACCTGGCCCAACTGGACCGGCATCCGGAGGGCCTGCGCATGAACGTGCTGTCTCGCTACCTGATGGTGACCGGCGGCAACGTGACCGGCCTGACGGACCAGCTCGTCAAGGAAGGACTGGTGCGCCGCATCGTGAATCCGGAGGACCGCAGATCCTGGCGGGTGGCCTTGACCGACAAGGGGCGCGCCGAGTTCGCGGAGATGGCCGCCGAGCACGAACGCTGGCTGGTCGAAATGTTCAAGGGCCTGCCCGCGGAGAGCCGGGACGCCTTGTACGAGCACCTGGGTCACCTGCGGGTCCATCTGGCGAACCGCCGGGTCGAGGTCGAAGCCGAGGCCGCGCCGCGTGTCTCGAAGCAAAAGGGCGGCAAGCCGTTCGACTGATCCGGCGGGGATGCCGCCGTCCGATTCGGCATCCTGCCCGCATTTACTTTACAAATAAATTAAATATAAATAAACTAAACCCATACGATGATACGAGGAGACATGAGATGAAGATCGTTTGCATCGGGGGCGGGCCGGCCGGCCTGTATCTAGCCCTGCTCATGAAGAAGCTGGACGCGCGGCACGAGGTCGTCGTCGTCGAGCGCAACCGGCCCTACGACACGTTCGGCTGGGGCGTGGTGTTCTCCGACGCCACCATGGACAACATGCGGCAGTGGGACCGCGAGACGGCCGACGAGATCCAGGAAGCCTTCAACCACTGGGACGACATCGAGCTGCGCTTCAAGGGGCGCGCC
>JAFKKM010000165.1 GCA_017305555.1 Hyphomicrobiales bacterium | reverse complement strand
CCTGCCGGTGCTGCTGCCGGTGATCCGCGACCGCCATCCCGATCTCGACCTTCACCTGCGCGAGACCCAGACCCAGCATCTGGTGCGCGAACTGAGCGACGGCGCGCTCGACCTGTTGCTGCTGGCGCTCCCGGTCGACGCGCCCGACATCGAAACGCGTGCGCTGTTCGACGATCGCTTTCTGCTGGCGATGCCAAGTTCGCGACAACTCACGCATCGTATTCATGCGACGCCGGAATTGCTCGAACAGGATCGGCTGCTGCTGCTCGAGGAAGGCCACTGCCTGCGCGATCAGGCGTTGGCGTTCTGCAATCTGCGCCGCGCCGACAACATCGACACCTTCGGCGCGTCGAATCTTTCGACCATCGTGCAGATGGTGTCGAACGGCTTGGGGATGACGCTATTGCCCGAAATGAGCATCAAGCTGGAATGCCGCCGCAGCGACATTCACCTGATGCGCTTTGCAGACCCGCAGCCCAACCGCGTCATCGGCCTGGCGTGGCGGCGCAGCTCACCGCGCGCGCATCACTTCATCGAGTTCGGCGAGTTAATCGCATCGGTGATGGCGGAGCAGATGCGCGAGGCGCAGGCGGCTTGAGGCCACCTATCCGTCATTGCGAGGAGGCGTAGCCGACGAAGCAATCCAGTCCTTGCTTCGTGGCTTTCTGGATTGCTTCGCTTCGCTCGCAATGACGCCGGAGAGACCGCCACGCTTCCAAGCGGAAGCCTCAGCTCCGCACCACCGTCTTGAGATAATTATACGCCTTGATGATCTCGATCAGGCGATCTTCCGTCGAGCGGTCGCCACCGTTGGCGTCAGGGTGGTGCTGCTTGACCAGCGCCTTGTACTTGGCCTTGACGACTTCCAGCGTCGCATCGGTGCCGAGCCCCATGACCTGCAACGCCTTGCGCTCGGCGTTGAACACTTTTCGCGTCTCCGGCTTCGGCTCCGAGGCCGCGCCACCGGGACCGGGACGCCACTTGCCGCGGCCGTTGAGTTCGCTGAAGACGTGGAACGGATCGTTGGCGGTGTCGAGATCGACCTCGCCGGTCTTGCCTTTGCCCTTGGCGCCGTTGGCGCCCATTTTCCAGGTCGGACGATGGCCGGTCAGCGCATCCTTCTGATAGCGCGCCACGGCATCGGCATTCATGCCCTGGAAAAAATTATACGACTGGTTGTATTCGCGGACGTGGTTGAGACAGAAGTGAAAATACTCCTTCTCCTGCCCACGCCCCTTCGGCGCGCGATGCGAGCCGCGGTTCTCGCAACCCGCCCACTCGCAGGTGACGGCTTCCTCGCGCACCTGACGCTTCGCACCCGCCGTCTTGGTCGGCTTGATGCGAATGCTGTCGAAGAATTTGGATGAATCGATGGGCATGATGGCCTTTTGAACCGCAACCGCTCAGGCTTCAAGTCTTGACATCACACAAGTCTTAACAGTTGCATCGATTGGCAGCGGCGTTCGCTGCATTTGAAAAGAATGTGATCAACCGCGCACCGATTGACCCGCGACCGTTATCGGCGCTATGCCCCGGCCATGACGAACCAGCCCATGCGCGTCCAGGATCAGATCGCCGCGAAGCTCACGAAAGCTTTCGCTCCCACCGGCCTCGACGTGGTCGATGAATCGCATCTCCACGCGGGCCATGCCGGACATCGGCCCGGCGGTGAAACGCATTTCCGGGTCTATATCGTGTCGCCGGCCTTCGATGGAAAGAGCCGCGTCGAGCGCCATCGCATGATTCATCAGACACTGTCGGAGGAACTCGCGGGCGGCGTTCACGCGCTGGCACTCAAAATCCACGCGCCATCGGAAGTGGGTTGAATTTCTCTTTGCAGATTCGCCACGTAAAAATCGTCGTCCCCGCCTTCGCGAGACCTCTGCAAAAGGGCATGTTTGTGATTCAATAGCGGTCGAGACCGGAGGTTTCGTGGATGTCGGAGCAAAGCAGTTTTGTGGATGCGTTTCTGCCGGCGGGCTTTGGCCGCAATGGGCGGCTGGA
>JAFKKM010000090.1 GCA_017305555.1 Hyphomicrobiales bacterium | reverse complement strand
ACCGTAAGCGGCACGCGCCGGGATTACGCGGGGGCCTGACGTTGCGTCGCGCGGGTAGGCGGTGGAAGCGAAGCTGTTGCGCACCGCCGCGATGGCGCCGCCGGAGGAAGCCGTGCCCGGGTGCGCCGCATAAGCGGGCGGCGGCGTTGCGGGCGTCCCGCCGTAAGCCAGCCGGTCGAGACCACCTGCCGGGTGTCCGGTCGCCACCGGCCCCGGCCGATGCATACAGCCCGACAGCGCAACCGCGCTGAGCGCGGCTACAACGACACTTCCAAACGCACGTACTGTCCGCACCGACCTATCCCTCGCAACGAGATAAGCCTTGTTATGCCCTCGTTAAGGTTAAGAAAGAGTTTGGACGGACGGTTCGATGCCGGTTCCCGCCGCGCTCAGGCGGAAACACCGACACCGATGGGACACGACACGCCGGTGCCGGCCAGCCCGCAATAGCCGTTGGGATTCTTCGCCAGATACTGCTGGTGATAGTCCTCGGCAAAGAAGAATTCCGGCGCCGGCGCAATCTCCGTGGTGATCGCGCCAAGACCTTTCGCCGCAAGTGCTTTGCCGAAAGCCGCGCGCGATTCCGCCGCCGCCTTCGCCTGCGCATCGCTGAGCGTATAGATCGCGGACCTGTACTGCGTGCCGACGTCGTTGCCCTGCCGCATCCCTTGCGTCGGATCGTGGTTTTCCCAGAACGTCTTCAAGAGTTGCGCATACGATATCCGCTTGGGATCGAACACCGCCAGGACCACCTCGGCATGGCCGGTTCGTCCCGAACAGACTTCCTCGTAGGTCGGGTTCGGCGTGAAGCCGCCGGCATAACCGACTGCCGTCACATGGACCGCGTCGCCCAATTCCCAGAACATGCGCTCCGCGCCCCAGAAACAGCCCAGCGCGAACACAGCCTGCTCGAACCCCTCGGGGTATGGTCCCTGTAACGGATGCCCGTTGACGAAATGATATCTGGCGGTGGGGATCGGTTCGGCGCGGCCGGGCAACGCAGCAGCAGCACTCGGCATCTCAGCAGACTTGCGCATGAACAACATTGAATAACCTCCCATCGGACATCGGCCCGCGCCGCGTAGCGGCGTCCGCATCAATATAGTCCGATACGACGGATTTTGGAGAGGCGGGCGCGAGAACCGTCAGCGCTGCGGCAAGGAATTCAGTTGCGCGCGTAGCCGATCAACGGCTTGCGCGGGCGGAAGATCAAAAGCAACAGCAACCCCAGCACACCCAGCACCGCCCAGGCCGGCTGGTTGAGGACGACTTTGACACCATCGGTCCAAAGCCACGGTGCCACGCCTTCCACCATGGTCCGCACAGCCTGCTGGCTGCTCTGGTGGATGTCGTTCCAGAACTCGCCGAGCGGGGTCAGCCGCACGGCCTGATCGGCGATCGAGCGCGCCCCGTCATAAACCAGCAAGACGAAGGCTCCCGCCAGCAACAAAAGGCCCACAAGCCGGAAGAAGCCTCTGATCATACGTCACCTGTCATCGTCACGGCATCGGGTCCGGTATTGGGGCGAATTCCGGCAATAGCGGGGGCAGAGGCCGATTTCAACCATTCCGACCGCCAAAAGCCCGTATTCGGCGACGCAATTCGGGTTCCGCGAGCCCGGACACCGTTGACGCTGCAATCCGGGGCCTCTATAAGGACCGCCGATGGCGGCGGGCGCAATCCTGCCGCCGCTGTTCTTTGAGCGCGGCCGTCTCGGGTTATATCGCCTTGAGCCCGGCCATGCTCGAACAACCCGGAAACATTTTCATATAATGCGTCGGGCGCAATCTCGACCGACGTAAATCATCAGCCCGGCCCGTCGATGACAGTGGCCGCTGAAGGATCAGTGAGAGCATGGCCAACACGACCTCCGCCAAAAAGGCGACCCGCAAGATTGCCCGCCGCACCCTCGTCAACAAGTCGCGGCGCACCCAGATGCGCGGCGCGGTTCGCGTGGTCGAAGAAGCGCTCGCCAAGGGCGACCGCGATGCCGCCATCAAGGCGATGGCCTCCGCCGAACCCGAGTTGATGCAGGCCGCTCAGCGCAACATCATTCACAAGAACGCCGCCAGCCGCAAAGTCTCGCGGCTCTCGCACCGGATCGCCAAGCTGGCGAAGTAAATCGCCCGCGCGACCGTCGCGACATCACTTTCCATCAAGCCCGGCTCCGCCGGGCTTTTTGTTTGCGCGATCGAGCGACGCGCGGAAATGTTTCCCGATACCGGACGGCCGGAAAGATCGCCGCAGTGCAAGCCCTCGCCGCAAGCACTCGTTCGCGACCACGCCGTACCACCGCGCATCGCGGTCACGACACCGCTGTCAGGTGTCGAACGCCACGCGTGATTGTCGTCAACGTGCAAAGGGATGCGCCCGACCAACCTCTGACACATCAACCCAACAATGGCCGACAAGATCGACGGCCGCGTTGCAACGAACCATCGCGCAAGACACGTCATGGATTTGTCACGCCCCGCGTTGATCGATCCTTCGCTGCTTCAACGCGTATCCAAAACGTCACAAGATGACGCCACAACGCTTTCCGCGAAGTCTTAGCGCTTGACTCTTGTAACGTCACTTCCGTTACCGCCACGGGTTTGATCCAAAGCATTTTGCCGGCGAGGGTTACCCTTGGCGACGGCGCAGAAAAATGCGCGAGTCGATAATCACTTATCCACATAGCAAGACGAAGCGCTTCAAAAACCGCGCTCGCGGCGGTCAAACGTAAACGAATTATGAAAATCTTTTTTTGCGCGATGATAATCCGACACGCGATTTACATGATTTGAATCCGCGCGCAGATTCAAAACGTTGCCGACAAGTTTCGACATCCCCAAAAAAACGCATCGACCGCCAAGCCGCTTTCCACCTCCCGCACGCGTCATCTCGCCCGTTGCGGGAAATATGGGGTCGTGTATTCCTTAATTGTCCGCAGCGCCCGCGGTTCTTCAGATCAGAGCGATTTGAGAATTGAGGCGCGCGTACAGATCGGGTGCGATGTGTACGTCGGCGGCGCTTTCCAAGCGATCGGCAGGCTGTTGCTCATGCTTTTGTGAGAACGGTACTTCTGTGTCTGAATTTCTCGGCCTCGATGCTCTTTCGATTGAGCGTGGCGGCAACAAGAGGAACAGCCAGGATACTTGCCAGGCCGAAGCGGAAAGCCGCCAGCGGACCGCCTTGGATCAAGGCGAGAGTGTCGACGGATTTGCGAGCCTGACGTTATTCAAGGTTACGCCGACCGATCGAAAACGAGGTTATCAGTTGCCACGAATGGTCGTGGCAAAAAGGGGGGTTTCCATGCGCGTCGGTATCTCTGGCCTAACGCATCTCATGATCTCTCTGGCCTCCGTTCCGTCCGACACGGCCTCGGCTCAGCCGCGGGCTCGCGCACCAAACGATCCCACATCTTAAAGCCCGATCTGCCTGCCATCACACGTCGCGGTTCGCACCGGCACTAGGTTTGCCGAACGCTGGGCTTGTGACCTCGGCATCAGGCATCCGTAACGCGGCGCCGTCGCATCGATGTGCGCGCCGACGGGCATCTTTTCGCCACCTCAACACTTAACTCTCTAAGCAAAGTCAAAAAGAACAATGTCGAACATGGAACAGGATCGCTGGTCACGGGTGAAAAGCCGTCTTCGCACGAGCGTCGGCGAAGATATCTATTCAAGCTGGTTTGCCCGCATGGACCTCGAAAGCGTGCAGGCGGAAAGCGTGCATCTGACGGTGCCGACCAAGTTCCTGCGCAGCTGGATTCAGACGCACTATGCCGACCGCGTGCTGCTGTGCTGGCAAGCCGAAGTGCCGGAGATTCACCGCGTCGACCTGACTGTCCGCACCGCCGCGATGCGGAGCACCGTTCCTGCCAAGGAGGCCGCGGTCGCGGCAGACATACGCCCCGCCGAACGCGGCAACGGCCGCGCTGCCCCGGATTTGCGCGCGGTCGCAACCGCGCCGGTCTCGGCCAGTCACGATGCGCTCGGCGGTTCGCCGCTCGATCCGCGCCTGACATTCGCGAGCTTCGTCGTCGGACGCTCCAACGCGCTGGCCCAGGCCGCCGCCCGGCAAGTCGCCGAAGGCCGCCGTGGCGACAACGTGATGTTCAATCCGCTCTATATCCACTCCGGCGTCGGCCTCGGCAAAACCCACCTGCTGCAAGCGGTGACCTGGGCAGGAAATTCCGGCAACGAACGCAAGGTGCTCTACCTCACCGCCGAGAAGTTCATGTACGGCTTCGTCGCCGCGCTGAAATCGCACACCGCGCTCGCCTTCAAGGAAGCGCTGCGCGGCATCGACGTGCTGGTGATTGACGACCTGCAATTCCTTCAGGGCAAATCCACCCAGGCCGAATTCTGTCACACGCTCAACGCGCTGATCGACGCCGGACGTCAGGTGGTGATCGCCGCCGACCGTCCGCCGGCCGATCTCGAAAGCCTCGACGATCGCGTGCGGTCGCGGCTCGCGGGCGGGCTCGTGGTGGAGATGGGAGCGCTCGGCGAAGAGTTGCGCCTCGGCATTCTCAAGTCGCGGGTCAACGCCGCGCGCGTTCATCACGCGGGTTTCGAGGTGCCGGCGCCGGTGCTGGACTATCTCGCCAAGGCCATCACCCACAACGGGCGCGACCTTGAAGGCGCGGTCAATCGCCTGCTGGCGCACAGCAAACTGAACGCCCAGCCGGTGACGCTGGAAATGGCGGAACGCGAGGTCCGCGATCTGATCCGTCCTCAAGAACCCAAGCGCATCAAGATCGAGGACATCCAGCGCGTCGTCGCGCGCCAATATAACGTCAGCCGGTCCGACCTCTTGTCGTCGCGGCGCACCGCCAACGTGGTGCGGCCGCGCCAGGTGGCGATGTATCTCGCCAAGACGCTGACCTTGCGCTCGCTGCCGGAAATCGGACGACGCTTCGGCGGCCGTGATCACACCACGGTGCTGCACGCGGTCCGCAAGATCGAAGCGCTGGTTTCGAAGGACGTGACGTTGTCGGACGAGGTCGAACTGCTGAAGCGCCAGTTGCAGGAGTAACGGCCGACCGGTTTGGCTTCGTGACGATGCACCCGGAAAAGCCGTGAAAAATCGGCTTTCCCGGCGCTTCAACCCTTGCACCGAAACCATATCCAAGCCACCCTGCCACCCCCGTGGGGTTGACCTTGATCGATCCGTCATCGACCTTGCGGAACCGCTTGCCGCGGCGCCGTTTCCGGCCGCCCGGCGCTTCCACCACATGGTTCGAAATCCGGATCGGGCAGGTTTGCGATGAAGGTTACCGTTGAGCGCGCGCAGTTGCTGAAATCGCTGGGCCACGTCCACCGCGTGGTCGAGCGCCGCAACACCATTCCGATTCTCGGCAACGTGCTGATCCGCGCGGAAGGCGCCCGGCTGGCGCTGAAGGCCACCGACCTCGACCTCGAAGTCACCGAAACGCTGGCCGCCGAGACCGCCACTGCCGGTTCGACCACGGTGCCCGCACACATGTTCTATGACATCGTGCGCAAGCTACCGGACGGCTCGCAGATCGTGCTGGAAAGCGACGGCGACCGCGCCGTGCTGGCGATCCGCGCCGGGCGTTCGCGCTTCACCTTGCAGACGTTGCCGGAAAGCGATTTCCCCGACCTCGCCGCCGGCGACATGTCGCACGCGTTCTCACTGTCGGCCGCCGACGTCAAGCGCTTGATCGATCGCACCCAGTTCGCGATCTCGACCGAGGAAACCCGTTACTACCTCAACGGCATCTATCTCCATGCCGCAGGCTCCGCGAAGTCGGAAACGCTGCGCGCAGTGGCCACCGACGGCCATCGCCTGGCGCAGGTCGATCTGCCGTTGCCGAAGGGGGCCAGCGGCGTTCCCGGCGTCATCGTGCCGCGCAAGACGGTCGGCGAAGTGCAGCGGCTGATCGAAGACGCCGAGGCCGAGGTCACCATCGAACTGTCGCAGGGCAAGATCCGCTTCACCCTCGGCAACGTGGTGCTGACGTCGAAGCTGATCGACGGCACCTTCCCGGATTATGGCCGCGTCATTCCGCAGAACAACGACAAGGAACTGCGCGTCGACAAGAAGGACTTCGAAGCCGCGGTAGACCGCGTCTCGACGATTTCCAGCGAGCGCGGCCGCGCCGTCAAGCTGGCGCTCTCCGCCGGCAAGCTGGTGCTCTCCGTCACCAACCCGGATTCCGGCAGCGCCACCGAGGAACTGGAAGTCGACTACGCCGCCGACGCGCTCGATATCGGCTTCAACTCGCGCTACCTGCTCGACATCGCGGCACAGATCGAAGGTGAGGTCGCGGTGCTGAAGCTGGCCGATCCCGGCTCGCCGACGCTGATGCACGACCAGGACGCCAAGGGCGCGCTCTATGTGCTGATGCCGATGCGGGTGTGATGACCTTTGCGGCTTTTCTTGCGGAAAGGCCGTTTTGATGTGCCGCATACCAGCATAAATGACTCGTCATTGCCGGGCTTGACCCGGCAATCCATCATCTGAACGCTGGCCTTCCGAAATGTCCGCGTGCGCGGACGATGGATACGCGGGTCAAGCCCGCGTATGACACTATTGCATGATCCCGTCCCGCATCCACCGCCTGTCGCTGTCTCAGTTCCGCAATTATCGCGCGGCGAGCCTCGTCGCGCACGGCGATCTTGTCGTGTTGGTAGGGCCGAACGGCGCCGGCAAGACCAATTGCCTGGAAGCGATTTCGCTGCTTTCGCCAGGACGCGGTCTGCGCCGCGCCCGTCTTGAAGATACCGCCAACCAAAGCGGCGACGGCGCATGGGCGGTGGCGGCCGAGGTCGAAGGTGCGCTCGGCCTTGCGACACTGGGGACCGGCATCGATGCGCCATCGGGCGACGCGGCCACCAGTCGTCGCTGTCGCATTGATCGCGAACCTGTCGCCTCCGCAACCGCATTCGGCGACCATCTGCGCATGGTGTGGCTGACGCCGGCGATGGACGGCCTGTTCACCGGCCCCGCCTCCGAGCGGCGTCGCTTCTTCGACCGTCTGGTGCTTGCGCTCGACAGCGAGCATTCCGGACGCGTCTCGGCGCTTGATCGCAGCCTGCGTTCGCGCAATCGGCTGCTGGAAGATCGTCAACCCAATACCCACTGGCTCGACGCCGTCGAACGCGAGACCGCCGAACTGGCCATCGCGGTCGCGGCCCAGCGCGGCCAGACGCTGCAACGACTGGCCGCGACACTCGCGACGCGCGGTCACACCTCGGCGTTTCCGTCCGCGGCGATCGCGCTCGACGGCTGGATCGAGAACGCGCTCGCCTCCGAACCCGCCACCGCCGTCGAGGATCGCTACCGCGCGATGTTGCGCGACAACCGCACACGCGACGCTGCCGCCGGCCGCACCCTCGACGGGCCGCACCTCACCGACCTGCAAGTAATCTACGCGCCGAAGGCCATGCCGGCGAAGGACGCATCCACCGGCGAACAGAAAGCGCTCTTGATCGGCCTGGTGCTCGCGCACGCCAATCTGGTCGCCGAGATGACCGGCATCACACCGCTGTTGCTGCTCGACGAAGTGGTGGCGCATCTCGATCCCGGCCGCCGCGCTGCGCTGTTCACCGAACTGACCACGCTTGGCGCACAGGTTTGGATGACCGGGGCCGATCCCGCAGCCTTCGCCGACATCGGTGCGCGCGGCGAAATCCTCGCCGTCGAGGCCGGACGGATCACGTCGGCGCAATAGGGCAAATCCTTCGCCGGCCGCGACGAGCCAGCGTGCCCGACCACGCGCAGGATTTAATCCGCCGGACACGTTCCATCCACGTTGAGGCAGCTAAGTTCGGCGCGGATGCGGGGGATTTGCGCCCACGCGGCAAGCTGGCGCGATTTCGCGCAAATGCATCTCGGAAATTCGGGGGCAACCTCGAAACCAGGAGATGTAACTATGACAACCAATCTATTCGATTGCCGCATTCAACGGCGCACGCTGCTCAAAGCCGGCCTTGCGATCGGCGCGCTGAATTTCGCCTCACCGCTCGCCGGTGCAGCAATGGCCGCTCCCGAACGATCCGGCGGCATCAGCGGCGTCTCCATCAAGATCGGCAACATCATGCCCTACAGCGGTCCTGCCTCGGCTTACAGCGCGATCGGCAAGACCGAAGCCGCTTATTTCACCATGATCAACGCCAATGGCGGCATCAACGGCCGGGCAATCGAATTCATCTCCTACGACGATGGCTACAGCCCGCCGAAAGCGATCGAGCAGGCACGCCGCCTCGTCGAAGACGATAACGTGCTGCTGATCTTCAACAGCCTGGGTACGCCGAGCAACACCGCGATCCAGCACTACATGAACGAAAAGAAAGTCCCGCAACTTTTCATCGCCACTGGCGCCAACAAGTGGAACGACCCGAAGCACTTTCCATGGACCATGGGCTGGCAGCCCAGCTACCAGAGCGAAGCGCGCGTCTACGCGAAGTACCTGCTCGCGCACAATCCCAGCGGCAAGATTGCGATTCTTTACCAGAACGACGATTACGGAAAAGACTATCTCAAAGGATTCAAAGACGGCATCGGCGACAAGCTGAAAATTATCTCCGAACTGTCCTACGACACCACCCAGCCCACCATCGATTCGGAAATGATCAGCCTCCAGGCATCGGGCGCTGATGTCTTCTTCGACGTCACGACGCCGAAATTCGCGGCGCAAGCGATCAAGAAGGCTGGGGAGCTGAAATGGCACCCGCTGCATATTCTCAACAATGTCTCGGCATCGGTGGGCGCCGTGATGAAACCCGCCGGCTTCGATCATGCCACGGGCGTTTTATCGACGGCCTATCTCAAGGACCCGACCGATCCGCAATGGAAGAACGACCCCGCATACAAAACGTGGCTCGCGTTCATGGAGAAATATTATCCCGATGGCGACCGAACCAGCGCGTTCACGGTCTACGGCTACGCCGTCGCCGAAACCATGACGCATGTTTTGCGGGTGTGCGGCAACGATCTGAGCCGCGCGAATGTCATGAAGCAGGCCGCCAGCCTGCACGATCTGAAACTGGGGTTGCTGTTGCCGGGCATCACCATCAATACCGGCCCTGACGACTTCGCGCCGATTGAGCAATTGCAGATGATGCGCTTCACCGGCGACCGTTGGGAGCTGTTCGGGCCGATCATCAATGGCGAGGTATCGAGCAGCTAGCTCGGTTCAAAACAGGACTTGCCTGCGGGCTCGGACGGGCCCGCAGGCGACCTGAAAGCAGGCTCCCGAAGCAGCATTGCCACGGTCCTCGAAACCAGTCCTTCCTGCCCTTGAAAAACCGTTAAAAATATCCATTTCTTCAATGCCTTGCGGGGCACGACTTTGCGCTAGGCGCATGGCCCGTTTCATGGCACAAATAGGCGGTTCAGCAGCGCTTTTTCTTGCTGATTCGAGACACCCTCATAGGCCCTGACGAATGACCGAACCCGCCCGGCAACCCGTTGCCGAAACCGAGCTTCCTGTTGCCATGGAATACGGCGCCGAATCGATCCGGGTCCTCAAGGGACTCGACGCCGTGCGCAAGCGACCGGGCATGTACATCGGCGACACCGATGACGGCTCCGGTCTGCATCACATGGTCTACGAGGTTGTCGACAACGCCATCGACGAAGCGCTCGCGGGCCACGCCACGGTGGTGCAAGTCACGCTCAATCCCGACAACTCCGTCACCGTCTACGACGATGGCCGCGGCATCCCGGTGGGCATCCACAAGAGCGAAGGTATCTCGGCCGCTGAGGTCATCATGACCCAGCTTCACGCCGGCGGAAAATTCGACCAGAATTCCTACAAGGTCTCTGGCGGACTGCACGGCGTCGGCGTTTCCGTCGTCAACGCGCTATCGAGCAAGCTGGCGCTGCGCATCTGGCGCGACGGCAAGGAGCATTACGTCGAATTCGCACATGGTGACTCCGTTGCGCCGCTGAAAGTGGTTGGCGACGCCGCCGGCAAGCGCGGCACCGAGGTAACGTTCCTCGCCTCGCCGGAAACCTTCAAGAACATCGAATACGATTTTGCCACGCTGGAGCATCGGCTGCGCGAACTCGCGTTCCTCAATTCCGGCGTCAACATTCTGCTGACCGACAGGCGCGGCGCGGTCGAGAAGCGCGAGGAGATGCACTACGACGGCGGCGTCGAGGAATTCGTCAAGTTCCTCGACCGCAACAAGAAGGCCGTGGTGCCGTTGCCGATCATGGTGCGCGCCGACCTCAACGGCATCGGCGTCGAGGCCGCGCTGTGGTGGAACGACAGCTATCATGAGAACGTGCTGTGCTTCACCAACAACATTCCGCAGCGCGGCGGCGGCACGCATCTCGCGGGCTTTCGCGGCGCGTTGACGCGGCAGGTCAACGGCTATGCCGACGCCATGGCCAAGAAGGAAAAGATCGCGCTGACCGGCGACGATTGCCGCGAGGGCCTGACCGCCGTTTTGTCAGTGAAGGTGCCGGACCCGAAGTTCTCGTCGCAAACGAAGGACAAGCTGGTTTCCTCCGAAGTCCGCCCGGTGGTCGAGAACGTCATCAACGAGGCCCTGGCGTCGTGGTTCGAGGAACACCCGACCGAAGCCAAGATCATCGTCGGCAAAGTGGTGGAAGCCGCCGCCGCGCGTGAAGCGGCGCGAAAGGCCCGCGAACTGACGCGGCGCAAAGGCGCGCTGGACATCGCATCCCTGCCCGGCAAGCTCGCCGACTGCCAGGAGCGCGATCCGGCGAAATCCGAACTGTTCATCGTCGAGGGTGACTCGGCCGGCGGCAGCGCCAAGCAGGGCCGCAACCGCGCGTTCCAGGCGGTGCTGCCGTTGCGTGGCAAGATCCTCAATGTCGAGCGCGCGCGTTTCGACAAAATGCTGTCATCCGAGCAGATCGGCACGCTGATCACTGCGCTCGGCACCGGAATCGGCCGCGACGACTTCGATCTGTCGAAGCTGCGCTATCACAAGATCATCGTGATGACCGACGCCGACGTTGACGGCGCGCATATCCGCACGCTGCTGCTGACCTTCTTCTTCCGGCAGATGCCGCAGATGATCGAGGCCGGGCATCTCTATATCGCGCAGCCGCCGCTCTACAAGGTGATGCGCGGCAAGTCTGAACAGTACCTCAAGGACGAGCGCGCGCTGGAGGATTACCTGATCGCCACCGGCCTTGACGATTGCAGCTTCCAGACCGCATCGGGCGATGTCCGCGCCGGCCGCGACCTGCAAGCACTGGTCGAAGACGCCCGCGTCATCCGCAACGTCCTCAACAATCTGCACAACCGCTACAATCGCAGCGTCATCGAGCAAGCGGCGATCGCCGGCGTGCTGAGCCCGCGCGTCACCGGCGACCCCGCCCAAGCCGGTGCGGCGGCGGATTACATCGCGCGACGGCTCGACGTGCTGGCCGACGAGGTCGAACGCGGCTGGACCGGCCGCTTCACCGAGGGTGAAGGATTTTTCTTCGAGCGCACCATCCGTGGCGTCAAGGATGTTGCGATCATCGATGCCGCACTGTTGTCGTCCACCGATGCGCGCAAACTCGACGAATACGCCGAGCGTTTGCAGGATATCTATCCGCGCCCGGGCGTCCTTCGCCGCAAGGATATCGAGACCACGATCCACGGCCCTGTCGGGCTGTTCGAAGCAGTCACCGACGCCGGCCGCAAGGGCATCGCGATGCAACGCTACAAAGGCCTCGGCGAGATGAACCCGGAGCAGCTCTGGGAAACCACGCTCGATACCAACGTGCGCTCGCTGTTGCAGGTGAAGATCAAGGAAGTCGACGAGGCCGACGACATCTTCACCAAGCTGATGGGCGACGTGGTGGAGCCGCGCCGCGAATTCATCCAGGACAATTCGCACAGCGCCAACGTCGACGTGTAATACGTCGACGTCTCTCAGTCGGCGTGACCGCGCGACAGATCGTCGGCCTCGTCGTCAACAGGCTCCGCGCGGTCGAAAGCTGCTAGCCACGCCGTCAATGCTGACGACGCATCTCCGGCCGCCTTTATCTGACGCAACGCGATGCGGACATTGGCGCGTGCGCCTCGCCCCGCGACGCGCGCTTCGGTCCATGGCGGCTCGCCACGCGCAACGGCTGCGATCACATCCTGCTTGAACGCGGCGCTTTCCGGCGCACCCAACTCCGCCAGCAGTCGTTGAAACGCGTCGTGCCGCGACCGCTCGAAAGCGCGCGCCTGCCCCAACGCATCCTTGGCCGGATGTGCCGGATAGAAATGCGCGCAGGGCACAAAGCCCTCCGGAATCGGTTCGGTCGCCGGATGGGTTCGTCCGCTTTTGAGCAGCTTCGGCAACACATGCGTGTGCGGCCCTTCCGGGCTCTTGCCGTCGTGCGGCGGAATCGGCTGATAGACTTCGGCGCGGCCGATGCGGCTGATGAAGACGCGATGCGGATTGGCGGCAAGGATCAGACCCATCGCCGGATTACCCGGCTCGAACACCGCGCGGCCGGCATGATCGCGTAACTCGTTTGCAAGTTTCGAATCGGCCACGCGGATGCAGAGGTCAGCCTGCGGCGCGTCGAGGCCAAGATCGAACAACACGCCGCCGCGATCCTGTTCGCGCAAGGCTTCCGCGTCCGGGCCAAGTTCGGTCAGCACCGCGCGTCGCCCCATTGCGCAAGCGTGCTCCGGCAGACAGATCGCCACGCGATGATTCCAGTGCTGCTTCGCAAGGCTCTCCGACGCGAACGGCCGCATATCATCCTGCACACGGATCGCAATGCCGCCGCGTGCGGTAACGGCCGAGACGCCTTCATCCGAGACCGACAGCACCGCGGTCTCATCGCGGTCGCGAGCGAACTCGGCGATGGCGCCGAAGGTGCCAAGACTCCATTGCGTGTCGGGATCGGCGATCTGATCGGCCAACAGTTTCGTAACGGTCGCTTGCGATATCATCGCATTACCCTCCTTGGCCCGCGCGATCCGCGTAGAGGCGAAACTCGCGGCCTTCCTTCAGCCATGTCAGCCGCTCCTCGCGCAGCAGCGTGCGACGCGCCTTGCCGGAATCGTCGCGCAAAGTCACCAGCGAGACTTCGTAGCTTTCCGGATGCTTGTTGCGGCTGATCCGGTCCGCCAGCACCGCGTTCATGCCGTTGACGACGGCGTTAACATCGGCGCCGTCGTTGATCTCGATGATGGCGTGAATCCGATTGCCGAGTTCGGGATCGGGCAATCCCACCACGATACTCGAATGCACGTCGGGATGCGCCAGCACCGCGGCCTCGATTTCGGCCGGATAGAGATTGGCGCCGCCGCGCAGGATCATGTCGGTGAGGCGATCGCCGAGATAGAGATAGCCGTCCGCATCGAGCCGTCCGACGTCGCCGATAGATTCCCAGCCGTCGCTGCGTCGCTTCGGATCGGCGCCGATGTAGTGATAGGTCGAGCCGACGCCATCGACCGGCATGAAATAGACTTCACCGGTCTCGCCTTGCGGCACGTCATTGCCGTCCTCGCCGACGATGCGAATGGCGCAAGCGGTGGGATCGACCTTGCCGACCGAGCCGCGATGCTCCAACCATTCGGTCCCGGAGATCACCGTGCGTCCCTGTCGCTCGGTGCCGCCGTAAAGCTCGTAGATTTTTTCCGGGCCGAGCCACTCGATCCACTTCTCCTTCAGCCACAGCGGCATCGGCGCGGCCATGTGAAAGACGGTCTTCAGGCTCGACACGTCGTAGCGATTGCGCACCTCCTCCGGCAGCGACCAGATACGATGCATCATCGTCGGCACGAAATTGACCCACTCCAGTTTGTAGCGGTCGATCAGGCGCAGCGTTTCCTCGGCGTCGAACTTCGCCATGCCGGTGACACTGCCGCCGGCGAACAGCGCAAAATGCGATACGATGAACGGCGCGTTGTGATAGAGCGGCCCCGGATTGAGCAATGCCGCACCATGCTCCATCAGCAACGGCGGCGCGACGGCGGTATCGGTCACCGCCGGCTGATGATCGAGGATCACTTTCGGTCGCCCCGTCGAGCCGCCGCTGGTCATCGCCTTCCAGTAGCGCGCCACCGGACGATCGATCGGCTCGTCGGATACGCCTTCGGGAATGAAATCGCGCGGCACGGAATTCGGCGCATTCCAGTCCGGCTCGCCGCCGACAACGAGCGAGGGTTTCAGGATGTCGAGGATCGCGGCGGCCTCGCCGCGCGGTAGCCGGTGCGACAGCGAGGTCGGCGTCGCGCCAAGCTTCCACACCGCGAAACTGGTTTCATAGAACGCATTGCTGTTCGGCAGACCGATGGCGACGAAATCGCCGGCTTTGACGCCGCGTTCGGCAAATGCGCGCGCCCTGCGATTGGCATTGCGTTCCAGCATCTCCCACGTCAGCTCGTCGGCACCATGCCGGACCGCGACAGCGTCCTTCGGCTTGCGATCGGCATACCAGCGCGGCACCTCGGCCAGCGGAATCAGCATTTGTTGCTCCGTTTCTTGTTGCTCGACCCGTTGCGGATGCTCAGCGACAAGCTCAGCCCGCGCGCGATCTTATCGTGTTTTCCCAGAATGAAGATACCGAAGTCAGAACCGTGGCAGCAAGAGCGGCGGCTTGAGGTCACGCCATGCCGCGCGCGCCGCCGCCAGCAACCGCTCTTTCTGCGTTGCGTAGCCGGACGGCTTTCGCGACGACGCGCCGATGCGGCGAAGGCGTTGCAGATCGCGCAGATCGCCAAGCGCCCGCTGCAACCGTTTCGCGGGTTTGAGCAAATGGCGCAGCGTCGCGCGCGCCGCAGGCGGGCATATATCGCCAAGTGCCTCGAGCACGTAGCGATAGCGCTTCACCCTGATGCGGAGACTGTGACGTCGCTTGTCACCCATCGTCGCGAGGCGGCGTCCTTTCCGGCTCAATCGCGCGCGCCAACACTCGAGTTTGCGCTGGCAATATGTCCTCAGGGATTTCGCCCGTCGTCGCGGTGCGCCGTTATCCTGGCGCATCAGCCATGATCCACGCTCGACCCACCGGAGCAACGCATCCATCAGCCGCCCGAAACGCTTCGACCCCAGGCCCGCGGCCACGCGGCGATACAGCCTGTCACGGCTCTCGTTGTCATGCGCAACGAGGCTCGCCGCCCATTTCCGGTATCGCTTATGATGCACAAGTGCGGCCATGACATCGGCATCGCGCGCATCTCCCAACAGAGCGTGGAACCACTTTAGCTCCGTCTTCAGTTTCGGCCACGCCGCATCGCACGTCATCGGCATGAAGAACACGACGGCAGCGTGCAGCCGCGTGATGGCCATCCGCATCTGGTGAAGGGCCTCGGCATCGCCCGCGATGGTCCCGGGACGTTGCGCTTGCATTCGCACGAAGCAATCTCGCGCGATCGCCTGAAAGGCCGTCGCGCAATCCATTTCGGCAGCCGCGCGCTTTGGTTTGTCCGCCGGGCGGACTTGCTTCGCCATGCGCCCGGTCTGCATCACATGCACTCGCCCGTTGGCAATCTCCGGAGAAGTATACGCGAAATCCGTCGCGGCGACGGACGAAAAGCCGACGTATCACGCCGCCGGGCGGCCAAACGACGCGCGTTGCGCGCCGCTCCAACTGGTGACGCAACGCCGCAGATCGATGAAATTTTGATGTAATTGCTCAAGCGCGAACCCGACCATGAAAAAGCGCTCGATGACATCGACCGGCAATTCGCGGGTCCGGCCCTCGCGACGCAGCAATGAGACCGCTTCGGTATAGCCGCGCAGCGCCTGCTCGAAATCGTCGAGCGGTGGCGGCGCGGCCCTTCGCACCAGCGCGGCCTTGCTTCCGCGTAGATACGCTACCGCCGTGAGGCGCACCTCGGTCTGCGCCGCTCCGAGTCGCGATTGCAGATCCTCCGGCAATCGCACCACGGTGGCGCGGCCGATCATCACAAGGTCGTGGCGCAGCCGTAGCAAGGTGCGTAGCAGCGGCCCGGTATCCGGTCCCACCGCGAGCCGCGCCACCCGCTCGCGCTCCGCCTCGACCGCGACGCCGTTGAGCCCGACTAGCGCTTCGCCGATGCCGTCCTGCAAGCGGTGCAGCGTTTCGCTATCGAGACCCTGTGCGAGGCCCTTCAGCAGTTCATCCAACGCCACCGCGATCTGATTCAGCATCCGCGCCGCGGCCGAAATGGCGAGGTTGTGCGCGCGCGACGGCAGCACCGCGAACGACACCGCGAGCCCGACGAAGGCGCCGACCGCGACCTCGATCACCCGGTCGATGGCCGATTCCAGCGGGCTGCTATGGGTCATCGACGGCAGCAGCAGCACGATGATCGCGGTCACCGGCGCAACGTTGAAGCTGGGATTGATCGCTGCCACCACGGCGAGCGGCGCCACCGCCAGCGCCAGTACGGCGAGCAACGCCAGTTCGCTGGCATGCGGAAACAGCACCGCAATGACGCCGCCATAGATCGCGCCGCCGATGGTGCCGATCAGATAATCCGTCGTGACCTTGATGGAGCGGCCGACGCTCATCTGCGTCACAATTACCGCCGTCAGCACCGCCCACAACGGCAGCGGCAAGCGCAGCGCCAGCGCCACGGAAAGCGCCGCCAATGCGGCCGTCATCACCCGCAGGCCCAGCGCAAACTGCGCCCGCCGCGCCGCGAGCCAGCCGATCCCGCGGCGCCACCCGCCGCTCATGCCCATGCCTCACGACCCCCGCATGGACGCCGCCGTTCGGCAGGGTCTATGGTCGTGTCATCCCTCACGCAGGCTCCCGGCAGGCGCATTCATGGCATTCACCGTCGATCTGTTCTGGTCGTTCCGCAGCCCCTACAGCTATCTGGCAATCCCGAAAACGCAAAAGCTGGTCGCCGAATACGACGTTACCGTGAACTTGCGGCCGGTCTATCCGCTGGCGGTACGCGTCCCCGGCTTTTTCAAGCGGGCTGACCCGCGCTTCGCCTTCTATGTCGTGCTCGACAGCCGCCGTGTCGCCGAGCGTGAGGGCATTCCCTTCCGCTTCCCGCAGCCCGACCCCATCGTCCAGAACATGGCGACGCTGGAGGTGGCGGCGGAGCAGCCCTACATCCATCGTCTGACCCGGCTCGGCGCGGCGGCGCAACAAGAGGGCCGCGCGCTCGCCTTCGTCGGCGCTATCGCGCCGGTGCTGTGGAACGGCAGCATCAAGAACTGGCACGAGGGCGACCACCTGGCGAAGGCGGCATCCGCCGCCGGGTTCGACATCGCGGCGATGGATGCCGCGATTGCTGCCGATCCCGACCGTTACGAGCAGATCATTGCCGCCAACGAAAAGGACCACGCCGCGTCGGGCCATTGGGGCGTGCCGACCTTCGTGTTCGAGAAGGAACCGTTTTTCGGACAAGACCGCATCGACCTGCTGCTGTGGCGCATGGAGCAAAAGGGCCTGCTGCGGCGCGCGGCACCCGCGGCCACGCAAGCGTGACCCTCGCCGGCGTCACTTGAACACCCTGCCGCCCCGGCCTAACTTGCCGCGCTGATCGCGAAGGACAAGACCATGACCGACGAAACCGCAAAGCTCGCCGCCTATGTCGCCGACCTCACCTATGACGCGATTCCGCGCGAGGTGCTGGAACGAGCCAAACACCTGACGCTGGATTTTCTCGGCAGCGCGGTGCGGGCACGGCGCGAGGCGGAATCGACGCCCTCGCTGCTCGGCATGTTGAAGGCGCTCGGCCTCGATCACAACGGCGACGCCACGGTCGTCGGCGACAGCAAGACCTGGACGCCAGCGGTCGCCGCGCTGCTCAACGGCGCGCTCGGCCACTCGCTCGACTTCGACGACACTCACGCCGACTCCTCGCTGCATCCGAGTGCGCCGGTAGTACCCGCCGCTTTCGCCGCAGGCGAGATGGTCAACGCCTCGGGCCGCGACGTGCTCACCGCCATCGTCGCCGGTTATGAAGTGTGCTGCCGGCTCGGCAACGCGCTCGACCCGACATCGCATTACGCGCGCGGCTTCCACCCCACCGCCACCGCCGGCACCTACGGCGCGGCGGCAGCCGCAGCGAAACTGTTCGGTTTGACCAAGGAGCAGATTATTTCCGCCTTCGGCGTTTCCGGCAGTCAGGCGGCGGGCTCCTTGCAATTCCTCGTCAACGGCTCCTGGAACAAGCGTTATCAGGTCGGCGCCGCCGCGATGAACGGCGTGATCGCCGCAACGCTGGCGCGCGACGGCTTCATCGGCTCATCGGAATCGGTGGAAGGCAAGCACGGCCTTCTGGTCGGCTACACCGACGACGCCCATCCCGATAAGGCGGTCGCCGATCTCGGCAAGGTCTACGAGACCATGAAGATCGGCGTGAAGCCGTATCCGAGCTGTCGCTACACCCACGCC
>JAFKKM010000089.1 GCA_017305555.1 Hyphomicrobiales bacterium | reverse complement strand
AGAGGGCGCGCGGAACGCCGGACGCACCATGCGTCCGCAGCCTCATGCGCATAAAAAACAAGCGCACGAGTAAGTACACCACGGCCGCACCGGATACATCCGGCGTTCCGCGCGCAGTGGGCTTCCGGCTTGCTTCGTGCTCTCCCCGGCAACGGTCGAAACCTGACGCCGTCGTCTCCGCGGTACTTCGGGCCTGCGGTTGCAGGCACGCGAAGAGCAGTCCGGATTTCGCAGGACCACACGACTTGGGCCGGCGCGCTAAGGCGATGCCAATGGGGCACATCTCCGCCCCGGTTCGCATCGCGCAGCGCCGTCGTCCGCCGCAACGAAAATCCCTCACGCGCCTCCGGCCCTTGAGCGCACCCTTTGTACAAGGCACGCGCTCGCCCTCCGGGCTTGCGCCCTGCGACCTTCGTTCCGGCCCGACGCTGCCGCGTCCACCGCATCCCGCCTCGCGAACCGTGACGATCGCGAAACGCCCCTCTCATCGGGACGGGATAAATGGGAATATATACCTTAATCAGGAAAAATCAAGCCCATTCACAGTGCGGCATAATATGGGTCTGAAAGTGCACGCTTATGAATTCTCTTCAACTGGCTAACAGCAGTCGGAGCGATAGTCGGATTATTAAGCAGTGAAAGAAGCATCAAAAATTTTGAATGGGAAATAAGATTTGGCAAAGAAGGATTCGGCGCATCAATGAACCGTCTGACCGACGTATATCCGCTCGGATGCGATACCAACTCGTGATGAAATTCTACGACCGATCCAGATGATAGGTTGCCGTTCCTCCTCAGTATCGCTTCAAACTTGGTCCGAATAGGAGTACCCCAGAATCTCGGAAATTGCCCTGCTACCAATCGCGACAAACACTCTTGGGTCGTCCAAAGCGAAACAGTACGCTCAATAACACTCATGAGCTTGTCCGCGGTGCCATACTTCGAAAATATCCAAACTTTGGCGTAGAAACCCCACGCAGATGTCTCATTCAAGCAATTCGTTATTCTCTCCAGGGTGCTCTCGACTGCCGGGGTTTTAGGCAACCGAACAATAACTAGTGAAACCGCCAAGTTCATTAGTGCGGCATCATCCACCAAATGCCCACTCTCCAATAACTCCGCGATTAAATGCAACTTCGTTTCAGGATTGACGCTAAATTGCCACCACGATAGCACCAACGCGCGAACGCCAACCCAGTCTCTCAGCAACTCGGAAAAGATTGCGGGCGGAATGTCTACTTTCGTTCGTCTTGCCAGATTGATTAGTCTTTTTAGAATTTTCTCCCCATTTCCTACAGAGAAAACGCCGCGGCGCAGTCCCGCGCGGAGCGCATACTCGATCTTCCTCTGCTCTTGCTGAAGGGGCAATTTTCCCTTCATTTTAGCATCAATCTTATCCGCTAAACGATCCAGTAAAATGTTCTCTCTAATCCTGAAATGGATTCGAGCCTCTTGCTCGGACAGAATTTTAGTTTTCCCTGAATTGAGTCTTATCTGACGCGTCTGAAGCGCCAAGTCGAGATCTCTAAGGATTTTTCTTGCTTCAGGCAGGCTATCAACGCCTATATCAATGTCATCCATGAAACGCGCAAAGTCGGCGCCTTTTATTTCTGAAAGGAATCCATCTATCTCGAACAGAAAAGTATGTGCGAGAAGCCTAGGCGCATCCAAGTGTATCTGAGGAAGCCCAACTGAAATCTTTGGCATATAGTCAGGCTGCCAAAGCATGCAGGAAAGCATATAGATTAGAAGATCAATAGAATGCTCGCGCGCCAGTGAAAAATCAGCAAGTATATTCCTCAAGTGATCGTATGAAATCGAATCATAGTAATTGGCAATATCCGTAACGACGATGAACTTTTTGCTTCTAGAAAATCCAAAGATGGCACGTTGAAAAGCCAGCCAAGCCGCGACTGGTCCATATTCTGAAGAATGCCCTCTTATATTCTGGGAGAACTGATGATCTTCTGGTGCGAAGAAAGATTTTTTAGTCGGGGCTTTCATTTTGATTTCCGCCCACAACGCATCAGAAAGTGTTTGAAGAATCAATGCATCCTTGACGGATGGAATTACTAACTGGCGACATAGCCCTTTTGATTTCTCCGCTAGAAATCGAATGGGTGAACGCGGAAGATACGTTGCGGACAATATCTCAGATTCAATTGTAACGCAGTTCGCCTCGATACGAACATGAAAATCCAAGTGCTCCAAGGGATCCGGAATGGGCTGGCGCCGCATTGCCTCCCTAACTTTATTCTTCCACATCAACTTCAAACGCGACACATTGATTACGTCGCGCAAATCCTTCGCCTTCGAAGGAAATTTTGGAGAATGCATAAGTTCTTAAACCACTTTTTTGGCAACTCATTGCGTTCAAACTACAACCTTTAAGAGAGAATACAAACCCGCATGACCGATCCCGCGCCTGCCACGGCCTCGACGGCCTATGACCTGTATTACTTGCAGAACGGCAAGCGCTTCTTCTGGCGCAATCCGAACCATGGCGTGACGCTGTTCGATGCCGGGCGGGCCTCCGCGATTATCTGGCGCAACGAGGCGGGGGAAGCGGGGCGGCAGCTCTGGACCGATATCACCGCCGTCAACATGTCGTCCGGCTCCGACGGCAAGAACGTCGTCAACGCTTGCCTGATCCGTTTTCGCGACGGGCACACGCTCACCGTCACCGACGCCGGCCCCTCCGGCCAGGTCGATCACGACCGCACGCCGCCCTATCGCGATTTCGTCCGCGCGCTGCACACGCGTCTCGCGGCCGCGCCGCAGGGCACCATCCGCTTCACCGCCGGCTTTTCGGACAGCCGCCACACCGGCATGGTGGCGATCCTGTTCATCGCCGCGCTGTTCTTCATCGGCGCGCCGCTGGTGCTGCTGCTCATCGTGCGCGACTGGCGCGTGCTCGGCGTGCTCGCCGCCGGCATCGGCTTCGTCTGGCCGTTCTGGAAAATCGCCGAGAGCAACCGCCCGCGCGCCTACGACCCGCGCACGCCGCCGGGCGAGTTGATGGACTAGCAGCGCGGCGCGAACAACCTGCACCGCGTCATGCGCAGACTTGATCCGCGCATCCATCGTTTTTGAAAGATGGATCACCGGGTCAAGCCCGGTGATGACGCTCGCGATATTGCCTCGCTTTTCACGAATAGCGGTGAAGAACCTGTTCCAGCAAAGGCTTGATCCGCGACAACTCGTCGAGATGGGCGCCGGACAGTTCGGCGAGATGACGCTCCGCCGCGGCCGTCAAACGAAGAAGCACGCGGCGCTGGTCCGAGTCGTCCTGGACGCGCTCGACGAGACCGCCTTCCGCCAGGCGATTGGCAAGCTCGACCGCCGTGTTGTGGCGGAGCCTCAATCGTTCGGCGAGATCGCCGACCGTGATCGGGCGGCCGCCCTTGTAGCCTTTGACAACGAGAAGCGCCTGATGATGCCGCGGCGTCAGGCCGTGCTGCTTCGCTTCGTCCTCGCTGAATTCCAGAAAGCAGCGGATGAGATAGCGAAACTCAGCAAGGGCGGTGTAATCCGCCTGGGACAATCTGGATCGTGCCAATTCGCCTGCTCCTCTCAACCCGTCCCTGTTCTTCCATATTGCCCGCCGGATTGCTTGACTTTATTTATATCGTAATGCGATACGATGGCCGGCAGCGCAAACCCGCGCCTTCAGCATGACAAGATCAGGAATCCCGCGATGGCATCCCGCCATGACGATCACCGCCGTCTCGGCGATTTCACCACCAATCCGCGCGTGCTTGTCATCGGGGCAGTTGCCGTCGTCGTCGCGATCGCCAGCGTCCTGGCCGGTATCGCGCTGCTCGATCTGATCCGGCTCGTCACGAATATCGCCTACTTCAGGCGCTTTTCGTTTGCGGAGGCGGATCTGACGACGGCCCATCTCGGCGTTGCCACGGTTTTCATTCCCGTCGCCGGCGCGCTCATCGTCGGTCTGATGGCGAGGTTCGGCAGCGAGAAAATTCGCGGCCATGGCATTCCGGAGGCGATCGAGGCCATCCTGCTCGGCCGTTCGCGGCTCGACGCCAAGGTGGCCGTTCTGAAGCCGCTGTCGTCGGCCATCGCGATCGGCAGCGGCGGGCCGTTCGGTGCGGAAGGCCCGATCATCATGACCGGCGGAGCGATCGGCTCCCTGATCGCCCAGGCCCTGCCGATGAGCGACAGCGAGCGCAAGACATTGCTGGTCGCGGGCGCAGCAGCCGGCATGACCACGGTGTTCGGCACCCCGATCGCGGCGATCATGCTGGCCGTCGAACTCCTGCTGTTCGAGTGGAGCCCGCGAAGCTTCATTCCTGTCGCTGTCGCGGCCATTGTCGCGGAAGTCGCGCGCACGGCGCTGCATATGCCGTCGCCGCTCTTTCCCTTCCATGGCGAAGCCAGCATCACGGCGCTCGGCCTTGGCGGCTGGATTGTCATCGGCATCGCCGCCGCGCTGCTGTCGAGCGCGCTCACGCTCCTCGTCTATGCGTGCGAAGACGGCTTCCTCAAACTGCCGATCCACTGGATGTGGTGGCCGATGATGGGCGGCGTCGTCATCGGCATCGGCGGCCTGATCGAGCCGAACGCTCTCGGCGTCGGCTATCATAACATCGCACACATGCTCGACGGGCAGGTCATCGGGAAGGCCGCGATCGTGCTTCTTCTCGTCAAGGCGATCATTTGGGCCGTCGCGCTTGGATCGGGCACGTCCGGCGGCGTGCTCGCGCCGCTTCTGATCATGGGTGGGGCGATGGGGGCTGTGCTCTCCGGAATCCTGCCCGAAGCCCCACCCGGTTTCTGGCCGCTGATCGCGATGGCCGCAACCATGGGCGGCACCATGCGCGCGCCTCTGACCGCCACCTTCTTTTCCATCGAGTTGACGGGGAATACCCACGTCCTCGTTCCGCTGATGGCGGCCTGTGTGACCGCCCACACGGTGACGGTGCTGCTCATGAAACGCTCGATCCTCACCGAGAAGATCGCGCGGCGCGGCCACCATATCGCGCGTGAATACCGTATCGATCCGTTTGCCCTCACCCAGGTTTCCGATGTGATGACCAGGAACGTGGAGACCGTCCCGGCATCCATGACCCTGCATGAGGCGGCGCGCTTCCTGATGGCGCCGGAGCGCCGGCATCCGAGTTTTCCCATCGTCGACGGCCAAGGCAAGGTGCTCGGCATCATCGATCCGCCCTTGGTGATCCGCCTGCGGCGCGCGGGAAAGCATCGGAACACAAGTCTGGCCGATCTTCTGTCAACCGGGCGCCCTCGGACAGCCTATCCCGACGAATACCTCGAGAGCGTCGCCGACCGATTGACGGAAGCCAATGTCGCGCATCTGCCGGTCGTTTCGCGTCACGACCAGACACTCGTCGGGTATCTCGGCTGGAAGGATCTGATGCGCGCAAAGATGAGGCTGCAAGAGGAAGAAGCCAGCCGGACGACGTTCTTGCGACGTGGTCAGAAGCAACAGAAGCTCCTCGGCTAGAGCGTGGTTTTTCGAGGTTGAATCTGAGGTCGTCACCCTGAGGTGCTGGCGCGTAGCGCCAGCCTCGAAGGACGACGGCCGCGATCCTTCGAGGCTCGCTTCGCTCGCTCCTCAGGATGACGACACGCGCTTCAATTCAAGCCGATCACGCTCCAATAAAAACGGCGACCGTTGCAGGCCGCCGCTTTATTTAGATGGATTGCCGGGTCGAGCCCGGCAATGACAGTCTGGAAAACCTAGTTATCAAGGAACGAACGCAGCTTCCGCGAGCGGCTCGGGTGCTTGAGCTTGCGCAGCGCCTTGGCTTCGATCTGGCGGATGCGTTCGCGCGTGACCGAGAACTGCTGGCCAACTTCTTCCAGCGTGTGGTCGGTGTTCATGCCGATGCCGAAGCGCATCCGCAACACGCGCTCCTCGCGTGGCGTCAGCGAGGCCAGCACGCGCGTCGTCGTTTCGCGCAGGTTGGACTGGATCGCGGCGTCGATCGGCAGCACCGCGTTCTTGTCCTCGATGAAATCGCCGAGGTGCGAATCTTCCTCGTCGCCGACCGGAGTTTCCAGCGACAGCGGCTCCTTGGCGATCTTGAGAACCTTGCGAACCTTCTCCAGCGGCATCCCGAGCTTTTCCGCCAGTTCTTCCGGCGTCGGCTCGCGGCCGATCTCGTTGAGCATCTGGCGCGAGGTGCGCACGATCTTGTTGATGGTCTCGATCATGTGCACCGGGATGCGGATGGTGCGCGCCTGGTCCGCGATCGAGCGCGTGATCGCCTGCCGGATCCACCACGTCGCATAGGTCGAGAACTTGTAGCCGCGGCGATACTCGAACTTGTCGACCGCCTTCATCAGGCCGATGTTGCCTTCCTGAATGAGATCGAGGAATTGCAGACCACGATTGGTGTACTTCTTGGCGATGGAGATCACGAGGCGCAGGTTGGCCTCGACCATTTCCTTCTTGGCCTGGCGTGCTTCGCGCTCGCCCTTCTGCACCGAATGCACGATCTTGCGGAATTCGCCGATCTCGAGGCCGGTCAGCGCCGCGAGTTGCTGGATCTCGCTGCGCAGTTCCTTGATGCGGTCTTTCTCGTGATGGACGAAATTCTTCCAGCCCTTGGCGGAGAGTTTCGAGACACGGTTGAGCCAGCGCGGATCAAGCTCGGAGCCCTGATAATTGCGCAGGAAATCTTCGCGCGCGACGCCGTGGCTGTCGCCGAGCCGCAGCAGGCGACCCTCGAACGAGACAAGGCGCTTGTTGATGTCGTAGAGCTGCTCGACCAGCGAATCGATGCGCGCCTGGTTGAGCCGCAGCGACTTCACCTCGACGATGATGTCGTCCTTCAGCTTCTTGTACTTGCGCTCCTGCGACGGCGAGAGCGTTTCGTTCTGAAGCTGATTGGAGATGTCCTGCTCTTGCAGCTTGCGCAGTTTCTTCGAGGCGTCGGCGATCTTGTCGAAGATCTCGACCACCTTCGGCTTGAGTTCGGCTTCGATGGCGGCGAGCGACATCTGGTTCTCGAACTCGTCGTCGTCCATGTCGCCTTCGCCATTGGCGTCGGCACCGCCTTCGTTGCCGCCAGCAGGAGCGGCGGGTGCGGGACGGAACGGGGTCGGCGACGGCGGTGCGGCGGGCGGCGCGACATGCGCGGGCGCCGCAGCGGACGCCTCGCCACCTTCACCCTCACCGGTCGGCGCGGCGATCATGTTGTTCTTGGCGTCGGGCCCGGCATAGGTCGCTTCCAGGTCGATGATGTCGCGCAGGAATATCTTGCCTTCGTTGAGTTCGTCGCGCCAGATGATGATGGCCTGGAAGGTCAGCGGGCTTTCGCACAGCCCTGCGATCATCGCCTCGCGGCCGGCCTCGATGCGCTTGGCGATGGCGATTTCGCCTTCACGCGACAACAGCTCGACGGTGCCCATCTCGCGCAGATACATCCGCACCGGATCGTCGGTGCGTTCACCCGGTTCGGACTTCTTGGTTTCGGTGACGGCCTTGGAGGTGACTTCGACGAGCTCGTTGTCGGTCTCCTCGGCGTCGTCGTCCTTGTTCTCTTCCTCGGCGTCCTCGTCGGTCTCGGAGACGTTGATGCCCATGTCGGAGAGCATCGCCATGATGTCTTCGATCTGTTCGGGCGAGGTCTGGTCGGACGGCAGCACTTCATTGAGCTGATCGAAGGTGACGAAGCCGCGCTTCTTCGCCTGCTTGATCATCTTCTTGACCGCCGCATCGGACAGGTCGAGCAAGGGGGACGGCGCGTCAGCGGTGTCCTTCTCCGGCGTCTCCGCCGCCTTCTCGTCTTTTTCCTTGTCCTTGACTTGCAGCGTCTTTGCCTTGGTGGCCATTCAATGCTCCTGAAACGCGCTCACGCCGGGGCGACGTCGCCCGCCCCAAAATCTTTCATCCAGACGCGGAAAAGGCGGCGCACCTCTCGCCACCCCCGCATCAGCTTTGCCGATTGTGAACCTTGGCCGGACCATGCGCCAAAGCCGTTAAGTCTCGCTTAACCCTGTATTTGCAGCCTAATTCCCGTCTTGGCGAGTCTTTTCGCGGTTCCGCCGCCTCACGCCCGCCCTCGCTCATGTCGTCGTCTGCACCCGGCCGGAGGATTCGCCGAACCCCTCGATCAGGGCTTCGGTCCCCTCCATCGATTCCAGGCGGGCGCTGACGTCCTTGAGCCACGCAAAATTGGCGTCGGTCTGGGCCTCGCTGAGCGCCAACTCGGCATCCTTCAATTCCCTAAGTAAGGAGTGCTCCTTGCGATGCAAGGTAACCAGTTGATGCCATGTCGAAAGAACATCCTCGGCGGCGGCGCCCGGCTCCGCGCCCCACACGCTGCGGGTCGTCAACGCGTGCTCAACCGATTGAATTTGCTTTGAATATCCGGATTTTTCAAGCCACGCACGAAGCCGGGCGCTGTCCGCTGCCGGCTCCTCGGCATGGCTGTCGTCGGCGAACGAGCCGATAATGCCCGCGCGCAGCCGATGCGCCTCCGGGTGGGCGAACTCCAGCGCCGCCACCTGTTCGACGCGGTCGTGCAACAGCCAGGGGTGGTTGAGCAGGCATTGCAGGATCAGCGCCTCGCGCCGCGACAGCGTGCTGCGCTGGCCGCGCATGATCGGACTGTTGGCGAGGTGCGGACTGGCCACCTGATAAGGGCCGCGACCGAGCCCCGGAGCGAGCGCATTCCCCTGTGGACGACGGCCCGGCCCACCCGGCCGCGCCGCCCCGCGCGGGGCGAATCCGCCCGCCGCAGACCTGCCTGATTCGCGCCCGAAGCCCCGCCCCGCGCCGCCATAGCCGCCGCGCCCATAACCGCCACTTGCGCCGAAGCCGGCCGGCGCGAATGCCAACCGCAGCCGCTCGGCGAGGTCCTGCCGGTAATAGCGACGGACCACCTCGTTGCGGATGCCATTGGTCAACTCGCCAATGCGCGCCTCCAGCGCCGCGCGCCGCTCCGGCGTCTCGAAGTTGCCGCCGGCGACCTCGCGCGACCAGATGATATCGACGAGGCCGCGCGCCGCGCCGATGACTTCCTCGACCGCGCCGCGGCCACCGGAGCGCGCCAGATCGTCAGGGTCCTGCCCTTCCGGCAGCATGGCGAAACGCAGGCTCTTGCCGGGTTCGAGATGCGGCAGCGCCAGATCGGCGGCGCGCCATGCCGCCTTCTGTCCGGCGCGGTCGCCATCGAAACACAGGATCGGCTCGTCGACCATCTTCCACAACAACCCGAGCTGATCCTCGGTCAGCGCGGTGCCGAGCGGCGCGACCGCAGCGGGGAAACCGGCGCCGACCATGGCGATGACATCGACATAACCCTCGACCACCACCACCGGCGCGCCGTCATGCGCGGCCTTGCGCGCGGCGGCGCCGTTGTAGAGGTTGGAGCCCTTGTGAAACAGCGGCGTTTCCGGCGAGTTGAGATACTTCGCCGGAACGTCCTTCTCCAGCGCACGGCCGCCGAAGGCGATAATGCGTCCGCGCAGATCGGTGATCGGAAACATCACGCGATCGCGGAAGCGATCGTAAGGCACCGGAATGTCCTCGCCACCGATCAGAAGCCCCGTCTCGACCATGTCCTCGACCGGAACGCCCTGCGCGCCGAGGTATTCCTTCAAGGCGTAGCGTTCGCTGCGATCGTTCGATCCCGGCGCATAACCGAGCCGGAACTGCAATTGCGTCTGCGGCGTCAATCCGCGATCGGCGAGATAGCCGCGCGCTTTCGCGCCGCCGCGCGAGGCTAGGGTCTCGGTGAAGAATTTCGCCGCCAGTTCCATGACGTCGTAGAGCGACTTGCGGCGCTGCTCGTGGCGCGCGGCATCCGGCGTCGCCGCCGGGATCGGCAGGCCCGCGAGATTCGCGCAGCGCTCTACCGCCTCGACGAACGACAGCCCTTCGGTCTCCATCAGAAAATCGAAGATGTTGCCGTGCTTGCCGGTGGAGAAGTCGTGATAAAATTGCTTCTGGTCGTTTACCGTGAACGACGGCGTCTTTTCCTGCTGGAACGGCGACAGCCCTTTCCACTCCCGCCCCGCCTTCTTCAACTTGACGCGCTTGCCCACGACTTCCGACACCGGAAGCCGCGCGCGCAGCTCTTCAAGGAATTGCGGAGTGAAACGCATTTTTGCCGATAAACCTTCGCCAACCGGCCATCAATATAGGGGCGGCGGGCCGCTGACCCAAGCCGCGCCGGATTGTCCCGGCTATCCACAGGGCCTATGTAAGGTTCACCCGCCAAGTTCCGGCGAATTTCGCCCGCCTTCGAAAGCAATCCATGCCTCCTGCCCCGAAATCGCTGTTGCAGATCGCCGGCGCGCCGCTCAATCCGAGCCCGCTCAATGCCTCCGTGCTGGTGATCATCGACGCGCAACTGGAATACGTGAAAGGCGGCCTGCCGCTGCAAGGCGTCGACGCTGCGATCCGCGAAGCTGCGTTACTGCTGGCGGTGGCGCGCAAGATCGCCATGCCGGTGTTTCACATCGTGCAGCACGCGCCCGCCGGGCGGCCGCTATTCGCGGAGGACGGGCCTTATGCCGCGATCGTGCCGCAACTGAACCCCGCGGCCGGCGAGATCGTGCTGCGCAAGACGCTGCCGAATTCATTTGCCGGCACCGACCTGCATGAGTTGATCCAGAGTACCGGGCGCAAGGAAATCGTCTTCGCCGGCTTCATGACGCACATGTGCGTCAGTGCCAGCGCGCGCGCCGCGCTCGACCTGAAATACCGCTCCACCGTGGTCGCCAACGCCACCGCGACGCGCGACCTGCCCGATCCGCTCGGCGGCATGATCCCGGCCAGCGTCGTGCATCGTACCGCGCTCTCCGAACTCGCCGACCGCTTCGCCATCGTGGTGAAAGACACCGCCGCGCTGCTGCCGCAGCAGGCGACGGCGTGAGTTGCCTTTACCTCTCCCCGTACTTACGGGGAGAGGTCGACCGACGGAGTGTAGCGAAGACGGTCGGGTGAGGGGCGATCTATCCACGCATCGCCGGCTTCGCCCCTCACCCCAACCCTCTCCCCGCAAGCGGGGCGAGGGAGCCCGCCCCACCCGCAAACTTCCATGACGTGAGCAATCGCATTCATGACCCTCGAAGATATCGCCCCGCCCTTGCTCGCCGCCGATGAACCCGCGCCCATCATCGTGCGCAACGCGGACGGCGCATCGCCGTTCTTCCTCACCTGCGATCACTATGGCCGCATGATCCCGCGCGCGCTTGGCGACCTCGGCATCGACGAGAAAGAACGCGCGCGCCACATTGCGTGGGACATCGGCATCGCCGGCGTTGCCGAAGCGGTGTCGGACGCGCTCGGCGCGCACCTGATCGCGCAGCGCTATTCGCGGCTTGTCATCGACTGCAACCGGCCGCTGTCGGCCGCAAGCTCGATCCCACCGATCAGCGAGGCGACGACAATTCCCGGCAATCAGGGCCTCGCGCAGCAGGCTGCGTTCGAGCGACAGCAGTCGATCTTCGCACCGTATCATCGCGCCATCACCGAGGCGCTGGACCAGCGCCTGCAGGCGCAACGCCCCACTATTCTGGTGTCGCTGCACAGCTTCACGCCGGTCTATGCCGGCGTGGCGCGACCGTGGCACATCGGCACGCTCTACAATCGCGACCGTCGTTTACCGCAACTGATGCTGCGCGAATTGCGCAGCGAGCCGGCGCTGGTGGTCGGCGACAACCAGCCCTATGCGGTGAGCGATACGACCGACTACACCATTCCGGTGCATGGCGAACAACGCGGGCTGATCAACACCGGCATCGAGATCCGTCAGGATCTCGTCACCGACGAAAGCGGCCAACGCGAATGGGCCGCACGGCTGGTTCGCATCTTGCGAAAGCTGGAATCCGAGTTGCGCGCGCTGGCGTAAGCTCAGCGCGCCCGCGTCAACGCCAGCCAGACGCCGCCACCGATCATGCACAAGCCGGACAGGCGCGACACCAGCCGGGTGCGGCTGGTCGAAAGCAGCGTCCGTGCCCGGCCTGCCAGCAACGCGTACATCGCATCGGTTGCGCCCGCGATCACCATGAAGGTGACGCCAAGCAGGATCACTTGCGGAAAGTGCGGCTGCTTGAGATCGACGAATTGCGGGATGAACGCGCCGAAGAAGATCAGCATCTTCGGATTGCTGAGCAACACCACCAGCCCTTGCAGGAAGAAACCACCCTTCGGCGGCGGCGGCGCATCGCCCTTTGTCACGTCGAGACCCGGCGAGCGCACCATCTTGACGCCGATCCACACCAGATAGGCCGCGCCGGCGAAGCGCACCCAATCGAACCAGTAACCCATCGTCGCCATCATCGACGTCAGCCCCACCGCGACGATGCCGATGGAGATCGCGAGCCCGACCTGCGCGCCGGCGATGTTGACCAGCGCCGCGCGCGTGCCGTGCCGCAGCCCGTTCGCGACCAGCAGCGTCACGATCGGCCCCGGCACGATGGTGAGCACGAGGCAGGCGGCAACGAAGGCGAGATAGAGTTGCAGGGACATGGGGCATCGACCGGAAACGTTTGGTTGTAACGAATATGCATGAGAACGGTGCTCAAGTCTTCCCTTCGCCTTCGAGTGCATGTGCGGTCACAGGCTCAACACCTGGTTCCCCCGCCTCATCCTTTTCACCGTACCGCCTTCCTATAGCCAAAGCGCGATGCTCCATCCTTCCACGTTCGCGGCGGCCGGCGTCTTGCCGCGCACTGCACCCGTATGACCACGGAGCGACCATGCAATTGCAACATGCCGACCCGCACGACGCGATAGCCGCGCAGCTACGCGCCTTGTCGACGACCCACGCGAAGGATCCGTCCGGGCCCGACGTCACGCCTGCGGCTTCGCCGGAGCCGGCGAACGAGCCTCCGCTCAGCGCCACGCCATTAAATGATAACACCGGCAACACGCGCATTCTGACATCGCGTGCGCGATCCGGCCGAAGGGTTGTTTTCCTGGCCATTTGCGCAGGCGTTGCCGCGACAATGGCCTGGCATGTCTACGGAGATCAGGCGAAGCAGCGGCTTTCGTCCCTGCTGCCGCAGTTTGTCGCAAATGCACCAGCTCCCACGCAAAGCGCGAACGCCGCCGAGCCACAAGACGCGGCCTCACAAGTCGCAGCATCTCAACCGGCTAGTGAGGCGCCAGCACCTGCGCCCACGCAAGAGAGCAGCAACGCTGCATCGGAGGCGCCAACACCCGCTATGCCCACTCCTGCTACGCCGACGGCGACGGAGCCCGCTCCGACACAGGTAGCGCTGCCGCCTGAAGTCACACAGTCGTTGGACACCATGGCGCAGGAAATTGCGTCGTTGAAGCAAACGGTCGAGCAGTTGCGCGCCGGTCAGCAGCAACTCAGCAGCGATGTCGCGAAACTCAGCGAGCAGGCGGCCCGCCACAAAGTCACCGAGCAAGCGCCAAGGCCAGCCTCACGACAACGACCGCGGCATTCGTCAACACCGGCCGCGGCTTCGCGGACCCCCGTGGCTTCGCGCACACTTGCACCCGCTCCGCCGCCACAACCACAATCGCAACGGCAGGATTATCGGCAGGTCCCCACGCAACGCGAAGCTTATATCCAGTCAACCGCGCCCGCGCGACTTCCGCCACCGCCCGGCGACAGTAGCGTTCCCCGACCGCCAATGCCGCTGCAATAGCCATTCGTTGCGAACCAAGTAAACATCAAGCTGCCGCGCATTTGCGAATCGCGTCAGCACCAGCGTGCGCGGCTCAATCAGTTCGATCTGCGTTCGACGCTTCTCAATGCAAGACCAGCAAAGCTGCCGAAAGCGGGCAAGGTCGGGCCGGCATGTTCAAAAGCCGCCACTTGACATGCAACCATTTAGTTGCCTATTATCTTCGCCATGGATGAAGTCTTCAAAGCACTGGCGGACGCTTCGCGGCGCGCATTGCTGGACAGGCTTCACGCCCGAAACGGCCAGACCCTGAGCGACCTCTGCGACGGCCTCGACATGACACGGCAGGCCGTGACCAAACACCTCGCGATTCTGGAAGCGGCCAATCTCGTCGCCACCATCAGGCATGGCCGCGAGAAGCTGCATTACCTCAACCCGGTGCCGATCCATCAGATCGGCGAGCGGTGGATCAAGAAATTCGAGCGCGACAAGCTCGCCGCGCTCAGCGACCTCAAACGACGATTGGAGTCTCGTGATGCGTAAGCCCGATTTCGTCTACGTGATCTACATTCAAACCACGCCGGAAAAACTCTGGAACGCCTTGATCGATCCGGAGATGACCAAGGAATACTGGTGGCGGCACCGCAACCGCTCCGATTGGAAGCCCGGCTCGGCATGGAGCCACGAGAACTACGACGATGCGAACAAGGTCGATGTCGTCGGCACCGTGATCGAAAGCGATCCGCCGCGCCGCATGGTCCTCACCTGGGCCAACCCCGATCAGGCATCGGACCCCTCCAAAGTATCTCGCGTGACCTTCGATCTGCATCCGCTCGAACACGAAGTTCGCCTCACCGTCACCCACGACGAAACCTACCCGGAGATGCTCAGCGCGATTTCGACCGGCTGGCCCGCCGTGCTGTCGAATCTGAAGACCATGCTGGAAACCGGCAGCGCCATGCCGATGGCCCGCGATCGCCGGCCGTTGAAGTAATCGTCATTGCGAGCACTCGGATCGGCGTTTCACGCCGTCCGAGCACAGGCTCCGCGAAGCAATCCAGAAAGTCACAAAGTAAGAACTGGATTGCTTCGTCGCTACGCTCCTCGCAATGACGACTCACATGATCGGATGATAGCAACATGATCGATATCGACACCTTCACGCCGCACACGGTCTACACGATCTACATCGTCGCCACGCCGGAGCAGGTGTGGCAGGCGCTCACCACCGCCGAGTTCAGCCGAAAGTATTTCTCGGGCTTCGCCGTCGAGGTGGAGGAGCGCATCGGTGGCCGCTTTGTGTTGCGCGCACCCGACGGCTCCGAGCACATCGGCGGCAAGGTGCTGGCGTGCGACAGGCCGAAGCGGTTGAGCCTGACGTTCAATGTCAACTGGCCCGGCCTTGTCGAAGCGCTGGGCCAGACGCTGGTGACCTATGAGATCGAACCGGCCGGCGACGCGGTGCGGCTGACGATGACGGAAGCCGGCGAACGCCCGATCGACGAAGACATCCGCTCCGGCGGCGCAACAGGTTGGCCGGCGATTCTGTCGAGCCTCAAGAGTTTGCTCGAAACGGGAGCCGCACCGACCATCAAATTGGAGACACCCGCGAAGATGTTGGCAGCGCTGAAGCGATTGGGCGTGAAGCTGCCGGGGTGATTGTCATTGCTTAGGGCTGATAACGCCTACCAACTGGTCGTCCCCGCGCAGGCGGGGACCCATAACCCCTAGCTCTGGTTATGATCGAGGGCGCTTAGAATGAATAAGCCCTCGTTGTTATCACGACGGCTGTAGAGTCTGGGTCCCCGCCTGCGCGGGGACGACGCTGACATCGCCTAACCGGTCAACGCCGCCTTCACCACGCCGCTGGCTTTGGCGAAATCCATCTGGCCGGCGTATTTCGCTTTCAGCGCGCCGATCACCTTGCCCATGTCCTTGATACCGCTCGCGCCGGTTTCGGAGATGAGCGCGGCGACGGCGGCCTTCACCTCGTCGTCGGACATTTGTTTGGGCAGATAGGCAGAGATAATGGCGATCTCTTCGCGCTCCTGCGCGGCGAGTTCGGTGCGGCCGCCCTTGTCGTAAAGCTCCACCGATTCCTGCCGCTGCTTGATCATCTTCTGCAACAGGCTGAGCAGGTCGGCGTCGGAGAGCGGCGGCTTGCCCTGCCCGCGCGCGTCGATATCGGCGTTCTTGATGGTCGAGTTGACCATGCGCAGCGTCGACAACGCCCGCTCGTTTCTGGCCTTCATGGCCTCCTTGACGGCAGTGTTGATGGCATCGCGCAGCATGACGGCCTCCGCATGATGCAGCGGACGCCGCCGCACCGGATCGATTGATGAGATGAACGATCTAGGACTTTTGGTCCGCCCGCACAACCGTAGCGAAACCGAATTCGCGCGGTTCCCGGCCGGAGCGTTCAGTGCTCGCGGTTGCTCGCGCTAAAATCCTCCGCCGGCGGAGTCTCGACACCGCGATCCGCGACGGCCGGCGGAGCGATCAACGCGACGACACGGGCCGACGCCCCGGCATGTCCCCACAGGACTGGCTGGACGACAAATTCGTTGCGGAATACACGCGGCGCACGTCCGGCGACGCGATCCATCCACTTCAGGCAATCGCTATCCTCTGCGAAGCAAAGGGCCGTCCATCCCTGTTCGAGCGTCGTCACGCGCGGCATACCCCACGTGTATTGATACTGGAACGGACGCCGGTAGTGCGGATGGTCGGGACTGTAGAATGCGGTCGCGAACGCCAACCCGTCGTCGCCGCTCACCGCTTGCAGCGGCCTGGACGTCGACTGATGCCACAGCCGGGTCAGCTCGAGCGCCGCCAGCCGATAGAACGCGCGGTCATTGGCACGATGCGCGTTGCGCTCGATCGCGTACAGCGGTGCGGCAACGCTGACCGCGACAATGGCAACGCCTGCCGTGAGAATTGCTGTATTCACCGTATAGAAACGCGCGATCGGGAAGCTGGCGCCACAAACGATCAGCACTGGAATCAGGAACAGCCCTTGCAGGGCCCACATCGACGGCATGCTGGTGCCGACCGCCACCGTCACGATCGACGGGAAAACGATAGTGCCGATGAGGATCAGAAACAGCAGCCACAGTCTCGGATCGATGTTGCGAAAATCAGCCGGGAAGAAACGGAGCTGCCGTCCCGCGGCCACGACCCACACCAGGGCCGGCAGCGCCACCGCAGCCGCAAGCCCAAGCACGAACATGCAGACTTCCTCGAGCGAGCGCTCGAACGCCAGCCCGCCATGAATCTGCATGGCATAGTCGAATGGCTGCGCACCTGTCGTCGCCAGCCAGTAGATGTGAGGCGCGAGCACCGCGAAACCGACCACCGTCGACACCCATGGCGCCGGCGACAGCAGATAGCGCAGGCGCTGCGGATGACAGATCGCGGCGAACACCAGGCTCGCGACCAGAAAGATCGAATAATATTTGCCGAGCATCGCCAGTGCGCAGAAGACGCCGGTGAGAACCGCCCAAACCAGGTGCCGCGACTCGAACGACCGCAAAAAGAAATAGACAGCCAATGGCCAGAGCGCGAGCTGCACCGAATTGGCGTTGAAACGTTGGGCGTGGAATTGATAGACCGGCATCAGCATCGCGAGCAGCAGGACAAGCGCGCGCTTGTCACCGCGGACGAAGCGCCGGGCGATCAGATCGACGGCCCATAGCGCCAGTGCGGCGTTCGCCATCGCCAGCATCTGGAACGACCAGTCGGTCAACGGAAACACCATCCCCCAAAGGTGCGAGACCCACCCCATCAATGGCGGATGCTTGGGGTTGCCCCAGGCGAAGAAACGTCCGATTGACCAAGTTTCCAGCACGTCGGCATGCAGATCGGCACCGGTATAGGCGACGACCAGAAACAACCACCAGATTGCCGCGAAAGCGAAAATCAGCAACGGGATGCCCCAGCCTCGCTCGATGCCATCGAGCCATGCCAGGAACGGCCGGCGCCAGGGTGCCGGCGCCGCGTCGGAACGCGACGCCTTTGAGGCGAGAAAGAAATCGATCGAGGGAGGCATCTAAGGCCTGAATGGCGCACGAAAGGGTTGCGCCGATCACCAGCAAGCACGGGACGGCTTGCCGCGGCCTCATAGCACCGAACTCTTAATCGTGCATGAGTTTGTTCAACAAACTGATCACCTCGCAGTTATCAGCGCGTAGCTCGGAGCTGAAAGCGGGACGCCCCCGCATCTATGGCGATCATGGCTCCAACGGTGGCATGCATAGGGCCACCCCGGCGCTTATTCGCCTTGCAGCCAGGCGGTGAGCGCCGCTGCGGTTTCGCGCGGCTTCTCGGGCTGCGGCAGGTGTCCGCAATTGGGAATGATCACCAGCCTGGCGCCGTTGATGCCGTCGGCCATCTCCTTCGACAAGGTGTTCGACAGCGTGTTGTCGGTGTCGCTGGTCAGCACCAGGGTCGGACATCGGATCTTCGCCAAGGTCGGGCGCGAATCCGGTCGCGCGACGATTGCGGTAAGCTGACGGACAAACCCTTCGGCAGTGACGTCGTCGCCCATGTCATGCACCAACTGCCGCAGTGCCTTGTCGCCGTGACGCGAGGGATGCACGAAGCCGGGAAACAGATCGTCGAGCACGGCGTGATACTCGCCCTGCTCGATGCGTGCGATCAGGGCGCGGCGACGCGCTTTCGCCTCGTCGGAATCCGGCCGTGCCTGGGTGTTGATCAGCGCCAGCCTGGCGACGCGGTCCGGCGCCTGCCGCATGATCTCGAAGGCGATATAGCCGCCCATCGAGTGCCCCGCGAGTGCGAAACGCGGCGGCGCCTCGGCCAGAATACGGCGGGCAATGACGGCCATATTGTCGTCGCGGACATGATTGGCGACGGTTACAGGCCCATAGCGCCACAGCGCGTCCGCCACCGGCGCGTAGATGCGCGGCGAGCCGCCAAGGCCCGGAACCAGCAGAATCGGCATTGAATCGATCAAATTTGCCCCCGAATTGTTCGAAAGTTGCTGTGATCCGCCCCCACCGCGCGCGGAGGATGAAAGCCGCGGGCCGCGCTGTCAAATTCTCCCGACGCGCATGTGAATCCGTCGTTTCCGGCTTTGACGCGGCGCAACAGCGGGACTATGTAGTCCCTTTATGACCACATCAGAAAATTCTCCCGCTTGGCCGGACCTTAAGCCGACCGCGCTGTTGGTTCTTGCCGACGGTACGGTGTTCGAAGGCTTCGGGCTCGGCGCAGAAGGCCACGCCGTCGGCGAGGTCTGCTTCAACACGGCGATGACCGGCTACGAGGAAATCCTCACCGATCCGTCCTACGCCGGACAGCTCATCACCTTCACCTTCCCGCACAT
>JAFKKM010000088.1 GCA_017305555.1 Hyphomicrobiales bacterium | reverse complement strand
TTCGCGCCGCGGACGGCGAAGCGCAAGCGCGGCAGCTCGACGGTTTTGCGCGCGACATCGACGATGTTGCCTTCGATCACCAGCACCGGCTTGTTGTCGACCGTCTCGGTGCTGATCTTGACGTCCTTGATGGCGAGCCCGCGCAGATTCACGTCGAGGCCGATCAGCCGGTAGAACAGCGCGGTCTGCGGCAGCAGTCGAACGATCTCGGCGCGCCACATCAGGAGGCCGGCGACGAGCGCCGCCATCGCGACGCAGGCAACTGGCAGCGTGAGGACCGGTCTGCGCGCGGCGCGATGCGGCCGCTCGCCCCGGCCGCGGCGCCAGAACTTGAACCAGGGCTTGCGTAACGGCGGTCCCGCCGCGAACCGGCTACCCGGCGGGGTTGCATCGTCCGGGAGGTCGTCCTGGTGGCTGTTCGGCAGGTCGGCGGCAATCGAGGGGCTGTCGATGATTGGCGTCTCGACCGGCGGCTGCGTTTCCGACGCCGTCGGCTCGTCCCATTCCACGGCCTCGTGGTCGTCCGGATCGTGAGCCGCGCCGGCCGAAGCCAACGCGGGCATCGCCGGGCCGGCGGCCGCGGATTGTTCGGGGCGCGCCAGCCACATCTCCTTGCAGCGCGCGCACCTCACCATGCGCCCGGCGGGGCCGAGCTTGGCGGGATCGATGGCGAAGAAAGTGGTGCAATGAGGACAAACGATGTTCATGAGCGAATCGCCGCTTGAGAAGTCCCGGCAGCTTAAGCCGCCGTCCGTTAACGAACCGGAAACCATAATTGACGCACAACCGTTAAGACGTTTTCCGTCGGCGGAGCCTCGATGCGGCCGCGCGGGGCTCGTCTGTCGCGCCGTCTCGGCCTGTTGTGTCACCTCGAACGGAGCTGCCTGTGGTCCGGTTCGAAAATGTCGGATTGCGCTACGGGCTCGGCCCGGAGATTCTGCGCGACCTCAATTTTCAGATTCCCGCGCACTCGTTCCAGTTTCTCACTGGCCCGTCCGGCGCCGGCAAGACGTCGTTGCTGCGGCTTTTGTTTCTGTCGCTGCGGCCGACCCGCGGGCTGGTGAATCTGTTCGGCCAGGACGTCTCGCTGCTGGGCAAGAACGAGGTCGCCGATCTGCGCAAGCGCATCGGCATCGTGTTGCAGGATTTTCGCCTGCTCGATCACATGACCACCTATGAGAACGTCGCGCTGCCGTTCCGCGTCATGGGCCGTGCCGAATCCACCTATCGTCGCGAGGTCATCGATCTTCTGAAATGGGTCGGCCTTGGCGAGCGGATGGATGCACTGCCGCCGATCCTGTCGGGTGGCGAGAAGCAGCGCGCGGCGATCGCGCGCGCGGTGATCGCGCGGCCGAATCTGTTGCTCGCCGACGAGCCGACCGGCAACGTCGATCCGACGCTGGGCCGCCGCCTGCTGCGGCTGTTCATCGAACTGAACAAATCCGGCACCGCCGTTATCATCGCCACGCACGATATCGCCTTGATGGATCAGTACGAGGCGCGGCGGCTGGTGCTGCACCAGGGACGGCTGCATATCTATGAGTAAGCGCGACAGCGATCAGCGCGATGCCTTGATGGACCTCGGCCATGAGCGGCCGCAGGTGCCAACGAAGGCGCGCAACGTCTCGCCCATCGTGCCGCGCGGGTCGATCGTCGGCCGCGCGCTGGTGGTGGTGGTCGCCATCATGACCTTCCTCGCCTGCATCAGCACCGGCGTCGTGCTGCTCGTCCATGCCTCCGCCACCGAATGGCAATCCGATGTCGCCAGCGAACTCACCGTGCAGGTCCGCCCCGTCACCGGGCGCGATCTCGACCGCGACGTCGCCGCCGCCGCCGATGCGCTCAAGGCGCAGCCGGGAATCGTCGACGTGCGTATTTTCACGCGCGAAGAATCCAACAAGCTGCTGGAGCCATGGCTCGGCAGCGGGTTGTCGCTGGATGAACTGCCGATCCCGCGGATCATCGTCGCCCGGGTGACGCCCGGCGCGGCGCGGGACCTCGCGGGGCTCGACGGAAAGTTGAAGCAGGTGGCGCCGTCCGCCAGCGTCGACGATCATCGCGCCTGGATCGAGCGGATGCGCACCATGAGCGGCGTGACGGTCGTGGCCGGCATCGGCGTGCTGGCGCTGGTGATCATCGCCACCATCATCTCGGTGTCGTTCGCGACGCGCGGCGCGATGGCGGCAAATCGTCCCATCGTCGAGGTGCTGCATTTCGTCGGGGCCAGCGACCGCTACATCGCCAACCGCTTCCTGTATCATTTCCTGCGCCTCGGGCTCGAGGGCGGCATCATCGGCGGCGTCGCGGCGATGCTGCTGTTCGGCTTTTCGGAATCGATCGCGGGCTGGTTCGCCGGCACGCCGACCGGCGACCAGTTCGTCGCGCTGCTGGGGACGTTTGCGCTGCAACCGTCCGGCTACCTGGTCTTGGCCGCTCAAGCGATTTTGATCGCAGCCGTCACCGCCTGGGCATCACGCCGCACTTTATTCGCAACGCTGGACGATATCGGTTGAAGCGCGGATCGGGATGGCGTGGATTTGGCGTCGGGGCTCGCCTTTGTCGGAATCTACGCTAGATTTGTCATAGCGTCGCGCAGAGCAGAATGGAGTAGGTTCGGTCAGCATCGTCATGGATCAGCGCATCGATCAAAACCCGCCGGACACCGCGGCCGCCCCGGCGCGCCCGCGTGGCCTCGTGCGCGCGTTGATCGTCACGGCGCTGGCGATTGCGTTCTTCGGTGCGGCGCTCGGTTTCGTCGGCTTCCTGTCGCAACTGCGCGTCGCCGAATTGAAGCCGTCGAGCAATGCCGACGGCATCGTGGTGCTGACCGGCGGCTCCTCGCGCGTTTCCGATGCGGTCGAACTGCTCGCCAAGGGCTATGGCAAGCGGCTGTTGATTTCCGGCGTGCATCCGACCAACAGCATCAACGATATTTCCCGCTCGGTACCGGACAGCCAGGCGCTGCTCGATTGCTGCGCCGATCTTGATCGCTCGGCGGTGAATACCCGCAGCAACGCCGCCGAGACCCGCCGCTGGGTCCACGAGCGCGGCTTCCGCTCGCTGATCGTGGTGACCTCGAACTATCACATGCCGCGCGCCATCGTCGAAATGTCCCACGCCATGCCGGATATCAATCTCATTCCCTTCGCGGTGGTCAGCGACAAATGGCGCGATGAGCCGTGGTGGACCAATGGCGCGGCGATGCGGCTGTTGCTGTCCGAATATGTCAAGTACGTCGCCGCCGAAGTCCGCGTTCGCCTGGCCGATATCGGGCTCGATCTGCTGCCGGAGACCAGCGAGCGCGCCGTGCCGCCGTCGCGCAAGACGGCGAAAGCCGCGGCAAGTTGACAGGGTAGCTGATGACCACGATTTTCCTGCGTTCGCTGCTCTACAACGTGCTGTTCTATGCCTGGCTGGTGGCGCTGATCCTGATCGCGCTACCGACTTTCCTGCTGCCGCGGACCGCGCTGCTGGTGATCGTCCGGTTCTGGGCGCGGAGCAGCATCTGGCTGTTGCGCGTGATCTGCGGCACCAGGGTCGAATATCGCGGCGTGGAGAAAATCCCGGCCGGCCCGCTGATCGTCGCATCCAAGCATCAGTCGATGTGGGAGACGTTCGCGCTGACGCAGTTCTTCGATCAGCCGCTCTACATCCTCAAGCAGGAACTGATGTGGATTCCATTTTTCGGCTGGTATCTGCGCAAGGCCGGGATGATCGGTATCGACCGCGCCTCGGGTGGCAAGTCGCTGCTCGAGATGGTGCGTCGCGCGCGCGACGCGGTGAAGGGCGGACGTCAGCTCATCATCTTCCCGGAAGGCACGCGCACAGCGGTCGACGCGCCGCCGCAATACAAGAACGGCGTCGGCTTGATCTATGCCGGCTGCAACGCGCCGTGCATTCCGGTGGCGCTCAATTCCGGCCTGTTCTGGCCGCGCCGCAATTTCATGCGTTATCCGGGGACGCTGGTGGTCGAATTTCTCGATCCGCTGCCGGCCGGCCTGCCGCGCGAGGAGTTCAACATGCGCGTCAGCACTTCGATTGAACAGGCGAGCCGCCGCTTGATCGAAACGGCGCGCGCGGAGCAGGCGCAACTGTTCGGCGGCGTGCCGTCGTCCGCGAAGGTCTAATCAGTCCATTGCCGTCGCATGATCCGATGCGGATGCATCGGTGCGCAGAGCGGCTGCAAGCTTGTGCAGCGGCGCATCGCGAAAGCCCTGTGCTTCGATCGCGGCGACGGTAGACAGCACATAATCGATGTTGTCGCCCGAGCGGCCGTGGCCTTGCCGCACGTAGCGCATCTGATCCTGCAAGCCGAGACGCCCGGCATATTGTACGTGGCCACGATTGACGATGTAGGTGAGCGCGGTGACGTGGCGGCGAGAATCGTCCTTCAGCCAGACCGACCGCGTCACTTCGTGATAGACATTGGTGGTCTGCTCGCGCGCGCGTAAGTAAGCGATGGTGTCGTCGCGCCGCGCGGCCGCGACCCGAAAGGCGATGCCGCGGCAGGCGCCGCCGCGATCGAGGCCAAGCACCAGTCCGGGGCGCTCGGCGGTGCCGCGATGGTCGAATGAATAGACGCACAGCGCGCGATGCGCGCCGATCAACCGGGCTTGCACCTGTTCTTCGAACTCGAAGCCCGGCCGCCACATCAGCGAGCCGTAGCCGAACACCCAGAGGTCGCCGCCGGACGGCGAGGCTGAAACAGGGTTGGTCATTTTAGGCTGGCGGAACCTCTGCGGCGTCATTGCGAGCGAAGCGAAGCAATCCAGAAAGCCACGAAGCAAGGACCGGATTGCTTCGTCGCTTCGCTCCTCGCAATGACGAACAAATAAGGCATCGGATCTGTGCGCGCGACTAGCTGTCGAATCCCACGAACACCGTGGCTTCCTCGACGGACTTTCGTTCGGACACCACCGCATTGGCCGGGAAGTCTTCATCCGGCCATCCGAGCGCGATGCTTTTCATGATGACCTGGTCGTCGGCAATCCCGGCATGTTCGCGCACCACCGGCGACTGCATGATGCCCTGGCTGTTGATCACAGCGCCCAGCCCGCGCGACCACGCGGCATTGACCAGGGCGGTCGCGACAGCGCCGCAATCGAACGGCGTATCGTCGCTGCCGTCCAGCACGCGATCGTACGTCACGATGACGCAAACGGGCGCGTCGAACTGGCGGAAGCCACGCAGCACCCAATCCTGCCGCATCTCCTTGTCGTCGCGTGCGATCCCCATCGCGGAGAACAGTTGCTTGGCGACGCCCACCTGCCTGTCGCGGTGCTGGCCTGTGAACGCTTGACCGGTGCGAAATTCGCGCGACTGCGGAATGCCTGCGACCATCCGCTCGGTATTGCCGGCGCGGATGCGATTGAGCGGCTCGCCGGTGATGACGTAGAAATTCCACGGCTGGGTATTCATCGACGACGGCGCGCGCATCGCCAGTGCGATGATTTCCTCGATCAAGGCCTTGGGAACGGGGGCCGGTTTGTATCCACGAATGCTCCGGCGGCCGAGGATGACGTCATCGAACTGCATGGGTCAGAAGTTTCCTGAAATGGGACCTGAAAGTGGCGGGATATTTGCGGTTCGTCGGCCTTCGTGCAAGACGGGAGATACGGATGGACAGGTGGATTGTCCAAAATTGCCGGATTCGTTGCGCTAGAGTCTGCTTCGACTGCGTTGAATCACACTCTTCGCCTCTCTTTTGACGGAGCATGATCTTGTCCGACCCGAATGGCCGCATTAGCGCAAACCGGTTTCCACTTTTCGGGATCATGCTCTAAAGGTCGCTGATGCCCGATTCGATCAAACTTCCGCGCCGGCGGCCGTTGTGGCCGGTGTTCGTGATGCCCGCCCTCGTCGTGATCGCCGCGATCGGCTGGAGCGCGTTCTGGTTCTATGCCGCTTCGCAGGTCGACCATAAGGTCGATGTCTGGCGCGCGAGCGAAGCCAAGGCCGGCCGCGTCTACGATTGCGCCAAGCGGTCGGTGGCCGGCTTCCCGTTCCGCCTCGAGGTGACCTGCGAGGACGCCAGCGTCACATTGGTCTCGCAGACTGCTCATGGGGCCGGAGATGCGCCGGTCACAGCGCGCCTCGGCAAGATTTTGGTGATCGGACAGATCTATACGCCGGGCTTGCTGATCGCGGAATTCACTGCCCCGGCGACGCTGGCGGCGCGCGGCGAGCCGCCAGCGATGCAGGTCAACTGGAAAACCGCGCGCAGCAGCATCGCGGGCCTGCCGGGCATTCCCCAGCGCGTGGCGCTGGTGTTCGATGCGCCTTCGGTCGATCGCCTGAACAGCGGCGTCGCGGTGCCGCTGGCGCGCGCGGCCCATGCCGAACTGCATACGCAGCTTGCCGCGAGCTCCACGCCGGATCATCCGGTGATCGATGTCGCGGTGGACCTGACGCAGGCCAGCGTGCAGGACATCCATCCGGCGCTGACGCAGCCGTTCGATGCGTTGATCGGCGCGCGGCTGACCGGCCTCAAGGATTTCTCGCCAAAGCCATGGCCGGTGCGCTTCCGCGAGATACAGGCGGCCGACGGCAAGATCAGGATCGAGCGCGCCCGCATCCAGCAGGGTAACATGATCGCGACTGCCGCCGGTTCGCTCGATCTCACGCCCGACGGCAATCTCGACGGCGAACTGCAGGTGACGGTGGTCGGCTTCGAACAGGTGATTCCGCTGCTGGGCATCGAGAAGGTGCTGGAGGAGGGCGTTCCGCAGGCGACGCTGGATCGCCTCGCACCGGGCGTGAAGGCGCAGGACGTCAACAATCTGCTCGGCTCGCTCGACAGGATGATTCCGGGTCTCGGCAGGGTGGTGCGCCAGAACGCCGGCGCGGGTCTCGCGGCGGTGGTCAATTCGCTCGGCAGTCCGGCGGAGCTCGAAGGTAAGCCGGCACGGTCGTTCCCGCTGCGATTCGCCGACGGCGCGGTGCTGCTGGGCCCGGTCAAGGTCGGGCAGGTGCCGCCATTATTTTAGACAAGGTTCTGTCACTTCGCGTATGACGGGGCCAACTTGTTTGGACCAGGCTGATCGCCTGAATCACGGAGCTTACGATGCGTATCGACGCCATTTCCCTTGGGGCCAACCCGCCGCATGAGGTCAACGCCATCATCGAGGTGCCGGTCGGCGGCGAGCCCATCAAGTACGAGATGGACAAGGAGGCCGGTACGCTGGTGGTGGATCGCTTCCTCTATACGGCGATGCGCTATCCCGGAAACTACGGCTTCATTCCGCACACGCTGTCGAGCGACGGCGATCCGTGCGACGTGCTGGTGGCCAACACCCGCGCCATCGTGCCCGGCGCGGTGATCGCGATCCGTCCCGTCGGCGTGTTGATGATGGAAGACGAAGCCGGCGGTGACGAGAAGATCATCGCGGTGCCGACCTCGAAGCTGACGCAGCGCTATGACAAGATCCGCACTTACAGCGATCTGCCGGACATCACCTTGCAGCAGATCCAGCACTTCTTCGAGCACTACAAGGATCTCGAGCCCGGCAAGTGGGTCAAGGTGCTGCGCTGGGGCGGCGCCGAGGATGCGCAACGCCTGATCCTCGAAGGCATCGAGCGCGCCAAATCCAAGACCAAGAAGGCCTGAGATCGGAACGAGACCGCAAGCTGGGGGCAACCGATGCGGCGCGTGTTGAAATGGATCGGCGGCCTTCTCGCGGTCGTGGTCGCGGCAGTTGTGGTGCTCGCGGCGATCGTCGCGGTCAATACTTTCCGCCTCGGTTCGAAACAGCTTCAGGTCGCGGCGGTCCCGCGCGCGGCCGTCGACGAGCAGGGCGCGGCGAAGCGGTTGGCCGAGGCGGTCCGCTTCAAGACCATCTCGAACTTCCTCAATCCGGATCAGGATGCCGACGCGCTGCGCGGTCTGCGCGAGCATATCGCGGCGAGCTTCCCGGCGTTCCACGCCGTCGCCAAGCGCGAGATCGTCGGTCAGCACAGCCTGCTTTACACCTGGGAAGGATCGGACGCGGCGGCGAAGCCGATTGCGCTGCTGGCGCATCAGGACGTCGTGCCGGTCGCACCGGGGACTGAAAAAGATTGGCAGCAACCGCCGTTCGACGGCGTCATCGCCGATGGCTTCATCTGGGGCCGCGGTTCGTGGGACGACAAGGGCAACCTGTACTCCATGCTGGAAGCCGCCGAGCAGATGGCGAAGGCCGGTTTCCGCCCGAAGCGGACGATCTATTTCGCGTTCGGCCATGACGAGGAAGTGAGCGGCCAGCGCGGGGCCAAGGTGATCGCGGCGCTGCTGGCGTCGCGCGGCGTCAAGCTCGATTTCGTTCTCGACGAGGGCCTGCTGATCACCGACGGCATCATGAAGGGCCTCGATCAGCCGGCGGCGCTGATCGGCGTCGCGGAAAAGGGCTATGCGACACTGGTGCTGACGTCGCGCGCGACACCGGGACATTCCTCGATGCCGCCGCGCGAAACCGCCATCGGCATGATGGCTGCCGCGCTGGCACGGCTTGAGGATCACAGCCTGCCGGCGCGGGTGCGTGGCGCGGTCGGCGAAATGTTCGATACGCTGGCGCCGGAGATGCACGGCTTCAATCGCGTCGTGCTGTCGAACCTCTGGCTGTTCAAGCCGCTCCTGGTGCGCGAGTTCGACAAGTCTGGGCCGACGCGCGCGATGGTGCGCACCACCACGGCGCTCACCATCTTCAATGCCGGCGACAAGGACAACGTGCTGCCCGGCAACGCCGAGGCCACGGTGAACTTCCGGCTGCTGCCGGGCGATACGCAGGACAGCGTCACCGCGCATGTCCGCGACACCGTGAAGAACGACAAGATCGCGATCGCGCCGTTCCCCGGCAACACCAATCCGCCGCCGGTGACCGGCACCGCGAGCACAGGCTATCGCGTGCTCAACCAGACCATCCGCGAGATTTTCCCGGATGTCATCGTCGCGCCGGGCCTGATGATCGCCGCGACGGACTCGCGGCATTATGCCGGGCTGACCGACAACATCTTCCGCTTCTCGCCGGTGCGCGCGACCTCGGAAGATCTCAAGCGCTTCCACGGTACCAACGAGCGGCTCAGCATCGCCAACTACGCCGACATGATCCGCTTCTATCTGCGGTTCATTCAGAGCAGCGCGGGGTAGATCAACGAAATATCGAATCGAAAGCCGTCACCCTGAGGTGCGCCGCGCGAAGCGTGGCGCCTCGAAGGGCGACGGCGATCCTTCGAGGGCGATGCAAGTGCATCGCCACCTCAGGATGACGCTGTCAGTTCGCCATACGATCGTCACACCGCCGGCGGTGGCAGGCCGCGGATGGCGCAGGCGGCGCGCAGCGTGTTGACCAGAAGGCAGGCGACCGTCATCTGGCCGACGCCGCCGGGCACCGGCGTGATGGCGCCGGCGGTCGCGAGCGCTTCGGTGAAGGCGACGTCGCCAACCAACCGGGTCTTGCCGTCGCTGCCGGGCAGGCGGGTGATGCCGACATCAATCACGGTGGCACCGGGCTTGATCCAGTCGCCGCGCACCATTTCCGGCTTGCCGACGGCGGCATAGACCAGATCGGCGCGGCGGCACAAATCAGGCAGATCGCGCGAGCGCGAATGGGCGATGGTGACGGTGGCGTTTTCGTTGAGCAGCAGTTGCACCAGCGGACGACCGACCAGATTGGAGCGACCGATCACCAGCGCATCCATGCCTTCGAGCGATTCGTGGACGCTCTTGGTCAGGATGATGCAGCCGAGCGGCGTGCAGGGCGACAGCGCCGGCAACCCGCCGGCCAGCCGTCCGGCGTTGTTGGGATGCAGGCCGTCAACGTCCTTGGCCGGATCGATGGCGGCGATCACCGCCTCGGTGTCGAGCCCCTTGGGCAGCGGCAGTTGCACCAGGATGCCGTGCACCGCCGGATCGCGGTTGAGCCGACCGATCAGGCCGAGCAGCTTCTCCTGCGTCACGTCGGCAGGCAGCACGTGCTCGAACGAGGCCATGCCGGCGGCCTGGGTTTGCTTGTGCTTGCTGCGGACGTAGACCTCGCTGGCGGGGTCGTTGCCGACCAGCACCACGGCGAGGCCCGGCGTCAGATCGTGATCGTGCTGGACCCGCGCGACTTCCTCGGCGACCCGCGCCCGAAGCTCGGCGGCAATGAGTTTTCCATCGATAATGCGCGCGGTCATGTCGTCCTCTGTCAATCAGGTGTCGTCGGCGGCTTTGGCCGCAACCAGTGCCTTCAATGTCTCGCCGAGCCGGCGGGGATCGCCGTCGACCGCGACCTGCTTCAGTCGCGAGGTCACGCCTGTCAACAGTCGCACGTTGCGCTTCGGCACCCCGAGCGCCTTGGCGAGCAGGTCGGTCACGGCGCGATTGGCTTCGCCGCCCTCGGCGATGGCCCGGACCCGGACCTTGACGACGCTCTTGCCGTTGGCAAGCCGTTCCACGCCGTCGATATCGTCCCGTCCGCCGCGCGGCGTCACCCGCAACGCAACGCTGATGCCCCCGGTGGAATAGCGCCAAGGATCCATCAAGGTCTATCCATCAGCGGTCCGATAAGGCTCAGAATACGGCCGGGTAGATGTAGTAGGTGATCACCCGCTGAAGGAACATGATGATCAGGATCAGAATGATCGGCGAAATGTCGAGGCCGCCGAGATTGGGCATGAAATTGCGGATCGGCCGCAGCAGCGGTTCGGTGATCCGATAAAGGAACTCGGCGACCGAGGCCACGAACTGGTTGCGGGTGTTGACCACATTGAAGGCGATCAGCCACGACAAAATGGCGGACGCGATGAGCAGCCAGACGTAGAGATCGAGGATGATGAGGACGATATCGAGAATGGCGCGCATGGCGGGAAGGGCTCGCGGGGTTGGTCGCGGGTTCAAGGGCTCGGTGGGGCGGAAACTATCGATTCAACCCCCGCTAAACAAGGGAAGTTCCGGCCCTTTTTGCGGCGGCGGCTAGAGCGCGCAGCATCCTTGACTTGGAGTCGGGCGGGATTTAAATGACGCCCACTTGCCGTTGGCGCAGTTCCAGTCGCCACGCTGCAATGGGGCCATAGCTCAGCTGGGAGAGCGCGTCGTTCGCAATGACGAGGTCGGGAGTTCGATCCTCCCTGGCTCCACCACGCTTCGCCTTCGGCTACGCGTGGCGCAGCCACGTCTAGCCGAAGGCGAAGCGTGTCCGGCGTAGCCCGTAGGGCGAAGACGGACTGCATCCACCCCTCAAACTTCACCCATTATGCGATTAGCCCATCTTCGGCTATGCGTGGCGCAGCCATGTCTAGCCAAAGGCGAAGCGTGCCCGGCATAGCCCGAAGGGCGACGACGGGCTTCCCACGAACAGACTGGTTTCCTTATCCCCCTCATCGCCCCGTAAATCGCGGCGGGCGCTTTTCCATGAAGCTGGCGACCCCCTCGCGGAAATCAGCGCCCGCCAGCGCGACCGCCATTTCGCGGTTGGCGTCGATGGTGGCTTCCGCCAGCGTCTGGAACGGCACGTCGTAGAGTTGCCGCTTGATCACCGCCATGGCGGACGGCGAGACGTTGTCGGCGAGGTCGCGGGCATAGGCGTAAGTCTGTTCGCGAAGCTGGTCCGGCGCATAGAGCCGGTTGACCAGCCCGATCCGCAACGCCTCCTCGCTCGACACGCGGCGCGCCGACAGCAGCAGGTCGAGCGCATTGGCGTGGCCGACGATGCGCGGCAGCATCCAGCTGATGCCGTGCTCGGCGATCAGGCCGCGCCGCGCGAAGGCGGTGGTGAACACGGTGTTGTCGGCGGCGAAGCGCACGTCGCAATAGAGCGCGTGAACCAGCCCGATGCCGGCGGTGGCGCCGTTCAACATGCCGATGATCGGCTTCGCGATCGACGGATAAAAGCCATAACGCGATTGCCAGTCCGGCCGCCGGTTCATGTCGAAGGCCGGAATTTCGCTGCCGCGCTTCTTGATGTCGGCGGGGTCGAGCCCCTTCAGCGCGTCCATGTCGGCGCCGGCGCAGAAGCCGCGGCCCGCGCCGGTCAGCACGATGACACGAACGTCGTCGTCGTTCGCAGCTTGGCCCATCGCCTCGCGCACCTCGCGCTCCATCGTCGGTGTCCACGCATTCATGCGGTCCGGTCGGTTCAGCGTAACGGTCGCGACGCGATCCTCGACGTCGTAGAGAATGTCCTGATAGCTCATCGTGTCCTCCCGTTATTTGTCAGCTGTGCCGGCTTTCGGCCGCGCCAGATAAGCCACCGTTTCCGGCCGCTCCTTGAGCCAGCCGGTCCAGCGGTTGAAAACCTTGTTCATACGCTCCGGTGCGACGCCGAGCTGCGCCATCGCCACGCCGCCGTTGACGGATTCGCGATACTCCGCGATCAACCCGTCGCGCACGATGAAGCGGCTCATGCCGTCGATGACGATGCGCTGGCCCTTGAACTGCGGAATCGTCGAGGTGAAGCTCGACAGCGACCACGCATAGCCCATCTCGCCGTTAATGACCGGGTCGAACATCTCCCAGCGATAGTCGGTGGCGTCGCGATGAAACATGTCCTGCATCATGTGCGCGATTTCGGCGCGGCCCTGATGCGGGCCGTAGATGTAATCGTAGTAGATCGCATCCTGGGTGAAGTGCGCGGCGAAGCGGGCGCCGTCGCCGGTTTCGGCGGAGAGCGCGAAGGCGCGCAGCAATGCGGCGAAGGTTTCAGGCGTCATGCGGCAAGGCTCCCGGCGTCGTACAACGATTCACGAAGCCTATCGGGCCTTGGCGGGAAACGAAACCGGGTTCGCTGCGCGAGAATACCGTGTCGCGAAAATCACTCGGCGGCTTGCGCCAGAATAAGATCGTCCACGCGCGCCTGGCTACCGCGCAGCCAGTGTTGCAGGAAGGCCGTCAGCCAGCTTCGCTCGGCGACATCGTAAACGGCGCGGCCGACGAAATGCGCCGCGCGCGGCTGTGCGCCCGGCAGCGATAAGCGTTCAGCGCCGTGCGTGGTCCAGCGATGCATCATCGCGGTGGTGACGTCGGGGTGAAACTGCAATCCGAAGGCGGTGTCGTCGCGAAACGCCTGGGCCGGAAATTCGTCACTCTCGGCAAGCAGTTCGCTACCGCGGGGAAGGGTGAAGCCTTCGCAGTGCCACTGATAGACTTGTGCAGGCCATGGCCCGCACAGCGCTCGGCCGGCGGCGGTGAGGCGGATCGGATAGTAACCGATCTGTGCAAGCCCATCGGGATGCGGTCCGACGGTGCCGCCGAGGTGCTTGGCAAGCATCTGCGCGCCGAGGCAGATGCCGAGATAGGGCCGTCGCTCCTTCAGCGGCAGCGCGATCCACTCGATCTCCCGCCGCACATAGGCATCGGGATCGTTGGCGCTCATCGGGCCGCCGAACACGATCGCACCGGCGTGATCGTCGAGCGTCGACGGCAGCGGATCGCCGAAGCGCGGCTTGCGGATATCGAGGGTGTAACCGAGTGCACGCAGCGCATTGCCGACCCGGCCCGGCGTCGAGGACTCCTGATGCAGCACCACCAGCACCGGGCGGCGATCGTCGCCGAAATGTTCGAGCGTCGCGGTAGTCTGAGAGTTGGCCGAGCGAATCGACATCGTGCCCTCGTGTTGGGCGCGTCGTGCGCGCGAAATCATGATTCGAGGATTATCCCGGTTGGTAAATTTTTAATAACCGGGAGAGCGGCCGAAACAAGGCAATCGTTGTTTTAACGATTGCGCTGGATCAGCCCTACCATCATCAGCACGAAGCCGCGCGGCACGAAGCGCAGCAGGAACGGGATCGCGCGGATGCCGAGGCCGGGCAGCACGATCCGCTTGCCGCGCATCAGGCCGCGATAGCCGGCCAGCGCGACCTTTGCCGCGCTGACGCTGAGTGCGGCGGAATCCATGCCGGCGGTGAATCCGGCGCGGCGCTGGAATTCGGTCGGCACCGGCCCGGGACACAACGCGGTGACACGGACGCCATGACGGCCGAGTTCGTTATGCATTGCGTCGCTGAAGGACAGCACATAGGCCTTGGAGGCGTAGTAGACCGCCATACCCGGCCCCGGCAGGAACGCCGCGACCGAGGCGACGTTGAGCAGGCCGCCGCGATGGCGGATCAGGCTGTCCGAGAAGCGCAGCGACAGGTCGGTGAGCGCGCGGATATTGACCGCGATCATCTCCAGTTGTTGCGCGCGATCGAGCGCGAGGGTCTGGCCGAACAGGCCGAAGCCGGCGTTATTGACGAGGATGTCGATTTCGACGTCGGCTTCCGCGAGTGTCGCAGCGATGATGTCACCCGCGTCGAGACGCGTCAGGTCGCATGGAATGACGAGCGGCGGCGTGCCGCCGGCCGCGATGATGGCGGCGGCGAGAGCGTTGAGCCGATCCGCGCGGCGCGCCACCAGCGCGACGTGGTGGCCGTTCGCGGCGAAGATGCGCGCCAGATCGGCGCCGATGCCGGACGACGCGCCGGTGATCAGGGTCACGCACTTGGCCACGGCATCATGCTCTTAAACGGATCAGACGATTGAGCCCGCCGATCATGTTGAAATCAAGCTCGGCCGAAAGGTTGGCGAGAGACGATAAACAGCCAGGCAAAATCGTCGGCAGGTTCAAAACGCAAGGCCGGATCAGGTGGTCGGGTCGGTTTGGTCCTGGGGGACATCCTGGGCGATGCGGTGCTTGAGCTGGATGCGGTCGCGTGACGACACGCCGAGCAGGTCGGCCGCGCGCCACATCACATTGTCCTCGAACTCGCTGACATTGCCGTCGGCATAGACCAGCTCCCACATCATCTCGACGATGCGCTTGCGGCCCTCCTCGTCGACTGAGCGCATGATGACGCTGGTGAAGTGATAGAGGTCGACCGCCTCGCCCTCCACCAGAGTCGCTTCCGCGATCAGTTGGGTGACGGTCGGTGCGTCGAGCTGAAAGCGGGTTTCAAGCACGGTGTGCAGCTTGCGCTTCTCGACCTCTGACGGCTCGCCATCCAGCGACACCACATGGATCAGCAGCGCCGTGGCGGCGAGGCGATAGTCGGTGTCGCTGAAAGGGCGGTTGTCCTGCGTGAGCGGCGAGGCGACCTCGGCAATGAACTGACGTAATTTATCCAGCATCCATGGTTCCGTGAGTTGCCGAAGGACGTTGCGGCGAAGGGCGGCGCTCTATGGCCTGAAAACGCAACGCTGGCAATCTATTTCGGGTTCCATGCGCCAGCATTACGGTTCGGTAATCAGATCATCCGGAAGGCGTGAATGGCCCCAAGCTCCGCACGATGTTACGGAATTTCGAATACCACCACTTTGTCGGCAATGCCGCGCAGTGCCGCATGTTTGCGGATCGGCGCGATGGAAGCCTTGTCCAGCATGGCGGCGACGGCAGGCGTCTCGATGACGGGCCCGGTGACGTGGATCGCTTGTGACACCGACAATCCCTGGACACGGGCGGCGATATTCACGGTCTGGCCGAAATAGTCCTGCCGTTCGTTCAGCATCACGGCGAGGCAGGGGCCTTCATGGATGCCGATCTTGAGGACGAGGTCCCTGGTGCCGCGCTGCTCATTCAACGCGTCCATCGCCTCGCGCATCCGCAACGCGGCGGCAAGTCCCTGCTCGGGCGAAACGAAGGTGGCCATCACCGCGTCGCCGATGGTCTTTACCACCGCGCCGCCCTCCGACGCGATGATGTCGAGCAGCGCGTGGAAATGCGCGCGCACCAGATCGAATGCGGCGAGGTCTCCGACGCGTTCGTAAAGCGCGGTCGAGCCCTTGAGGTCGGTGAACAGGAATGTCAGCGACGTGATCTTGAGCCGCTGGTCGATGTTGAGGTTGTCGGCCTTGTAGACGTCGCGAAACGTCTGGTTGGTCAGGATGCGTTTGGCGGTGAGGATAGGCTTGCGCTTGCCGAGGAGTTCGTGGAGTGCATCGCCCGCCACCCACACGGCGGGAAGCACGCGGACGTCGGATTGATTGTCGAGCGTCAGCCGCAGCGGCCCCGGCCGCATGGCGACCGTTCCGGTCGGCGCGTGCAGCCTGTTGAACACGACGGAGAGCTGTTGGCGTTCGCGCGTCGACTCGCCGCCGACGTCGAGGAATTGCGCCGAGTGGGTGACGGGTTCGAACACGATGCAGAACTGGTTCGGCAGTTGCAGCGAGAGCACGGCCTTCTCGCCGGGCGGCAGTTCGATGGCTTCCAGCGTCACCTCATCGATCAGGCGCGAAAACGACTCCTCGTTGAAATCGATGCCCGAGCTCCAGAAGATTTGCCGCGCATACTCCCATAACGGCAGGGTATTGGGATCGTGCGCCGCGATGCGTCGAACGCGCGGACTGACGGTGAAGGCGACCTCGACCTGCTCATCGACCGAGGCTTCGTAGCCCGCCGCGCACAACGCGCAGTTATAGTCGTCGTGACGCAGCGACTTCAGCGTAGAGTGCGCGTCGAGCACGCCGCTGCATCCCGGACACAATACATTCCATGTCAGATCGAATAGGCCGAGCCGGGATGCATGAAGGAAGCCGGCAATGACCGGCTCCTCCGGCAAGCCGGTCGCCTTGGAGAAATCCAGCAGATTGATGCGGTTGAGTTCGCGGTCCTGGCCGTTGTCGACAAGTCGCTGAATGGCATCCGCCACCCGAGCGTCGGCGGTCTGCCTCAAAACCGAGAACAGGGCCTGGACTTCACTCATCCTGCGATTTTAGAGCAAATCGCGAGATCGTCCACACCGGCGTCGCGCGAAAGCCATCACATTCGCGGCTACCTATTATTTCAACGGTCAGCGACGCGTGAGACGGAACGGCGGCGAACGGTCCGGTTGTGTGGTGACCACGCCCATCGGCATCACCGGCGCGCGATCGATCAGTTCGATGCGGAACGCACTGACGATCTTGGCGAGCGCCAGCGTTGCCTCGACAATGGCGAAATGCGCGCCGATGCAGACGCGGGGCCCGACGCCGAACGGCAAGTAAGCGAAGCGGTCGGGCGCCGGCGCACCTGGCCCGAAGCGCTCCGGGACGAAGGCGTTGGGGTCGTGCCAGAGCTTTTCGTGCCGATGCAGCAACCATGGCGCAATCAGGATGACGTCGCCTCTGACGACGTTCAGACCGTTGCCGAGCGTGTCGGGGCCGGCAGCGGCGCGCGCGATCAGGAACGCCGGCGGATACAACCGCATCGTCTCGTCGATCACCGCACGGGTGAATTTCAGCCGCTCGATATCCGCGGTGTCATTGTCGGCGATGTCGCGCACTTCCGCCGCCACCCGATCCTGCGTCGCCGGGTCGAGCGCCAGCATATACAGCGACCAGAACAGCGCCGTCGCGGTGGTCTCGTGTCCGGCGAGAATCATGGTTGCGACCTGGTCGCCGAGCTGTTCGTCGGAGAAAGCCTGTCCGGTTTCCGGATCGCGTGCCGCGACCATCAGTTCGAACAGGTCGCGCGGCGGCGCATCCTCGGCCTTGCCGGCGGCGCGGCGCTCGGCGATCAGCGCCTGAATGAAACGCGTCCAGCGTCTGCGGAAGAATGCGCGCGAAATGTCCTGCGGGCTCGGCCAGCCGGTCGGCAGCACCAGGTCGAAGAAATGCGGCCGCGCCAGCCGCGAGCCGTATTCGATGACGAAGTCGCGCAAGGTCGCGCCGTGGCGGGCCATGCCGAAGGAGAACATGGTGCGGCCGGCGATCTCCAGCGTCATGCGCTGCATTACCTCGCGTAGGTCGACCGGCGCGTCGCGCTGTTGGTCGAGCGCCGCGACCGTCTCCTCGATGGCGGAGATCATGTGCGGCACCAATGTCGTCACCGCGCGCGGCGTGAAGGCCGGGGCCAGCGTGCGGCGTTGATGCTTCCAGTTGCGCCCTTCCGCCAGCAGCAGGCCCTCGCCGAGCATCGGGCGCAGCACGCGGATGCCGGCGGGGGTGCGGGTGTAGTTCTCGTAGTTCTCCACCAGCACATGGCGGATCGCCGCCGATGTATTGAGAATGAAACTGCTGTGGCCGAAAAAGCGGCCCTGGATGACGTCATCCTCGTAGGCGCGCTGGCCCCAGCTTCCGATGGTGCTGTTGCGGATCGCCGCGATGCGCGCCAGCCGCCCCATGTTTTCCGGGGCGCGCGGTGGGAACGGCGGCACCAGCGGCGGGTGGCTGACCGGCGGATCGATGACCTCGGCAATGCTCACGGTGCAGCTTCTCGCTTCTCGGTTTGCGCGCCTCGGATGATGCTCCACCCGCATGGCGATCTGGCGATACGATCTTGGCATCCTCGGGGCTTCGGGATGAGCCCCAAGGACGCCAATCTAACCGATCACCGGTTAATCAGTCAGGCAATCGGGACGACGACTCCGCACGATATTCTGTCGTCTCCGGAGCGGACGGTCGGGGTGAGTATAGGCCATCGATGACAGCCGCCTCCGGGAGTGTCTCCGCGGCGGCGCTCGCGCGGCTTGCCTCCCGCCAATATTCGCCTCTAGATTTTGGTCACGCCGACTCATAGCCGTCCGGTTACGGGACAACCACAGACATCACAGGCATCCACGCCCCATGACCGAGCCGACGAACCCATCGCCGCCTTCCTCGAACGGTCTTGCCGCTCCGCTGCGGATCAAGCTGTTCCGGCGCATCTGGCTCGCCAGCCTGCTGTCGAATCTTGGGTTGATGATCCAGAGCGTCGGCGCGGCCTGGGCGATGACGCAGATGACGTCGGCCGCCGACAAGGTGGCGCTGGTCCAGACCGCGCTGATGATGCCGATCATGCTGATCTCGATGCCGGCCGGCGCCATCGCGGACATGTATGACCGGCGCAAGGTCGGGCTGGTGTCGCTGACCATCGCGCTGATCGGCGCAACAGGCCTCACTGTTTTGACCTGGAGCGGACACATCACGCCGAACCTGCTGCTGCTGTTCTGCTTCCTGATCGGCAGCGGCATGGCGCTGTTCGGGCCGGCGTGGCAGGCCTCGGTCGCCGAGCAGGTGCCGCCGGAGACGCTGCCCTCGGCGGTGGCGCTGAACGGCATCAGCTACAACATCGCGCGCAGTTTCGGCCCGGCCATCGGCGGCATCGTGGTGGCGGCGGCGGGCGCGGTCGCGGCCTTCGCGGCCAACGCGCTGTGTTACGTGCCGCTGTTGATCGTCATGTTCCTGTGGCGCCGTATCACCGAACCGTCGCGGCTGCCGCGCGAACAGTTGCCGCGCGCGATGGTCTCGGGCTTTCGCTACATCACCAACGCACCCTCGATCCGTGTCGTGCTGGGGCGGACGCTGGTGACCGGCATCGCCGGCGGCTCGATCTCCGCCTTGATGCCGCTGGTGGCGCGCGACCTGCTGCACGGCGGCGCCCAGACCTACGGCATCATGCTCGGCGCGTTCG
>JAFKKM010000087.1 GCA_017305555.1 Hyphomicrobiales bacterium | reverse complement strand
TCTTGTCGGGGTTCTGCACCGGCTCGCCGCGCTTGATCTTGTCGACGTTCTCCATGCCCGAGGTCACCTTGCCCCAGACGGTATATTGCTTATCGAGGAAACGCGCGTCGTCGAAGCAGATGAAGAACTGGCTGTCGCCGGAATCCGGATTGGCGGCGCGCGCCATCGAGACGACACCGCGCACATGCGGCTCAGCGTTGAACTCAGCCTTCAACTTCTGGCCGGAACCGCCGGTGCCGGTGCCATGCGGACAGCCAGTCTGCGCCATGAAGCCGTCGATGACGCGGTGGAACACGATGCCGTCGTAAAAACCTTCGCGCACAAGTTCCTTGATCCGCGCGACGTGGTTCGGCGCAAGGTCCGGACGCATCTCGATGGTGACCGGGCCTTGCGTGGTTTCGAGGATCAAAGTGTTGTCGTTGTCAGCCATGCTCTTTTCTCGTTTGGTTTGGGGTGATTTCGGCGATCGTCAAATCTCAGCGTGAACGGACGGCCCGCTATCGCATCGCCCATGCCATGGATAAATGGCATCGGAACGCAGCGCTGCAACGTTTCCATGACCGCGGTGCGGTAGATCAGCCGCTCGTCGTCGGAAGCGCCACGCGTCTCGAAGGTGATGCGCGGGTGCCCCAGAATGCGGCCGTCGCGCGTAAAAGCGACCAGCACCGTGATCTCCATACCCGGGTTGCCATTCGGCAACCGAGGCGCACGCCAGCAGCCTTTCAGCCGCGCAAACATCTCCTTCAGGCTGGCGACACCCGGCTCCTGCGCTACCGTGACGCTCGGCCCGATGCAACACCACGCGCCGGCAAGCATCAGAACGATGGCCACGCGCCGCCACATCGTTTCCCGTCACTTGATGTCGGAGGCGACCTGCACCTTCACCATCTTATCGGGATCGGTGACGGCACCGCTCTGCACGCCCGGAGGCGCCTTCTTCAGCTTGTCCGCCACGTCCATGCCTGACACGACGTTGCCGATCACGGTGTACTTGCCGTTCAGGAACGATGCATCGGCGAAGGTGATGAAAAATTGCGAGTTGGCGCTGTCGTTGCTGTCGCCACGCCGCGCCATGCCGACCACGCCGCGCGTGAACGGGACCTGCGAGAACTCGGCCTTGAGGTTCGGATATTTCGATCCGCCGGTGCCATTGAAATTCTGGCCGTCGCCGGTCTGCGCCATGAACCCGGCCATCACCCGATGGAACGGGACGTTGTTGTAGAAGCCGTCGCGGGCCAACTGCTTGATCCGCTCGGCGTGCTTCGGCGCAATATCGGGGCGAAGCTGGATGACGATGCGTCCCTTGGTGGTGTCGATGACAATGGCATTGGCCTTGTCGAGTTTGGCGGGCAGCGGCTGCGCCAGGGCGGGAGCCGCGCAAATCAGCGCGGCGACGACGGCGAGAATACGGATCATGACAACTCCGGACGGAGAATTAAGGATTAGCTTTTGAACTTGGCCTTGAGGTCGGTGGCGACCGAGGCCGGCACGAAGGCCGAGACATCGCCGCCCATCGCTGCGATTTGCCGCACCAGTGTGGCGGTGATCGGGCGAACGCCGACGGACGCCGGAACGAACACCGTCTGCACATCCGGCGCCATGGTTTCGTTCATGCCGGCGATCTGCATCTCATAGTCGAGATCGGTGCCGTCGCGCAGGCCCCGGACCATGATGCGCGCCCCGTGGTCGCGCGCGGAGGTGATCGTCAGGCCGTCATAGGTCACCGCGTCGAAGCCGCATCCGGCCTTGGCCGCGACCGGGCCGAACACCGCCCGGACCATCGCCAGCCGCTCCTCGGTGGTGAACAGCGGCTTTTTGCCGGGATGGATGCCAATAGCGACAATCAGCTTGTCACAGAGGCCGACAGCCTGCCGGACCACGTCGAGGTGGCCGTTGCTGACGGGATCGAAGGAGCCGGGATAGAGCGCGATGCGGGTCATGGTCCCGTCTAACCCGCCCGGCGATCCCCTGCAAGCCGCCCGGTTCCACCGAAATGCGTCGAAAACCGGGTTTTTATTTGTAGGGCGGAACCGAACCAGAAGCCGGTTCCGCGCGTCTTCTGGGAGAGTGTGAGCTGGCTCACTGTTTCATGCGCCGTTTGCGACGAAACATTTCCGCACCGGGATGAAGTCATTTTCATCCGCCCACGACAACCGGGAGAAACCAGCGGGGACTATCAAACGGTCAGCAAGCACGCAGAAGGGCCAAAAGGCCCGCACCACAGGGGAACGTCATGATCAAGGCTCTTTCAGCTCTGACTGTCGCCGCTTTCATCGCAGCTGCCGTGACCATCCTGCCCGGGTTCGCCCCCGAGGTCGAAGCCGGCGTGTCCAGCGCGCCGCTCGCCAAGAGCGACCGCCTCGACCTGCGCTCCGACACCTGCACCCAGCAGAACTGGCCGAACTTCGATACCTCCTGCCTGCGCGGAACCAGTTCGCGCGGCGCTCTCGCCCCGGCTCGCATCATCCGCGGCTGATCATTCTCTTCATTTTCGCCGTATGCCCACGGCAACCTCCAGAGCGACCCAAAAGAAGGGCCCCAATCGGGGCCCTATATTTTTACGAATGGTCGACCATCGGAACCGTGAGACCGGCGTGGCGCTCACGCTTTCCTCAGAAACTCCGTACGCAGAACCAATCCCTTGACCTGCTTGGTGCTGCATTCGACCTCGGCCGGATTGTCGGTCAAGCGAATACCCTTGACTAAGGTGCCTCGTTTCAAGGTGGTGTTCGCACCCTTCACTTTCAGATCCTTAGTCAGCGTGACGGAATCGCCATCCTTGAGGGGCGTCCCGTTACTGTCCTTCACAATGAAATCGTCTGTCACGATCGCCCTTCGAAATGCTGCCTCACCAAAGACGAGGGAGACTATCCCTCGCCCTCGCCGTTACCATTGCCGTTCTCGCCCTCGGCCTCTTCCGAGATATGCTCGACCGAAACGACATGCTCGTCGTCCGCGGTGTTGAACACAATGACGCCCTGAGTCGAACGGCCGGCAACGCGGATACCCTCCACCGGGCAGCGGATCAGTTGCCCCTTGTCGGTCACCAGCATGATCTGGTCGGCATCCTCCACCGGGAACGACGCAATCAGTTTGCCGTTGCGCTCGGTGACCGACATCGCGACGATGCCTTTGCCGCCGCGTCCGGTGGTTCGGTACTCGTAGGACGACGAGCGCTTGCCGTAGCCGTTCTCCGACACCGTCAGCACCACCTGCTCGGCCGCCGACATTTCGCTGTAGCGCTCTTGGCCGAGTTGGATCGCGCCGTTGCTCTCGTCGCCGTCGGTCTCGACGCTCTCCTCGACAGAACCGCTCTCGCCCGACACCGCGCGGCGCATCTTCAGATAGGCCGAGCGTTCGTCTGACGTCGCATCGACGTGACGCAGGATCGCCAGCGAGATCACCCTGTCCTCGCCGGAGAGCGCGATGCCGCGCACGCCCATCGAGGTACGGCCCGAGAACACGCGAACTTCCGGAACCGGGAATCGGATGCAATGTCCGGCGGCCGCCGTGAGCAGCACGTCGTCATGCTCGGTGCAGATCTGCACATCGACGATGGCCTCGCCCTCGTCGAGTTTCATTGCAATGATGCCGGAGCGACGGACATCGACGAAGTCCGACAGCTTGTTGCGGCGGACGTTGCCACCGGTAGTGGCGAACATCACGTCGAGATTGGCCCATGACGATTCATCCTCCGGCAGCGGCATGATGGTGGTGATGCGCTCGCCCTGCTCCAGCGGCAGGATGTTAATCAGCGCCTTGCCGCGCCCGTTCGGCGGCGCGATCGGCAGCCGCCAGACTTTCTCCTTGTAGACTTGACCGCGCGAGGAGAAGAACAGCACCGGCGTGTGGGTCGAGGCGACGAACAGCCGGCTGACGAAATCTTCGTCGCGGGTCTGCATCCCCGAGCGGCCCTTGCCGCCACGCTTCTGCGAGCGATAGGTCGAGAGCGGTACGCGCTTGACGTAGCCGAGATGCGACACGGTGACGACCATGTCCTCGCGCTGGATCAGGTCTTCGTCCTCAACCTCGCCTTCCTGCTCGACGATCTCGGTCCGGCGCGGCGTAGCGAACTCCGCCTTCACCGCGTTCAACTCATCCTTGATGATGCCCTGAACACGCGCGCGCGACCGCAGGATTTCAAGATAGTCCGCGATCTCGATGGCGAGCTTGTCGATCTCGTCGGAGATTTCCTCGCGACCCAGCGCGGTCAGCCGTTGCAAGCGCAGATCGAGAATGGCTTTCGCCTGCTCCAGCGACAGCCGCGCGGTGCCGTCCGGATTGATGCGGTGGCGCGGATCGTCGATCAGCGCGATCATTGCCGCCACATCATTCGCCGGCCAGTCGCGCGACATCAAGGTTTCGCGCGCGGTGTTGGGATCGGGCGAGGTGCGGATCACACGGATGATCTCGTCGATGTTGGCGACAGCAATCGCAAGACCGACCAAAATATGCGCGCGATCGCGCGCCTTGTTGAGCAGGAACTTGGTCCGCCGCGACACCACCTGCTCGCGGAAGGCGATGAACAGCGTCAGCAGGTCCTTCAGATTCATCAACTGCGGACGGCCGGCATCGAGCGCCACCATGTTGGCGCCGAAATTGGTTTGCAGTGGCGTGAATTTGTAGAGCTGGTTCAGCACCACCTCCGGCACCGCGTCGCGCTTCAACTCGACGACGACGCGGAAACCGTCACGATCGGATTCGTCGCGGAGATCGGAGATGCCTTCGATCTTCTTGTCGCGCACCAGTTCGGCGATGCGCTCCACCATGGTGGCCTTGTTTACCTGGTAGGGAATTTCCGAAATGATGATGGCTTCGCGATCCTTGCGCGCCGGCTCGATCGACACCTTGCCGCGCATCACGATGGAGCCGCGTCCGAGGTGATAGGCCGAGCGGACGCCCTGGCGGCCGAGGATGATACCGCCGGTCGGGAAGTCCGGACCCGGCACGATGTTGATGAGATCGTCGATGCCGAGCGCTGGATCGTCGATCAGCGCCACGCAGGCATCGATGACTTCGCCGAGATTGTGCGGCGGAATATTGGTCGCCATGCCGACCGCGATGCCGCCGGCGCCGTTGACCAGCAGATTCGGGAACTTCGCGGGAAGAACCGACGGCTCCTTCTCGCTGTTGTCGTAATTCGGCTGGAAGTCGACGGTGTCCTTCTCGATATCGTCGAGCAGCGATTGCGCAATCTTGGTGAGGCGGGATTCGGTGTAGCGCATGGCCGCCGCCATATCGCCGTCCACCGAGCCAAAATTGCCCTGCCCGTCGATCAGCGGCACGCGCATGGAGAAATCCTGCGCCATGCGCACCATCGCGTCGTAGACCGATTGGTCGCCATGCGGATGATACTTACCGATCACGTCGCCGACGGTGCGCGCCGACTTGCGATACGGTTTGTTCCACTCGAAGCCGTTCTCGTGCATCGCAAAGAGGATGCGCCGATGCACCGGCTTGAGGCCGTCGCGCGCATCCGGCAGCGCACGTGCCACAATCACGCTCATCGCGTAATCGAGGTAACTGCGCTTCATCTCGTCGAGGATGGAAACGGGGCGAATATCCGAGGGTGCCGGCGGCTCCTCCGGAGTCTTGTCGTCGCTATCGGCCAAGGGTGGATTCCGGTCAGTTTTTGCTTGGAATCATATAGCGCATCGGCCCCCCGCAAACCACCCCTGCGGCAGCCCGCGCATGGGCTTTTTTCCGGTTTATTTTCCGCAGCTTAGAGCGAGATTCCGTAGCTTGCGCGATAACCGCCGGACAGCACGCTCAGGCGCTTGCTTCCAACGCGAAATCAACGATTCTTCGGGTGGTAAGTTATCGGCATACGAACACTCAGCAAGGAGCCAACCATGCCCCATACGTCCATCGCGCTCGTCACGCTGCTAGCCGTGCTGGTTTACTTCTGGATGGCCGCGATGGTTGCCCGCACGCGCAGGCGCGTCGGCATCTTCGCGCCTGTCATGACCGGCGACCCGACGCTTGAACGCACCATTCGCGCACACATCAACACACTCGAGTGGTTGCCGATCTTCCTGCCGTCGCTATGGCTGTTCGCGATCTACTGGAATTCGCCTGTCGCGGCAGCGTTGGGCGCGGTGTGGATCGTGGGACGGATCATCTATTTTGTCGGCTACAGGGCGGCCGCTGGAAAACGCCGGCTGGGATTCGCGATCCAGGCAGCCGCGGCCTCCGCGCTGGCGGTTGGCGCACTGGGGCGCGTGATCTATCTGCTCGTCACAGCAGGAGCGTCATGAGAACGCCGCCGCGTAGCTGACTTTTCCACTCGCGACTGGCAGTACATCCGTCAGTGGCAACACCATGAAGTGCGGCCCCGCATACGGCGACGAAAAGCCTGTGGCGAGATCGGCGCGGAAGCCGAAGCGACCGTAATAAACCGGATCACCCAACACGAAGATGGCGGACCATCCCCCCTCCCGCGCCTGCGCGACGGCGGCATTCATCAACGCCGTTCCGACACCCTGCTTTTGATGCTCCGGGATGACAGATAGTGGCGCCAGACCCAGCGCCTGAAACGGGGCCGACATCGGCGATAGCAAGACGTGCCCGATCACAGCATCGCCAGCAGTGGCGACAAGAGAGATCGTCGCATCGCCGTCACGTCGCAATTGAGCAACCAGCCGCGCCTCGCCTTCGCGACCGAAGGAGCGGACGATCACGTCATCGATAGCCGCGATGTCACCGGCCCGCTCGAGCCGGACAGTCACCACCGCTGCCATGCGATGACGCGCCACCGCATGGCGTCAGAACGGAATGTCATCATCGATATCGGCATTGCGGCCACCGCCGCCGCCACCAACGGCTACCCGACGTGCCCCACCACCAACGGACGGCCCGCTGGAGCCAAAATCACCACCGGCATCATCGCCGCCGAAACTGCCGCCACCGCCGCTGCGACCGTCGAGCATGGTCAAGGTCGCGTTGAAGCCTTGCAGCACAACCTCGGTGGAATAGCGCTCGGCACCGCTCTGGTCGGTCCACTTGCGGGTCTGCAACTGCCCCTCGATGTAAACCTTGGCACCCTTCTTCAGGTATTGCTCGGCAACCCGACACAGACCCTCGCTGAAGATCACCACGCGGTGCCACTCGGTCTTTTCCTTGCGCTCGCCGGTGTTCTTGTCGCGCCAGGTTTCCGACGTCGCAATCCGCAGATTGGCGATCGGCCTGCCGTCCTGGGTCCGCTTGATTTCCGGATCGGCACCAAGGTTGCCGACCAGAATGACCTTGTTCACGCTCCCCGCCATCGACGCCTCCACTCTCTCGAACTAAATTCCCGCCCGCGCATCGAATCCTGACGGACCGCAGCACCGGGCAACCGGGCGCTCCGACCGCGGCCCCGAAGCTATACTCTGTTCGCGCGCCGAAGGATGCCGGCTCGCCACCTTATCCACACAGCGATGGAAGATTATGTTCACTTTTTGTCCAAGTGAAAGGATTTTTCGACACGGCCCGAACCAACTCTCGGTTGCGGCGCGCCTTTTTTAGCGACCGACGGCTACTGCGCAGCCCCGCCAGCGGGCCGTTCATTAACGAAAGCCTTCCATCTGTTAACGAAAAGCCCACGGCGACAGCCCAACTCGCAGCCTAGTTCTTCCCTCAGTGTTGCATTCGGGAGACGGCATTCCTCTCGGAAACGGATATATTGGCCTTACTGATCTGGGGGCTGAGGCCTCCAAAGAGACTTCTTGGAGACTTACGATGAAATCATTCCTTCTGGGTACGGTCGCCCTCGCAGCAATTGGTCTGGCGCTTCCCGCGAACGCCGCCGACCTTGCCGCGCGCCCCTACACGAAGGCTCCCGCCTACGTTCCGCCTCAGATCTACAACTGGACCGGCTTCTATCTCGGTGGTCACGTCGGCGGCGCGTTCCGCGGTGACGACAACAACTTCCTCGCCGGCAGCCGCGACGGCTCGTTCCTTGGCGGTGTGCAGGTTGGTTACGACAACCAGTTCGCTCCGAACTGGGTGTTCGGTATCGAAGCCAACTACAGCTTCAAGGACACCAACGGCAACTTCGCCAATCGTGGCCTCGGTTCGGTCACCGGCCGCCTCGGTTACACCTGGGGTCCGGCGCTGCTCTACGTGAAGGGCGGTTACGGTTGGGCTGACACCCGCTTCAGCAATGGCTTCGCCGGCACCGGTGGCCGTGACGGCTACACCGTCGGTGGCGGCCTCGAATACCTGTTCACGCAGAACTGGTCGGGCAAGATCGAGTACCAGTATTACGACTTCGGCAACGTCAACACCGCGCTGGGTTCGTTCCGCAACGACGAGCATACCGTCAAGGCCGGTATCAACTACCGCTTCGGTTGGGGTGGCGCTCCGGTGGTGGCGAAGTACTGAGCCGCTGGCGTCTTCAAATAGTTTCAAGGGCCGGCCTCGCGCCGGCCCTTTTATTTTGCTCCGTCGGCTTGACGACCGCAAAGCCCGTCGCGATGCGGTGCGCCCCCGCAAAAATCGCGCATCATGAACGCGAACGCGCGCCCAAGGGAATGCGTCCACAACAAACCGTCGAACGCCGATCGGAAGCACTGGAAATCCTTTCACGTTCTTCCTATGTTCCTTGCAAAGTCAGCGGCGTCCGCTCCCGGTTTCCCGGGCGATGCGCGCCCGCATGTGGCGCACGTCTGCGTCCTGGAAATGCCGAACATGGTGGATGAGATTTTGAAGGCAAAACGCCAACTCGTCGCTGGCCCGAACCAGCGCGCCATTACCATTCGCGGCGCACGCGAACACAACCTCAAGAACATCGACGTCGAGATCCCGCGCGACAAGCTGGTGGTGCTGACCGGCCTGTCCGGCTCAGGCAAATCCTCACTCGCCTTCGACACCATCTATGCCGAAGGGCAGCGCCGTTACGTCGAGTCACTTTCCGCCTACGCACGGCAATTCCTTGAGATGATGCAGAAGCCGGACGTCGACCAGATCGACGGCTTGTCGCCGGCCATCTCCATCGAACAGAAGACGACGTCGAAAAACCCGCGCTCCACCGTCGGCACGGTCACCGAGATCTACGACTACATGCGGCTGTTGTGGGCGCGTGTCGGCGTGCCCTACTCGCCCGCCACCGGCCTGCCGATCGAGAGCCAGACCGTATCGCAGATGGTCGACCGCGTGCTAGCGCTGCCGGAAGGCACGCGGCTGTATCTGCTGGCGCCGGTGGTGCGTGGCCGCAAGGGAGAGTACCGCAAGGAGCTGGCGGACTATCTCAAGAAGGGCTTTCAGCGCGTCAAGATCGACGGCACGTTTCATGAACTGGCCGACGCGCCGATGCTCGACAAGAAATTCCCGCACGACATCGACGTTGTCGTCGACCGCATCGTGGTGCGCCCCGATCTCGGCCAGCGTTTGGCGGAAAGTTTCGAGACCGCGCTGAAACTCGCCGAAGGTCTCGCGGTGATCGAATATGCCGATGCGCCGGCGGCAACCGACGATAAGAAAGCCGAAAAGAAGACCGCTAAGATTCACGACAAAAGCGGCCCCGAGCGCATCCTGTTCTCGGAGAAATTCGCCTGTCCGGTCTCCGGCTTTACCATTCCGGAAATCGAGCCGCGGCTATTCTCGTTCAACAATCCTTACGGCGCGTGTCCCGCCTGCGGCGGTCTCGGTATCGAGCAGCACATCGACGCCGACCTCGTCATTCCCGACAAGGAATTGACCTTGCGCAAGGGCGCCATCGCGCCATGGGCGAAATCGTCCTCTCCTTATTACGTGCAGACACTGCAAGCGCTCGGCAAGTTCTACAAGTTCACGCTCGACACCAAATGGAAGGACCTGCCGAAGAAGACGCAGAACGCCATTCTGTTCGGCTCCGGTGACGACGAGATCAAGTTCTCCTACGAAGACGGCGTGCGCTCCTACGACACCAAGAAGCCGTTCGAAGGCGTCGTCACCAACATCGAGCGCCGCTTCCGTGAAACCGAAAGCGAGTGGGCGCGTGAAGAACTCGGCAAGTATTTCTCCGACGTGCCGTGCGAGGCCTGCCACGGCCATCGCCTCAAGCCGGAGGCGCTGTGCGTCAAAATCGGCGGCAAGCACATCGGCGAGATCGCGGAGCTGTCCGTGAGGGGCGCCGGCGAATGGTTCGCCTCGGTGCCCGACGCGCTGAACAAGCAGCAGAACGAAATCGCCGGCCGCGTGCTGAAGGAAATTCGCGAGCGGCTGTCGTTCCTGCTCGACGTGGGCCTCAACTATCTGACGCTGGCGCGCTCATCCGGCACACTGTCCGGCGGCGAGAGCCAGCGCATCCGCCTCGCCTCGCAGATCGGCTCGGGCCTCACCGGCGTGCTCTATGTGCTGGACGAACCGTCGATCGGCCTGCATCAGCGTGACAACGCGCGGCTGCTCGATACTTTGAAGCGGCTGCGCGACCTCGGCAACACCGTGATCGTGGTGGAGCACGACGAGGACGCCATCCGCCTCGCCGATCATGTGGTGGACGTCGGCCCCGGCGCCGGCGTGCATGGCGGTCACATCGTCGCCAAGGGCACGCCCGACGACATCATGGCCAATCCGAAATCGCTCACCGGGCAATATCTCACCGGCGAGCGCTTCGTCGCAATCCCGGAGCGGCGGCCGCCGAACCACCGGCGCACGTTGAAGGTCGTCAACGCGCGCGGCAATAACCTGAAGAACGTCTCGGCGGAAATTCCGCTCGGCCTGTTCACCTGCGTCACCGGCGTCTCCGGCGGCGGCAAGTCGACGCTGTTGATCGACACGCTCTATCGCGCCATCGCGCGCAAGCTCAACAACGCCAGCGAAGGCGCCGCGCCGCACGATCGCATCGAAGGCCTTGAGCACATCGACAAGATCATCGACATCGATCAGTCGCCGATCGGCCGCACGCCGCGCAGCAACCCCGCGACCTATACCGGCGCGTTCACGCCGATCCGCGAATGGTTTGCCGGTCTGCCGGAAGCCAAGGCGCGCGGTTACGAGCCCGGCCGCTTCTCGTTCAACGTCAAGGGCGGCCGCTGCGAAGCGTGCCAGGGCGACGGTGTTATCAAGATCGAGATGCACTTCCTGCCCGACGTTTACGTCACCTGCGACGTCTGCAAGGGCAAGCGTTACAATCGCGAAACGCTGGAAGTGCTGTTCAAGGGCAAGTCGATCGCCGACGTGCTCGACATGACGGTGGAAGAAGCCGCCGAATTTTTCAAAGCCGTGCCGCGCGTGCGCGAGACGTTCAAGACGCTGCATCGCGTCGGCCTCGATTACATCAAGGTCGGCCAGCAGGCGACAACGCTATCGGGCGGCGAAGCGCAGCGCGTCAAACTCGCCAAGGAATTGTCGAAGCGCGCGACGGGACGCACGCTCTACATTCTCGACGAACCGACCACTGGCCTGCACTTCCACGACGTCGCGAAACTGCTCGAAGTGCTCCACGAACTGGTGGCGCAGGGCAACACCGTCGTCGTCATCGAGCACAATCTCGAAGTGATCAAGACCGCCGACTGGGTGATCGACCTCGGCCCCGAAGGCGGCGACGGCGGCGGCGAAATCGTCGCCTGGGGACCGCCGGAAGACATCGCAAAAGCACCGCGCAGCCACACCGGAAAATTTTTGAAACCGGTGCTAGAGAAGGCGGCTGGGAAGAAGAAGGCAAGGACCGAGGCGGCAGAGTAGTTTTGACGCATGAGCGATAATAAGGTCCCGGAAACCTCAACAAAGACCCGTCTCGCAGTCCGCCAGAAAGAACTGCAATGAGTTTGTCCAAGCCCTTCCACCGCAACTGGCGCGCTATGAAGCCTAGCTCCAATTCGGGTTACAGTAGTTGGGCCTACATAATTGACAGAAGCTATGCGCACTTGCCCGCTCACTATGTTCGGGCATATCAAATGATCCAAGCGGATCTTCAAGTGCTATTCGAGTATGTAGAGCCAAGCCCCGAGAGCTTACCTACCTTTTCCTATCGCATTCATGAACTTCTAATGAGAACATGCATCGAGGTGGAAGCCAACTTTAAAGCAATTCTTTCAGAGAACCTCTATACACCACCGAAGGACTCAGGCGGGAAACCGCAATACGATATGAGGGTTTACAAGAAGATTGATGTAACTCACCATCTGTCTTCTTATGAACTACAATTGCCGATTTGGAATGGCTCCGAAAAGCATGTGTTTCGTCCCTTTGAGGAGTGGAAAACGGGCAAGGGTTTAAGTTGGTACAAAGCCTATAATGCTAGCAAGCATGATCGTCATCAGACCTTCAAGCAAGCTAATATGAAGCATCTGCTTGATGCAGTCACGGGATTGCTCGCGTTGCTATCTTCTCAATTTGGAACGGAAACTTTTGAGGTCGGAGAAAAGTCACTGGCAATTGGATACGGATATCACGAAATGGCAGCGGCTATAGGATCGCTATTTACAATTCAATTTCCCGATGACTGGCCTGAACATGAAAAGTATGACTTCGATTGGAGCATACTAGGAAAGCAAGCTGAGCGTTTCTCGAAGTTTGACTACAACGCAATATAAGCGCGCGTACCTTGCGTTCTGAAATGGACGCAAGAGCATGTCTGCCTTCGGAAACTCTCCTCACCTCCCGAACAACCTCCCCTGCTTCAGCATGTCCTTGTCGCTGCGCTCCCAATCCTGCCATAGCTCGAGCGCGGCGAGCAGGATCGCCAGGCCGCCGAGCGTCGAGTGCCAGAAGCGCAAGGTGCCGGCGTTGAAGTAACCGAAGATGTAGGGCGACAGCACCAGCCAGAGACCGAGCAGAATCTGGCCGGTTTCTTCCCAGCGCCGGAGCGCGACGTATTCGAGTTCGGCGAGGAAGAATACCAGCACACCGACCAGCGCCGCATTCCAGACCGCGGCGTGGCTAACAGGGTCGCCCGCCGCCCATGGCGATAGCGCGATCGCCAGCCCAAGCGCCATGCCGAACCAGTCTTCCCAACTGCGATGGATCGTAAACAGCCGCGACAACATGGAAGCCTCCTGTCGAAAGAGGCATACGTCTGCGGCGAGACGTTTTGGCGCTCCGACCTTGATAACGACCAGTCCAGCCGCATCGGGGCGTATGTCTGGTTAAAACCTAAGCTCCTCCTGCAATCGCGCAAGCCCTTTCCGCGACAAAGTTTTGCCATGTACCCGCCCTGTCCCGGCGCTTGCAGCGGTGGAGCGGATCGCTACCATGCACGCAGGAGGCCCTTATCATGACCGACACCGTTCTCAACAACACCGACAAGAACCGCTACGAACTCAGCGTCGACGGACACCTCGCCGCGACCTACTATCGGATCGCCGATGGCGTCATTACCTTCATTCATACCGAAGTGCCGGATGCGCTCGCCGGGCGTGGCGTCGGCGGCAAGCTGGTGAAGGGCGCGCTGGATCAGGTCCGCGCAGCGGGGCTGAAGGTGGTGCCGCAATGCCCTTTCGTCAGGGCATACATTGAAAAGCATCCTGACTATGCCGATCTGCTGAAACAATAAGCCCGTCCCACTGCCGATACGAGCCGCTCCCCATAGGATCAACGATGCCAGAGCCCAGCCGTCGCGTTCGCGACAACACTGCGCAAAACCGCTACGAGTTGGATATCGATGGTGCAACCGCCTTCGCCAACTATCGCCGCACCGCGGCGGCAGACGTCATCACCCACACCGAAACGCCGCGCGCCTTGCGCGGGCGCGGCGTCGCATCGGAACTGATCAAAGGCGCGTTGGCGTTAATCCGCGCCGATGGCCGCAAGGTGATCGCCGGGTGCAGCTTCGTCGTCGATTATCTGGAGAAGCACGGCGAGGATGCCGACCTCATCGCCTAGCGGGCGCTAGACGATCTTGATGGACATGTCCGGCAGACCTTCGAGCTTGCACAACAGCACGTCTCCCTTCACCACCGGGCCGACATTCGCCGGCGTTCCGGAATAGATGATATCGCCGGCCTTCAACTCGAAAGCTTCGGACAGCTTGGCGACCTGCTCGGCTACGCTCCAGATCATCTTGTCGAGGTCTGAGTTCTGCCGCACCGTGCCATTCACAGCCAACGAGATCGCGCCTTTGGTAAAATGACCGGTCTTGCTGGCGGGATGGATCGGGCCGAGGACCGCGGCGTGATCGAAACTCTTGCCGATCTCCCACGGCTTCTTCATCCCCGCCATCGCGTTCTGCAAATCGCGGCGCGTCATGTCGAGACCGAGCGCATAGCCATAGACATGATCCAGTGCCTTCTCCGGGGAAATATTGGTACCGCCGGATTTCAGCGCCGCCACCAGCTCGACTTCGTGGTGATAGTTCTTGGTCAGCGATGGATAGGGATGGTCGGCGACCTTGCCGATCGGGACGTTCTGAATCGCGTCGGTCGGCTTCTGGAAGAAGAATGGCGGCTCACGGTTGGGATCGGAGCCGCGCTCGATCGCGTGGGCGGCATAGTTGCGGCCAATGCAATAGATGCGGCGGACCGGAAACACCCCCGCCTCTCCGACAATCGGGATCGTCACCTCCGCAACCTGGAAAATCGGCTTCGCCGTCTGCGCCTCGGCGACGTTGCTTCGCGACGCGGCACCGGCGAGCGCCACAGCTCCGGTTGCCAGAATGGCTCGACGATTCATGCTGTGCATAGGCTTTCTCTCCTTATTTGATTTTATTATTTCATCGCTTCATCTTTGCGACTGAAAGCTGCAAGCGGTGCGTCGCCACCATTGCGCTATCGTGCCGACCGCTCAAGTGATAAATCTGAAAAATTCGCTTGCCTGTCGGCTCGCGCAAAGCAAAAGGCCCGCATCGCTGCGGGCCTTTCTTTATTCGGTTGTGAAATGCGATCAGCTCTTCAGATCGTCCGGCACCTTGCCGCCGTTGGCGGCGAGCTTTGCCATCACCTGCTTGTGCAGCCAGATGTTCATCGACGCACTGTCGTTGGTGTCACCGGTGTAACCAAGCTCCTTGGCGAGCTCCTTGCGCGCGCTGAGGCTGGAGTCGATATCGAGCGCCTTCATCAGGTCGACGATCGACCGGCGCCAATCCAGCTTCTCGCCCTTGGCGGCGACCGCCTTGTCGAGAATCGGAGTGACATCGACCGTCGGCGCGGCCGCGCCACCGGTCGACGCTGGCGCCGCATCGGCGGACCCTGCAGGGGCCGTCGTTCCTGGCGTCGCGGCGTCGGCCTTGGTGCCGAAGATCGCGCCCATGATCTTTCCGAAAATGCTCATCTCATGATGCTCCTGATTCCTGATGACTGTCGAACAAATGAACCGACAAGGCGAACGGTGGCCCCAATGCGGGAACCGGGATCGCGCGCGACCTTAACGGGTCGCTTTATAATTGCCAATGACGGGAACTTGTTCCACGCGCCGACGCGACATCGCGCGCGTGGACAACGCACGACACGTCACGATCCGGTCGCAATCGCGCCCCGCGTCATCCCTCGCGGCAACTTGATACCACTCATGCGATATCGCGACCGTCTCGCATTTTTGACTGCACCACCGGCGACAGACGGCGCGAACGGCGCTACATTGGTTTTACCGGTCGCGGCAAGATCACGTCTTTGCTTTCGCGGATCTGGTCGGGTCGTGACCCAATCGCGGCAACACATGCCGTTGCGAGACGGTCGGTGTTGTCCCTGCGACAAGGGAGACGACCCATGGCAACCTCCATCTACAGCAATACCTCGCCGCTTCCCCGCGACAATGTCGGCAAGACGTCTGTCATGCCGGCGGTGCGGAAAATCGGCTTATCCGACCTTCACGACGCGCTCCGCCTCGGCTGGGAGGATTTCAAGGCGGTGCCGAGCCACGCCATCGTGCTCTGCGCCATCTATCCGGTGCTGGGCCTGATGCTGGCGCGCGCGGTGCTCGGCTATTCCGTGCTGCCGCTGTTGTTTCCGCTGGCGGCGGGTTTCGCATTACTCGGGCCGTTCGCGGCGCTGGGCCTCTACGAATTGAGCCGCCGCCGCGAACTGGGCGAAACGCCGTCAGCCTGGCAGGCGACGTCGGTGCTGCGCTCGCCGTCGTTCGGTTCGATGCTGGCGCTCGGCGTGCTGCTGCTGACATTGTTCGTAGTCTGGGTTGCGGCCGCACAGGCGATCTACGTCTGGACCTTCGGCTATGAGCCGGCTGCGGACATCCCGGGCTTTGCCTCGCGCGTACTGACCACCCCCGAAGGCTGGCGCCTGATCGTCGTCGGCTGCGGTGTCGGTTTCCTGTTCGCGCTGGCCGCGCTCTGCCTCAGCGTGGTGTCGTTTCCGATGATGCTGGATCGGCACGCCGGTGTCGCCGATGCCATGCTCACCTCGATGCGGGTGATGGCGGCAAATCCGATGACCATGGCGGCATGGGGCCTCATCGTCGCAGCGCTGCTGGTGCTCGGATCGATCCCGTTCTTCCTCGGCCTCGCGGTCGTCGTTCCCCTGCTCGGCCACGCCACCTGGCATCTGTATCGCAAGGTGCTCGAGCCGAATCCGAACCCGCAGTCGGAAGTGTTGCCGCCCCATCGCGAGCATCGGTCCGCAGCCGACTTCCCCGCCGCCCTATTCCCCTGGCAGCACAAGAAGCACTAGGCCGATTGGCTAAGGCGATATTTCTAGCCGGCGACCTTCTCAAGCGAAGGCCGCCGGTGGATTCGCGAGTTCCTTAGTCTTTGCGGCAGCCGCCTCCGCTCGGAGGCGCGGCATGGTCCAAAATGGCGACCCACCGCGCCGAAAGGCCACTCGATTTATCTGTCCCACATCTGAACAGAATGAATTCCCGGCGATCGAATCGACTGGCAGCGGGCGTTACTGAGACCCACAAATCGTCAAAATGAACAAATATTCACTGCATGACAGAAATATGCACCCAGCGCATATTTGCCGCATCCGTCCAGATACCAAAGCATCCCCGGATACCTAGTCATGAAAGGGCTCTCGACGCTCTTATCGCCCCTCCGAAACGCTCGGATTTAAGCCAATCGCGCCCTAAAGCATCATAATTCGTGGAATTATTACATATCTAAAGCATTTTCGGGCGGTCCGTTCCTAGCGAGACGACCGGCAGACCTTTCAGCTACTTGCGCGATATGTTTAATCATTCCTTGATTAAGCCATGCATTTATTGCTTAGCTGCATCGCAACATTGTCCCTGTTGCACCGCACGGAGAGGTCTATATTCGCATCAACGGTTCGCTGCTTCCTCCAAGGTCTGAACCGAAAGTACAGGAGACTACCATGCTGCTTTCCATCATTCGCATGATCAACTCGTTCCGCGAATATCATCGGAACCTGGCCGAGCTGTCGCAGCTGAGCGACCGCGAACTGGCTGACATCGGCATCGACCGCTCCGATATTCCGCGCGTCGCTTCGGGCTCCTACAACGGATGACCCGGCCGCACTGGTCGACGGAAAGATAACGCCCGCTGCTACAGCGGGCGTTGTCGTATTTGGACCCCTCTTCTGCCCGCTTGGGTGTTCCGGCGAGCTATCCCCAAATCGGATTCCACTTCAGGGCAAAACGCGCTACCTCTGCGCCCATGACCGATTTGAAGACCACCGATTTGAAAACCGATTCGCCCCATTCTCCCCGCCCCGTTCACGTCGTCGGCGGCGGCCTTGCGGGCTCTGATTACGCCTCCCACTAAGTTGTTGATTTTTATGACAACCAAGTGGAGACAAGACCGTGAACAAAAAGGGAAGATCGCCCTATAACTGTGCCGAAACTGAGCCAAACCTGTTCCGTCCCCGTTCACGTTCATGGGGGATGCTATGAGCGGGCAACACACGCCGGGCCCATGGGCATGGTTCGGGAACGCCACTTGCAATTCCCTCTATCTCGCCACCGTCCATAGTGGACGGCGATATGTGATGGATTTCACCCGTTGGGGGATGCGGGGAGCGCAGCCGCGCTTTCAGCCAGGCAAAGGCATCATGGTTGATGCCAAGGACCTCCTTCAATTTGAGGTCGGAAATCAATCCGTCGTTGGCGTGGATGCGGCGAAGAAAGACCCCAGCGTCTATCGGCTGGACGTGCGCGGCATTCAATGCGCTGATGCCCGCCTGATCGCGGCCGCGCCCGATCTGCTGGAAGCGCTTCGTGGCGTGGTGCGAGTAGCCGACCGCGCCACGGTTGAATTTGAAGCCGCTCGCGCCGCCATCGCCAAAGCCGAAGGACGCGCCCCATGACCACCTGGCAGGATATCGGGACGGAGGGGCGGCCAACTCGTGTGCTGGTTTGCGGCGGGCGGGATTTCAATGACCGCGAACTGCTGGACCGCACGTTGCGTTTTATCGATCGGCACAGAGGCCCTATCGGAACCATCATCCACGGCGCTGCGCCGGGCGCTGACACGCTCGCGGCGACATGGGCTAAGGACGTCGCGCTCGACGTAGCGGGCGAAATCCTCGCCTTCCCTGCCGATTGGAAGCAGCATGGGCGCGCCGCTGGGCCGATCCGCAATCAGCGGATGCTCGATGAAGGTAAGCCTGATCTTGTCGTGGCATTCCCCGGCGGTCGCGGCACGGCTGACATGGTCGCTCGGGCTCGCAAGGCAGGGATCAAAGTCATGGAAGTCCGCCCCTCCCCGCCCTCCAAGGAGGGGGAGTGATGGCAACTAGCGCTTCCGTTGATCGCGTTCACGGCGGGTTAGCTCGCGCTCGACAGCCTCGCGCACAAGGTCCGTCCGGTCCTCGCCATCGTCCAGCACAGCTTCAATGCGCGCGAACGTCCCTTCCGGGAAGCGCGCCTGCATATCCTCCGACCATCGTTTCTTCCTGCCCACGCCATTGCGCTTAGGCGGATTCGAAATTTCTGTCAAATTTCTCATATGAGGTATTGCTCGGATAAGTGATACGAGTTATATAAATCATATCAGTTATCGGAGCAAGGCAAATGAGCCTCACCACAGAAAGCAAACTCGGGCACCTTCTTTTCAAGTCGTTCGAGGAAGCGAAGTCCTTCGCGGCCGGGATGGCTGATTTAGCCGACGATGGCGAGACGTTCGAGGTCCAGCCGTATCAAGGCAACCGCTTTCACGTTGCCCGCTTCTATGGCGGGAAGTTCGAAGCTTACTGCTAGGAGCAAAGCGATGGTTGAAGAGAACGACGGACTGGAAGAATGCGGGAATTGGAGCGCTACCGATCCAATCAAAGCAAGGTGCGTGACGAAGCCGGTCGCCTACATCACGAAAGCCGGTCTCGCAAAGTTTCGGGACGGCAAAGAGCCGGAAAGCCACGTTTTGCTGCGGAGCGACGGCGATCTACGCGTTCCTCTCTATGACCGCGATCCGATCGATCTGCGCTGGACCACGGAGCTATCCGAGATCATCGGCCATCTTGGTTCGGCCATCGTGCAATCAACAAACAGCGACGACAGGATCATCATGGATCACGTCAGGGCGGCATACGAGATTGCGAAGGTCGTTAGGAGGCATGCGTGATGGGCATCACCTACGGCGACCACCTTGTCGACAGCGGGGCCAACGAAATGACGGTCGAACAGGAACGCGAGATCGAAGCACGCGAGGAGTGCACCCGGCGCGGAATCGACCCCGACGATATTTGCGCGGATAGTGGCGTAACGGCGTGGATGGTGGTGGATCAGGAGCGGTCCAACGGTCTGATGCTTGGTGAGGCCGTTAATCGGCTGGTCGCGGTTGGCTATCTCCGCGAGGATGCTGAAGACATCGCGAATGAGCAATGCCCGAAATGCGGCGGCGACTGCTCGGCCGCGAATCCGCCCGTCTACGATTGCCCGATGGTCGGTTGCAACAAGGATTTTTGAGCCATGACGGACATGAAATACGATTACCCGGAGGGTCTCACGACATGCGACCATCTCGCCCACGATATCAGACAGGGGCGCTTCCCTGAGCGGTCATCAATCTCACAGTTCATATGTGAACGCGGCGCACGCGAGGACAAAGTTGCGCCAGAAACCACAGCAAAAATCGCA
>JAFKKM010000086.1 GCA_017305555.1 Hyphomicrobiales bacterium | reverse complement strand
ATACGCCGACACCTTCAACCCGCGACGGGATCTGCCGCTGCGCTCAATGGCCAGCTCCGCGTCAGCCCCCGTCGCTCACTCCGCCCAGATGGGCAAAACCAACCGTCAGAGTCTCCATCACGCTGGATAGAAGTTGGGGGCAACGTCACGACCAATGGGGGACTGAAGTTCTGGAGCAACGCTTCGTCCGTCCCGCCGATGTCGACTAGGCCTCGACAGTTACTTGATGATTTGGATTGCCGTCCGGAAGCGTGGATCGTCCGCTGTCTGTAGCCATTCGAATACCACCATCTCCGTGGTGACGATCTCCGCCCCATGACGTTCCATACGACGGATCGCGGTTTCCTTGTCCTCTGGATTGCGCGAGCCGAGCGCATCTCGTGAGACGTACACCTTCCGGGACGCCCGCAGCAGGCCAAGCACCGTCTGCTGTACGCAGACGTGGGATTCGCAACCCGCGACGATGACGTGCGCGTTGGCCGAAATGTGGTCGAGGAAGCCGTCTTCGCGACAGGCATCGAAGAATTGCTTGTGGACCAAACGATTTTGCTCAACCGGTATTTCGGCGACGGTCGGCCCCAGCCCCTTCGCATTTTGCTCAGTGAAGAGACGAGGAATGTCGAGCAACTTCGCCGCCTCAATCAGGCGTTTCGTGTTCCGTACGGCGATTCCGCCCTCGTGAATCGCTGGCATTAGTCGCGATTGGAAGTCCACGACAAGAAGTAGCGAACGATTCGGGTCGATGGTGAGCATGGCCGTCACTCCTCGGTCAGATGAGCGATTTGATCCTTCACATATCGTTCCATGAGATCCGGCGCCGAGGCTCCGAACATCCGAATGCGACCGGTGTGCAGCAGCAACAGAAGACCTGTGGCATGCGCGAAGCAGTCCACCATCAGGAGATTGGCTTTCTGTCGCGAGGCCCCCAATTCAATGGTGGCCTCGGCGATCGGTCGAAGTGCGGACTCGAGAGCCGTATTGAGGACCTCGTCCCGGTCATGCCCCAGCCCGGCTGGTTTCATGCCGCCGCGAAACAGATAGAAACCCAGATCGAGATCGCGCGGATTTTCCGCATAGAACCGGAAGAAGGACATCGCCGCGGCCTTCAGTTTCTGTTCGGGCGCCCGGGTTCGTGCGACCGCCTGATTTACCGTAGCTCCCAATGACGCCAAGGAGGACTTCAGAACTTCGGCATAAATCGCTTCCTTGGACTCGAAATGAAAGTAGAGCGCGGCTGGCGTATATCCGGCACGAACCGCGATCGCTCGGAGACTCGCGCCCTCCAGTCCCTCCTCGGCGAAAACCTCCTTTGCGGCACCCAGAATAAGCTCGCGTTTGTGTCCGCTGACTGCCTCGCGCCGGCTCCGCCGTTTCTCGACCATCTGCTCCTCGAATCCTGCTTGACAGAAAATCTAACACTGTTAGAAATTCTAACATTGTTAGATAAATCGAACAATAGGGAGACGCGCCATGCTGATGTCGGCCGCCGACTACCGGGAATCCCTTCGTGCTTACAAACCGCGCGTCTTTGTCAACGGCAACGCCGTGGAGAGCGTGGCCGGCGAGCCATTGCTGGCCCCCGGCATCGCGGGTGTCGGCGTTACATACGATTTCGCCCTCCGCCAGGAACACGTGCCGATCATGACGGCGAGGCAAGGCACCTCCGGCAAGATCGTCAACCGGATGCTGCACATCAACGAGACTTCACAGGATCTGCTCTTCAAGCTCGAAGCCGTGCGGCTGGTCTGCAGGACGTCCGGCTGCGCCCAACGCTATCTCACCCACGATGCGCTCAATGGCCTCTATCAATCGACGAAGTTGACGGACGAGCGTCACGGTACCGACTACAGCCAGCGTTTCCTCGCCTACCTTCACGACATCCAGGACAAGGATCTCACGCTCGGCGTTGCGATGACCGACGCCAAGGGCGATCGATCCAAGCGTCCTGGCAAGCAGGTCAATCCGGACGTCTATGTCCACATCAAGGAACGCCGGAAGGACGGCATCGTCATCAGCGGCACCAAGGCGATCGTCACCGGTGCTCCGTATATGCACGAGTTTCTCGTCATGCCGTGCCGCACCCATGTTCCGGAAGACAAGAACTTCGCCGTGTGCTGCGCGGTGCCGTGCGACGCGCCCGGCGTTACGATCATCGCTCGCCCGGCGGGGCGGCCCGGCGAAGCAGCCGCCAAATTCTCCGCCAAATACGGTCAGTCGGTCGGCGTCGTGATCTTCGACAATGTCTTCGTCCCTCACGACCGGGTTTTCCTGGCTGGCGAGACCGAAGAAGGCGGCTTCCTCACGACATCCTATGCCACGCATCATCGACACTCCTGTATCGGGGCGCGTGCCGGATTCGGCGATCTTCTGATCGGCGCAGGCGCGTTGATGATTGAAGCCAACGGACTCGACATCGATCGCCACGCCCACATTCGCGAAGCGATGGTCGAACTCATCACCATCACGGAAAGCTTTTACGCTTGCGGCGTCGCATCGTCGGTCTACTGCACGAAGGATCCGGCCGGGTCCGTGATGCCGGACGCCGTGTTCTCCAACATCGGAAAGCTGCTCCTCGCCACCAAGATCTATGACATGCACCGCGTGGCCCATTATGTTTCGGGCGGCCTGATCGTCGCCCTGCCCGGTCCGGATGAAGACCACAATCCGGAGACCAAAGCGTCATTGGCCGCCGTGATGGGCGGGCGGCCGGACATCCCTGCCGAGCAGCGCGCCGAGGTGGCGCGGTTCATCGAGGATCTGACGATTTCGCATCAGGCGGGCTGGTACTCGGTGATCTCGCTCCACGGCGGCGGTTCGCCGGAAGCGATGAAGCGCGAGATCTGGCGCAACTATCCGATCATGGAGAAGGCTGAACTCGTGGAGGGCCTTCTCGATCGCGGAATCCTTGATGAGGGTCGCCGTGTTTCCAAACAGCCCGGCCGCTGCTGTGCAACCGGATGTCAGGTGCCGGAGCCGTCGGAGCAAGTCGTTCTGCCGCAGAGCGCACATTTACCCTTGCAAACCGCATGAGAACGAAGGGGTTACGGGCCTGATGTAGGGCAGGGATCATGCATCCGTTTCATTCGTCAACTTGATCGGATTCCACCTCTGCAGTTGACGTGTTCAGCCGGGATCAAATTGCGAAGCGAGGCATCGGGTCGCGCGCCAAGGCAATCGGATTCGATGTCGCCTGAATGCGAGGCTGCGCGAGTACGGGCCTGAACGAGGTCATCGGTTCGCAACCCAGGTGGCACGTAGCGCGCAACAAAAGTTAATCGCCGATGCCAACGCATGATCGAAACCAACAAAATCAAGCAGTTGTAGATACCGACTCGGTCTTAAACTGAAATTGGTTGAATCGACTCGTTCTTAAAAGGAAAGCCGACTCGTTCTTAAGTCGCTCCCATCGAAATATCAGTAGGTTAGAGGTGCAGATCGACTCGTTCTTAACGTGTCGTCATAGTAGTTTAGACGCCGCCTGCATAAGTCCGGCGCGACGATCACGATGGAAGTGCGCTCTCATCATGATTGTCGCGCTATAATCGTTCCATTCCGCCGGCCGTGAGTCCAGACCGGCCCACCTAATCCAAACGACGAATATCCGAGAGCTCCGCATGGCGACGGCTGAGTGAAGTCGAATAACCGGGCGGGTTGGATGGGGAGTATCCATAATCCGACCCTACGGCTCGTAGTGGATACCAGCCCGTCAGCTTAACGCTGGCGGGCGTTTTAGTTTCGAGAAGTTGTCCCAGAGAGCTATTTACGTTCGACGAATAGTTGATGGCACGCGCCTGACCCGACATTTTCGCTTGTATGCGATCTTACGATCGGCGGTGCTACAACATGTCCGGCTTTGTTGGAGGTGTTCCTTGATTGTCCATCGGGGCCGGTCAGCTTTTCACTACAGTCGGTGAAGAAATAAACGACCGACTGAACGGGATGAGAATGTGCCCTGTCGCGCTGACCTTTTTCTTTGTTTGCTTCGATCACCCGAAAATATTGATTCTCAAAAACGACCTTGTAAACGCTAGGGTCGGCCTTGTAGGAGGGTTCGGCATCTTGAGCCATGGCAATGGACGACACCGTGGACAGCGCGGCCGAAGCCGCAATCGCAAGTGCAGTATGATAACGCATTGGGTTTGTTTCCTCGGAGAAAGCCCGTCGTAATTGGCGGGGTGTAATTCCCTAAACCCAGGCTCTTTCCGTCACCACTTGCAAAACGCTGTTTTACACCAAAAACCATCCAGGGTTTCCAGCCGGCTACGACGCGTCGCTTGATGACGATGTCTGGCGTCGGCGTCGGACCTCCTTATCGTTCTTCTAGCTTCCGTTGGAGCGGCGATGGTCAGGTGACGGCCGCGTACAACGCGCGCCAGCCATAGCCGGATAGATGCTAGTTGGACGAAGGCAAGGTAGTTGGCGGCGAGCCTGTCATAGCGGGTCGCCACCCGGCGACATCGTTTGATCCTATTTGAAGAACCGTTCGAGCTGGTTGCGAGCGCGGTAGAGATACGGGCTGAAGCAGATTGGATCGCTGCGATTGCTTTTCGGTGTGATATTGGCCCACGCGCCCTTCTTCATAGCAAGCTCTCTCATCCAGTCGGCGTCATAGCCACGATCAGACAGCAGCATTGATCCGGGTTTCAGACGAGACAGCAGCTTTCCAGCAAGTCGGACGTCGTGGGCCTCGCCGGCGCTCAACGCAAGTCGCGCCGGCAGACCATTGCTATCGACCACAGCATGAATTTTGCTCGTCAAGCCGCCGCGCGACCTGCCCATCGACTGACGCTGGTTCCTCGTGATGCAGGCTCCATGCTGATGCACGCGAGGTATCGATCATCTGGACAGCGGCATCATGAGCACCGGCAAGTGCGTCGATGATGCGGCTCCAGACACCAGCCCGCTGCCACCTAACAAATCGATTGTAGCAGGTGGTGTACGGACCAAACTCTTCGGGTAGATCGCGCTAAGGCGCTCGGAGCGTAAGACCCAGAAAGATGCCATTGAGACGCGTCGGTCGTTCACCCACGGAACGCCACACGGCTTGTTCGGCAGCATGGGCTTGATGGCAGCCCATTCATAATTCGCGAGTTCGTAGTCCATGATTCGAGCCCCCAGTTCGGGAGTTTGAATCACGGCGGTCTGGTCAGATGCAACGCTTCCGGGCAGGCCCCGGCTGGACACTTACGGAGTAGAAGCGGAAATCAGCCGGCCAACAATTTCCGCTGAAACCGTCGAAATGACCCGGAGCCGATGTCCGGGCCGTGCTCATACGACAGCCCCCCTGTTCACGAAGGCATCCGTGCGTGCTACCCTGGCTTAACTGGTAGGCTATTGTGGGATTGATAATATGGACGGCCTTTCGCGGCGGAGTTTTATCGGTGCGGCTGTTGCCGTTGCGGTGTGCGGATCGGCCGCAGCGCAGACGACGCCCCTGGCCCAGCGAGTTGCGCTGAAGGGATACGATCCTATCTCCTATTTTACCGACGGTAAGCCGGAGCAGGGCTCGAAAGACTTCACCTTCGCCTATGACGATACGATCTACTGGTTCAAGAGCGCCGCGCACCGTGACAAGTTTGCGACCGATCCGGAGCATTACGCACCGCAGTTCGACGGTTATTGCGCCGTCCAGCTCTCACACGGCCTCAAGGTCGAAGCCGATCCCGAAGCCTGGGTCATCACCAAAGGCAAATTGTATGTCTTTGCGAAGAAGCCGGCCGTGCAGAAATTCGCAAGCGAATCGAATGCGGTCATCGAGCAGGCGAACCAAAACTGGCCGCAAGTCAGGAAGCATTAGCGCGGCGGCGTATTTCTAAAGACCGGCCTTCACCATGGCTGCCGTGAGCTTTGCGCGCAGATCCGGCTTGCGTAGCAGCGAGCCGAAATCGGCGCTGTCGAAGCGTGGATTGAGCGTCCGCACCTCCTGCGTCTGCCGTGTTGCCTTATCCTGCTGCCCGTCTTCCGCATAGGCCGCCGCAAGCACTGCGCGCGTGAAGACGTCGGTCCTGTTGGTATCGAGCGAGCGCTCGATCACGCGGATGGCATCGGCATTGCGGTCGACGAGCAGGTAGGCCATGCCGAGAAGGAAGGCATCGTTGACTGTGATATTGAGCCCGAGCTTGACAGCCGTCTCGAAGCTCCTGATTGCGCTGCCGGCGTTGCCGCTCCACAGAAACGCGGTCGCCAGCCCCGCATAGGCTGTCGGGTCACTGCCATTGAGCTTGACCGCACGTTGCATTTCGTCGAGCGCGCGGTCGTAATCTCCGTAGCGGATATAGCTTGAGCCGAGCAGCGAATGCGCGCCGGCGTTCCCGGGATCGAGGCCGATGGCCTTTTGCGCCAGGGTTTGGGCGCGTTGGATCGCGGCTCCCGGATCGGCGGTCCAGCCCTGGACGACGCCGGCGAGCTCGACGCGGCCGAGGCCGACATAGGCGGGGGCATAGTTCGGGTCGAGCTCAATCGCGCGCTTGAACAGCACACGCGCTTCCGAATTCGCCGAGCGGGTGACGCGGGCAAACATGTCGCGCCCGCGCAAGACGACGTCGTAGGCTTCCAGGCTGCTCGGTTGCTTGGTGGCTGCCTTGGCCAGCTCCACGTTGCTCAGCTGGCTGGCAAGCGTGCCAGCGATGCGGCGTGTGATGTCGTCTTGCACCGAAAAAATGTCCTTCGGCGCGATGTCGTAGGTCTCCGACCAGAGTTGCGTCGCGCGCGCGGCGGAGGTGAGGCCGATCGAAATACGGATGCGTTCGCGGCTGCGACGGATACTGCCTTCCACGATATATCGCACGTCGAGATCGCGCCCGACCTGCTCGGGCCTCGGCGTCTTGCCCTTGTAGGCGAATGCGGCATTTCGCGAGCGCACAACGAGTTCGGGAAAGCGGCCGAGCGCGGAAATGATGTCCTCGGTGAGGCCATCGCCGAAGTAATCGTCGTTGCTGTCCGCGCCGAGCGATATCAGCGGCAGCACCGCGATCGATGGACGCCCCTCGGTGCTGACAACCTGTGGGCTTTCCTGCGGTGGCGCACGCAAATGCATCGCCCACCAGGCGCCGCCGACGACGAGCAGAATCGCCGCCAAGGCGGCGGCCACGAGTATGGGAATGTGCGGCTTCGCCCGTGCTCGACGGTGCCCCAGGTTGGGTGCCGCCGCAATGACCTGGGGCGACAATCCGAAAATGCGGACCGGCCGCGCGATATTCTTGACCTGTTGCTCGCCGCCATCGACGAAACTCAAGGGGAGCTTGTCGCGCACCTGGTCATAGGCGATGTCGGAAACGCACAGGCCACCGGGCTCGCAGATTGACTCGAGCCGCGCCGCGATGTTGACGCCGTCACCGAAGATATCCTTGGCGTCGATGATGATGTCACCAACGTTGATGCCAACGCGGAACACAATTCGCTTTTCGGCGCCGCCATCCTGCGCAAGCATGCTGCGCTGGAAAGTCACCGCGCAGGCGACCGCGTCGACCACGCTTCGAAATTCGACGAGCAACCCGTCGCCGGTGGTCTTCACGATGCGGCCGCCATAGGAGGCGATCGAGGGATCGACGCAATCCTTGCGCGCCGCTTTGAGCGCGCGCAGCGTGCCGACCTCGTCGGCGCCCATCAAGCGGCTATAGCCGACAACGTCGGCGGCCAGAATCGCCGCAAGCTTTCGGTTAACGCGCTCGTTCTTTTCCAATCGCGAGTCTGGAGTGAAGGTCACGACGGAGTTCTAGCCGAACTTTTCCAAAGCGGCACCCTCTAAATCGACGTCCTGCCCAAAAAAACCGCGCAGGGCTTCTCTCATCGCAGCCGCCCTGGGCTTGAGGGTCCGAGCGGACGTGTCGATTCGTGCAATGCCGCTTGTTGGCCACACGGCCTAGAAACGACAAATCCGAGAGCAAAAGTGTTCTCGTGCATCATAGCGCCAGCTAATTCACTTCCAAACGCATCGTGCGAGCGTAAACTTTGGCTAAGAAATTGAACCTACCTGCATCAGGCCTTGGAGATGGTTGCACAAGCCGGTTCCTCGATTTGTGCTACTACTGCTCCAGTTGGATTGTTACACCTCTGCCCCCATTCAGTAGCCGTCGGAGGTGATAGCCTGCGAGAGCGTCATCGCCATGCTGGCCCACGATAGCGGCAAATGCCGGCATTGCTGCCGCATCACCCCTTTCAAGCTTAACGAAGGCCTCGGCATATTGGGTTGTCTCCGATTCTTCGGGCTCCATTGAATGCAGCGGTTCGTAAGCACGGAGCGGCTCACTACGCCCGCGCAGCATCAAATCGCCGATTGGACGCCCCCGAAAAGTACCGGCGCCACTCGCCACTGCCGCACTGACGCAAATGCGCGTGCCCAAAAATTTGTTGGCGGCTTCAAGGCGTGCAGCAGTATTGATCGTATCGCCGTAGGCCGTGTAGTCGAAGAAATGACCTCCGCCAAAATTCCCCACCAGTGCCGGGCCGGCATGAACCCCGATACGGGTGACACCGAAATTGAGGCGATCTTGCCACCGTTCGCGAAATTGCTCCGCCGAGGCATCGAGAGCAATCGCACAAGCAATGGCGGGGGCGTCATAGTCCGGCTGATCGCCGGGCGCATTGAAAAGAACTTGGATAGCATCGCCGATGATCTTAGCGACGGTTCCCTCGTGAGCGAATACAACATCGGTCATGCCGCCGACGTACTCATTAAGTAATACGCCCAGCACATCGGGTGCGGTTGTTTCCACCAAGGAGGTGAATCCGGTGATGTCGGTGAAGATCGTCCCGATCTCGCGGCGATGAACCGCCATCCCGTTGTTCTCAATATCGGTTGCGAGCCGACTAGCGATCTGTGGTGAAAAATAGCGCGACAGTGACGCGTGGGCGCGTTCGGCCTCTACTTGGCGACGATGCGCCGTCCGCATCATCTCGACGTGGCGAATAGTCTTGTCGATGGTCGTTTCGAGATCACCAAGATCGATAGGTTTGGTAAGAAAATCGAACGCACACCGGTTCATGGCGATGCGTATATTTCGCATGTCGCCATAAGCGGAAACCACGATCGTCGATTTTTTGCTTTCGGCTTCCTGCAGCTTCTGCAACAGCGACAGACCATCCTACGCGGCATGTTGATGTCCGAAACCACCAGATCGACCTGTGGATTTTCCGCAATCGATTGCAGCGCCTCGATTCCGTCATGAGCGAACATGAATGTGACCGCGCCGTTGCGAATTCGCTTGCGAAACTTCTGCAGCACCAAAGCTTCAAGATCTGGTTCGTCGTCGACGACAAGGATGGTCGCGGCCATGCGGCTCGGCCGACAACGGTGTCAATCACATGACGCAGCAGCGTGAAGTCGATCGGTTTAGTCAAAAGGCCCGCTGCACCGTTCTTCTGAGGTTATTGTTGGCCATACGGACTGTTACGCAGCACTCGTCTGAACCCGACAAGGCGGCCCTCGTCGGAAGCTTACGAGAAGACGTCGCGCGCCATTTATTCGAGCAGGGCGTCAGCGTGGACGAGGATCGCCGAACAATGGTGAGGCGGCTCACGAACTGGCGGCGAACAGATTCCATCGTCCCGGGAGACCCTTGAGTTTGTGTGACCCGCGTTCAGCGAATTGGAGGCCCGCTCCCGCGACCAGGTCAGTGACGACGCGGGAAACGAGGACCTCGCCGGGTTGGGATTGTGCCATGATGCGCGCAGCAGCGTGCACGGCAATGCCCCCTATATCCTGCCCCCTCAATTCGATTTCGCCAATATGAAGCCCGGCCCGCAGCTGGATGTTCATTTGCCCAGCGGCGGTGCCGAAGGCCATGGCGCACCGCACGGCCCGGCCTGGCCCATCGAAAGTTGCCAGCACGCCGTCCCCTGTGGTTTTAACTACGGTTCCACGATACTGTTCGACCATCCGTTGCGCCAACTGATCGTGAGCGTCGAGTAGCTGCCGCCATTTCCGGTCGCCCAACTCCGCCGCGCGGCGGGTCGAATCGACGATGTCCGTGAAAAGGACGGTGGCGAGAACGCGTTCGAGACGGTCTACAGAGCTCTCGCGGTGTCCAGTGACAAATTCCTCGATGTCGCCCAGCAACGGCTCGGGATCGCCCGACCAGAAAGCGTGATCGCCGCCAGGATATTCGATGTATTTAGCGCCGGGAATTGATGCCGCCAGTTCCTTCCCAAGTTCGACGGGCACCTGGAGGTCAGTCGCGCGATGAAGGACGAGTGTTGGAACGCGCACCGTCGGCAGTATCGAACTGACATCGATAGAATAGTTCAAATACAGATACGCCCGGATGGTGCCTGGACTGGCGGAGAGGCGTTCGAGTTTCCCGAACTGATCTGTTGCCCGAGGATTTGCCGCCAGGCTGGTGACGATGGTCTTGATCATCGCACCGCTTCCCCAGAGTTTCAGGATCTGCGCTATTCTTTCGTCCAATGCCTCGAAGGCAATCCGGTCGGCGCTGCGTTTGAAGCCGCCAATAAGCACCAATTGCGAGACCCGGTTGGGGTAGGTTGCGGCAAACAAAGCGCTCATGGCGCAGCCTTCGGAGAACCCGACAATCACGGAACGCTGCGAGCCGACAGCGTCCATAACGGCGCGCACGTCGTCCATTCGCGTCTCGAGCGAGGCTGCGCCAGACATCTTGTCCGAAAGGCCCTGGCCCCGCTTGTCAAATGTGATGATCCGACCAAAAGTCGCCAGACGACGTAGAAAGTCCGTATAGCCCGGCAATTCATGCAGGAACTCGACATGCGAAAACAAGCCGGGAACGATGACGATGTCAGTTGGCCCTGAGCCCATGGTCTGATACGCGACGTGCACTTCGCCACTGAGCGCGTAGTGTGTGGCGGGCAATTCCAAGTCAGCCATGCCGAGCCTTTGGTGCAAAGGTGCGCGCGCTAAGTTGCGGCAGCCAGTCTCCCTGGCTGATTATACCGATACCGCCGATCGGCTCGGACGGAGATTGCGCTCATTACTTATGAGATCGGCAGGCAAGACTTTACGCCGCCTGGACGATTGTCAAGACGGCGCGTGGCACGCTCAAGCGTGAGCGATGAGGTAGCGGAATTTGTTGTTCAAGTGGTACTCGCCAGAGGGGCGACCATAAGGTGCAATCGCGTTCGTGACTGCTTCGCGCGCGGAATCCATGCCGGAATTCCGGATAGCTCGCTCGGCCGGCCCGGCAGACAGCATTGCGCGCAGCGCAACGTCCAAATTCGGATAAGACCACGGGCACTCGACGTCGACCACCTCTATCGGCTTCAGACCGGCCTCGGATGCCAGCGCTTTCAATTTGGCAGCATCGGACAAGGCGAAAGGACCCGGTGCGCCCGGCAGGGGCGGCGGCATCAGCGCACCGAGGGCTTTGAGATGCCCTGCCGCTTCGCAGTCCTCAGGCGGCCCCCAGGTTGCGATCACGATGGTGCCGTCGGGCTGTGTCACGCGGCGTGCTTCGCGCAAAGCACTGACGGGCGACGCAGCATATTGAAATGCATTGAAGCCGGTGACGAGAGAAAAGCTTTTATCCGCGTACGGTAAAGATTCCATTTCGCCGGCGCGAACACTCCGTCCGGGCAGGCGCTGGCGCGCGATATTGACGAATGCTGCGGACGCGTCAATTCCGGAAACATTGGCAATTGTTTGCGCAAACACTTGCATGGCGAGGCCAGGACCACAGCCGACATCGAGGCTCGATTCCGCCTGCGCGAGTTCAGGCCGCTGCCTCACGCTTTCGTACAGCGGACGGAAAAAGCCCTCCTGCAATTCGGCGTAATCGCTTGCGCGGACACTCCACAGGTTGCCTTGGATTTGTGCGGAGCCGGTGGTGCGAGATGGAGTAACAATGTCACTCATGGGTTCTCCTCGGGTATTGAATGTCCATCGCGTACGAGAATGTTCGGCGTAGCCGATCGACCTTCCCGCGGCTAGCGTTCTGTACTCAGAACAGCCCGCTTCGGCATGAGGCCCGTGGCCCACGCTTCCTCTCAGTGTGGTTTCAATGAGGGGAAATGCCGGGTCTCAGGACCTAGCCGAGGCGTCTCGGTTCACCCAGCCCCGCATCACGCGCACGCACAATGGCTTGAGCTCGGTTGGGGACGGCGAGCTTATCGAAGATCGCATTGATGTGATTGCGAACGGTTTTGGGCCTTATCGCCAGTTGGCCTGCGATCGCTGCATTGTCGAGGCCGCGAGCGATCAGTTCCAGAACCTCGCGTTCGCGCTCCGTAAGTTCGACGAACGCCTTGCCAGCAGAAACCCCATCTCGGCCCCGCCCGTGGACGAACCGGTCGATTTCAGCCAGAAACTGCTTCCACGCCGGTTGGTGCTGCAAAAGGATGTGATTGCAGCTCTCCAGCGGCACAAATTCAGCGCCGACAATCGAACTGGCAATTCTGCGGCCTTCCCCGAAGGGAACGCGGGCGTCATCTCGGGCGTGCAAGACGAGCGTCGGGCAACTGACCTTTGACAATAGGTCAGTGACGTCCATCGCTTCAAATCCCTTTATAAGCTCCACCGCATTCTCGGGTGAGGTCGACATCCGCTGGAGATCGGTGAACCAGCGAAATTGCTCCGGCGTGCTCTCGGGGATGAACATCGTTGTGTAGACTTGACGAAATGCCGGATTTTCACGCCCCCAACCCAGTTCAACCAGCTTCAACATTAAGTTGGCTTCTTCAAAGTCCTGTGCTGACGGGTCACGTTTCAGCCTGCCGCGGGCAAACGCACCATATAAAACAAGGCTGCTTACCCGTTCAGGGTGGCGCGCCGCGTAGGCAATCGCCAGACCGCTGCCCTGACAGCAACCAAGAAGGACGAAGCGCTCGAACCCGGCTGCATCGGCGACGGTTTCCAGATCGCGAAGATTGGCATCGAACGACAAGTCCTCGACGCTTCGATCCGAGAGGCCACACCCTCGGCCGTCGTATCGTGTCATGGTGTAGTTCTTCGCCATCTCAAGGAGACGAGGGCGCCAGACGGGGCTTTGCCAGTCGAATTCCAGATGGTTTAGCCACGTCGCAACCTCGATCAGCGCTGGACCATGACCCGTTGTGGCATACGCGATACGGACCCCGTCGGAAGTTTCGCAGAAACGGATTTGCGGTGTCCTGAGCATTGGCGAAGAATACGCGGGTGTTGACGCCGTTTGCAAATGTCAGGTGAAGAATGCGCTGCAACACCTCCCTTGAACTCTTCTTGGGAGTAGCGTGTCACGCGTTAAATGGCGATTTGAAAGGAAGAGCGCGCCTTAAACGTCCGGCCGTCATGAAGTAAGAATACAACGCAATGTCAATGATATACAAGTTCGCCTGCGAATTCGGTTTTCTGGGTTTGCCGGGTTAGAACCGCTCTTTCCCCAAATTGTCGCAAGAGCGCAGCAGGAATAAGCTCTCGGGTCGCCCCAGGAGTTCGCGCACCGATACGACGCATTGGCGACGACGATGGCTCCTGCTGTGGCACTGACAGACTCATGCGAGTATCCCGCGCAGGCGGGGCCTCAACATAGAGGAGGATACCTCGGGTGGTCTTGTCACAAAAAGATTGAGCGCCGCATTCGGTCGTTGCCCGGGAGAGGATAATAATTGAGACGACACAGTAATCCGATCAGGTGCCCGCGAACAGCACGTCAATCCCGTTGCCTATATCGCAAGACGCTCGAAGCAGCCGTCCTAGTCATCCGCAAAGCAAATCGATGCCCTCATGCTATGGCGATCTCCGAAAAACCTCAAGCCTGCACACGCTCTTCGCGATCGTTGCAAATGCGTTCCTTCTGGAAGACTCGCCACATTTGGCCAGGCCTTCTTCGAAAAATTCCTGCAACGTGGGTGGTCATACCGCCCGTATGAAGACGTGATCGGGACAGAACATACAGCTAGTTGGTGGAAGCCGAACACGTCCCACACATGTAGCCGGGCAGCGTGATCATCAACACGGCGTGGGTGAATTCCGACATGCCGAACCCTATCTGCTCGCCCATGCGACGGCTAAGGGCCCCATCCAGAATTTCACCGGCGGCCTGGCGCAAATGCTAGCGGAGAAGGGCATCCGGGTAGATGCGGTCGCGCCGGGGCCGATCTGGACGCCGCTCATTCCTTCGACCATGCCTGAGGATGCGGTAAAGTCGTTCGGAAAGCGGTTTCCGATCAAACGGCCTGGGCCGCCCGCCGAATCGGCGACGACTTACGTCGTGCTTGGCGCTCCGCTTTCCAGCTTCACATCGGGAACGACAGTCGCGGTGACTGGGAAAGCCGTTCATCTGAGATTCGACGGAGCCCAAAAGCAGCGGTTAAAAGAACCGCGGTTATTGGCAGACGTGCGCTACAATCAATAGCGCCGCCGCGATTGGTCGAGGAGCGGCTATGGTGGCAATCCGCGTCTCGCAGCCCGCTGGCCAGTCCGGTTCTTTGATGTACAGAGCTTGCCGCAAAATTGCCGTCAGTTGGGCGCAGCAGCCGCTCAGATCAGCGTAACGATCCTCACCTAGGCCACCCAGGTCTGATGGCGGTCGCCATCAGGCCTCTTCGTACGTGATGCCCGCCGTGTCTACTCGTGGCGCGGTAGGCCGCGCATTCCCATTCGGGCATAGGGAGCTCTTCGAATCGGCGGCCGCAACGCTCCGGCCTGACCAGCCGCTTGGTGCAGGGCACATGCCGCCGGTGTCTCGATCATCGGATCATTTGGTGGCGGCGTCGCGTCGATACATTTTTGCGATAAATGGGCCCATCGCTTTTCTTGATTTGAGATGGGCTGCAGCGTGTGAGGATCCCATTCGGCGAAAGACGGGTTCCGCCGCTCCAGAGATTTAAGTTCACGTGTCTCTGCTAGGGTGAGTCCAGCGAGCGCCGAGTGCTTTTCAAAGTAAAGTAGCTGGTCCATAGCCATCACCTGCGAAGCGCCGTGATGCTGCGCCCCACGTTCGACGGCGGCAATACCTCAAATGCATTAGTCATGCCGGTCAGGCTAATGCAGCTTCGTAGATCTCGAAGAACATCGATTGGGTTAGCCTAGATAGATGTCAGCCTGCGATCAGAATGCCTGTCAGCATATGAATCATCGCTGCTCCCAGCGCAATCGCAACAGTCGTGCCGATCAACAAAAGCTTAAGTTTGTGCATCGCGCTCCGTAGCCCAGTAGGAGCGGAACGACAAATCACTTCCAAAGGAGCCATCCGTGAACAACGCCAAAGGTGCGCTGCCGATAACGCCTTGCGGGCGGGTTCAATTCATAGACTCCAGGAATGGCCGATAAGAGCAATCGGTATGGTCCCGGCACAAGAAAAGGCCAGCCATGCGGTTGACCGAAGTCATTCTCAAAGAACTGGGTTATCGAAATAGCTGTCGAATATTTTTAAGTAGCGGCAATGCGCAAATCAAAGCACCGCTGCACTCGTCCGATATGACGGAATCGCTATATGTCGCGTGTTCCTTAAGAGGAACGCGTCGGCGAACCGTCGTGCTGCGGCTCCAGCGCAAGTTGTCGACGCGGTTCTGTACCGCAGCATCGTTTCAGGCCGCCGCCTCAGGTCCAATAAGCCAATCGGAGGATACCAATTCCCAACCTCTCACGGACACACATCCCGAATCCGCCTAATCTCCGGCTGGCGAGCCAAATTAACCCGCCTGGGGATCCATGGGGGCGGCCTATTTCCGGATGGCTGTAGGTACCGCGGCCGCCCTCTGGATGGTTTCGCCGGCCGCATCCCGGCATCAATCTTTTTCGGGATCGGCTTTCTGGTGATCTATTCCTTTAGCGTTGCGCGCTTTCTGAAACAGCCGTGCACTGGACAATGACCACGGCCGTAGCGAACCGGAAGGGCGTAGCCCTGACCGGCGCCCTGGTGGCCGGAATTGGACCACGCTGGTTGCCTTCACGCCGCAATGGGGGCATGGACAGGGTCTCCCGGGATTAGCAGCGACCCTTCGAGTCTACCTTCTCTCCTGCCACCAAGATGCAATGGCATAACAAATTTCGTCGGACACTGCCGTGGGAAGGTCGGAGAAGGCGATCCTCACGACGTATTGGTCTCGCATCGCATCTCTTGCCCACTCGGCAAGCTGGCGAGTGTCTCCCTCATCGAGATCTCTGGTGGGCCTCAACGTGACATACAACCCGTGGGCAAAATGCATGTCCCTCCCACAACCCGGGAGAGGTGGCGTGAAGCTCTGCGGCCGTTACGCAATAGGGAGGCAACGCGCTGATCCCAGAGGGAGCGGTAGTTTGGCGCTGCGATGTAAGGTGGAAAATGAACTGGTACCGCCGCAATTCCAAAGAGGCGAATAGCAGCTTTCGTTTGGGTGCGAATCGCACGAAGTGCATTCTCTCGGCTCGTATTGTCGCTAGAGATGAAAGTGCTGAGCCGGATACGCTGAATCATTCGCAAAGGTGCCTTGCCGGACAACTGGCTCGGGAAATTGGTAGGGCGCAAGCCACGGATGGTCGCCGCCGTCGCGCTGGCGAATAAGATGGCCCGGATCATTTGGGCGATCATGACAAGGGAGCAGAACTACCGGATGGCGTGAGCGGTCACCTCCTGGCGGAGGAAAACGGCAAGCTTTTGTCCTCGGCAAGGAGATCGCGGACGGCGTCATACGACGCCGGGCGAAGGAGGATCCACCGCATTAGTTTATCGCTCCTTCTCTCCATGATGGTCGAAGAGCCGATCAGCCGGCGGAAGCTGATATCCTCTTTGCTAGAGCGAGCCGTCATCAAATCCGCCCAGCTCGACTATTTTTTCGATATCGCGGAGCGTTACGACTTGCTTCCGGAAATCTAAAACGCCCTGAGCTCTGAATGATTGAAGGACGCGGTTGATGTGAACAATGCTGAGCCCCAGAGCCTCTGCCAATTTCGATTGAGTGACAGGAAAGCTGAATTGTTCGTCCTTTACCAACCCCATTGTCCCGAGCCGCTGATGGAGTTCTGCTATCAAGTATGCTACACGTCCGGCAGCTGTTCGCGTGCCGAGGTTGACGATCCATTGTCGAAAGGTAACGGAATCAAGAAGAGTCTCCCGCCACAGCGCAAGGCCGAGCGACGGCCGAGCGGCAATAACCCGCCGAAGCGCTAGATGGCTCATGAAGCCGACCTGTGCCGGGGACAACGTCGTTAGATCATGATCCATTTTTTTAAGGAGAAGTCCTTGTAGATCCGGCATATCACCCGCGATGTGGAAGGACAAAATCTGTCGCTTGCCGTGCTCTGAAACTTTCGACCTATAAGCAAACCCGCTCATGAGAACGCAGCTTTGCGTGCTGATGTCACCTTCTCGCACGATAACTGCGTCCTGCGGAAAGTATTTCACCGGAGTTACGATCGATCTTAGAGCGGAGAGATCGTCTTGGACGAGTTCCGAGTGCAGACGCAGCTTACGGATCATCATTTCTATAGGCATGCTGCACCTTTCGCCGCATGCACTCACTCTCGATCTATTCGACAGTGCTGTCCAGACGGTATGAGAGTAAATCTGGAACGAATGGCAACCCGGGGCTTTACCGTCGAAGCTGATTCAAGCGAACAGGGGCCATGCCGCGCTATTTCTTCTGTATCAACCACGACGTTGACAGCTCTAACGACGACGGTCTCGAGTTTCCAGACGACACCGCAGCCTGGAATGCCGCCACTAGGGCAGCCGGCGAAATGTTAAGGGATATGAATTTCAGGCCAGGTGACCATTGGCAGATGGAAGTCAAGGACGACCGAGAAAGGATGCTATTCCAGATACTTATTTCTACCCCACCTCCAAAGACATAAAGGAACCTCACTATCGATTCATCTCTCGATGCTTCACTAAGCATTGCAATTGCTTGCGTCACGCCAAGGGCATCGGTGGGAGGGGAGGACTGTCCTCGATCCGGTTGCGGCTTGAGCTACTAGGCCGCGAGATTTAATTCGCCATGCGTCGGGCTTGGCTCACTTCGGCGCGATCATCGGCTTGGCGGGCGTCATATGCAGCGCCAGAAGATGACCAAATGTATCGACAGCCAAATGCAGCTTCGATCCTTTCTTGCGTTTGGCGCCGTCGTAGGCGCCTCGGGCGTCGAGCGCAGCGTTCGGCTGTCAATGATGGCCGCGGTCGGCTGCGCGGCCCGTCCGGACGCAAGGCGCAGAATGACGCGCAGGTCCTCGGCCAGGGCTTCAAAGCAACCAGCCCGCAGCCACGGTTGCGCCTGTTGATAGACAATCTCCCACGGCGGCAAATCATTCGGCATCCAACGCCAGGGGCACCGGTCTTGACGATGTAACGCAGACCGTTGAACACTTCGCGAAGTGCGTGGGTTCACTGCGATGCGGGTCTCAGGCAGAAGTATCAGATAAGGCGCAACAAGCGCCAAGGCCGTGGCGGTTTTGTGGAAGTTGAAGGGGAGCAGGTCGGTGATCTCTGCATCGAGCGCGCGCTGAGGCAGTTCGGTGAGCACGTGGCACAGCCATGCTAACGGCTCGACACGCGAGACGCGGCAGGTCAGCATCAGGCTGTAGACGACGGCGCTGGTCCTGGCGCCCTCGACGGTGTCGCTGGACAGCCAGGCTTTTCGGCCAGTGGCAAAAACCCTGATGTCGCGCTCCAGCAGATTGTTGTCGATCGGCATCCTGCCATCTTCGGCGTAACGCGTCAGATAGTCCCACTGGTTCCGGGTGTAGGACACGGCATCGCCGAGCTTGCTGTCAGGCAAGACCTTTGGGGCGATTTGATCGAGCCATTCCTTGAGGGCGTTCAGGACGGGAACGCTGTGTTGCTGGCGGAAGCCGCGAATGCGGTCGGCTTGTGTTTCACTCTTCTCCGGTTTCGGTCCCGCGCCTGCCTTTTCAACCCGGTAGAGCTGCTCGAAGAGAGACCCATTCTTCTCCGATTGAAGAATCTTCGTTAGCGGTGAGCCTTTGAGCCTATTTTCGCATTCCCTGGAAAGGAACTAATTCGCACACCCGCAATTAAATGGCAGTTCTGGAGCATTTACGTTCGGCAGCATTTGAGTGTGGCGCACGTAATAATTGTACCTCGGCGGCACAGGGATGAGTGCTGCAAGCTCAATAGGGAGAAGGCAATGAACGGCTTGATCTATCTAGTCGGACTAATCGTCGTAATCCTAGCGGTTCTTTCGTTCTTTGGCCTCCGGTAAGTGACGATATGACCATCGAATCTGACACCTTGCGCCCAGAGACAGTCCGACCGGGCTTGTTGAACTGGAGTTCTGTATTTTTCGCTGCAGTCGTGGCTGCGGCCTTTTCGGCAGTCTTGATTGCCTTCGGTGCGGCGGTTGGACTTGGCGTTACTTCAACCGCGCCCACATGGCGAGACGCTTCAGTGGCGCTTTGGATATTGTCAGGGCTTTATCTAATCCTGCAGGCGTGCGTAAGCTTTGGCATCGGCGGCTACTTAGCGGGTCTAACGCGAGCTGCAATCGCAGCGGACTCACCGGAACAAGCGGAGGAGCGGGACGGATTGCATGGACTTGCGGCGTGGGCAGTCGCGACAATTCTAGGCATTTCGATTGCGACGCTCGTGAGTGGAGCAAGCCTCTTGCGTTCCCCTTCTGACGCTCCGGCGGCGAGGACCACTGCGGCCGAACCGTTACTGAGCTACGAGCTTGATAAGCTTTTTCGGATGCCGCGGCGGCCCAACAATGCGGATCTTACAACTGAGCGGGCGCAAGCAGGGCGGATTCTACTGACTTCTTCTAGCCACGCGGGCATGAGCACTGAGGATCGCGCCTACTTGACTCAACTCGTTGCCGCGACCACGGGCGTGGCTCAGGCCGACGCGGAGCGTCGAGTCGATACTGCTGTGGTGAATGCGAAGACGGCGATCGCACGGTCACGGAGGAGCTCAATCATTCTGGCATTTTCAGTCGCTGCCGCCTTGCTCCTAGGCGCGGTCGTTTCGTGGACTGCTGCATGCACAGGTGGAAGGCATCGGGACGGCGAGCGTAAACCTCTTTGGCTACGATCAAGAGAATCCTCGATACGACGCAGCGCGGTGCCCTAACTGGTGACTGCCAAATGTCTACAATTGTGCAGATCAGCCCCGTCGTTAACTGGGCTTGCCATTTAGGTATCGGCCGAATTTGCGACTTGAAGGTGCAAGTGCCGGAGCAGTTTGAGCTTCACTTGCCGCTCGGAGAGCTCGGAGCCTCATCATATTATTCCTCACGGCGATGTCGTGGGCGGCATACTCTGCGAGAGCCTTTTCTCCCTCTTCGGCGGCGAGACGCTTCCGCTCACCCCGCTCGGCGGCTGTCCTTCGTTTCATGTCTGTTGGATTGCCTGCTTTAAGGGGCGCGGAACGAACTCGTTCCGCACCAGAAAAACCCATCTCCGATACTTTGCTAATGCTAACACGGCAGTGTTGTTTTAGTTCCCCTACGCGGCGGCGCCTAAAGGGCAATCACACACCCCGCGCATCTACAGCGAACTTGAGAAAGGTGGCCCGCGGCAAAGATCTATCCATTTTCGCCCTCGGTGCGGCATCATACGTCCATTTATAGCGCGACAATCAGGATGAGAGCGGCGCGTCAATCAAGATGAGACGAGGCGGCCAAGTCAGAGGATCATTGTCGCTGGCGGCGTTTTTGACAAGTCGTAATTGACGCTGCGCGACAATCAGGCGGGATTGCCAGTGTCAATCAT
>JAFKKM010000085.1 GCA_017305555.1 Hyphomicrobiales bacterium | reverse complement strand
TCGATCACGTGCTGGCGTTCCTGCCGTTCGAGCCCGAAGGGCTGCGGAAACTTGACGGGGCACCGTGCACCTTTGTTGGTCACCCGCTGACCGCGCAGATCGGGTCGTTGCGGCCAGACTCCACCGAACAATTACGTCGTGACGATTCGCCGCCGATCCTGCTTGTTCTGCCTGGCAGCCGGCGCAGCGAGATCGGTCACCATATGGCGGTGTTCGGTGAAACGCTCGGCCAATTGCAGGCGCAGGGCGTGGCGTTCGAAGCGGTGCTGCCGACGATGCCGCACCTCGAAAGCGCGATTGCCCGCGGACTGGAAAGCTGGCCGGTGCGGCCGCGCGTCGTGATTGGCGAAGACGCCAAGCGCGCGGCCTTTCGCGTGGCTCACGCCGCGTTCGCGAAGTCCGGCACCGTGACGCTTGAGCTGGCGCTCGCGCAGGTGCCGATGGTGACGGCTTACAAGGCCGGCGCCGTGGAAGCCTGGATCGTGCGCCGGCGCATCACCTCGTCGTCGGTCATCCTCGCCAATCTGGTGATCGGCGAGAACGTCATCCCCGAATTCATTCAGGAAGACTGCACGGCTTCGAGGCTCGCGCCGGCGTTGCGCGACGTGTTGACGGAGACGCCGATGCGGCGGCGGCAGCAAGAAGCGTTCGCACGCATCGACGATATCATGTCGACCGGGGCGCTGTCGCCAAGCGCGCGCGCTGCTGATGTTGTGATGCCGTTGCTTCGCGGCTGAACGTGGCAAAGTGGGTGCGAGATGGAAACGCGCCCTTTATTGCAAGGGGAGAGCCTCACGTCTGATCGGAGCGATTCCGTCAACAATATTTAAAGATGATCCGGCGACAATGTTCGCCAATTGCGGATAGTTAAAAATATCGTATCGGCCAGAGCCGGCGGATCAATGCCAGTCGGATCGGTCGCAGTCAGGGCGGGAAATATGGTCTCTTCTTCGAAAGCGAAGCTGTCGTCGCTGGACGCATTGTTCTCCTCGGCGCGAGTAGTGCATCGGCGTCATTTCCTTGCGGTCGGTGCAGGTATCGCGGCAGCATCGTTTGCCGCCGACGAGGTGCTGGCCAAATCAGCGCCTCGGGCAAAGCGGACTATCACCGAGCAGGATCGGCAGCATATGGCGCAAGCGATCCAGACCATGCGGCAGGCTGGCGTCGTCGATAAGACGGGAGGCCCGTTCGGCGCGGTGGTTGTGCGTGATGGCGAAGTGTTGGCGGTGAGCGGCAACAGCGTGCTGCGTGACAACGACCCATCGGCGCACGCCGAGGTCAACGCCATCCGGCTTGCATGTAAGAAAATCGGTGCGCCCAACTTGCGTGGCGCAACGCTGTTCACCAGTTGCGAATGCTGTCCCATGTGCTACGCGACGGCTTACTGGGCACGCATCGACAAGATTTATTATGCCGCGGCGTGGACGGACTACGCCGATCTGTTCGACGATTCCAATATCAGCAAGGATATGCAGAAGCCTTACGCCCGGCGGGCGTTGCATCCCGAACAGATGATGCAGAGCGAGGCTCAGAAGGTCTGGCTTGAATTCCGCAAGATGCCGGATCGCGCGCGTTACTGAACCTTGCGGAGAAGGACGTCGTCGCGGACGATGCAGGTGCCGCCGCGATAAACCGAGCGCCCCTTGGGCACCGCGACCACGGCTTCCGGGACATGCGCGGCGCGCAGCGTAACGAAGTCGGCAGGCGCGCCGACATGCAAGCCATAGTCCGCGATGCCGAGCGCCTTGGCCCCCGCCGCCGTGACGAGATCGAACGCAATGCCAAGCTCCTCGTCGGTGCGGAAATCGGAGCGATGGCCGAGCATCATGGCGCGCCGAAGCATGTCGCCGTCGCCATAGGGGCTCCAGCTATCGCGGATATTGTCATTGCCACCGAACACCGTGACGCCCGCTTCGCGTAGCGCCAGCACCGGCGGAAATGCGCGCGCGCCGGGTGCGGTAGTCATGATCGCGACGCCGGATTCAGCAAGCGTATCCGCAACGCGTCGCATGGCATCAATGGGAATATCGCCGAGCGCATAGGCGTGACTGATGGTCACCTTGCCCTGCATCCCGTGAGCCCGCGTGCGGGCCGCGATCTCCTCGATCGAGAACAGGCCCATCGTGCTCGCCTCGTGCAAATGGATATCGACGCCGACGCCGCGCTTCTCGGCGATGCCGAAAACGATATCGAGATGGCCCTTGACGTCGCGATCGACCGCGGCGGGATCAAGCCCGCCGATCAGATCGGCACCGTGATCGAAGGCGGCATCCAGCAACTCCGCGGTGCCGGGGCAGGTGAGGAGGCCGCTCTGCGGGAATGCGACCAACTGGATATCGATCAGATCGCGATACTGCTCGCGCACCGCTGCGATGGTTTGCAGCGATTTCAATCCGACGCTGCCATCGACCATGACGTGGCTGCGCATCCGGGTCGAGCCGTTGGCAATGCAGAGGTCGAGTTGATTGCGCGCGCGTGTTTGCATCGGAGCGGCGGCCGCCATGTTGCGATGTTGGACGTCGACGCGTTCGTGAACATCGAAGCCGCTTGTGTAAGGAACATACGGACGCCAGGTGTCGCCGTAAAAACTGGTGTCGAGATGTATGTGGCCCTCAACGAAACCGGGCACCACCAACTGTCCGCCAAGATCGACGTCGGATGACGCCGTCGTGTCATGCGGTGCGTCGGGTCGGATAGCGGAGATCCGGCTGTCGGTGACGGCGATGGCGGCCAACGTTCCGTCGGCCAGGCGAGCATTTCGGAACAACGTATCGACGGTCTTGGTCATGGCTCACCTCATCGACGTCAAGGCTTGGCCTAAAAATCAACAGGCCCGATCCGGATTGTCGGATCGGGCCTGCGAATCTTCAAGTCGTTGAAGCGGGAAGGCGGTTACTTGCGCTTGTCCAGGTCGACATAATCGCGCTTGGCGGCGCCGGTATAGAGCTGGCGCGGACGGCCGATCTTCTGCGCCGGATCCTCGATCATCTCGCTCCACTGGCTGATCCAGCCGACGGTGCGGGCGACTGCGAACAGCACGGTGAACATCGAGGTCGGGAAGCCCATCGCCTTCAGCGTGATGCCCGAATAGAAATCGACGTTCGGATACAGCTTGCGCTCGATGAAGTATTCGTCGCTCAGCGCAATCCGCTCCAACTCCAGCGCGATCGGCAGCAGCGGGTCATTGGCGTGCCCGGTTTCCTTGAGCACGGCATGACACATCTTCTGCATGATCTTGGCGCGCGGATCGTAGTTCTTGTAGACGCGATGGCCGAAGCCCATCAGGCGCACCGAGGAGTTCTTGTCCTTCACCTTGGCGATGAATTCGGGAATCTTGTCGACCGAACCGATTTCGGCGAGCATCTGCAAGGCCGCTTCGTTGGCGCCACCATGCGCCGGGCCCCACAGGCAGGCGATGCCGGCCGCGATGCAGGCGAACGGGTTGGCGCCCGACGAGCCGGCGATGCGCACCGTGGAGGTCGAGGCGTTCTGCTCGTGGTCGGCGTGCAGGATGAAGATCTTGTCCAGCGCATCGGCCAGCACCGGATTGATCTTGTACTCCTCGCACGGCACTGCGAAGCACATGCGCAGGAAGTTCGACGCATAGTCGAGATCGTTCTGCGGATAGACGAACGGCTGACCGACCGAATATTTATAGGCCATCGCCGCCAGCGTCGGCACCTTGGCGATCATGCGCATTGACGCGATCATGCGCTGTTGCGGATCGTTGATGTCGGTGGAGTCGTGATAGAACGCAGCCAGCGCGCCGACCGAGGCCACCATCACCGCCATCGGATGCGCGTCGCGGCGGAAGGCCTGGAAGAAGCGGGTCATCTGCTCATGCACCATGGTGTGGTGCGTGACGCGGGAATCGAAATCAGCCTTCTGCGCCTTGGTCGGCAGTTCGCCGTGCATCAGCAGATAGCAGGTTTCCAGGAAGTCGCCCTTTTCCGCGAGTTGCTCGATCGGATAACCGCGATAGAGCAGCACGCCGGCGTCGCCGTCGATGTAGGTGATCTTGGACTCGCAGCTTCCGGTGGACGTGAACCCCGGATCGTAGGTGAACATCCCGGCCTGGGCATAGAGCTTGCTAATGTCGATAACGTCCGGCCCGACGGTTCCCGAACGAACTGGGAAGTCGTGGGATTTCCCGCCGACGGTCAGGGTTGCCGATTTTGAATTGGTTTTTGCGTCCATCGCTTATCCCCGATGAGATCGTTGAAAGGCCGAGCTTGCCAGGCGTCTAGATTGTGGCGACGGGTGGCAGCCGGGGTGGCCGAAAAGCGCCGGGCCAAGGGGTATCGCATTGCAGTATGCACCGCAAGGTGCGGTTTTAAGCCTTTGGTCGCGTCAGGCGGCCTGGTCCGCGAGGCGGCCGAGACACTCGTCTCGCCCGAGAACGGCCAGCACGTCGAAGATGCCGGGAGACGTCGTGCGGCCGGTCAGGGCCACACGCAGCGGCTGAGCTACAGAACCCAGTTTCAGGCCATTCTGTTCCGCGAAGGCGCGCATGGCGGCCTCGGTGGTGTCGTGACGCCATTCGGTCACCGCCGCCAGCGTGTCGCGTATTCGGCCGATCAATTGTCGTGTTTCCGGCGTCAGCAACGCGGCTGCCTTGGTGTCCATCGGCAACGGCCGGTCGGCGACGATGAAATGCGCGCCGTCGATGAGGTCGATCAGGGTTTTGGCGCGCTCCTTCAGCCCGGGCATCGCCCGCAGTAGTTGCGCGCGCGTGGTGTCGTTGAGCTTCGCCTTCAGCGTCGCGCCGTTGGGCAGATAGCCGGCCTCGTTCGCCAGCACGGTCACGAGAGATTGATCATCGCTGTTGCGGATGTAGTGGCCGTTGAGGTTTTCCAGCTTGGCGAAATCGAACCGCGCCGCCGAGCGTCCGATCGCCGGAAGGTCGAAGGCGTCGATCATGTCCTGGGTGGAGAAAATTTCCTGGTCGCCGTGGCTCCAGCCGAGCCGCACCAGATAGTTCCGCAGCGCCTCGGGGAGGTAGCCCATCGCACGATAGGCATCGACGCCGAGCGCGCCGTGACGCTTCGACAGCTTCGAGCCGTCTGGCCCGTGGATCAGCGGGATATGCGCCATGCTGGGGAGTTCCCAGCCGAGCGCGTCATAAATCTGTTTCTGCCGCGCGGCGTTGGTGAGGTGATCGTCGCCACGGATGATGTGGGTGACGCCCATGTCGTGATCGTCGGCGACCACGGCGAGCATGTAGGTGGGGTTGCCATCGGAGCGCAGCAACACCAGATCGTCGAGGTTTTCGTTCTGCCAGACCACGCGGCCTTGCACCTGATCCTCGATCACGGTTTCGCCGGTCAGCGGAGCCTTGAGACGGATCACCGGCGCGACGCCTGCTGGCGCCTCGGAGGGATCGCGGTCGCGCCATAGCCCGTTGTAGAGCCGTGTGCGGCCCTCAGCGCGCGCCTTCTCGCGCATCGCCGTCAGTTCGTCCTGCGTGGCGTAGCAGCGATAGGCGTTGCCGCTGGCGAGCAACTGGGCGACCACCTCGCGGTGGCGTTCGGCGCGCTGAAACTGGTAGACGACGTCGCCGTCCGAATCGAGCCCCAGCCATTTCAGGCCGTCGAGGATGGCGGTGATGGCGGCGTCCGTCGAGCGCTCGCGGTCGGTATCCTCGATCCGCAGCAGCATCTTGCCGCCATGATGGCGGGCGAACAGCCAGTTGAACAGCGCGGTTCGGGCGCCGCCGATGTGCAGGAAACCGGTGGGCGAGGGCGCAAAGCGGGTGACGACAGGTTTGGTCATGATACCGGTATTGAAGGAAACGGGGCGGGCTGGAAACGCGCGGTCGGTGTATAGAGCATGATCCCGAAAAGTGGAAACCGGTTTTCGGAGAAGATCATGCTCAAACAAAAAGACAAGCGCGACGGGGCCAATTCAACGCAGTTGGATTGGAACCTAGCAGGATCGCGGCATAACTAAAGCCTTCTTGAAGCGCCGCCACAGATATGCGGGCTTGGCGGCGGCAGGCGGATTTGGCAAAGGAAGACGCTGCAAAACGCGGCGGACTTCGGATTCGGGATACTGGAATGACGGCAGACGCGACGACGGCAGAGGCAGGACGCGATTTCATTCGCGATATCGTTCAGGCTGACCTCGACAGCAAGCGGCACACTCAGATCGTGACGCGCTTCCCGCCGGAGCCGAACGGCTACCTGCATATCGGCCATGCCAAATCCATCGCGCTCAATTTCGGTATCGCGAAGGAATTCGGCGGCAAGTGCCACCTGCGCTTCGACGACACCAATCCGGCCAAGGAAGAACAGGAATATATCGATTCAATTCAGCGCGACGTGCGCTGGCTCGGCTTCGACTGGGGCGACAACCTGTTCTACGCCTCGGACTATTTCGAGCGCTTGTACGGCTGGGCGGAAGATTTGATCCGCGCCGGTCTCGCCTATGTTGACGACCAGTCGCAGGAGGAGATCCGCCTCGCGCGCGGCACCTTGACCGAGCCCGGCAAGAACAGCCCGTTCCGCGAGCGCAGCGTTGAGGAGAACCTCGACCTGTTCCGGCGCATGAAGGCGGGCGAATTCCCCAACGGCGCGCGGGTGCTGCGCGCGAAAATCGACATGGCGTCCGGCAACATCAACCTGCGCGATCCGGTGCTCTATCGCATCCTGCACGCCGAGCATCCGCGCACCGGCAAGGCGTGGTCGATCTATCCGAGCTACGACTACGCGCACGGCCAGTCCGATGCCATCGAAGGCATCACGCACTCGGTCTGCACGCTGGAGTTCGAGGATCATCGTCCACTCTACGACTGGCTGCTCGACAAACTCCCGGTGCCGTCGCATCCGCATCAGTACGAATTCGCCCGGCTCAATCTCACTTATACGTTGCTGTCCAAGCGCGTGCTCACCGAACTGGTGCGCGGCGGCTATGTCAGCGGCTGGGACGACCCGCGAATGCCGACCATCGCCGGTCTGAAGCGCCGCGGCGTGCCGCCGGAAGCGATCCGCGAATTCATCAAGCGGATCGGGGTTGCGAAAGCCAACAGCGTCGTCGATGTCGGGATGCTGGAATTCTGCATCCGCGAGGTTCTGAATCGCACCTCACAGCGGCGCATGGCGGTCCTGCGGCCGCTCAAGGTGGTGATCGAGAATTATCCGGAAGGGCAGAGCGAAGAGTTGGAAGCCGTCAATCATCCGGACGATCCGGCGGCCGGTACGCGCACGATCACTTTCGGCCGCGAACTCTACATCGAGCGCGACGATTTCATGGAAAACCCGCCGAAGAAATTCTTCCGCCTGTCGCCGGGCAAGGAAGTGCGGCTGCGCTACGCTTACTTCGTCACCTGCCGCGAGGTGGTGAAGGATGCGAATGGTGAAGTGATCGAACTGCGCTGCACTTACGATCCCGCGACCAAGGGCGGCAACGCGCCCGACGGCCGCAAGGTGAAGGCGACGATGCACTGGCTGTCAGCCGCGCAGTCGGTCCCCGCCGAGATCCGGATTTACAATCCGCTGTTCAGCAATCCGGCGCCGGACGCCGCCAATTTCGCGGCGGACCTCAATCCGGACTCGCTCGAAGTGCTGCGCGACGCCCGCATCGAGCCGGCGCTGGCAACGGCGAACTCTGAAGACGTGATGCAGTTCGAACGGCAGGGCTACTTCGTGCGCGACCGGGACTCGACACCGGAAAAGCCGGTGTTCAACCGCACCATCGGTTTGCGCGACAGTTTTGCGAAGGGTTGAGACAGCAACGGCTGAGTTCGCCGGACGCATCCTCATCCACAGTGTCGTCCCCGCGCAGACGGGGACCCATACGCCGCAGCAGTCCGGCTCTATCATCAAGGCGAGATTATTTTATAACCCCCAACGCCAGGGGGTCTGGGTACCCGCCTGCGCGGGGACGACGCCGGGAATGTTGCGACGGCGCGCGGCGTTTGCAGCGTCTATTTGGTGCGGCTCACCCGCCTCATTTTGGACTGGTCTCTGAGACCGCGTTGCCGCCGCCGACCTTTTGTTTCATGCTGCCCTTCCGCTTGGGGGTGAGGCGTGGCGGACGAGGGCGAGGGCAGGGCCGGGAGCCCAACCGAGAGCACGGCCAAGGCAAGAACCTGGCCGACGTCGGCCGGCGCCCGAACGGCCGCGATCTTTCCCGGACGCCTGACCGTATCGCCGCTGGCTGCGCGTCTGCGCGAATGGCTGCGCGCGGAGGCGGGTGACGGGCGTTTGCTGCCGTGGGTGCCGATCGCGTTCGGCATCGGCATCGCGCTGTATTTTTCCGCCGATCGCGAGCCGGTCGCCTGGGTTGCGGCTGTCTTGGCAGTGGTGCTGTTCGGCGTCGCGTTTCTGCTTCGGCACCGCAAGGCCTTTGTCGTTGCGCTGATGCTGGCCGCGACGGCCGGCGGTTTCGCGGTCGCCGCCTTGAAGACCGCGTGGGTGGCGCATCCAGTGCTGGGGCGTCCGATTTACTCGGCCTCATTGCAAGGCTTCGTCGAGACGCATGAAGAACGCGAGCGCACCGATCGTTTCGTGCTGCGTGTCACCGAACTGACTGCCGTCCGCAATGCGGTGCCGTTGACGCGGGTGCGGCTCTCGGTGCGCAAGGGTACCGCGCCGCCGGTCGGCAGCTATGTCGCGTTGAAGGCGCGGCTGTTGCCGCCGCTGTCGCCGCTGCGCCCCGGCAGTTATGACTTCGGCCGCGATCTGTATTTTCAGGGCATCGGCGCATCGGGTTTCGTGATGGGTGCGATCAAGACGCTCGATCCGCCCGCGAGCGGCGGTTGGAAGCTGCGCTATGCCGCCATCATGCAGGGGATGCGCGATGCGATCGATGCGCGCATCCGCACCGCGCTCGAAGGCGACAACCGCGCCATCGCCACGGCGTTGCTCACCGGGCGCCGTGATGCCATCACGCCGGCGGTCAACGACGCGATGTTCATCTCCGGCCTCGGCCACGTGCTGTCGATTTCCGGTTACCACATGGCGGTGGTCGCGGGCGTGGTGTTCTTCGCGGTGCGCGCGTTGCTGGCGCTGATCCCGGGATTGACGGTGACATTCCCGATCAAGAAATGGTCGGCGGCCGGGGCGCTGCTGGCTGCAACATTCTATCTGTTGCTGTCGGGGGCGGAGGTCGCAACCCAGCGCTCTTACTTCATGACGGCGGTGGTGCTGCTCGCGGTCATGGTCGACCGCCGCGCCATCACCTTTCGCACGCTGGCGATCGCAGCGATGGTGGTGCTGGTCGCAGCACCGGAAGCGCTGGTGCATCCGAGCTTCCAAATGTCCTTCGCCGCGACGCTGGGGCTGGTGGCGTTGATCCAGATCGGTATGCCGCGCCTGTTCGCGACGCCGGACAATTCGGCGGCCGCGCGGGCGGCGCTGTGGGGCGGCCGCGAGATTATGACACTGGCGCTGGCCTCGTTTGTCGCGGGGCTCGCCACCACGCCCTATGCGGCGTTCCACTTCCACCGCGTCACGCCTTACGGCGTGCTGGCCAATCTCGGCGCCATGCCGGTGGTGTCGGGCGTCGTCATGCCGGCGGGGCTGATGGGCCTGCTCGCGGCGCCGTTCGGGCTCGACCGGCCGTTCTGGGAGATCATGGGGCTCGGTATCGACTGGATGATCGCGGTCGCGGTCTGGGTCGCGGCGCTGCCCGGCGCGATCGGCCGCATGGCGGCGTTCGGGACCGGCCCGTTGTTGCTGGCAAGCGCCGGCATCGTGCTGCTTGGCTTGTTACGCACGCCGCTGCGCTGGGCGGGCGGCGTGGCCGTGATCGCGTCGACGGTCTGGGCATTGTCGGTAACGCAGCCCGATGTTCTCGTCGCCGGCGACGGCCACAGCGTCGCGGTGCGGGGGAGCGACAATCGTTTCCGGATGATGCGAACGGCCAAGGATACGTTCCTTGTCCGCGAATGGCTGGCGGCGGACGCCGACACACGCGGCGCTACGGATGCGGCGCTGGCGTTGGGCGTCTCCTGCGATCCGGATGGCTGCGTCACGCCGCTTGGTGACGGTCGGCTGGTGGCGCTCGGCCTGCGGCCGGAGTCGTTCGACGACGATTGCGCGCGCGCCGCGATCATTGTCACCCAGCAGCAGGCGCCGCCCGGCTGCGCTGCGATGGTCATCGATCGGACGAGGCTGCAGCGTCACGGTGGGCTGGCGCTGCGCAAGGCGGGCAAAGGCTTTGCCGTCACCGCGATCCGGCCCGACGGCGTCGACCGGCCGTGGTCGCCTGCGCCGCTGGCAGAAACGACAAGACCCGCGACGACATCGCGGCCACGCACCGCGCCACCGGTCGATGCGACGCCTTCGGAAGCGGATCGCGAGGCGGCGGATTGAGAGGCATGTGTGGAGGTTGAGCCGAGATCATTCTCGGATCATTCTCGGTCATGGCCGGGCATAGCCGTTCGAAGAACGGCGTCGCTTCGCTCGCCTACGTCCCGGCCATCCACGCCCTTGGTCTTGCGGCGTCGTCAAGACGTCGATGCCCGGCATAAAGCCGGGCATGACGGATCAGTTTGGATGCATCGCCATCTAGTACCGTCGGAACAGCCCGATCAGCTTGCCCTGAATCCGCACGCGGTTGGGCGGCAGGATGCGGACTTCGTAGGCGGCATTGGCGGGCTCCAGCGCGATCGACGCGCCGCGGCGACGGAAACGTTTCAGGGTGGCTTCTTCCTCGTCGATCAGGGCGACGACGATATCACCGGTGTCGGCGCTCTCGTTGCGTTGGATCAGCGCCATGTCGCCGTCGAGAATGCCGGCCTCGACCATCGAATCGCCGCGCACCTCAAGCGCATAATGCTCGCCGGAGCCGAGCATGTCCGGCGGAACGCTGATGGTGTGGCTGCGAGTCTGCAAGGCCTCGATCGGCGTACCGGCGGCGATGCGGCCCATCACCGGCACGGCCACCGGGTGCTCCGCGTCGTTGTCCGGAGTGCTGCTGGCAGGGCGGACCTTGCCGAGATTGCCTTCGATGACGCTCGGCGTGAACCCGCGCCGCGGATTGGCCCCGGTCGTGGTCTCCGGCAGCTTGATGACCTCGATGGCGCGGGCGCGGTTGGGCAGGCGGCGGATGAAGCCGCGTTCTTCCAGCGCGGTGATCAGGCGATGGATGCCGGACTTGGAGCGCAGGTCGAGCGCATCCTTCATTTCGTCGAAGGAGGGTGGGACGCCGCTTTCGCTCAACCGTTCGTTGATGAACCGCAGAAGCTCATATTGTTTGCGTGTCAGCATGTCGGTCCCATCCCCAAAATCCCGATCCCTAAGGCACAAAACAGGTATCGAAAGCCCGTTGCCTTGCGCCGGTCATCCACCGGCCGATACTCACATCGAACGAGGTGACCGCTCGAAACAAATCATGAACGGACACTATATGTTCGATATGTGTTCCGCAACCTCTTAATTTTAGGTCAATGCCGGCTCAATTCGGGGCGTCAGCCCGGCAGGCGGATCAGGGTGCAGGGATCGCCCATGCTGGCTGCGGGAGCGAATGGTGGCCGGACCACCAGCGCCTGCGCCACGGCCAGATTCGCCAGCAGCGAACTGTCCTGATGGCTGACGGTGGTGGCGACGGTCACGCCATCGGCGCGTCGCGCCAGGCTGGCGCGCAGGTAGTCCTGCCGCTGGTCGTTGGCGGGCAGCGCATTACCGAGCACGGCGGGCTCCAGCGCATGGTGGACGTCGGTGCGTCCGGACAGGGCGCGCAGCAGCGGCACCATGAACAGGAAGGCGCAGACGTAGGAGGAGACCGGATTGCCGGGCAGGCCGATCACCCGCATGTCGCCGAGGCGGCCGTGCATCATCGGCTTGCCGGGGCGCAGCGCGATCTTCCAGAACGCGAGATCGACGCCTTCGGCCTGCAACGCGACGTGCATCAGGTCGTGATCGCCGACCGACGCGCCGCCGGTGGTGACAAGGATATCCGCGCCGCTGTCGCGCGCGCGGCGGATCGCAGCTGTCGTGGCCTCCATCGTATCGGTGGCGATGCCGAGATCGATGGTCTCGGCGCCTTCCTCCCGAGCGAGCGCGTGAAGTGCGAAACCGTTGGACAGCACGATCTGCCCCGGCTTCGGATCGGAGCCGGGCAACACCAGTTCGTCGCCGGTCGCCAGCACCGCGACGCGCGGGCGGCAATGCACCGGCAGGTGCGGATGATTCATGCCGGCCGCGAGCGAGAGATCGCGATCGGTGAGGCGGCGGCCGGCGCGCAGCAGCACGTCGCCTTCGCGAAAGTCGATGCCGGCGCGGCGGATGTTGCGCCCTATGGCGATCGGCTCGTTGATGATGACGACATCGCCGTCGCGCGTGGTGTTCTCCTGAATAACGACAGCGTCGGCGTCGGCCGGCACCACGCCGCCGGTAAAGATGCGGACCGCTTCACCTTGCTTCACCGGTGCATCGAACGGACTGCCGGCGGCCGCTTCGCCGATGACTGTCAGACGTGCCGGCGTTTTCGCTGCGTCGGCGGTGCGCACCGCGTAACCATCCATCGCAGACATGTCGGCGGGTGGCTGCGTGCGCAGCGAGGCAATGTAGCGGGCGAGCACGCGATGATGCGCGTCGGGCAGTGCGATCATTTCTTCCGGCAGCGCTTTGACGCCGTCGAGCACCGCAGCCATCGCATCGGCGACTGGCATCAACGCCATGATGAACTCCACGGCTTGCGATGCGCGTGATTCATTTCGTCGCCTTGCGCGCGGGTGCGCGATAGTGGCCGGACTTGCCGCCGCGCTTTTCCACCAGACGAATGCCTTCGATGTGGACGCCGCGCTCCACCGCCTTGATCATGTCGTAGACCGTCAGCGCCGCGACCGACACCGCGGTGAGCGCTTCCATCTCGACGCCGGTGGGGCCGGTGACCTTTACGGTCGCCTCGATCCGGCAACCCGGCAGCGCGGCATCGGGCGTGATGTCAAGCGTGACTTTCGACAGCGCCAGCGGATGGCACAGCGGAATCAGGTCGGAGGTCCGCTTCGCCGCCATGATGCCGGCGATGCGCGCGGTGCCCAGCACGTCGCCCTTGGCAGCGTCGCCTTTCACGATCAGGTCGAGCGTCGCCTTGCTCATGACGACGCTGCCCTCGGCCACCGCAACGCGTTCGGTCGCGGGCTTGGCCGAGACGTCGAGCATGCGGGCTTCGCCCTTGCTGTCGATGCGGGTGAGGGTGGGCTTGCGGGCCATGATGTTCAATGCGCTCCGGCGGTGCGCGCGAGCAACGTCCGCGTAGCAGCGGTGACGTCGTCCTGCCGCATCAGGCTTTCGCCGACGAGGAACGTCGAGATGCCGACGCGCGAAAGCCGCGCCAGATCGTCCGGCGTGAAGATGCCGCTCTCGCCGACCATCAGCCGATCGGCAGGCATGTGCGCGGCGATATCCTCGCTTGTCTTCAATGTTGTCTCGAAGGTGCGCAGGTTGCGGTTGTTGATGCCGATCATCGGCGAGCGCAGCTTGAGAGCGCGATCGAGTTCGGCGCGGTCGTGGACCTCGACCAGCACGTCCATGCCGTGAACGCGCGCGGCGTCCTCGATCTCGCGCGCCGCGCCATCGTCGAGCGCGGCCATGATGATCAGGATGCAGTCCGCGCCGTGGGCGCGAGCCTCGACCACCTGATAGGGATCGAACATGAAATCCTTGCGCAGCACCGGCAGCGACACCGCCGCGCGCGCCGCCACCATGAAATCGAGATGGCCCTGGAACGAGGGCGTGTCAGTCAGCACCGAAAGACACGCCGCGCCGCCGGCCTCGTAGGCGCGGGCCAGCGCAGGCGGATCGAAATCGGCACGGATCAGGCCTTTCGACGGCGAGGCCTTCTTCACTTCGGCGATCAGCGCGTAGTCGCCGTTCGCGAGCTTGCGGCGCAGCGCCGCGATGAAGCCGCGCGGTGCGCTCGCGGCGCGCGCAAGGTGTTCGAGGTCGGCGAGGGAGCGCACGCGCTTGGCGCTCGCGATCTCCTCGCGCTTGTAGGTTTCGATCTTGGTCAGGATGTCGGACATCGCCGCCTCCCTGCATCAACCGTTGGAAACGGCGATCAGATGTTTCAGCCGTTCCGCCGCAGCACCACTGTCGAGCGCCTTCGCGCCGATGGCGACGCCTTCCTTCAAATCCTTGGCGCGGCCGGCGACGATCAGCGCGGCCGCCGCGTTCAACAACGCAACATCGCGATAGGCGCTCGGCTTGCCGTCGAGCACACCCTTGAGCGCAACGGCGTTGGCATCGGCGTCGCCGCCTTTTAGCGCATCGCCATTGGCGCGCGGCAGACCGGCGTCGTCGGGCGTGATCTCGAAGGTGCGGATGTTGCCGCCTTCGAGCGCGGCCACGAAAGTCGGACCGGCGAGGGTGATCTCGTCGAGGCCGTCGGAGCCATGCACCACCCAGATCGATTCCGCGCCGAGATTTTTCAGCACCTGCGCCAACGGCTGCACCCACTGTCGCGAGAACACGCCGACCATCTGCCGCGTGACGCCGGCGGGATTCGACAGCGGCCCGAGCAGATTGAAGATGGTGCGCGTCGCGAGTTCAACGCGCGTCGGGCCGACGTTCTTCATGGCCGGATGATGCGCGGGCGCGAACATGAAGCCGATGCCGGTTTCCTTCACGCAGCGCGCCACCTGATCCGGCGTCAGGTCGATCTTGACGCCGAGCGCCGCCAGCACATCGGCCGCGCCGGATTTCGAGGACAGCGCGCGGTTGCCGTGCTTGGCGATCGGCACGCCGGCGCCGGCCACGACGAACGATGCGCAGGTCGAGACGTTGACCGAACCGGAGCCGTCGCCGCCGGTGCCGACGATATCGACGGCGTCAGCGGGAGCGGTGACCCGCAGCATCTTGGCGCGCATCGCCGACACCGCGCCGGTGATCTCGTCGACCGTCTCGCCGCGCACGCGCAGACCCATCAGCATGGCGCCCATCTGCGACGGCGTCGCTTCGCCGGACATCATGCGGTCGAAGGCGTTGGCGGCTTCGTCGCGGGTGAGGCTGGCGCCGGTGGCGACCTTGGCGATAATCGTTTTCAGATCGTCCATCGAATCCGTGCCTTCAAGTCGTTAAGCCGCGTCGGTTAGTTGTTCGCGCCGGTGATCTGCGCGACTGCCGGCTGGTTGATCGTCACGCCGATCTCGCTTTCCATCTTGATGACGTACTGACCGACCAGTTCCTCGGCGACGCCGCGCTCGACCGATGTCTTGAGCTTCTTGGCCTCCTCGGAGGCGATGTCCAGCGTCGGCTCCGTCACGTCGGTGACGCGAAACACCACCCATTCGGTTGCGTTCGCGCCTTCGCTCTGGCCCGCTGCATCTTTGGCGGTGCGAAATGCGCCCGCGACCGCGCTGGCCGGGAGGTTGGCGACGGTGGCGTCGCGCTTGAACTTCTCGGCGGTCTCGACCTTGACGCCAGCAGCCGATGCCTCATCGGCGAGCTTGCCGCCCTTGTTGAGCTTCTCGACCATCTCGGTCGCCTTGGCGCGCAGCTTGTTGGTGATCTGATCGGCGCGCCAGCGCGCCTCGACCTGATCCTTCACCTCGTCGAGCGTCCGCTCGCGCGACGGCGTGACGCCGAGCACGTCGAACGAAACGTAGCCGCCCTGATAGGAAATGGTTTCGTTGTCGACGCCGACGTCGCTGGCGAAGGCTTGTGAGACGAGATCGAGGCCGGGCGGGATGGTGGTGACCGGCTTGCCGTCGGGCGCGCGGCCGGAACGGTCCACCGCCTCGATGGTCGTGACCGCCAACTTCAGCTTCTCGGCGGCTTCGGTAACGGTCGCACCGCCGGCGCGCTCGTCTTCCATCTTGTCGTGCAGGTCCTTCACCGACTTGCGCGCGCGTTCAAGCGCGATTTCCTTCTTCAGGTTCGCGGCGACACTCTCATAACTGGTCTGGCTGCCCGGCTCGATCTTGCCGACCTTGACCAGCACCGTGCCGAACGTGCCCTGGATCGGCTCGCTGATGTCGCCGGTCTTCAGTGCGAAGGCGGTATCGGCCACCTTGGAATCGATGATCGCCGATTTGGCGACCAGACCGAGATCGACGTCGGACGGCTTGAGGCCGCGCTCCTTGGCGAGGTCGTCGAAGGAGAGGCCGCCGACCAGACGGGCGCGCGCGGCGGCGGCGTCCTCGGCGTTGGGAAACACCATCTGCGAGACGTCGCGCTTTTCCGGTGTCGCGAAGGTGTCCTTACGCTCTTCGTAGACCTTCTTCGCATCCTCGTCGGACACTGTCGTCCATTTCGCCAGTTCGTCCGGCGTGATCGCGACGAAGGCGATCTTGCGATATTCGGGCGCGCGGAACTGCACCTTGTGCGCATCGTAGAAACTCGCCAGCACTTCCGGCGTCGGCGTGTCGATGGTCCCGGCCTGCGCCGTCTCCAGCTTGACGAATTCCACCGTGCGCTGCTCGTTCTGGAATTGGTTCAGGACAGCAACGGCGGTCTTGCTCGGCTCCACCTCTCCGGAGATCGATCCGACGAGCTGGCGGCGCAGGGCATTCCGCTTCTGCTCGGCGATATAGCGCTGCTCCGAGTAATTGAACTGGCGGATGATCTGGGCGAAACGCGCCGGGTCGAAAGCGCCGTTCGCGCCCTTGAAATTCGGATCGTTGGTGATCGACTTCATGACCTCGTCGGTCGATTGCCGCAAACCGAGGTTGCGCGCGGATTCGTCCAGCGTCGTCTCGGCGATGACCTGCTGCAATACCTGGCGGTCGATGCCGAAGGCGCGCGCCTGGTCGGGCGCGAGCGGGCGGCCGATCTGCCGGCTGATCTGTTGCAGCCGGTCGGTATAGAGCTGGCGGAATTGCTCGATCGAGATCTCGGTCTTGCCGATCTTGGCCAGCGTCGACTGGCCGAATCCGCGGAAGATGTCGCCGATGCCCCAGACACCGAAGCTGATGATCAGGACGCCCATCACGACGCTCATGATGGCTTTGCCGAACCAGTTGGATGTGGCGTTACGAATTCCGCGAAGCATGGGCCTATCTTATTGCAGGAGGGGCGGGCCGCATCCGGGGCGTATTCGGCGTCATGGCAGCGGTGATGTGCCAAGCCGCTTCGCCGGCACGGGAATCCGGGTTGGTCCTGGCACGAACCGGCGTTCCACGTCGCCGGAAGGCGTCCGAAGGGCAGCACGAAGTGATCCGGTCATCATAAAGAGCCCGCCGCGCCGTCGCAACCGTGGCGCAACGGCGCAATTCGTCGCCAAATCCCGCCCTGTTCCGTCCTTGGGCGTTGTCAGCGCCGGCCGCTGCGGCTATTGGCTCCGCCATCCCAATTCCGTGATGATGCTTTAACCGTCGTCGCAAAGTCACCCCGAGCGTGAGAGTTCGATCCCATGACCAAGCCGATTCGTCCGCTGATCGCGGGCAACTGGAAGATGAATGGCCTCAAGGCCTCGTTGAGCGAGATCGCGGCAGTCGCGCGCGGCGCCGGCGACCTGTGGCGCAAGGCCGACCTTCTGCTCTGTCCGCCGGCGACGTTGCTGTTCACCTCGGCGGCGTCGGTAATCGGGTCGCGGGTGGCGATCGGCGCGCAGGATTGCCATGTCGCGACCTCGGGCGCGCATACCGGCGACATTTCCCCGCAGATGCTGGCGGATGCCGGTGCCACCGCCGTCATCGTTGGCCATTCCGAACGCCGCGCCGATCACGGCGAAACCGACGCGCTGGTGCGGCGCAAGGCGGAGGCGGCCTGGAACGAGGGCCTGCTGGCCATCATCTGCATCGGCGAGACGCAAAGTGAGCGCGATGCCGGGCAGGCGCTCGACGTGGTCGGACGGCAGCTTGCGGGCTCGGTGCCGGACGGCGCCACCGCGACCAACACCGTGGTTGCTTACGAGCCGGTCTGGGCGATCGGCACCGGGCGCACCCCGACTGTTGGGGAAGTCGCCGAAGTACATGATTTCATGCGGAAAACGCTCGCCAGCCGATTTGCCGGCGAGGCCGCCGGCATCCGGTTGCTCTACGGCGGTTCGGTGAAGCCGTCGAATGCGGCGGAACTTCTTGCGGTGTCGAACGTCAACGGCGCGCTGATCGGCGGCGCCAGCCTGAAGGCGACCGACTTTCTTGCGATCGCGGGTGCCTGTCCTTAATTAAGCGCCAATCGATCAGGTATCGGATTGCGCGCCTGAGCGGCCGGGCAGGGGTGACAATCGCCCCGCCGGTCGTGTAGACACCCTGCGAATTCATGTTTCGCCTGCTGCCCGTGGACGTGGTCCGCCGCCGGCGCTGCGATGGAAGGTCTCGATGGAAACCGTCATTATCGTTATTCACCTGATGCTGGTCGTGGTGTTGATCGGCGTGGTGCTGGTGCAGAAATCCGAAGGCGGTGGCCTCGGGATCGGCGGCGGCGGTGGCGGCGGCTTCATGTCGAGCCGTGGCACGGCGAACCTGCTGACGCGGACCACGGCCATCGTGGCCGGGCTGTTCTTCGTCACCAGCCTGCTGCTGTCGTGGCTTGCCAATTACGAGCGGACGCCGGCGTCGATCATCAACAACACCTCCGCGCCGCTGTCGCAGCCGGCCACCCCGGTCGCGCCGACCGGCGGCGGCGTGCTCGATTCGCTGAAGCAGCAGGAACAGCAGACGCCGAGCGCTCCGCAGCCTCCGCGATCGCAGTGAGGCCTTGCAATTCTGCAAGGCTCCTCAATGTGAATTGTTGAGAATTGTCTCCAAGACTCTGTTTTCGCTTTGAATTTAAAGTCACCCACAGCATGGCTCGTGATCGAGCCGTGGTTCCGATTCGTTTTGGCGAATCGCTCAGGTCAGCGTAGAGGTTAAGTCCCATGGCGCGGTACATTTTCATCACCGGCGGCGTGGTCTCCTCGCTCGGCAAGGGTCTGGCATCAGCGGCGCTCGGCGCTTTGCTGCAAGCTCGGGGCTATAAGGTCCGGCTTCGCAAGCTCGATCCCTATCTCAATCTCGATCCCGGTACGATGTCGCCGTATCAGCACGGCGAGGTGTTCGTCACCGACGACGGTGCCGAAACTGACCTCGACCTCGGGCACTACGAGCGCTTTACGGGACGTCCTGCGACCAAGCAGGACAACATCACCACCGGCCGCATCTATCAGGACATCCTGACCAAGGAGCGCCGTGGCGATTATCTCGGCGCCACCATCCAGGTCATTCCGCACGTCACCAATGCCATCAAGGATTTCGTCCTCAACGGCAACGATGGCTACGATTTCGTGCTGGTGGAGATCGGCGGCACGGTGGGCGACATCGAGGGCCTGCCGTTCTTCGAGGCGATCCGCCAGATCAAGAACGATCTGCCGCGCGGCCACGCCATCTACGTCCATCTCACCCTGCTGCCCTTCATTCCGAGCGCGGGCGAGTTGAAGACCAAGCCGACCCAGCATTCGGTCAAGGAATTGCGCTCGATCGGTATCCAGCCGGACATCCTGCTATGCCGGACCGACCGGCCGATTCCGAAAGAGGAGCGGCGCAAGCTCGGGCTGTTCTGCAACGTCCGTGAGAGCGCCGTGATCGAGGCCCGCGACGTCGACAACATCTACGCCGTGCCCGAGGCCTATCACGACGCCGGGCTCGACGACGAAGTGCTGGCCGCGTTCGGCATCGAGCCGAAAGCTCCGCCGGCGCTCGATAGCTGGCACACCATCAACGAACGCGTCCGCAATCCGGAAAGCGCGGTGACCATCGCCATCGTCGGCAAATACACCGGCATGAAGGATGCCTACAAATCGCTGATCGAAGCGCTGTCACACGGCGGCATCGCCAACAACGTCAAGGTCAACCTCGACTGGATCGAGAGCGAGGTGTTCGAGAAGGACGATCCCGCGCCGATGCTGGAGCATGTCGACGGCATTCTGGTGCCGGGCGGTTTCGGCCAGCGCGGAGCGGAAGGCAAGATCCGGGCGGCGCAATTCGCGCGCGAGCGGCGGGTGCCGTATCTCGGCATCTGCTTCGGGATGCAGATGGCGGTGATCGAGGCGGCGCGCAATCTCGCCGGGATCGACAAGGCCAACTCCACCGAATTCGGCCCGACTGACGAGCCGGTGGTCGGCCTGATGACCGAATGGCTGCGCGGCAACGAACTCGAGAAGCGCTCCAAGGCTGGCGATCTCGGCGGCACCATGCGGCTCGGCGCCTATCCGGCTGCGCTCAAGAGGGGCAGCCGGGTCTCGCAGATTTACGGCGACGCGTTGGAAATCTCCGAACGTCACCGCCATCGTTACGAGGTCAACACCGCCTACAAGGACCGGCTCGAACAGCACGGCCTGCGCTTCTCCGGCCTGTCGCCGGACGGCGTGCTGCCGGAGATCGTCGAATACGAAGATCATCCGTGGTTCATCGGCGTGCAGTATCACCCCGAACTGAAATCCCGCCCGTTCGAACCGCACCCGCTGTTCGCCTCGTTCATTCAGGCGGCGGTGGTGCAGAGCCGGCTGGTGTAGGCCGGCTGGTAGGCGAGGGGCGATGTCGTAATTCCGACGGCCGTTCTTTCGTCGCCCCCAACCTCCTTTTCGTCGTCCCCGCGCAGGCGGGGACCCAGACGCCGCAGCGCACGTGATTGATGGGGGCGCTCATTGCTCTCGCCTTGCACGTCCGTAATCCCAACCGAGGCAAGGGATTCTGGGTCCCCGCCTGCGCGGGGACGACGTTATTGTGTGTGGCCGCCGCTCACCACGACGTCATCACCGGACTTGTCCCGGTGATCCACGTTCTTGCTTTCTGCGGCCAATCAAGACGTGGATGGCCGGGACAA
>JAFKKM010000001.1 GCA_017305555.1 Hyphomicrobiales bacterium | reverse complement strand
GGCCGGTGATGCCGGTGGCCGGGTTGGGGTTAGAGTCGGTGCTGGTGTTGCAGCCCTGCAACGCGGCGGTGAAGGTCTTGCCGGTCGGCGCGATGAACTGCACCTCGTAGACGCCGGGGGTGAGGTTGTTGAACGAATACAGGCCGCTGGCATTGGTGGTGGTGGTGGCGAGCACCGTCGTGCCGGTGGCGTCGAGCAGCTTCACGGTCACGCCGGACACACCGCCTTCGCACCAGTCGCGCACGCCGTTGCCGTTGCTGTCCCAGAACACCAGATCGCCCAGGCAGGCCGGCTTGTAGATGCCGGCATCGATGGAGAGGTCGCTCTGCCCGGCGGTAAGCGTGACCTGACCGGTGCGGCCGGTGGCGTCGGGGTTGGAGTCCTTGGCGGTGTCGGTGCCCTGCAGCGCGGCGGTGAACTGCGAGCCGCCGGGGGCGACGAACTGCGCCGTGTAGGTGCCGGCAGCCAGACCGCTGAACAGGTAATGGCCGGAAGAGTCGGTCGTGGTCGTGCTGAGGACCGAAGTGCCGGCGGCGTTCAGCAATTGCACGGTCACGCCGGACACGCCGGTCTCGCCGCCATCCTGCACGCCGTTGTCGTTGGCGTCCTCCCACACCGTGTCGCCCAGCGCGGCCTGGGCCGACAGCCAGGTTTCCAGGGACAGGGTCCCGAGCCTGGCCTGCGCGCCGGGCATCAGGGTCGTGTCGTCGATCCGGTCGCCGAAATACGGCGCGTCGTCGTCCTGGACGATCTCCGGCGCGGCCTGTGCCGGGCGCGTCTTGCGCAGCAGGTCGGTCAGGCGGAACGGCGCGGGGCCGGCGACTTCGCGCATGCCGTTCAGGGGCGGCTCGGCGGCGACCCGGGCGAGCGCCGCGGCGACGTCGTCCGCGGCCATCGGCTGCAGCAGGGCGGCGGGCGCGCGGATGGCGCCGTCCCGCGTGAAGGACTGGGCGATGGCGTCCAGGAATTCGAAGAACTGCGTCGCCCGGACGATCGTGTAGGGGAGCCCGCCGTCCGCGATCAGGGCTTCCTGGGCGATCTTGGCGCGGAAGTAGCCGCTGTCGGGCAGGCGTTCGGAGCCGACCACGGACAGCGCGACGTAGTGGCGGATGCCGGCGGTCCGGCCGGCGCGCAACAGGTTGTCGGTGGAGGCGCGGAAGAACGCCATCACAGCGCTTTCCTCGAAGGAGGGGGCGTTGGTGACGTCGATCAGGACCTCGGCGCCTGCCAGCGCCCGGTCCAGGCCTTCGCCGGTCACCGAGTTCACGCCCGAGGAGGGGGCGGCGGCCAGCACGGTGTGGCCCGCCTGTTCCAGGCGCGCCGTGAGCTTGCGGCCGACGAGGCCGGTGCCGCCGATAATGACGATGTTCATCAGGGTTCCTTGCATGGGGATGAAACGGAGAGGGCGGGCGCCCTCCCGGGAATCGCAGGAGAGGGCGGCGTTCAGTCGATCGCTTGCGCGGGGATGGGCGCGCTCATGCCGATGGCCATCCGGTTCCAGGCGTTGATCGCGGCGATCCCCCAGCACAACTCCACGATCTCCTGGTCGTCGAACTCGGCCCGCAGCGCCTCGAAGGCGGCGTCCCGGTCGGGGTCGTGCCGGTCGGCCAGGCGGGTCATGGTTTCGGCCCAGTTCAGCGCCGCCCGTTCGCGGGCGCTGTACAGTTCGGTCTCGCGCCAGGTCGAGAGGCTGTTGATGCGCTGCCAGGTCTCGCCGTGCTTGCGCAGGTCGCGCGCGTGCATGTCCAGGCAGAAGGCGCAGCCGTTGATCTGCGAAACGCGGGTCTGGACCAGGTCCGTCAGGATCGGTCCCAGGGTGGAGCTGGAGAGGGTGGCGTTGACGCCGGCCATGGCCTTGTAGGTCTTGGGCGCGATGTCCGTCCAGTTCAGGCCATCGAGGGTCGCGTCCAGCGAAGCCACGAGAAGGCTGTCCATCATGTCCTGGCTTCGCGGCGCAGCAACTCGCGCTTGCGATCCACGCCCCAGCGATAGCCGGAAATGTCCCCATCGCGCCGCACGACACGGTGGCAGGGAATGGCCACGGCAAGGTGGTTCGTGGCGCAGGCCTGCGCCACCGCGCGCACCGCCTTGGGCGAGCCGATGCGTTCGGCGATCTCGGCGTAGCTCACCGTGGTACCCGGCGCAATCTCGCGCAGCGCCCGCCAGACACGCTCCTGAAAGGCCGTGCC
>JAFKKM010000084.1 GCA_017305555.1 Hyphomicrobiales bacterium | reverse complement strand
ACGCCCGATGAAATACGTCTACATTCTCGAAAGTCTCGCTTCCGAGCACTTCTACGTCGGCATAACCGACGATCCTCGCGCGCGATTGGCCAAGCACAATGCCGGCGAGGTGACCCATACGGCGAAATACAGGCCGTGGCGGATTAAGACATACATTGCATTCAGTGACGAAAGGCAGGCATTCGCGTTCGAACGGTATCTGAAATCGGCATCTGGACGCGCATTTGCGAAGACGCGACTGTGATGATTTAGTGGCGCGATCGAAAGCCCAACAAGCCTCACAAGAAACGCCTCATGACAACTGAAACGCCTTCCCTCCCCGGCCACGAAGCCATCGCCGGACTGCGCGTGGTCGATCTCTCCCGCGTGCTCGGTGGCCCCTATTGTACGCAGATCCTCGCCGACCACGGCGCGGAAGTCGTCAAGGTCGAGCCGCCCGCCGGCGACGAGACCCGCGATTGGGGCCCTCCGTTCCATGAGGACGACGCCGCCTATTTCATCGGCACCAACCGCAACAAGCGCGCCATCGGCCTCGACCTCGCCTCCGAGGGCGGCCGTGCGGTGCTGCTGAAGATGCTCGAGACCGCCGACGTGCTGATCGAGAACTTCAAGCCGGGCACGCTCGACAAGTGGGGCATCGGCAAGGACCTGCTGCGCGAAAAATTCCCGCGGCTGATTCATTGTCGCATTTCCGGCTTCGGTGCCGACGGCCCGCATGGCGGCCATCCCGGCTACGACGCCATCATCCAGTCGATGACCGGCATGATGGCGGCGACCGGTTCGCCGCAAAGCGGACCGACCCGCATCGGCGTCGCGCTGGTGGACATCACCACCGGCCTTTACGCTACGGTCGGCATCCTGATGGCGCTGGCCGAGCGCGCGAAGTCGGGCAAGGGCCAGTTCCTCGAAACCACCCTGTTCGAGACCGGTCTCGCCATCATGCATCCGCATACGGCGAACTTCTTCTTCACCGGCAAGCCGCCGGCGCTGACCGGCAACGAGCACCCGAACCTCGTACCTTATTCGGTGTTTCCGGCGCGCGACGGCAATATCTTCATGGGGGTGGGCAACGACGGCACCTTCCGCAAGCTGTGCCGCGAACTCGGCCGGCCGGAACTGGGCACCGACCCGCGCTTCGCCCGCAACCGCGATCGCGTCGCCAATCGGCAGGCACTCCGCGCCGAGTTGGAGGACATCCTCAAGGATCACGACAGTGAGCCGCTGTGCCGCCGCCTGCTTGCGGCCGGACTGCCCGCCGGCCCGGTGCAGTCGATCGACAAGGCGCTCACCAGCGAGCACGTCAAGCATCGCGGCGATATCATCGAGAAGGATTGGTACAAGGGTGTCGCCTCGCCGATCCGCTTCGAGCGCACCAAGGCCAGCCTGCGCCATCTGCCGCCGAAGTTCAGCCAGCACACCGAAACCGTGCTGGAAGAATACGGCTATTCCAAACAGCAGATCGCGGACCTGGTGGCGCAGGGCGTAGTCTGCGGCAAGGAACGGCGACGCTAGCGCGCTGCCCTCAAATGCATTCGTCCGGCACGACGGCGCAAGCCGTCGCGCCGGACTATGCCCGCATCGGATAAGTTCTGCGCGGGAAAATGTTTTCCCTTTCCATCAGGCGACCTTCCCCCTTACCATCCGGCCGCTGGGACGTTCGGTTGGACGGTCACTTGCGCGTCATCCGCCGCTGTTATCGCGCGAAACGAAGATGACGGCTTAACCTGGAGGAACGCGATGCCGATTCGACGATTTGCTGCCGTAACCGCTGCCGCCGCGCTGGCGCTGACCTTGACCTCGGCCCTGACCAGCCCCGCTTTCGCCGTGACCGAGATCCAGTGGTGGCACGCCATGACCGGCGGCAACAACGAGGTGGTGGTCAAGCTCGCCAACGACTTCAACGCATCGCAGAGCGACTACAAGGTGGTACCAACCTACAAGGGCGGCTACGCCGATACCATGAACGCCGGCATTGCCGCGTTCCGCGCCGGCAACGCCCCTGCCATCATGCAGGTGTTCGAAGTCGGCACCGCCACCATGATGGCCGCCAAGGGCGCGGTGAAGCCGGTCTATCAATTGATGAAAGAGACCGGCGAGAAGTTCGATCCGAACGCCTATCTGCCGGCGATCACCGGTTACTACTCGACCTCCAAGGGCGAGATGCTGTCGTTCCCCTTCAATTCGTCGTCGACGGTGATGTGGGTCAACCTCGACGCGCTGAAGAAAGCCAATATCGCGGAAGTTCCGAAGACCTGGCCTGAGGTGTTCGAGGACGCCAAGAAACTGAAGGCCGCCGGCTATACGACGTGCGGCTTCTCCAATGCCTGGGTCACCTGGGTCAATCTCGAACAGTTGTCGGCCTGGCACAACGTGCCGCTGGCCTCAAAAGCAAACGGCCTCGACGGCTTCGACACCGTGCTGGAATTCAACGGCCCGTTGCAGGTCAGGCACCTCGAAAAGCTGATCGAGTTGCAGAAGGACAAGACCTACGACTATTCCGGCCGCACCAATGCGGGCGAAGGTCGCTTCACCTCCGGCGAATGCCCGATCTTCCTGACTTCGTCCGGCTTCTTTGGCAACGTCAAGTCGCAGGCCAAATTCCACTGGACCAACGCGCCGATGCCGTACTACCCGGACGTCAAGGGTGCGCCGCAGAACTCGATCATCGGCGGCGCCTCGCTGTGGGTGATGGGCGGCAAGTCGGCGGACGAATACAAGGGCGTCGCCAAATTCCTCGCCTTCCTCTCCGACACCGACCGTCAGGTCTACATCCACAAGGCGTCGGGCTATCTGCCGATCACCAAGGCAGCTTACGCCAAGGCCAAGGAGGAAGGCTTCTACAAGGATCAGCCTTATCTCGAGACGCCGCTCAAGGAACTGACCAACAAGGAGCCGACCGAGAATTCACGCGGTCTGCGGCTTGGCAACATGGTGCAGCTCCGTGACGTCTGGGCCGAGGAAATCGAGCAGGCACTGGCCGGCAAGAAGACCGCCAAGGAAGCGCTCGACGCCGCCGTCTCCCGCGGCAACACCATGCTGCGCCAGTTCGAACGGACTGTGGCGAAGTAATCGACGATGGCGCGGGGATGCATGGAAGCTGGTCGATTTAATTTCGGCGAGGCACACCATGCTCCCCTCCCCCCGCCCTTGCGGCGGGGAGGGGTCGGGGGTGGGGGGACACCACGAATGTCTCGCTCAGTTGATCGGCGCGTTCCGCGCGCGCGAAACTTTCGCCAGAATCCGACTGATGCCGAACGCAAGCTTTGGCAGCATTTGCGCGCGCTGCCGGGCTCGGCGCACTTTCGACGCCAGGCCACGATAGGCTCCTACTTCGCGGACTTCGCCTGCCATACCAATCGGCTCGTGATTGAAATCGATGGCGGACAACATGCCGACAATGCAGCTGATCGCGAACGAACGCGTGATCTGAATGCGCGCGGTTATCGCGTTCTCCGGTTCTGGAACCACGACGTTCTTGGCAACGTCGATGGGGTGCTTGAGATCATCTTTGGCGCTCTGCGCGTGGCACCCCCCACCCCCGACCCCTCCCCACCGCAAGAGCGGGGGGAGGGGAACGGCGACGCGGGGCGATAGCCGATGCAAAAGCAATCCGTCTTCACATCCCGCTGGTTGCCGTGGCTGTTGATCGCGCCGCAGATGATCGTCGTGCTGGTGTTCTTCTACTGGCCGGCGGGGCAAGCGGTGCGGCAGTCGTTTTTGCTGCAAGACGCATTCGGGCTCTCGACCGTGTTCGTCTGGTTCGAGAATTACAAGGAACTGCTGGCCGATCCGGATTACTTCGCCTCGGTGATGCGCACCTTCGTGTTCGCCGCGGCGATTGCGCTGTCGTCGCTGTCGGCGGCGCTGCTGCTGGCGGTGATGGCGGACAAGCCGCTGCGCGGCATCAGCGTCTATCGCACGCTGCTGATCTGGCCTTACGCCGTCGCGCCGCCGGTGGTCGGCGTGCTGTGGATCTTCATGCTCAATCCGTCGCTGGGCATTCTCTCGCACGGCTTGCGCGCCATAGGCATCGACTGGAATCCGTTACTGGACGGCAATCAGGCCGCGCTGCTGATCATCCTTGCCTCAGCGTGGAAACAGATCTCCTACAACTTCCTGTTCTTCCTCGCCGGCCTGCAAAGCATTCCGAAGAGCGTGCATGAAGCCGCCGCCATCGACGGCGCGCGGCCGGTGCGGCGATTCTGGACCATCACCTTCCCGCTGCTGACGCCGACGATCTTCTTCCTGATCGTCATCAACGTCGTCTACGCCTTCTTCGACACCTTCGGCATCATCGACACCATGACCCGCGGCGGCCCGGCGAAAGCCACCGAAACGCTGGTCTACAAGGTCTATTCGGACGGCCTGCTCGGCGGCAATCTCGGCTCCTCAGCGGCGCAATCGGTGATCCTGATGGGTATCGTCATCGCGCTCACCGCGATCCAGTTCCGCTTCGTCGAACGCAAGGTGACGTACTGATGCAACGCCAACAAGTTTGCAAACGACCCCGCGTCTCCCTTCCCTCTCCCCTTGTGGGAGAGGGTGGACGCCGAAGGCGGACGGGTGAGGGGGCGAGCGTATCATCTATAGGCACCCCCTCATCCGCCGCGCGTTGCGCGGCACCTTCTCCCACAAGGGGAGAAGGAAAAAGCGGAGCGCGTCGCTAGATGGTCGAGAACGAAGGCCTCCAGCGTTACGTCGCGCACGCGATCCTGTGGATCGGCATCGCCATCGTGGCGTTTCCGGTCTATCTCGCTTTCGTCGCCTCGACGCAGGACAACGCCGCGATCGCCAACGGCCACATGTCGCTGCTGCCCGGCGGCCATTTCATCGAGACCTATTACAAGACGCTGTTCGTCGGCTCGTCGGGCACCACGCGCGAGCCGGTCGGCACGATGCTGCTCAACTCGCTGATCATGGCGCTGTCGATCGCCCTCGGCAAAATCGCCATCTCGATCCTGTCCGCCTACGCGATCGTGTTCTTCCGCTTCCCGTTCCGCATGACGGTGTTCTGGATCATCTTCATCACCCTGATGCTGCCGGTCGAAGTGCGCATCTATCCGACCTACAAGATCGCCGCCGACCTCAACTTGCTCGACAGCTATTCCGGTCTGGCGTTGCCGCTGATCGCCTCCGCGACCGCGACGCTGTTATTCCGGCAGTTCTTCATGACGGTGCCGGACGAATTGCTGGAAGCCTCGCGCATCGACGGCGCCGGGCCGTTCCGCTTCTTCAAGGATACGCTGTTGCCGCTGTCACGCACCAACATGGCGGCGCTGTTCGTGATCCTGTTCATCTACGGCTGGAATCAGTATCTGTGGCCGCTGTTGATCACCACGCGTGACGACATGCAGACGATCCAGGTCGGCATCCGCAAGATGATCGTCACCTCCGATGCGCTGACCGAATGGCCTGTGGTGATGGCGACCTCAATTCTCGCGATGCTGCCGCCGGTACTGGTGGTGATCGTGATGCAGAAACTGTTCGTGCGCGGACTGGTGGAGACGGAGAAGTGAAGGGAGCGAATAGCGAGTAGTAAGTAGCGAATAGAAATCCGAACAAAGTCGATCGCACATTTTCTTTCACTACTTACTATTCGCTACTCGCTATTCGCTATTCGCTATCACGAAGGAAAACGGAAGCTCATGGCTGGTGTTACACTCCGCAACGTCCGCAAGACCTATCCCGGTGGCGTCGACGCCATCAAGGGCGTCGACTTCGAAGTCGGCGACGGACAGTTCTGCGTGCTGGTCGGCCCTTCCGGCTGCGGCAAGTCCACTTTGCTGCGCATGGTGGCGGGCCTTGAGACCATCACCTCCGGCGAGATCGACATCGGCGGCCGCGTCGTCAACCAGGTCGAGCCGGCGGATCGCGACATCGCGATGGTGTTCCAGAACTACGCGCTTTATCCGCACATGAGCGTCTACAACAACATGGCCTACGGCCTGCGCAATCGCGGCATGGCCAAACCCGAGATCGACAAGCGCGTCCGCGAAGCCGCGCAAATCCTCGAGATCGGCCCGATGCTCGACCGCAAGCCGAAGCAGCTCTCCGGCGGCCAGCGCCAGCGCGTCGCCATGGGCCGTGCCATCGTGCGGCAACCGAAAGTGTTTCTGTTCGACGAGCCGCTGTCCAATCTCGATGCGAAACTGCGTATCGCCATGCGCGTCGAAATCCGCAAGCTGCAACGCCGGCTCAACACCACCTCGATCTATGTCACCCACGACCAGCTCGAGGCGATGACGCTCGCCGACGTTCTCGTGGTGATGAACGGCGGCGTGGTGGAGCAGATCGGCAATCCGCTCGACATCTACCAGAAGCCCGCCACCACCTTCGTCGCCTCCTTCATCGGTGCGCCGCCAATGAACCTGACGCCGTTCAAGCCGGGCGATGCGAGCGTTCCGGTTCCGGGCAACACCGGCGGCATTTTGGGCGTCCGCCCCGAGGACCTGACCCTGACCACCGGTTCCGCCCCGGACGGCGGCGTGCGCTACGACCTCACCGTCGAGGCCATCGAGCGGGTCGGCGCCGAAACCTTCGTCTACGGCTCGCGCAACGGCGCGAAGGATGCCGTTGCCGTCAGCGCCAAACCCGGAGAACTGCCGCCGGGCGAGATCATCGTCCGGCTGCCCGGCCAGGCCGCCCCCGCCATCGGCGAGCGGATCGTCGCCGTCGCGCCGCGCGACAAGCTGCATATCTTCGGCACCGATGGGCGCAACCGGATCGAACTTTAGTCTTTACAATCACTTGTGAGCCATTCGGGGAGCGCTTGAACGGCTCCCGAATATGCCCATATTGTGGAGTGACCGAGGGGCAATCGCCGATCGGTCAACCGGGCGCCGCAAGGGCCCACCCTGCAAAGTCGCTTCGAGAGGACTTTGGTATGTCTCGTGTTCCAACGTTGTCCAGTCCGTTCCTTTTGGGATTCGACGAGATCGAGCGTGCGCTCGATCGTGTCGTGAAAGGCGCCGACGGCTATCCTCCGTACAACATCGAACGGTGCGACCGTACCAACGGTCAACCCGAACGCCTGCGCATCACGCTGGCGGTGGCGGGGTTCACCCGCGACCAACTCGATGTCACCATGGAGGAAAATCAGCTCGTCATCCGCGGCCGCCAACAGGACGACAAGACCCGGCAATATATCCATCGCGGCATCGCCGCGCGCCACTTCCAGCGCACCTTCGTGCTGGCGGAGGGGATGCTGGTGCTGGGTGCGGACCTGAAGAACGGGCTGTTGTCGATCGATCTGGCCAGGCCGGAACCTGAAAGGGTCGTTAAGACAATCGCTATCAATGAGCACGAATAATCTGAGAACTGGAGCGGACTCGACCGCTTGTAACTGTAGAGGAGTCGAGACCATGACCGAACCAAACACCGTTTTCACCCCGAATACCGTGACGCCGGAAGCGCTCGCCTCGTTGGGTGGCGGCCACATCGCCTACGTCAAGGAGATCAAGTCCGAGGACGTGCATGGGCTGTTCCCGCAGGCGCCGGACCTCGCGCCGGGCACCAAGCTGTTCGCGCTGCACGCCGCCGACGGCACACCGATCATGCTGACCGATAGCCGCGAAGCGGCGATCGCCAACGCCTGGAGCAACGAATTGCAGGCGGTCAGCGTCCACTGACGCTAGTTTGTCGGCACACGGCGCCGTGACGGCCCGCGCACCAAGCGGGCCGCGACGGATGGTTTTATGAAAGCGGCGGCGCACGATGCGCCGCCGCTTTTGGTTTGGGGCCGCGCGTCCAGGCCGCCGTCACCCTGAGGTGCCATTGCGAAGCAATGGCCTCGAAGGGCGATAGCCACCATCCTTCGAGGCTCGCTTCGCTCGCACCTCAGGATGACGATGACCGCGCATGGCATCCATTCGCGCGGCGATTTTTCGCAAGGGCCGGTTTGACCCGCCGCCGGGCAAGAGTATGGTCGCCCCGCCGCCATCGGCGGAACTTTATTGCCAGCACGCCAAACCACAGTCGTTCGAGGATTTCATCATGCCAGCCTATCGCTCCCGCACCTCCACCCATGGCCGCAACATGGCCGGCGCGCGCGGACTGTGGCGGGCCACCGGCATGAAGAACGAAGACTTCGGCAAACCGATCATCGCGGTGGTGAACTCCTTCACCCAGTTCGTACCGGGCCACGTCCACCTGAAAGACCTCGGCCAGCTCGTGGCGCGCGAGATCGAGAAGGCCGGCGGCGTCGCCAAAGAGTTCAACACCATCGCGGTCGACGACGGCATCGCCATGGGCCACGACGGGATGCTCTACAGCCTGCCCTCGCGCGAGATCATCGCTGACAGCGTCGAATACATGGTCAACGCGCATTGCGCGGACGCCATGGTCTGCATCTCCAACTGCGACAAGATCACCCCCGGCATGTTGATGGCGGCGCTGCGCATCAACATTCCCGTGGTGTTCGTCTCCGGCGGGCCGATGGAATCCGGCAAGGTGAACCTCAACGGCAAGATCAGGTCCGTTGATCTCATCGACGCCATGGTCGCCGCCGCCGACGACACCGTGAGCGACGCCGATGTCGAAGTGATCGAACGCTCGGCCTGCCCGACCTGCGGCTCGTGCTCCGGCATGTTCACCGCCAACTCGATGAACTGCCTCACCGAAGCGCTCGGCCTCGCGCTGCCGGGCAACGGCTCGGTGCTCGCCACCCACGCCGACCGCAAGGGCCTGTTCGTCGAAGCCGGCCACCTGATCGTCGATCTGGCGCGCCGCTACTACGAGCAGAACGACGAGACCGCGCTGCCGCGCAACATCGCGAACTTCAAGGCGTTCGAGAACGCCATGACGCTCGACATATCGATGGGCGGCTCCACCAACACCGTGCTGCATCTGCTCGCCGCCGCCTACGAAGGCCAGGTGCCGTTCACGATGAAGGACATCGACCGGCTGTCGCGCCGCGTGCCGGTGCTGTGCAAGGTCGCGCCGTCGGTGCCCGACGTGCATCTCGAAGACGTGCATCGCGCCGGTGGCATCATGGGCATTCTCGGCGAGCTCGACCGCGCCGGCCTGATCGACTCCAGCCTGCCTTCTGTCCATGCCAAGTCGCTGAAGGACGCGCTGGAGCGCTGGGACATCATGCGCACCAAGAGCGACAGCGTGCGCAATTTCTATATGGCCGCGCCCGGTAACGTGCGCACCGAAGTTGCGTTCAGCCAGAACAGGCGCTTCGAGGAACTCGACGCCGATCGCGCCAGCGGCTGCATTCGCGATGCCGAACACGCCTTCTCCAAGGACGGCGGCCTCGCGGTGCTATACGGCAACATCGCGCGCGACGGCTGCATCGTGAAGACGGCCGGCGTCGACGAAAGCATCCTCAAATTCTCCGGCCCCGCGCGGATCTTCGAAAGCCAGGATGCCTCGGTCGATGCCATCCTCACCAACAAGATCAAGCCGGGCGACGTGGTGCTGATCCGTTACGAAGGCCCGCGCGGCGGACCCGGTATGCAGGAGATGCTGTATCCGACCAGCTACCTGAAATCGAAGGGGCTGGGCAAACAGTGCGCGCTGATCACCGACGGCCGTTTCTCCGGTGGCTCGTCGGGCCTCTCCATCGGTCACGTCTCGCCGGAAGCGGCGGAAGGCGGCGCCATCGGCCTCGTCGAAGAAGGTGACACCATCGTGTTCGATATTCCGAACCGCAAAGTGCATCTCGACGTCAGCGACGCCGAACTCGAGAAGCGCCGCGCCGCGATGGAGGCGAAGGGCGACAAGGCATGGAAGCCCGCGCCGCGCACCCGCCGCGTCACGATGGCGCTGAAAGCCTACGCCGCCCACGCCACCAGCGCCGCGCTCGGCGCCGTGCGCGTGGTGAAGGATTGATCGACGAAGTCATCGTCCTCTTGATCCGTCATTGCGAGCACTCGGATCGGCGTTCCACGCCGTCCGAGCACAGGCTCCGCGAAGCAATCCAGAAAGCCGCAAAGCAAGAACTGGATTGCTTCGTCGCTACGCTCCTCGCAATGACGCAATATTGGAACCAGAGCGTCATAGCCGGGCTTGACCCGGCTATCCATCCGCGTTGAAACGACTTCGCAAAGAAGATCGATGGATACGCGGGCCTACGCCGCGCCGAAGGGGCTTCGGCCCCGCAGGCGGGTCGAGCCCGCGTATGACGCCGTCATCTGAATTGATATCGGCACAGCAAAACGTGGATGGCCGGAATAAATCCGGCCATGACGAAAAACTGAAACTTGTCGAATGACAGTTCGGCTTACGCCACCGTGGCCGGCGGCATGGCCAGCACGGAGTATATCGCCGGCGCGTCGGTGGAAGCGCGCAGCTTGCGCGCGACTTCCTGATCGCGCAGCAGCCGTGCGATCTTGGCCAGCGCCTTGAGGTGATCGGCGCCCGCGCCTTCCGGCGCCAGCAGCAGGAACAACAGATCGACCGGCTGGCCGTCCATCGCCTCGAAATCGATCGGACGCTCGAGCCGCGCGAACAGGCCGAACAATTTTTCCAGCTTCGGCAATTTGCCGTGGGGAATCGCGATGCCGTAGCCGACCGCGGTGGTGCCGAGCTTTTCCCGCTGCAACAGCACTTCGAAAATCGCGCGTTCACTCTGACCGGTCAGTTCAGCCGCACGCGCAGCGAGTTCCTGCAACGCCTGCTTCTTGCTGTTGACCTTCAACGCCGGAAGTATCGCCTCGGGCGCGACCAGATCAGTAATCATCATGGAGCATTCCGAGAAAGAAGTTTGACCGCCGATTGCGAAACACGATTGCGAAAGGTTTGGATTTGCGCGACGCGCGCTGACTGTTCAGACAGAGCCTGTTTCAGACAGAAATCAGACACGCCGCTCGAAGCTGCTTCGGCCCACTCGTTCCAACCATTGTAGCACCGCCACCCACGCCTGCTAAGGTCCGAATTCGGCTCGCGACCTTCTGACCCGATCAATCAGATGGACCAATCACGCGGACAATGCAACCGCCCCTCGGCCCATCCCACAGGTCCCCCCTGTCAAGGCGGCGGACCATAGGGACCGCCTGACAGGGCGTCAATGGCGATTCCAGACGCGTAAGCGATAAAACCTCGCCAAATCGGCCGGTCGAAATATCCGGATTCATCATGATTATGCGTCGGGTTCCCGTTGCGACGATCGGCGCCGGCATCGACCAAGCATCGACGTTGCAACGCATTTTCTGGTTTTGCAGCGGAACACGCCAATAATGTCGCGTCACCGATTCCGATCCGCATACGAGATGTGATCGGAGGCGGTACGCTGGTTTTCTCGCGTCCAAGGCCATTCCCGTTCCGATAGAATCGGAACGGGGCTCTCGATTATTGTTTTGACGCGTTTTCTTGATGCGAACCGGTATCCACTTCGCTTGAAAACGCTCTCGCTCAGGTCATGCGCGAACGATGCGTCGCGTTCACGACGCGCGCGGCTGCACCTCAGGCGGATCGATCCAACCGACGTTGCCGTCGCCGCGACGATAGATGATGTTCACGCGGCCGCTTCCGCCGTGCTGAAACACGATCACTGCGGCACCAGTGAAATCCAACTCCATCACCGCTTCGCTCACCGACATGCGCTTTAGCGAACTGGTGGCTTCCGCAATAATGACGGGATTGTACGCCGTCACCTCGTCGTCGTTGTCTTCGTCATGCGTGAGCGCTTCGAGTACGTAGCTGCGCGTATCGAGCGGCCCGGCTTCCCGTTCGGCAATCACCGCCGCCGCCGCGTGAGACTTGCGCGCCGTGCGATCCTTCAGGCGGCTCTTGTAACGCCGCAATCGTTTTTCGATCTGAATGAGCGCCTGGTCCGCACTGGCATAGGCATCGATCGCGTTGGATTCGGCTTCAAGCGTGATACCGGAATCCAGATGCAGCGCACAATCGGTCTTGAATCCAAAGCCGTCCTTGCTGAAAGTCATATGACCGGAATAATTGCCGTCGAAATATTTACGCAGCACTTCCTCGGTGCGGTCGCTAACGCGCCCGCGCAAGGCCTCACCGATATTGATGCTTTTGCCCGAGACTCGAATGCTCATGTCGTACCTCGATTCATCACCCCTCATGGGGTGTCCCGAATCCATTGTTCGTGACGCCCGCATGACAGAGTATTCCGATGAATGAGGTTGCAATCAAGCCCGTTCGATGTCGCGGCGATGATAGCAACGTGATCGAATGCGGTAGACCTTTCGGGCATGGGCCAATGACGCCGCGGCGGCGGCCACGACGCAGTTGATACCAACCCTTTAATACCAAGTCTTGCGCGTGACGGTTAACGTCCTACTAGCGCAGACCCTGACGGCCGGCGGCGCGCGCCGGCCCGAGCAGGTCTTGCTTGTCACGACGGCGTTGCACCGACGAGGGAATCCGCAACGCCTCGCGGTATTTCGCCACAGTGCGCCTCGCAATATCAATGCCGGTTTCACGAAGGCGTTCCACGATGGTATCGTCGGACAAGATATTGTCCGGCTGTTCGGCATCGATCAACTGCTTGATCTGGTGGCGAACGGCTTCGGCCGAATGCGCCTCGCCACCGTCGGCGGCGGCGATCGACGCCGTGAAGAAATACTTCAGCTCGAACACGCCGCGATTGGTCGCGACATACTTGTTGGCGGTGACGCGCGACACCGTCGATTCATGCATCTGGATCGCGTCCGCCACCGCCTTGAGATTCAGCGGCCGCAGATGCGCCACGCCATGCGCGAAGAAACCATCCTGCTGCCGCACGATCTCGGTCGCGACTTTCAGAATGGTGCGGGCGCGCTGATCGAGCGCGCGCACCAGCCAGGTGGCGTTTTGCAGGCAATCGCTGAAGTAACTCTTGTCACCGTCCTTGCGCGCACTCTTCGCAAGCTGCGTATAGTAAGTCTGGTTGACCAGCACCTTCGGCAAGGTGTCGCTGTTGAGTTCGACAAGCCAGCCGCCATCGGCGCCGGGCCGCACGTAAACGTCGGGCACCACCGTCTGCACCTTGGCGTTGGCGAACTGCAGACCGGGCTTCGGATTGAGCCGGCGGATCTCCGCGATCATGTCGCTGAGATCGTCGTCGTCGACGCCGCACAGCTTGCGCAGGGCCGCGATATCGCGCCGCGCCAGAAGATCGAGATTGTCTACCAGCGCCTGCATTGCCGGATCGAACCGGTCGCGCTCGCGCAGTTGAATGGCAAGGCATTCGCTTAAGTTACGCGCGCAGATGCCGGACGGATCGAACCCCTGCAACACGCCGAGTACCGCCTCGACCTGTTGTGGCGTCGCGCCGAGCCGCTCCGCGGCGTTGCCGAGATCGGCCGGCAGATAGCCGGCCTCGTCGACCAGATCAATCAGATAGCGGCCGATCAAGCGCAGCGAGGGCTGCGGCAACGCCACCGACAACTGTTCGGCGAGATGATCGGCAAGCGAGGTTTCCGCCGCGACGAAGGCTTCGAGATTGTAATCGTCGTCATTCGAGGCGCCGCCGCCCCATTCGGTATAAGCGGTCGGCGCGGCGTCCTGCGCGGCGCGCGCGGCGGTGTCTGCCGGCTCCTCGGGAAACACGTTGTCGAGGCGGGTGTCGAGCGAACCTTCGATCTCGGCGCGGCTGCCGAGGTCGCCGCTCAGCCACTCTTCCTGGCCGCCGTCCGGCGCGGCCTCGAAACCATCACCCGACGCGGGTTCGTCGCCGGCCGACTCACCGCCGTCACTGGCAACGTCGCTGTTGCGCTCCGGTGTGCCGTCCGTCTCTACGTCGGCGCGCTCGAGCAGAGGATTGCGCTCCAGTTCGTCTTCGACGAAGGCGGCAAGGTCGAGATTGGACAGTTGCAAAAGCTTGATCGCCTGCATCAACTGCGGCGTCATCACCAGCGCTTGCGACTGGCGGAACTCTAGCTTTTGCGACAGCGCCATGGAGGCAAAAACCGTTCCATCAAATGGTCCGTTTCTTGCTTAACTGCTTCGTGACCGGAAGTACACGGCCCGCCGGGGCATGGCGCGATTTGTGATCGGCCCACGGTGTCGTCCCTGCGCAGGCAGGGACCCATACGCCGTATCGCCCATGAGGCGGATGACCGGTGGAATTGAAACCGAATTGGCGACGAACCCACAGTTAACTGCGCTCAACCCGTCATTGCGAGGAGCGAAGCGACGAAGCAATCCAGAGGTCACAAAGAATGAACTGGATTGCTTCGCTTCGCTCGCAATGACGATCTGGCGGAAAGCTACAGCCGGAATTCCTCGCCGAGATACAGCCGGCGCACGTCCGGATCGTTGACGATGGCGTCGGGGTCGCCTTCGGTCAAAATCTGGCCGGCATAGACAATATAGGCGCGGTCGGTGAGGCCCAATGTCTCGCGCACGTTGTGGTCGGTGATCAGGACGCCGATGCCGCGATTGGTGAGATGGCGCACCAGGTCCTGGATGTCGCCGACCGCGATCGGGTCGATGCCGGCGAAAGGCTCGTCCAGCAGCATGTAGCTCGGCCGCGTCGCCAGCGCGCGCGCGATCTCGACGCGGCGGCGTTCGCCGCCCGACAGCGCGATCGACGGCGACTTGCGCAACCGCGCGATGTTGAATTCGTCGAGCAGCGAATCCAGTTCTTTCTCGCGCTTCTTGCGGCTGGGCTCGACCACTTCGAGCACGGCGCGGATGTTCTGCTCGACGGTGAGGCCGCGGAAGATCGAGGCTTCCTGCGGCAAGTAACCGATGCCGAGCCGCGCACGCTGATACATCGGCAGCTTGGTGACGTCGTGGCCGTCGAGTTCGATCTTGCCGCGATCCGCCTTGATCAGGCCGGTGATCATGTAGAACACGGTGGTCTTGCCGGCGCCGTTCGGCCCGAGCAGGCCGACCGCCTCGCCCCGCCGCACATAGATGCTGACGCCGCGCACCACCTGCCGCGAGCCGAAACTTTTCTCGATGCCATGCACCGCGAGATAATCGGTCCGCGGCGCGGTCGCGGCGGTCGTCCGGCGCCGTTGCGCCGGCTGCGGTTGAGGCTGAACTTGCGGCGTGGCAGCGCGGCGGGCGACCTGCGGCGCATCGCGCACCGGCTGCTCCAGCACCGTGCCGGCGTCGAGCGCGGTGATATCCGCCCGCGCACGCGCGAAGCCTTGCTGGCCGCGCTGCGGCGCTTTCCGCCGGAACATGTCGCGTAGATCCACCATGCCGCGTCACTTAGCCTTTACGAGAGACCGCCCGAGCGCGGCGGCGAGATGAAGTCCAGAGTAAGTGGCCGGCATGAATAAATCCGTACCGGTCCGCCGAATGTGCCCTCACTTCGATTTGCCTCCGAGCAACGGGATCGGCGGCTTTGCCGCGGGCGACGGCGCGGCCGAGGTCGACGCCTTGGCGCCGCAGCCGTTGCCCTCGGACTGGATGAACAGGCCCTGCACGCGCCCGCTGTCGGATTCGACACGCGACACGCCGGTCGTCATGTTGACCAGCAGGCGGTCGCCGCGCAGCACGTTCTTGCATTGCGTCAGCACCACGTTGCCCTTCATGGTGATGAGATTGCTACGCGTATCGAACACCGCGAGATCGCCGGTCACCACCTGTTCCTTCTGCGTCACCACGACGTCGCCCCGCGCCTCGAGGCGACGGATCGACGACGAGCCGCCCGGCCCCGGAGCCGCCGACTTCATCGCGGTCTTGCTCGGAGCCGGCTTGCCTTTGTCCGCTCCGCTCGAGGAATCGTAGAACACCACCAGCGATTTCGACTGCATGGTGGTGTCGCCCTGCACCACTTTCACGTTACCGGAAAAGGTGGCTTCCTTCTTCTTGTCCACCATCTCCAGCGACGCTGCCTCGATCTGGATCGGCTGGTCGCGATTCTGCGAAAAGCCCTGCATCGCGTTGGGCACGCCCTGCATCGCACCTTGCGCGCGTGCATCCGCGGCGGCGCTCGCCGCCAGCAACAGCAACGCGGCGCAACGCATCGCGGCCCACATCAGGCCGCGGACATCGTGCTTCGAATAAGCCAACGCCGTCATCGCGCCCCGCTATGCTTGTGGCTGGAGGATCGTTTCGACGACGAGGACTTCGACGGCGGTGGCAAGGGCTCGGGATCCTGACTCGGATTGAACACCGCCTCGGGGCCGCCGCTGTCCCCGCTCGTGCCCTGCGGCGGATTGTTGGCGTCGGCGTTGGGCTGTTCCATCACCAGATTCATTCTCACGTTGCCCTCGAAGCGCACCACGTCGCCCTTGTCGATGATCCGCAGGCGCTCGGAATTGAGCGTGCCGTTGAGGAGCTTCACCGCCACCGGCTCGTCCGACGTCACCAGACCCTTGTTGATATCGACCAGCGCCCGCGTCAGCCGGGCTTCGTAACCGGTGGAGGATTGCAAGAAGATATCCTTCTTCAGATCGAGAACCTGCGCCTTGGTGTCGAAGACACCGGTCTTGGCGTCCATCGTTACCGTCGATTTGTCTTCCATCGTCACCCGGGCGCGGATCGTCGCCAGTTCGACGTGGTCGGGGTCGGTCAAATCCTGCGTCGCCGTCTTGGCCCAGACCTCGTAGGGCCGCTGATCGGGCGAGAAGCCGGACATATGCGGCGATTCCATCGTGATCTTGGTCCCGGACACCACCAGATTATCGATATCGACCGGCAAATCCGGCATCAGGACCCGGAACGGGTTGAAGACCGACACCAGAACGATCGTGGCCAGCGACACCACGACCCCGGCGGGAACCGCGATCCGCAGCACGCGCACCAGCCGGCTGTGCCTGGCGGCAGCGGCAAAGCGCGCCTCCAGACCTGCCTGATAGGCCGGGCTTTGAGCCGAATACACCGTCCCTCCTGTGTCACGAAGCCGGCCGACCGTCCCGACCGCCCACGATGAATACCCCTGATTCCAATAACTTACGGTTACATATCGACGAGTCCGCCGAGTCCCGCCGACGTGCCCCGCAGAGGGGGCGAAATCTTCTGCTCAAATGTTGTGTTCAAATGTTGAAATCCCGTCCCGCACCGGCAAGGCGGGGCCGTCCCCAGGTTCTATCATGACATAGGATCGCAGCCCCGGTCACGCCAGAGCGACCCGAGGAAGCGCCTGCCGCATTCAGGAATGGGCGAAGATGTCCTCTTCCTCCCAGCCGCCGAGGTCGAGTCGAGCGCGCGAGGGCAGGAAGTCGAAGCAGGCCCGCGCCAGGTCGGTGCGGTTCTCGCGCGCCAGCATCGTGTCGAGCCGGGTGCGCAGCGCGTGGAGATGCAGTACGTCGGACGCAGCATACGCCAGTTGCGCCTCGGTGAGCGTGTCCGCGCCCCAGTCGCTCGACTGCTGCTGCTTGGAGAGATCGACGCCGAGCAGTTCGCGCACCAGATCCTTGAGACCGTGGCGGTCGGTATAGGTGCGGGTCAGGCGCGAGGCGATCTTGGTGCAATAGACCGGCTGCGGCATCACCCCCAGCGCGTTGAAAAGCGCGGCGAGATCGAAGCGCGCGAAGTGGAAAATCTTCGTGACCTTGGGATCGCCGAGCAGCTTCTTCAGGTTGGGCGCATCGGTGTGACCTTGCGGAATCTGCACGACATCGGCGGTGCCGTCGCCCGGCGAGAGCTGCACTACGCAAAGCCGGTCGCGATGCGGGTTGAGCCCCATGGTCTCGGTGTCGATCGCCACGGAATCTTTATAGCGGCCAAGGTCCGGCAAATCGCCGCGATGCAAACGGATGGTCATGAATAAAGCCTCTTCGAATCGATGGTCGCACCTTATCCGGGAACGTTCCCCCGAACGAGAGCCGACAACACCGCCATCAAGGCGTTCGCGGCCAGCTTCGACTCAGAAACGGTGCGACCTGATAGGCGGGATCGATGGTGCAGTCGCCGGGGAAGGCATGCTGCTTGGCGTGGCAACGATCCAGCACGGCTTGCGGCGTCGGCCGCTCGCCCTTGTCGATCCACGCCAGCAGCGCATCCAGTTCGGCCGGGTAAAGCGGCGGCGACAGTTTGCTGTGAACATGCTCGCGCGCGAAGGTCTGGACCAGCAGCCGCGCATTGCCGGCGTGCTCCACCGTGTCGCGATAGGCCGCCTCGTTCTCCACCGCCGCGGTCGGATCGTCGATCGCGTGCAGCGTCAAAACCGGAATCGCGATCTGTCCGGTGGGATCGCTGTCATAGGCAAGCCACGCCCGCGCCTGCGGATCGGCCGTGACGCGCGGCACTTCGCGGTTCAGCCTGTCGTCATCGGAGGAGCCGCGATAGACCACGCCGACGTTGCCGAACGGACTCTTGCCGCCGGTGATGTGCATGGCGATATCGCGGAACAGAAACGTCGCCCACGAAAGATGCGAGAACAGCGCGCGCTCGGGAATCCGCGTCAGCGCCGCCATCTCCGACAGCGCCCGGCTCTGCTCCGGACTGCGCTGCGCGGCGGCAAGATTGTCGCCGGTGCAGGCGTCGAAGCGCGCGCGTAATTCTTTCTGATTGAGCTTCGAATCTGCCGGCAGGCCGATGCCGAGATCGTATTGCGGCTCATCCGGCTTCGGCAGGCTGTGGCAGTAATATTGAAACAGCGCGCGCAGATCGATGCGCGGATTGTAGGTGCGGGTACCGCCGGCGATCACGCCGCTGGTCAGAAGCGCGCCGTCGTAGTTGCGCGCGCCGTCGGGCGCGACGGCATACAGCTCGATGACGCGCGCGCCGACATCGCCGCCCCACGATTGCCCGTGCATGATGGTTCGGCGCGGCTTGCCGAACTTCGCCACGAACGCCTTGCGCGCATTCTCGATGTCTTCCGCCGCCATCCGCGCGCCGTAGCCGGGGCGGCGGTAGCTGGCGGCGACGAAGGCGTGGCCGTCGCGAACGAACTCGGAGAAGCGCTCGAAATCCTTGCTGCTGTAATCCGGAGTGATGGGCGCAAGCCGCGGCCCGCCATGGGCATGGACCACCAGAACGCCGTCCCACGCCTTCGGCACGCCCGCGAGGATATAGGAGCCGTTGTCGTCCTGACCGCGATAGCAGGTGACGTCCGCGACAGCGGCGGGACAGGTCACCGGCTCCAGCGGCTGCGCGGCTCGCACCGGCGAGAGAGCAAACCCGCCGATGAGGGCAAGCGAAAGAGCAGCGCACAGGCGCATGGCGATCAACTCCGCGGGTCCCTCCGGCCGCGAAGGTCGCACCGGCTGACTGCTTTGCCAAGAACTGCTTTGCCAAGTATCGAAATGAGTGTCGAAAAGAGATAGCGCGTTCGCGCGCAACGCCGCCTCATCAGCCCGAGACGGACATATCCTGATCAAACGGGAGAGAGGGGGGCACAAAACAAAAGAGAGTGGTGCCCAGGAAAGGACTCGAACCTTCACGACCTTGCAGCCACTGGCACCTGAAGCCAGCGCGTCTACCAATTCCGCCACCTGGGCCCGGGCCGGTTGATACGGATAGCCCGCGCCGTTGTCAAACGGCAAAACGCGGCTTTGCGCAGCGTCCCGCCCCGCAGGGGCGATGTCGCCCGATTCGCTCCGCCGAAAATTGCAATGCACGCCGCAAATCCGCTATACAGCGGCCGAAACAGCCGCGACGTTGCTGCATCAGGGCCATCGGGCCGGTTGAGGTGATTCCATGTCCTCCTACGTGACCTCGAATTCAGAAACCCTCGTCACCGTGTTCGGCGGTTCGGGCTTTCTGGGGCGGCATGTCGTCCGCGCGCTGGCCAAGCGGGGTTATCGCATTCGCGTCGGCGTGCGCCGGCCCGAACTGGCAGGACACCTGCAACCGCTCGGCAAGGTCGGCCAGATCCACGCGGTGCAGGCCAACCTGCGCTATCCGGCATCGGTCGAGGCCGCGACCCGCGGCGCGGGCATCGTCGTCAATCTGGTCGGCATCCTTGCCGGCAGCGGCGCGCAGACGTTCGACGCCGTCCACGTCAAGGGCGCTGCCACCGTGGCGCAGGCCGCAACGGCCGCCGGTGCCCGGCTGGTACATGTCTCGGCCATCGGCGCCGACGCCGAATCGGCCTCGGCCTATGCTCGTTCCAAGGCCGCCGGCGAAGCCGCGGTGCGCGAGGCGTCGCCCGAAAGCGTCATCGTGCGGCCGTCCGTGGTATTCGGCCCCGAAGACGATTTCACCAACCGCTTCGCCTCGGTGGCACGGCTGATGCCGTTGCTGCCGCTGATCGGCGGCGGCGAAACCAAAATGCAGCCGGTCTATGTCGGCGACGTCGCGACAGCCATCGCCGACGCGGTGGACGGCACTTTAAGGCCGGGCGCGACCTATGAACTCGGCGGGCCTGAAGTGCTGTCGCTACGCGAGATCAACCAGATCATTCTGGGCATCACCGACCGCAACCGCACGCTGGTGCCGCTGCCGTTCGGCCTCGCCAAGTTCAAGGCGCTGTTCCTGCAATTCGCGCCATCGCCGTTCACGCTGACCCGCGATCAGGTGACCCTGCTGCAATCCGACAACGTGGTGTCGGACGCTGCCAAGGCCGCCGGGCTGACGCTGGAAGGGCTCGGCATCACGCCGGATTCGCTCGAAGCCGTCGCCCCGCAATACCTGTGGATGTTCCGGCCGCAGGGCCAGTTCCAGCGCAAGAACGCGTAGGCGTTACGTGAGTCGTCCCCGCGAAGGCGGGGACCCAGACTCCGCAGCAGCGATGATATCAGGAAAGCCCCTGTCGCACGCCCTGCGATGACAATCAAAGCCAGGGGTAATGGGTCCCCGCCTTCGCGAGACCTCTGCAAAAGGGCATGTTTGTGATTCAATAGCGGTCGAGACCGGAGGTTTCGTGGATGTCGGAGCAAAGCAGTTTTGTGGATGCGTTTCTGCCGGCGGGCTTTGGCCGCAATGGGCGGCTGGAGCG
>JAFKKM010000083.1 GCA_017305555.1 Hyphomicrobiales bacterium | reverse complement strand
GTTTAGCAAGAAGCCGTGGCTGAACACACGATGCGGCACCTCGACGCCAGCCGCCATCAGGAATGCCGGCCAATACACCGCGTGGAAGCGCACGATGTCCTTACCGATAACGTGCAGGTTGGCGGGCCAGTAGCGCTTGAACAGATCACTATCGACGTCGGGATAACCGACGCCGGTGATGTAGTTGGTCAGCGCGTCGATCCATACATACATCACATGCTTGGGCGCCCCGGGGACGTGAATACCCCAGTCGAAGGTGGTGCGGGAGATCGAGAGATCCTGCAATCCGCCGCGCACGAAACTCGCAACCTCGTTGAGCCGTTCTCGCGGCAGCACGAAATCCGGTACGCGCTTGTAGAGATCGAGCAGCTTGTCCTGATAAGCCGACAGCCGGAAGAAATAAGTCTCCTCCTCGGTCCATTCCACCGGCGAGCCGAGCGGTTCGCGGCGCACGCCGTCGGGGCCGACGGTGGTTTCGTCCTCGGCGAAATAGGCTTCCTGACGGACCGAATACCATCCGGCATACTTGTCGAGATAAATGTCGCCGTTCTTTTCGATGGCCTGCCACAGCGCCTGACACGATCGCTCGTGCCGCGGTTCTGTGGTACGGATGTAGTCGTCGTAAGAAATGTCAAGCGCCGCCATCATCTCGCGAAAGCGCGCGGAATTGCGATCCGCCAGTTGCAGCGGCGTGAGGCCTTCGGCGATGGCTGTCTGCTGCATCTTCAGGCCATGCTCGTCGGTGCCGGTCATGAAGCGGACGTCGTAGCCGTCGAGACGACGAAACCGCGCGATCGTATCGGATGCCATCGCGGTATAGGCGTGGCCGATATGCGGTTCGCCGTTAGGGTAGAAAATCGGCGTCGTAAGGAAGTAACGCGGACGGGACTCTTCGGACTGTGACGCCATATGCTGCTGCAATCGGATGCTTGAGAGGATGAGGTTGCCGGGAGCGCGGTATCAGCGCGTCGCCTCCGACAGTTGATCGAATACGGAAAAAACCAGCGGTTTTCGATCGAGATTGAAGGATTCGACGTCGCGCGCGGCGCGGCTGATCTTTTCCCATACCTCTGCCAGGCGCGCAAGTTGGGCGAGATCGGCGTTGGTCACCTCACCGCGCAACTTGCCGGTGACCCAGCGGTCGACGCTGTCGGTAAATGCCGCGAGCGTCGTCCGATCGTTGCCCCCGAGCTCATCGCCGAGGGCGTGCAATTGGCGCGGGTCAACGTGAGGCAATGCATCGAGCAATTCGGCCGTCCGCTGATGCAGCTTGAGGGCGTTGCCGCCCATGAGGCCAAGCGCCCGCCCCACGCTGCCCTCGGAAACTTCCGCCGCTTTGATCACCGCCGGTGCATCGGGTGCCTCCCCTGTTGCCGCCGCCACCGCCGCCGCGACGTCAGGCGGCGTCAGCGGCCGCAGCGCCAGCCTGCGGCATCGCGACTGGATGGTCGGCAGCACCTTGCCCGGCGCGTGACTGAGTAGCAGCAGGATCGAACGGCGCGGCGGCTCCTCCAGGATCTTGAGCAGCGCGTTGGCGGCATTGGCGTTGAATTCGTCAACCGTATCGACGATGCACACGCGCCAACCATCGACCGCCGCCGTGGACCCAAAAAACTCAATAGTCCGGCGCGTATCGTCGACGGTGATGAAATTTCGCAGTACGCCCTTTTCGTTGAGGCCGCGTTGCAACGTCAGCAATCCGCCATGCGCGCCCGACGCCACCTGTCGCGCGACCGGATGGGTCTCATCGATATGAAGCGACGAGGCCTCTTGGACCTCCTTCGCCGCCGGGTCGCGATGCGCCAGCACGAAACGCGCCATCCGGTATGCCAGCGTTGCCTTGCCGATCCCCTGCGCGCCGCCGATCAGCCAGGCGTGGGGAATGCGGCCGCTCCGGTAGGCATCGAGCAAGGTTTGCTCGGCATCGTGATGGCCAAACAGCGCTGTGGTCAGGCGCGGTTCGCGGCTCTCGATGGTTGTTTCCGTCGCCCGGGCGCTCATGTCTGTTGCGCCTCCGCTGGCTTCACAAGTAGTCGACGCTGATGCAATGCCGACCATATGGCATCGATCACATTCTCGCGCGGTTCGGTGGCATCAATGACAACGCAACGCTCCGGCTCACGGGTCGCGATCGCGCGATAGCCCTCACGCAATTTGCGATGGAAATCGATGTTCTCTGCTTCAAAACGATCAGGCATGTCGGCACCGCGGCGCCTGGTGGCGCGCTGCATTCCAACTTCCACCGGAACATCAAGGATGAAGGTCAGATCGGGTTTCAACGCCCCGATGGTGACGCGCTCCATAGCATCGAGCACCCGCAAATCGACCTTTCCCGCATGGCCTTGATAGACCCGCGTTGAATCCACGAAACGATCGCACAGCACCCAAATGTCTTGCGCCAAGGCGGGTTCGATCACATTGCGGACATGGTCGTCGCGCGCTGCGATGAACAGCAAGGTCTCAGCCTCCGCGCCAAGCATCTTTCCAACGCCGGACAAAAGAACGTGGCGGATGATCTCCGCACCAGGCGAGCCGCCCGGTTCGCGCGTCACAATAACGCGCACCCCCTCCGCGTCGAGCCGCTCCGCGAGCAACTTGATCTGGGTGGATTTACCGGACCCCTCGCCGCCCTCGAAAGTGATGAAGCGGCCGCGTGTCGCGGCCTCTGCCGATTTGGTTTCCGCCGCCATCACAGCTTCTCGATGCCTGCGCGGAACATTCCGATCATCAACTCGCTCGCGCCGTCAAAAGCGCGTTGCATGGTGGTGCCGGTCGCCACGGAATCGAGCGCATAAAGCGGCTCCTCGACCGCGACGTTCGCACCTCGCCACACCTTGATAGTGCCGATGCGTTGCCCGGCCTCGATCGGCGCACGGACGGGGCCCGCATAGACGATCCGCGCCAGCAGCTTATCGTTGCCGTTCTTCTGCACCATCACGCGAACCGGCTCGGTGGTCGCCAAGCGCACCCATCGTTGCGTGCCGCCGAACACCTTTGCGGACCCGACCGGTGCCTTGGCCGCGAACAGGGTGCGAGTCTCAAAATTGCGGAACCCCCATTCCAGCAGCTTCTTGGCTTCCGCTGCGCGATCGTTTTTGTCCTCAAGGCCGTTGATCGCGACGATCAGGCGCGTGCCGTTCTGCACGGCGGAGCCGACCATGCCGTAGCCGCCCTCCTTGGTGTAGCCGGTCTTCAGCCCGTCGGCGCCTTCCAGCGATTTCAGCAACGGGTTGCGGTTCTGCTGCCGAATTTTGTTCCAGGTGAATTCTTGCTGGCCGAACAGTTTGTAGAATTCGGGATAGGCGTGAATGAGATGGCGTGCGAGCTGCGCCAATTCGCGTACCGTCATCTTGTTATCGGGGTCGGGCAACCCCGTGGAATTGCCGAACGTCGACCGTGTCAATCCGAGTTCGCGCGCGCGCTTCGTCATCATCTCGGCGAACGCCTTCTCGCCGCCGGCGATGCCTTCCGCCAAGACCATGCAGGAGTCGTTGCCGCTCTGGATGATGGCGCCGTGCAGCAGGTCGTCGACCGGGACGCTGCTATGGATTGCCGCGAACATCGTCGAGCCACCGGCCGGCGCGCCACCCTTGCGCCACGCGTTTTCACTGACCTTGAATTCGTCGGTCAGTTTCAGCTCGCCCTGCTTGATAGCGTGAAACACCACCTCGACGGTCATCAGCTTCATCATGCTGGACGGCGCGCGAAGCTCGTCGGCGTTCTTCTCGAACAGAACGCTGCCGCTATTGGCCTCGACCAAGATCGCGGTCGGCGCCTCGGTGTTGAACCCCTCGTCCTTCTTCGCGCCCTGTACGCTGTTGTTGGCCGCGTAAGCCGCCGTGGCGAAAGCCAGTGCATACACGAGAAGGCCCGCGATCGGCCAGCGCCGAAGATCGCGTTTCAACGCTGGGGATGGATGAAATCGTTCGTTCCACATACCGCATGTCCTGATCGCACAGTCTACCAGCGCCGTTTTGCCGGAACAACACATGACGGAAAACGGCCGCGGCAACGCCGGTTGCAGGGTAGCCCTATCGCCCCTATCGTTCCGCCGCCGTCCCAACCCTTCCCGTAAAGGTCGCCCGAGATGTCCTCCAGCAAAACTCTCAGCGTCAATGGCATCCAGATGTTCGTGCGCGAGCAGGGTCAGGGGCCGCTGGTGCTGCTGTGTCACGGATGGCCGGAACTATCCTATTCGTGGCGGCACCAGATGGCGCCGCTTGCGGCCGCCGGATATCGCGTTGTTGCACCGGATATGCGCGGTTTCGGCCGAACCAGCGCGCCTGCCGATATCGACGCCTACAGCATCTTCGATCTGGTCGGCGACATGGTCGCATTGGTGGATGCGCTCGGCGAAAAGAGCGCCATCATCATCGGGCACGATTGGGGCGCGCCGGTAGCTTGGCACGCCGCCCTGTTTCGCCCCGATATCTTCACGGCCGTTGCGGGCCTGAGCGTGCCGCCCCCGTTGCGCGGCCGTGGCCGTCCGCTCGAGACGCTGCGCAGCAACGGCATCGAGAATTTCTACTGGCAGTATTTTCAGACGCCCGGCGCTGCAGAAGCTGAATTCGAACGCGATGTCGCCTTCACCATGCGCGCCGTCTTCGCGCGCGGGTTTACCGATCCCGACGCCTCGCTGTTCGTGCAGGAAGGGAGAGGCTTCCTTGGCGATCCATCGATCGCACGGACATTGCCCGCATGGATCACCGAAGCTGAACTGGCCGAGTTCATCGCCGCTTATCGCGCGTCGGGGTTTCGTGGCGGCTTGAATTGGTATCGCAACATCGACAGGAACTGGGACCTGACCGCGCCGTGGCAAGGCGCGCAGATTCGTCAACCATCGCTGTTCATCGCAGGGAACGAGGATTCCGTCATCAAGGGGCTGATCGGCGCCAAACGCGTCCACGATATGGAGCGCGTGCTGCCCAATCTCACTAACAAGCTGTTGATCGAGGGCGCGGGTCATTGGATCCAGCAGGAACGCCCTGCGGAGGTCAACGCCGCGTTGATCGCATTTCTTTCAGAAGTGACGGGGCGCCGCCCCTAGTAAAGCCCACGCCCGGACAAAATCTCGTGGGGACTTTCCTGCCGCTCGACCGGGGCGTAGGCATCGACAACGCGACTCGCGGCGACATGACTGCGTCCGCCGTAGCTAACGGCCCGTGGATTTTCGAGCGGCGCGCGATCGATCCGCGCCACCCGCGACGATGACATCTCCGATGTTGCGTTGGCGGAGTTGGCATCCGCGCCGGTGGTACCCAAGCTGTAAGGCCGCTCTTCCGGCATCGGGACATCGCGACGCCCGGCACCGCCGCTCGCGTGCGACATCTCGGGAATGAACGGGCGCGCTGAGGCAACGCGCACTGTCGAAGGTGACGGCGCAGGTTCGCCGGTCCGAAGCGTGGCAACGAGTTGGCGGTCGTCCGAGCCTTCCAGCGGTGCGCGACCGACATATTCGACGCGGACGCGGGCAATACCGCGCCCCTTGAAATCCAGCAGGTTCGCGGCCCGGTTGGAAACGTCGATGATGCGATTGCCGTGATAGGGCCCGCGATCGTTGACGCGGACAATCAGCGACTTGCCGTTGGAAAGATTGGTGACGCGCGCGTAACTCGGGATCGGCATGGTCGGATGCGCGGCGGTTAACGATTCCATATCGAAGACTTCGCCATTCGCGGTCAGACGCCCGTGGAAGGCGTCGCCATACCACGATGCCATGCCCTCTTCGCGATAATGTGGATTCTCTTGCGGGACATAAACCCGGCCGCCAACGGTGTACGGCTTGCCGACCCGATAAGTGCCGCCGCCCTTGGGCACCGGCTGGCCGAAAGCAACGACACGCGGACTGCTGGACACGCCATACTTGGGATCGACGCGGCTGAATTTTCCGGAAGATACGCAATTGGCGAGCAACAGGCAGGAGCTGACGGCGGCGACAGCGCGCGCAATTCCGATCACCCTGGCAGAACAGCGAATCCCCATGTGCCCCAAAATACCATTCAGTTGGTCCAAACCCTACGTCTTTGGCTTGGCACCCAATTCCCCAATTCGCTCCCTGTACGAGAGCGAGGTTAATATACCGCAGTCCGATCAAGGCGGAAATTGGGTCGCACGTTAGACGTGGTAAACCGTTGGTTGCCGCCCGGGAGGTCGCCAGACCGATTACTTCACGGGCTCCCCACGGCTGATGGCCCAGACATAGGCTGCCACCGCGTCAACGTCCGCGGGCTCCAGATCGCCGTCCCGACCCGGGGCAACGGCCATGTTGTGCAGGATGGAGCGCTTCAGCTCCTTGACGCTTCCATCGCTCCAAATAAACATACCGGCCGTCAGGTCATTGCCGTTTGTCGTCCCTTTCCCGTCAACACCATGACAGACGCTGCATTGCCCGTTCGCGGCCTCACCGTGAAAAACGCGATCGCCATGCAGGATCTGGTCGCGGCTAAATCCGGCCGGCACTGGTAAGCTATCGGCCGACGGCCGTATCTGGTCCCTGTACATGCTGAGCGGCGGCGTCACCAACTTGAGTTCCTGCTGCTCCGATTCTGCCCTCGACGCCACAAGTTGCGCGGAGAACAGCACGCAGGCCGCCATGGTCAAACCGATCGAACGCATCTCCATCGGCTACCTCCCGGAATGTTCCCTTCGTGGCAGCAAAAGCGTTTCGGTGGACGGGGCTTTCCCAGCACACCGCGCGTGATCGTAACATCAATCGCCATCCCTTCAACGTCATCGATGCGCCGCATGACCATCGGAGCAATAATTGTGCCTGCGGTCTCCTTTCGTCCCATCGGCAGGTCGTTCTGCATTCGTAGAACACGTTGACGGGGCATTGCTGCCTGCAATAAGTAAGCGCGCAAGATATTGGATCGTAAAGCGACGGCACTCAACCTGTTCCAGCCTTCGCGATTTTCAGACGATCCCAGTCAATTGGAAGGGTGGCCGAGTGGTTTAAGGCACCGGTCTTGAAAACCGGCGTGCCCGCAAGGGTACCGTGGGTTCGAATCCCACCCCTTCCGCCAAATCCGCTCCACTCATTGCATGAATGTGACAGTCAGCATTCGGCAGCAACTGATTGGGCGAACCATCCGGGACGAATCAGACCACGTCGCGGCCTTCTCATTTCCGGAAAGTCTTCACCTCCGAAATGCTGCCGTCGCGATAGGTCAATTCCACCGAGACCGATTTGATCGTGCCGGGCAGCTTCAGATAAGGCTGTGCTTCATGCGGAATCGCGTGAGGATCGCGCATATCGCACGGCGGCATCTTGAGCACCTTGTCCGGCATCGTCGAGTCGATGCCGATCCGGACTTCGCGAATGGCGCAGCGATACGACATCAGGTGCGTATAGTAGACTAGCAGCCCGTTGAACTCGCGGAATGAGAGCCAGCTCGTCGCCGTCATGTCGAGAATCTTGCGCTGATCCTTGACCAGCGCGATCTCGGGATCGAAGCGAATCGGAAACGGCCCCTGCATTTCGCCGGTGATATCGACATAGCGCACCATCAGCGTGGCGGCCGGTGCATCGGCGGGCAATTGAACGGAGGGATTCGGCATCCGCTTGCGGGTGCGCGGATCGAGCGTATCCGTGAATCCGGTTTCGCGGAACGGCCCCTGCTCACCCATGCGCCATGAAATGCCCAAGGTCGGATCGGCAATGGAGAACACGACGGTCCAGCCGCCGTTATGCCGCGAGAAACTGGCGATCGGGGCGTTCACCGATTCCGCAATATCCGGCAGCGGTTTGTGGACCGGCGGCAACGCAGCCACCTTGGTTTCTCCCGATTTCGTTTCAGCCGTCTTGGCGGACGCTGCGCCGGCTTGCTGATCGCTGGATGCCAGACCATTGAGAAAGACGTCGTCGACCATCTGATCGAAATAGGCCGGAATCTGTTTGTGCCTCACGGTCTCGGCCATCTCGCTGACGGTCCGTCGCGTGCGTTGCGCGATTTGCACGAGGTTGGCACCCGGCTTTGCCAGTTCCTTGATGAAGACGCGTGTGAACACCGAGTTCGGGTCGGTGTCGGTGTTGGAGAGCCGGTCGAGTGCGGTTTGCTGCGGTCCTGCCGAGAAGATCGAGAACGCCCCTTCAGGGAGCGAAGCCATCGCCGCCAATCCGCCGCGGCCGGCCAGCGCACGGGTCCCTTTGCGTTCGAACGGATTGTTGCGGCAGGCGTCAAACACCAGGATCGCAGTTCGCGCGCCGCGATTCTGCAACCGCTCGATCACGCGATCCGCGAGGATCGACGAATCGCGCACCAATTCTTCCTGTCCCGCGGTGGCGGCCGGAATGTCGGTTGGCAACAGGTAGTTCTGACCGGCGATCTCGAAGCCGTGGCCGGCGAAGAAGAAGAAGGCGGTGTCGCCCTGCTCCACGGTGTTATCGAAAGCGAGAAGGCTTTCGGCGAATCCTTGCCGTGTCTGATTCTCGGCGACCATCACCTCAAAGCCGAGTTTCTTAAGCGTATCGCCCATGGCACGGGCATCGTTGACGGCCTTTTGCAGCTTGGGGACGTTGCGATAATCGTTGTTGCCGACCACCAGCGCGATGCGCTTTTCGGCCAACGCAGGTGACGCCACGACCGTCAACAACGCCACGGCAACGCCAAGCAGCGCGCGGGTGCAAATCAATCGCGACCGTCTCAACGGAAAATTCCCTTCCATCCAGCTCGATCAGCCGGTTGCAGTTATTGTGATCCAATAGTCGCCGCGTATTTCGGTGCGGTTCATCGCCTCATACCATCCATTCCGAGAGTAGTGCATGACGGCGGCCGGAAATCACCCGCGGAGGCGGTTTTGGTGCCTGAATTGGCGGTATTCCGGCATAAAGTCCCATATTTGCATTGACTTTAGCCATTTCGCCCCTATCTTCCGCCCGATGCGGCCCGGTATCGAAGCGCGATATCTTGGTAAGCCGCCCGATCGCGTCATTTCCGATCCCCGTGCAGAATTGCGTGCCGCTCCGGGGTTGAGCGCGATAGTCCTTATCCGAGAACCCAAGCGGCGGTTTCGACCAGAGGCTCAATGTCTTTTTCCAATCTCGGCCTGTCCGACAAGGTGCTCGCCGCCGTGGCGGGTGCCGGCTACACGACCCCTACCCCCATTCAAGAACAGTCCATTCCCCACGTCCTGGCGCGCCGCGACGTTCTCGGTATTGCGCAGACGGGTACCGGCAAAACGGCCGCGTTCGTGCTGCCGATGCTCACATTGCTGGAGCGCGGCCGGGCGCGGGCGCGGATGCCGCGCACTCTCATTCTCGAGCCGACTCGCGAACTGGCGGCACAGGTCAAAGAAAACTTCGACAAATACGGCGTCGGCCAGAAGCTCAACGTCGCCCTTTTGATTGGCGGCGTCTCATTCGGCGACCAGGACCTTAAGTTGACGCGCGGCGTCGACGTCCTGATCGCCACGCCGGGTCGCCTGCTCGACCATACCGAACGCGGCGGCCTATTGCTCACCGGCGTCGAACTGCTGGTGATCGACGAGGCCGACCGGATGCTCGACATGGGCTTCATCCCGGACATCGAGCGCATCTGCAAGCTGGTGCCGTTTACCCGGCAGACGCTGTTCTTCACCGCGACGATGCCTACCGAAATCCGCCGCGTTACCGAAGCATTCCTGCACAATCCGGTGCGGGTCGAAGTGTCGAAGCCGGCCTCCACCGCCGTCACCGTCAGCCAATCGCAGGTGACAACCGGACGGGAGCCGCACGAAAAACGCGAGACGTTGCGCCGGCTGCTGCGCGACGCCACCGATCTCAAGAACGCGATCATCTTCTGTAATCGCAAGCGCGAAGTAGCGCTGTTGCACCGCTCGCTTCAGAAGCACGGCTTCAGCGTCTGCGCCTTGCACGGCGACATGGATCAGACCGCGCGTATGGCCGCGCTCGATCAATTCCGCAAGGGCGAGTTACCGTTATTGGTGGCTTCCGACGTCGCCGCCCGCGGCCTCGACATTCCGGAAGTCAGTCACGTTTTCAATTTCGACGTACCCCATCACCCCGACGACTATGTGCACCGCATCGGTCGTACCGGACGAGCGGGCCGCACCGGTACTGCGATTTCCATCGTCAATTCCGCTGACCAGAAATCGATGGCCGCCATCGAACGCCTGATCGGCCAGAGCATTCCTCACACTGAGCTGCCGGGTGCGGCCCCGTCGTCGGAGGCACAGATGCTAGAGGGAGAGGCTCCGCTCCAACCGGCCGAGCCACGGGGCCGCGACAACCGCCGGCCCCGGCGCGGCGCTCGCCGGTCGGAAGATAGCGCCCCCCGTCCGCGCGCCGGTAAGTCCCATGGCGAGACCGGCCGGCCAGTGAAAACCCGCCAGCCGGCTCCACAGATGGCGGCTGCCGAAGTGCCGTCGATCGGTCGCCCGATGGCGTCACCGAAGCACGATGCGGCCTCCGAGCCGGGCGATCATTCTCATCTGCCGGCCTTCCTTTTGCGTCCAGTTCGTGCCCGCAGGTAACGGTTGCGATCCGTATGTTTACGGGTCGTTCACGGACACCCTTTAAAATTGCGCCGGTTTTGAACTTTTTTATCAAGACTTTGAACAGCGCGATTTAGTCGTCAGGGGCGTATCCGGTGACCGGACCTTTGGATGAATTTGAACGTTCAATTGCGTTTGCCGAAATCGCACTCGGCCAGATCAAATCGCTCAGGCAGCTCGCGCTGCCGCGCAACTATGAGATCTGGTACGTCTACGCCACCGGAGCCAATCCGGCTCTCAACAAGGCCATCGACGAAACCCTGGCGCGAAACGGCAGGCTCACCGACGCCAACCTCGCGCAAATCTACGATACTTACCTTTCCCACACCCGTGGCGCCGATCAGATCGACCAGGTCGGCGCGCGCGTTATCAACGAGATCGACGACGTCATGAACGTTGTCGACGACGCGCTCGGAATCACTGCGACTTTCGGCAACAATCTGGTCGATGCCGAGAAAAAACTCGCACTGGCCGCCAGCCGCGATCACGTCAAGGCCATCATCGAGACGTTGGTACGGTCTACCCACGATATGCAGGAGACCAATCGCGCGCTCGAGGGGCGTCTCAAGACGTCGCGACAGGCTATTCATAGCTTGCAACAAAATCTCGAGGCGATCCGTGCCGAGACGCTGACGGATCCACTGACAGGCCTTGGCAACCGGAAATATTTCGATCGTGCGGTGGCCGACGCCGTTACAGCTTCGATCGCCGGCGGACGTCAGCTGTCGATGCTAATGTTTGACATCGACCACTTCAAATCCTTCAACGACAATTACGGTCACCTCACCGGCGATCAGGTGTTGCGATTGGTCGCGCTGTCGCTGAAACAAACCATCAAGGGGCAGGATATTATCGCCCGTTACGGCGGCGAGGAGTTCGCGGTCGTGCTGCCCAACACCGGCCTGCGCCAGGCACTTACGGTCGCCGACAATATTCGCCGTGCGGTGATGTCGCGCGAATTGAAGAAGAAGTCGACCGGTGAAATTCTCGGCCGGGTGACGATTTCGGTCGGCGTGTCCACCCTGCAACCGGGCGACGATATCTACACCCTGATCGAGCGGGCAGATCTGTGTCTCTATGCGGCGAAGCGCAACGGCCGCAATCGGGTGATTTGCGAAACCGACCCCGAATACTCAGCACAAGCGCAAGCTCAGGTGGCCTGACGCTTCGCTCGTATCCTCGGTGCTGCAACCTTAGCGGCTTTCTTACCGCGTGCCTTCGACTTTCCCAGCTTCTTCGCGTTCTTCACGGCCTGCACTTGCCTCGCGGCCTCGAAGGCATCCCTCGCCCACCCCGCCAATTCGTCGACGTCGTCATAAAGCAGTTCCGGCAATTGCCAGTACGAGCCAAGCGTGACTGTCTTGCCGCGCGCGGTGTATTGGAATGGTTTGGCGCCCTCCGTCTGAAAGCGGGGAATGGTGCGCTCGTCGGCACGGAGATAGATCGCGCCGCGAAGAACCAATGCGAAATTGATGCCGTCACGCGAAACGCCGTAGCCGCTGAACATCCTGCGTAACGTCACCGGGCCGAAGCCCGCGAACAAATCCAGCAGGAAATCACGGTCCATCCGGACCTGCTCCGTCAGCCGTCAATCTTGGCAGGTGTCAGTTGCACCGATTCACCGCAGCCGCAGGCACTGGTCTGGTTCGGGTTGTTGAAGACGAACTGCGCCGACATCTTGTCGGTCTTGTAGTCCATCTCGGTTCCCAGCAGGAACAGGACAGCTTTCGGATCGACGAGGATCTTCACGCCCTTGTCTTCCACCACCTCATCGGTCGGCTTGATGTCATGGGCGTATTCGACCGTGTAGGACTGCCCGGCGCAGCCGCCGTTCTTGATGCCTACCCGAAGGCCGATGATCTCGGAATCGGTTCGGGCGGTCAGTTCGCGAACCCGCGTGGCCGCCGCCTCGGTCAATCGCATCACCTGCGGACGAGGGCGCGGTTTGGGCTTGGTGGTCGGGCTGGTCGTCACGTCCATTGCAATTCTCCTCGCCCCGCGTGGAATCAACGGGACGATCTCCATGGTCCGAAGATAACAATGAAATTTCGCCTGTGAAGGGCTCGTTCCGGCGAATTCCGTAGAACCTTTCGCGGAACAACAGCCGCTAGGCGGCGCACGGCGTCTTGCGCAGGTGCCGCTCCGTCGAGGCCGGATGCTTCACCAGCATGGCGGGTGGCCGAACCGGACGCGCAACCAGATTGCCTTTGCAATTCGGGCAGACACCGTGGAGAACATTATCCGCGCAATCGGCGCAGAAGGTGCATTCGAAGGTGCAAATCCGGGCATCGAGGCTTCCAGGCGGCAAATCCCGGTCGCAACATTCACAATTCGGCTTCAATTTCAGCACGATACTCTCCATTATTGAAGTGGCTTCGAGATTACGCCATCACCGGCCGCTGAAGCGGGGTGACCGGCGCCCGAGAAAAGCGGCAACACCCTCCTTGTGATCCTCGGTCATGCTTGCCAGCGCGAACTGATCCACATCCATGTGACTGGCGAGATCGTCGAGCGCGTGGGTCAACCGATTGACAGTCAATTTGGTCATCGCCACCGAGATCGGTGGCTGCCGCGCGATCTTCTCCGCAAACGCCATGGCATCGGCGAAGGCCCGCCCCGGCTCGGCGAGTTGTTCGACCAGTCCCCATTCGCGAGCTTCCTCAGCACTGATGCGCTGGTCGGCAAGGATCACCGCCTGCTTGGTCCGCGCAGGTCCCATGAGGTGCAACATGCGCGGCACGCTCTGCCAGCTCATATTCATGCCAAGCCCGATTTCCGGAACACGCATATGCGCGTTCGTCGCCATCACGCGAAAATCCAATGCGACCGCCAGCGCGACGCCGCCGCCGATGCAGAACCCTTCAATCGCGCCGATGGTGATCTGCTCCATCTCCTGCCAGGCATGGCTGAGGCGCGGCCCCAACTTCAGGTGGCGGCGGAGCGCGCCGATATCCATCGTCGCCCGCGAACGGCCTTCCGGGTCCTTCAGATCGAAGCCGGCGCTGAAGGCTTTGGCGCTGCCGGCGAGCACCACCACGGAGGTTTCGGCATCGTCCTCAAAACTGCGTGCCGCGTCAGTCAATTGCCGCAGAGCCTCCGGCGACAAGGCGTTGATGCCGTCGCCGCGATCGAAACGCACGACTGCAATACGGCCTTCCGGACCAAGGCCTTTCTCGATCTTGACGAAATCTGGCAATGCTCGCTCCCGTTTTGTTTTCGACAGCAAACCTCACTGCATCTTCGCCTGCAACGTAAATGTCGCCGGCATATCTGCCCTGCTCGCGCGACGATGCAGCCGCTCGACACGGTCGCGCCATCGGGCTTATCATCGGCCATCATGTCAAACCATCACCACGACGATCATCATCATGGCCATCACCACGACCATGATCATTCCGAACTGTCCGAAACCGAGTTGCGGGTGCGGGCGCTCGAAACGATTTTGACGCAGAAGGGCTACGTCGATCCGGCGGCACTCGACGTCCTGATCGAGACCTATGAAACCAAGGTAGGGCCACGCAACGGTGCGCAGGTCGTTGCCAAGGCATGGACCGATCCCGCCTATCGTCAACGCTTGCTGGCAGATGGTTCGGCAGCGATTGCCGAACTCGACTACGTCGGCCGTCAGGGCGAGCATATCGTCGTGGTCGAGAACACGCCCTCGCGGCACAACATGGTCGTCTGCACGCTGTGCTCCTGCTATCCGTGGCCGGTGCTGGGCCTGCCCCCGGTCTGGTACAAGTCGGCCCCCTATCGCTCGCGCGCCGTGAGTGACCCGCGTGGTGTGCTGCACGATTTTGGTTTTGAGCTGAGTCCAGAGACCGAAATCCGCGTTTGGGATTCCACCGCCGAAATCCGCTACCTGGTGCTGCCGATGCGCCCCGCCGGGACCGATGGCTGGAGCGCGGAACGGCTGGCGGACCTCGTCACCCGCGACAGCATGATCGGTACCGGTCTGCCGAAACAACCGCATGAGGTCGCCTGATGGATGGCGCACATGACATGGGTGGTGTCGCCGGGTTCGGCCCGGTTCGCCCCGAACCGAATGAACCGGTGTTTCATGCCGAGTGGGAACGCCGCGCGTTCGCGGTGACCTTGGCGATGGCCAAGCCGGGCGGCTGGAACATCGATATGTCCCGCTTTGCCCGCGAGGATCGCCCGCCGGCGGACTATCTGAGCCGTAGTTACTATCAGATCTGGCTGGTCGGGCTGGAGCGGCTGATGCTGGAGCGCGAGCTGCTGCGCCCCGGCGAGATCGAGGCCGGCAAGGTCCTGCGAACGCCGGCGCCGATTTCGGGGTCGCTCGCTGCCGCCGATGTCGACGCCATGCTTCGCCGTGGCGGACCAACCGAGCGCGAAACCACAACGCCCGCGCGCTTCAAGATCGGCGACCGGGTGCGCGCGAAGGATATTCATCCAACGACGCATACGCGGCTGCCGCAATATGTGCGCGGTCATGTCGGCGTGATCGAGCTCTTGCACGGCTGTCACGTCTTTCCCGACACCAACGCGATGGGACAGGGCGAAAACCCGCACTGGCTCTACACCGTCACCTTCGACGGCAAGGACCTGTGGCCCGATGCGGCCGATCAGCGGTCGCGCATTTCCGTCGATGCCTGGGAGCCTTATCTTGAGCCAGCCGATGCCGCTTGATCGCGAGGCCGCAAGCCACGCCGCCAAAGCCCTGCCCGATCTTCCACGCGACGATGACGGGCCGGTATTCCGCGAACCCTGGGAGGCGCGCGCCTTCGCTGTGGCGCTCGCGCTGCATCAGCGCGGCGTCTTCACCTGGCCCGAGTGGGCGGCGGCTTTAGCCGACCAGATCAAGCTCGCGCAGGCGGCCGGCGATGCCGACAGCGGTGACACCTATTATCAGCACTGGCTTGCGACGCTGGAAACGCTGGTGGCGACCAAGGGCGTCGCGCCGACCGACATGTTGCATCAGTATCGCGATGCGTGGGATCATGCGGCCGACCGCACGCCGCACGGCTCGCCGATCGAGCTGAAGCCGGAAGATTTCCGCAGCTAACCCGCGCGCGAAGCCGCCGCGAATTGCTGCCAGCCCTTGGCCCGCAATTGGCAGGCCGGGCATTCGCCGCAGCCGTAGCCCCACTCGTGCCGCGCGCCACGCTCGCCGAGATAACAGGTGTGCGACTGCTCACGGATCAGATCGACCAGCGCGCTACCGCCAAGCTCATGCGCCAACGCCCAAGTCTGCGCCTTGTCGCGCCACATCAGCGGTGTGTGCAGGACGAACCTCCGGTCCATGCCGAGATTGAGCGCGACCTGGAGCGCCTTGATGGTGTCGTCGCGGCAGTCGGGATAGCCCGAATAGTCGGTCTCGCACATGCCGCCGACGACGTGGCGAATGCCCCGCCGATAGGCCAGCGCCGCTGCGAAGGTGAGGAAGATCAGGTTGCGGCCCGGCACGAACGTATTCGGCAGGCCGCCCTCGCCCATCTCGATCGCAACGTCACGAGTCAAGGCCGTGTCGGAAATGGCGCTCAGCGTCGGGATCGCGAGCGTATGCTCCTCACCCAATCGTTTGGCCCAGTCCGGATGGATCGCTTTGATCCCATTGATCAGCGCGGCGCGGCAGTCGAGTTCGACGGCGTGGCGTTGGCAGTAGTCGAAGCCCAGCGTTTCGACGCGCGAAAAGCGCGCCAGGGCCCATGCGAGGCAGGTGGCGGAATCCTGTCCGCCGGAAAACAGCACCAGCGCGGTGTTGCCGCCGGTTTCATGTGTCGGTTCGGTCATCGACAGGCCATAGCACCATTCGCGACGTTTTCGCTAGGCGCGAACGGTGTCTTGCAGCATAGCAAACTGTCTCATTCATCGGTGCAAGCATGACCCCTTCGCGCGACATTTCCGGCCTCATCGAGATCATGGCGCGGCTGCGCACGCCAGTGACGGGCTGCCCGTGGGATCTGGAACAGACTTTCACGACGATCGCGCCTTACACCATCGAGGAAGCCTATGAGGTGGCGGACGCGATCACGCGGAACGATATGCACGACCTCTGCGACGAACTCGGCGATCTGTTGCTGCAAGTGGTGTTTCACGCTCGCATGGCCGAGGAGCAAGGCACGTTCGCGTTCGGCGACGTCGTCGAGGCGATCACGCGTAAAATGGTCCGCCGGCATCCCCACGTCTTTCCCGACGAATCCGGTCAATTAACGCCGCTCGTCAAAGGCGCGTGGGACCGCATCAAGGCCGAAGAAAAAGCCGAGCGCGCCGCGTGCAATCCCGTTGCTGCCAATGCGCCGCCATCGGGCCTGCTTGCCGGCATCAAATCGGGACAGCCCGCGCTTGCGCGCGCCATGGCGTTACAGTGGAAGGCGTCCAGCGTCGGGTTCGACTGGAACGATCCGCGCGCGGTACTCGCGAAGATCCGCGAGGAGGTCGACGAGATCGAAGCCGCACTCGATGACGGCAAGCCGGATGAGATCGCCGCCGAAACCGGCGATCTCATGTTCGCGCTGGTGAATCTCGCGCGCCACGTCGAGGCCGATCCGGAAATGGCGCTGCACAAGACCAACGCCAAGTTCGAGCGGCGTTTTGCTTACATCGAGCAAGCGCTCGCGGCGAAAGGCCGCTCGCTTGAGGATGCAACGCTCACCGAGATGGACGCGCTCTGGAACGAGGCGAAAACGAAAGAGGCCGCGGAGTAATCCGCAGCCTCTGCGTCCCCAACTGTCATGCGCGAACTTGATCCCCGCATCCATCTTCAGAAGAAAGATGGATTGCCGGGTCAAGCCCGGCAATGACGCCTCAAAACACGCTTGTCAGGATATGAAACGCTATCCTCTCACATGCCGGTTTGCGAGATGAATTTGGTGTTGAGGTAGGCTTCCATCGCCTCGATACCGCCCTCCGAGCCGTAGCCGGAATCCTTGACGCCGCCGAACGGGTTTTCCGGCATCCCGAGCCCGACATTGTTGATGCCGATCATACCGCTTTCAACGGCGGCGCCGATCGCGGTTGCGGTCTTGGTCGAACTCGTGAAGGCATAAGCAGCCAACCCGTAAGGCAGGCGGTTGGCTTCCTCGGCCACTTCATCGAACGTGTTGAAGCGCGAGATCAAAGCCAGCGGTCCGAACGGCTCCTCGTTCATCGCGCGCGAATCCTTCGGCGTGTCGCTAATCACGGTCGGCTCGAAGAAGTAACCCTTGTTGCCGACGCGGTGACCGCCCGCCTCCAGCTTGCCGCCCTTGGCAACGGCATCCTGAACGAAACCTTCGATCGCGGTGATGCGGCGCGGATTGGCGAGCGATCCCATCGTCGAATTGGTATCGAGACCGTTGCCGACTTTAAGCGCCTTGGCACTCTCGGCGAACTTGTCGACGAACTCCTTGTAGACCTTGTCCTGCACCAACAACCGCGTCGGCGCGATGCAGACCTGCCCGGCATTGCGATACTTCGCGCCGCTAATGATCTTGGCCGCATTCGCGACGTCCGCATCGTTGAACACGATAGCCGGAGCATGACCGCCCAATTCCATCGTTGCGCGCTTCATATGTTTGCCCGCAAGCGCGGCAAGCTGCTTGCCCACAACCGTCGAACCGGTAAAGGATATCTTGCGGATCACCGGATGCGGAATGAGATATTCGGAGATCTCGGCAGGCACGCCGAACACCAGATTGACGACGCCGTCGGGCACGCCGGCATCGACGAAGGTGCGGATCAATTCAGCCGGAGACGCTGGCGTTTCTTCCGGTGCCTTGACGATGATGGAGCAACCCGCGCCCAGCGCCGCGGATAATTTGCGGCAAACCTGATTGATCGGGAAATTCCACGGCGTAAATGCCGCAACCGGACCGACCGGCTCCTTGACCGCGAGCTGATAGATTCCGGGGCCACGCGCCGGGATCAGGCGACCGTAGGCGCGGCGGGATTCCTCGGCGAACCACTCGATCACATCGGCTGCCGCCAAGGTTTCAATTTTGGCTTCAGCAAGGATCTTGCCCTGCTCCATCGTCATCAGCGCCGCGATGGTCTCGACGCGCTCGCGCATCAAGGCTGCCGCCTTACGCATGATCTTGGAACGATCCAGCGCCGACATCGTGCGCCAGACCTTGAAACCCTTCTCCGCGGCGGCCAACGCCTCGTCGAGGTCGGATTGATCGGCGTGTGCGACGGTGCCGATGGTTTCCTCGGTGGCCGGATTGAGCACTGGAATCGTTCGGCCGGATTTGCCGCCGCGCCATTTGCCGTCGATGAGCAGTAACGTATTTTGATAGCTTGCCATCTTCTCCCTCTCGGACTTTCATTGTTGTCGACTGGCATAGTCGCCTGCGTGGCAGCGTCAAGTGCAACCGTGGCAAGGCTGCCGTGCGCGCCGTCCTTAAGACGATGTGTCGCGGCGAAGCGGATCATCTATCGCTCCCCCAGCCTGTTGCGGACGCGCACCGAAGCGATCGATCACGATATTGCGCTTGGCTGGATCGAGCCGAACGGCCATATGGAAACGCCCGTCCACTAGGTTCTTCGCAAGAACCTCGGTGTTGCGATGCAGCCAGCTGATACCGGCGCCATCGGCCGCATCAATAGTCAACTCGAGCGTCTCACGGGTCGCCGCCAGCAGATTCTCAATCGCTCCCAGCAACTGCGGAATCCCTTCGCCGGTTTCAGCCGAAACCAGACACACCGGATGATCCTGCGGACGCCGCGCGGCGATGTTCGCGAGGTTCTCGCGTTCCTCCGCTGTGAAGCGATCGATCTTATTCCACACCTCGATCACATGCGCGCCGGATTCCGGATTGATTCCGAGTTGCCGCAGCACAATATCGACGTCGCGCTGTTGCGCCTCCGCGTCCTCGTGCGAAATGTCGCGGACATGCAGGATGACGTCGGCTTCCAACACTTCCTCCAGCGTGGCGCGGAAAGCCGCCACCAGTTGCGTCGGCAGATTGGAAATGAATCCAACGGTGTCGGACAGCATCGCCTTTCCGCCATGCGGCAGGCGGATTGCACGCAACGTCGGATCCAGCGTCGCGAACAGCATGTCGGCCGCTTTTACCTCGGCATCGGTGAGACGATTAAACAGCGTCGACTTGCCGGCATTGGTGTAACCGACCAGCGCGACGATCCGGTACGGTACGCGTTTGCGGCCGGCGCGATGCAGCCGTCGCGTCGCGGCGACTTTCTTGATCTCGGCTTCGATCCGCGTGATGCGTTCGCCGATCAGGCGGCGGTCGGCCTCGATCTGCGTTTCGCCGGGGCCGCCGAGAAAGCCGAAGCCGCCGCGCTGGCGCTCAAGGTGGGTCCATGACCGCACCAGCCGGCTGCGCTGATAATTGAGATGCGCGAGTTCGACCTGCAACGCGCCCTCCTTGGTAGTGGCGCGGCGTCCGAAAATTTCAAGGATCAGGCCGGTGCGATCGAGAACCTTGGCGTTCCATGCTTTTTCGAGATTACGTTGCTGAATCGGCGACAGCGCACAATCCATCACGACAAGCTCGATGCCGTGAACCGCAATGAGAGCACCGATATCTTCGACCTTGCCCTTACCGAGATAGGTCGCGGGCCTGATCTGGGTTATCGGCGCCGACACTGCCTCGACGACTGTAAGGTCGATGGCCTGCGCCAATCCGGTGATTTCTTCAAGACGCGCGTCGGTCTCGCGGACGACTGAACCGGCGTCCGCGTTATCAGCATCCCCTCGTCGGGTCCGAAGATAGGGTCCGACGACGATGGCCCGCCCGGTCACCGAGCGAGCGGCCGTATCCGGACGGTTTCCTTCAACCTTGCGGCGTTCCAATCAGATCACGCTCACGCGGACGCATCCTCCCCGCCCTCGAACAGTTGGATCGGAGCACCTGGCATGATGGTCGAAATGGCGTGCTTATAGACAAGCTGCGAATGTCCATCGCGACGCAACAGCAGGCAGAAATTATCGAACCAGGTGACGATGCCCTGCAACTTGACGCCATTGACAAGAAAGATCGTCAAAGGCGTTTTGGTCTTACGAACGTGATTGAGGAAGGTGTCTTGTAGATTTTGTGCGCGGTCTGCCGCCATTTTTTTCTCGCAAGTTGGTTGCTTCTTGTTATTGCGCCCCGGGTCGCCCGACTGCGCGGACTTTACCGGACCACCACCTGCTCGGAGTCCCCCTCTGGGCAGATGGTGTCATAATTAGAAGACAGGTGTTCATTTTAGGCAAGCGGGTTCCAAGGGAACCAGCCGCCAAAGATGTCGAAACCTTATGAAAATACCGAAAAGCGATGAAATTGTTCCCGGAGTCGTCGAGAAACGGCGCCCGGCAGCCCATTTCCGATGGTTGCATCGTCGACGGCCACCACCGGCATTCGTGTCGTGACGATGCCGGACAATCGCTGGCCGCGGGTCGATATCAAGTCGGTCTCGCTGCTGCCCAACGTGCTGGCGAAGCAGGCCGCGCGCGAGCAGGGCGCCTACGAGGCGTGGTATGTCGATAGCCTGGGCTTC
>JAFKKM010000082.1 GCA_017305555.1 Hyphomicrobiales bacterium | reverse complement strand
CCTCAACCGGATCGCAGCACGACCTGCTTGAAGCCGCCACCCAACACAGAACACAGACCCCTCTCGCCTCAGCAGCGATCTCTCCGGCCAAACATCACGCCCCAGCCAAATAAATACTTTCGCAGAGGCCTCGCCTTCGCGGGGACGACACCAACGATGTTGAAGCGACGAATTGCACTTCGCAGTCTGATTCTCAGAATGACGAAGCAGGACGCTACATCGCCCGCCGCGGCTGCGCGATTTTCGTTGCCAGGATCTTGTCGATACGGCGGCCGTCGAGATCGACGATTTCGAAGCGCCAGCCGTTTGCATCGCGCGTGTCGCCGACCGCGGGAATCTCACCGAACAGTTGCAGCATGTAGCCCGCTGCTGTGTTGTAGGGGCGCGACAGCGGCAGCGGAATGCCGAGCAGGTTGGCGAATTCGTCCGCCGTCATCCAGCCTTCGATCAGGTACGAGCCGTCGGGACGCTTGATCGCAGGCTTTTCGGCGGGACCTTCCTCGGTGTGAAAGCTGCCGACGATGGATTCGAGAATATCGGCCGCGGTGACGATGCCCTGGAAGCTGCCGTACTCGTCATGCACCAGCCCGAAATGCACCGGCGAGCCGCGCAGGATCGCCAGCACGTCGCGCGCATCCGCTACTTCCGGAATCACCGGCACCTCGCGGACCAGCGTGCGGATATCCGGTGCGACGCCGGCGAGATAGCCATCGAGCATGTCCTTGGCCTGCACCACGCCGAGCGCAGCGTCGCGGTCGCCGTCGAACACCGGCAGTCGCGAATGGACGCTGGTGGTGATTGCCTCGCGGATCACATCCGGCGGATCGGCAAGGTCGATGAAATCCACCTCGCGGCGCGGGGTCATCACCGCGCCGACCGGCTGATCGCCGAGCCGCATCACGCCCGCGATCATTTCCTTTTCGCCGGGCTCCAGCACGCCGGCGGTTTCCGCCTCGCGCACCAGCGAGCGGATTTCGTCCTCGGTCACGGTCTCGCTCTGGGCGCCGCCCTGGCCAAGTACGCGCAATAGCAGTTTGCCGGAAACGTCCAGCAGCCACACCACCGGCGAGGATATACGCGCCAGCCATGTCATCGCCGGAGCGACTTTCACCGCCACCGATTCCGGATTGCGCAGCGCGATCTGTTTGGGAACGAGTTCGCCGATAATCAAGGAGGCATAGGTGATGCCGCCGACCACCGCGCCGACGCCGAGCGTGTCGGCAAGGCCCTTGGTCAGGCCCAGTTCGATCAGCCATGCGGTCAACCGCTGCCCGAGCGTCGCGCCGGAGAGCGCGCCCGACAACACGCCGACCAGCGTGATGCCGATCTGGACGGTGGAGAGAAATTTACCGGGATCGGACGCCAGCGCCAAGGCCCGGCGCGAGCCGCGAACGCCTTTCTCCACCAGCGCAGCGAGACGAGACGGGCGGGACGAGACGATGGCGAGTTCGGACATCGCGAGCAGACCGTTGATGACGATCAGGACCGTGACGATGCCGAGTTCGAGCGCAAACATGGTGCCGCCACTCTATCAGATGACACGGCAGTGCGGGCCATGAGAATTTGACGCGGCCGTGCGATTGCGGGACAAGTGCATGTTACGTCGCGATAAATCTGGGAGAGATCGGTTGAGCAGGCTCCAGGGAAAAACCGCCATCGTCGTCGGCGCCGGATCGATCGGGCCGGGCTGGGGCAACGGCAAGGCGACCGCGGTGACCTTCGCGCGCGAGGGCGCGCAGGTATTCTGCGTCGACCGCAACGGCAAGGCTGCCGAGGAAACCGCATCGATCATCGCCAAGGAAGGCGGTAAGGCCGAGGCGTTCGCCGCCGATGCCGCGCGCGAGGACGACATCAAGGCGATGGTCGCCGCGTGTCTCAAGGCCTATGGCCGTATCGATGTGCTCGACAACAATGTCGGCATCGCCGAAGTCGGCAGCGTCGTCGAGGTCGAGGAGAAGGATTGGGACCGCGTATTCGCGGTCAATCTGAAGAGCGCCTATCTCGCCATGAAGCACGTCATTCCGGTGATGGAGAAACAGGGCGGCGGCTCAATCATCAACATCTCGTCGATCGCCTCGATCCGCCATCTTGGCGTATCGTATGTCACCTATGCCACCACCAAGGCGGCGATGAACCAGATGACGCGCACCACGGCGGTGGAATTTGCGCCGAAGAATATCCGCGTCAACGCCATCCTGCCGGGCCTGATGAAGACGCCGATGGTCGAACACTCTGCCGGGCTGGCGGCGAGCTACGCCAAGGGCGACGTCGAGGCGATGTGGAAACGGCGCGACGAACAGGTGCCGATGGGTCATATGGGCGAGGGCTGGGATGTTGCCAACGCCGCGCTGTTCCTCGCCTCCGATGAATCGCGCTACGTTACCGGTATCGAGCTGGTGGTCGACGGCGGATTGACGCTCAAGGTGAGCTGATGCGGTGGCTGCTGGCGTCGGCGTTTATTGCGTTGGCGGCCAGCATAGTGCTGGCGCAAGCCGGAGAACCGTCGCGGCCGACCGCTTGCGCGACTGACAGCACCGTCGATGCCGGGTTGCTGGTCGAGGCCTGTACGGCCTTGATCGATGCCGCCCCCGCGCCGTCGTTGGCCGTGCAAGCGCGTGTGGCCCGCGCCGCCGCCTATGTCGTCATGAAGCGGTTCGACAATGCGCTCGACGATTACGACGCCGCGATCCGGCTGGCGCCAAAATCCGCGGACCTGTTTGCCAGGCGCGCGGCGGCGTTCGCCAAGATGCGCGAGCCGCGTCTGGCGATCCGCGATTACAGTGAAGCTATCCGCCTCGATCCCGATCTGGTGCAGAACTACGTCGATCGCGCCGCTGTTTTCGCGAAGGTCCGGCGTGTCGATCTTGCCATCGACGATGAGAGCGAGGTGATCCGGCGTGATCCGCGGGTCGCGGAGCACTACGACCGGCGCGGCCAGAGCTATGCGCGCAATTCGGCCTACGATCGCGCCATCGCCGATTACAGCGAAGCGATCCGGCTCCGGCCGGAAGCCACCTTCTATTTGCATCGTGGCGTGGCGCATCAGTTGAAAGGCGATCTCGACGCGGCGATCGCCGATTACGATCAGGCTTTGGCGCGTGACGGCCGGCTGGCGCTGGCCCTGCATAATCGCGGCATGGCACGCTGGAAGAAGCACGATCGCGTCGCCGCCGCGGCCGATTTCGACGCCGCGCTGGCCGCCGATCCGACCCTCGATATCGCGGTCGAGCACCGCAAGGCGCTGGCGCGCGAGATGGTGCAGGGCGCGCACGCCACAACGGCACGGCGGGCGGTGGCGCGTTAGCAATTGGTGGCTGCCGGACGCTGCTTTGGTCGACTTGCAACAGCCGGTTTGAGCGCGCATGGTCGGCCGCAAAGAACGGGACCGTTGGGAGAGTATGCCCATGAATATGCAAGACAAAAGCCATTACCACGAAGCCTATGCGCGCTCGATGCGCGACCCCGAGGGCTTCTGGGCCGATGCCGCGCGTGCCATCGACTGGATCGAGCCGGCCAAGAAAGTCTTCGATCCGAATATGGGCCTCTACGGCCGCTGGTTCGCCGGCGCGGTGGTCAACACCTGCTACAACGCGCTCGACCGCCACGTTGCGAACGGCCGCGCCGAGCAATTGGCGCTGATCCACGATTCGCCGGTGACCAACAGCGTCACCACCTACACCTACGCGCAGATGCTGCACGAGGTGAAAACCTTCGCCGCGGTGATGCAGGACTTTGGCGTCGCCAAGGGCGACCGTGTCATCATCTACATGCCCTTAGTGCCGGAAGCGATGGTGGCGATGCTGGCCTGCGCGCGCATCGGTGCGGTGCATTCGGTGGTGTTCGGCGGCTTCGCGGCCAAGGAGTTGGCGACCCGCATCGACGACGCCCAGCCGAAGCTGGTGATCTCCGCGAGCTGCGGCATCGAGCCCGGCCGTATCGTCGCCTATAAGCCGCTGCTCGACGACGCCATCAAGCTCGCCGCGCACAAGGTGCCGGCCTGCGTCATCCTGCAACGGCCGCAGCAGACATGTGATCTTATTTCTGGCCGCGATCACGACTGGAAGGAGTTGCGCGACAAGGCGGTAGCGGCGAAGAAGGAAGCGGCCTGCGTGCCGGTGCTGGCGACCGATCCGCTCTACATTCTCTATACGTCGGGCACGACCGGCATTCCGAAAGGCGTGGTACGCGACAACGGCGGCCACCTCGTCGCCATCAACTGGTCGATGTACAATCTCTACGGGGTCAAGCCCGGCGAGGTGTGGTGGTGCGGCTCCGACATCGGCTGGGTGGTCGGCCACAGCTACATCATTTACGGCCCGCTGTTTCACGGCAACACTTCTATCATGTACGAAGGAAAGCCGGTCGGCACGCCGGATGCCGGCGCGTTCTGGCGTGTCATCTCGCAGCACAAGGCGGCGGCGTTCTTCACCGCGCCGACCGCGTTTCGCGCCATCAAGAAGGACGATCCGAACGGCGAGTTCATCCGCAAATACGATCTGTCGCATTTCCGCACGCTGTTCCTCGCCGGCGAACGCGCCGATCCGCCGACCATCGCATGGGCCGAGAAGCAATTGAACGTGCCGGTGATCGATCACTGGTGGCAGACCGAAACCGGCTGGTGCATTGCCGGCAATCCGGTCGGCCTCGGGCAATTGCCGGTCAAGCACGGCTCGCCGACGGTGCCGATGCCGGGCTATCAGGTCGATATCGTCGACGAGGCGGCGAAGCCCTTGCCCGCTGGTACCATGGGCTCCATCGTCATCAAGCTGCCGTTGCCGCCAGGCTGCCTGCCGACCTTGTGGCAGCAGGACGAGCGCTGCAAGGAAGCCTATTTCAACGAGTTTCCCGGCTACTACAAAACCTCCGACGCGGGCTACAAGGACGAGGACGGCTACGTCTTCGTCATGGGCCGCACCGACGACATCATCAACGTCGCGGGCCATCGGCTCTCCACCGGCGGCATGGAGGAAATCCTCGCCTCGCATCCGGACGTCGCCGAATGCGCCGTGCTCGGCATCAAGGACGCGATCAAGGGCGAAATCCCCTGCGGTCTTCTGGTGCTGAAGGCCGGCGTGACGCGGGAGCCTTCGGAGATCGAGAAGGAGATCGTGGCGCTGGTGCGCGAGAAGCTTGGGCCGGTCGCGGCATTCAAGCTGGCGATCACCGTGGCGCGGCTGCCGAAGACGCGCTCCGGCAAGATCCTGCGTGGCACCATCCGCAAGATCGCCGATGGCGATCCGTGGACCGTGCCCGCAACCATCGAAGACCCCAAGGTGCTCGACGAGATCGGCGCGGCGCTGAAGGGGCGGCTGTGACGCGCGGTTGCAAGCGGGAGAGGGGGCGAGCCGTGTCCGTGGCTCAACCTCGGATTACCTCGTTTTCGTGGCCGTGAGGTCCGCCTTCTTTGTGACGGATTGCCGGGGCATCCCGGCGGTCCCGTCATTCCAATCCTCAAGGTCAGCGCATGTCCATGAAGTTCGCCCCGACGACGTTTCTCGCGCTTGCGCTATTCGGCACGAGCCTCGCCGGATGCTCCAGTTTCCAGCGGCATCAGGCGCCGGAAGCGGCGGCCGCGGCGCAGACCGACGATGACGCAGCCTGCCGCGCCAACGGCGTCGCGCCGGGTTCGGATGCCTATGTCGCCTGCCGCAGGGATCGTGACGGGCGGCGTGGGCGCGCCGACGACCGGCTTGAGCGCGCCCACCGCAATCTCGCGGAGCGGATGCTCAACGGGCAATGAGGCTCGCCGCCAAATAAAACGCGGCGGGTTTGAAGCCGCCGCGTGACATTCGGTTTCTTTCTCTATCGTCGCTGCGAGGAGCGTTAGCGACGAAGCAATCCCGTTCTTGCTTCGTGGCTTTCTGGATTGTTTCGCTTCGCTCGCGATGACGAGATTTGGAGAATTTACTCCTCGTCGTCGTCCTGCTTCTTGCCGCCGATGGTCTTCAGCTTGGCGAACACGGCGTCGACGTTGAGGTCGTCCTGATTGCGCTCGGACGGTTCGTTCTCCTCCTTGCGGGTGGTTTCCGAGGCCGGCAGCAGCGTGGCGCCGCCGTAGGCTTGATCGGTCGGCTTTTCCTTCGCCGCGCGCTGCACCTCGAAATCCAGTTCGATCTGCGAGCACAGGCCCAGCGTCACCGGGTCCATCGGCGTCAGCGTCTGCGCGTTCCAGTGGGTACGGTCGCGGATCGAGGCAATGGTGGTCTTGGTAGTGCCGACCAGCCGCATGATCTGGGCGTCCTTCAGCTCCGGATGGTTGCGGACCAGCCAGAGGATGGCGCTCGGGCGCTCGTGGCGGCGCGACACCGGGGTATAGCGCGGGCCTTTCTTCTTGGCGGCCGGCGGCAGCACCACCTTGCTCTCGCTCAGCTTGAGGCGGTAGTTGACGTCCTTCTCGCCGCGCTCGATCTCGTCACGGGTAAGTTGGCCGGTCGAAATCGGGTCCATGCCTTTGATGCCCTGGGCAGCGTCGCCGTCGGCGATGGCGCGCACCTCCAGCGGGTGCATCTTGGTGAAATCCGCCACCTGGTCGAACGTCAGCGCGGTGTTATCGACGAGCCACACGGCAGTCGCCTTCGGCATCAGCGGTGCATTGCTCATGGCAAATCTCCTTTAGGCTCCGCCCACCTCGTTCCGGAGGCGGAGTAGTGTGGTCATCGGCGATGACGGGATTGAACCGCTATATAATCCGCCTCACCCGAAACGCGCAATGGGTTGCTGAACGGCCTTGACAGGGCCGCAAAGCCGTCCCAAGTCCTTACACCAAAGTCGTTACGGCTAACTCGCCAATCGTCGAGACGTCGCGTCTAATTTCCGCAATAAATACAACTTTTGCGCCCGACTGAGCCGGGCGAACAGGTTCCGGATCGCTCCATGCAGGCCAAACCGCAGTTGAAAATCGTGCTTTGTTCTCCCCGCGGCTTCTGCGCCGGCGTGGTGCGGGCCATCGATACGGTGGAGCGCGCGCTGAAACTCTACGGCGCCCCGGTCTATGTCCGTCACGAGATCGTGCACAACCGCTATGTGGTGGATAGCCTGCGGGCCAAGGGCGCGATCTTCGTCGAGGAACTGGCGGAAATTCCGGATACCGAGGCACCGGTGGTGTTTTCCGCCCATGGCGTGCCGAAATCGGTCCCGGCCGAGGCGGAAACGCGGAATTTCTTCTCATTGGACGCCACCTGCCCGCTGGTCACCAAGGTGCATCGCGAGGCCGCGATTCATTTCAAGCGCGGCCATGAAATCCTGCTGATCGGCCATTCCCATCACCCCGAGGTGGTCGGCACGCTGGGGCAATTGCCCGCAGGCGCGGTGACCTTGATCGAGACCGCCGAGGATGCCGAGCAGTTCACGCCGAAGGACGCCGACAATCTCGCCTTCGTCACCCAGACGACGCTGTCGATCGACGACACCGCCGAGATCGTCGCGGTGCTGAAAAGCCGTTTCCCGAACATCCACGGGCCGCACAAGGAAGACATCTGCTACGCCACCACCAATCGCCAGTTGGCGGTGAAGAAGGTGGCGCCGGTGGTCGATGCGCTGATCGTTGTCGGCGCGCCGAATTCGTCGAACTCGCAGCGGCTGCGCGAAGTGGCCGAGCGCGAGGGCTGCCCGATCGCGGTGCTGGCACAGCGCGCCTCAGATATCGACTGGGCCAAGTTCGAAGGCGTCAGGAGCGTCGGCATCACCGCGGGCGCCTCGGCGCCGGAGGTGATCGTCGAGGAGATCATGGACGCCTTCGCCGAGCGCTATGAACTGAACGTGGAGACGGTGTCGGCCGCGGAAGAAAACGAGTTCTTCCCGTTGCCGCGCTCGCTGCGTCCCGACGCAGCCGAGTAGGTTTTCATGGCGGTCTATACGGACGTCGCTGCGGAGGAGTTGGCGGCGTTCCTCGTCAGCTATGACATCGGCGAACTGCTCTCCTACAAGGGCATCGCCGAAGGCGTCGAGAACTCCAATTTCCTGCTGCACACCACCAAGGGCTCGTACTTCCTCACGCTGTATGAGAAGCGTGTGGCGGTGGGCGATCTGCCGTTCTTTCTCGGCCTGATGGGACATCTCGCCGCGCACGGCATCGTCTGCCCGCAGCCGGTGAAGATGCGCGACGGCACCACGCTCGGTGCGCTGGTGGACCGCCCCGCCGCGATCATCGATTTCCTTGAAGGTGTGTGGCCGCGCAAGCCGAACGTAGTGCATTGCGCGGCGGTCGGACAGGCGCTGGCGAAGCTGCATCTGGCGGGCCGCGATTTCTCCATGACGCGCGCCAATGCGCTGTCGGTGAAGGGTTGGCGACCGCTGTTCGATCAGGCGGCGGCGCGCGCCGATACCGTGCAGCACGGGCTTAAGGCATTTCTTGCCGCCGAACTCGCTTATCTCGAAGCGCGCTGGCCGGGCGATTTGCCGCGCGGCATCATTCACGCCGACCTGTTTCCCGATAACGTGCTGTTCGTCGGTGAAGACCTGTCGGGCCTGATCGACTTCTACTTCGCCTGTAACGATATCCTCGCCTATGACGTCGCGATCTGCCTCAACGCCTGGTGCTTCGAGCCCGATCATTCCTTCAACGTCACCAAAGCGCGCGCGTTCTTGAATGCCTATGGCAAGGAACGTCCGCTCTCCGAGGCCGAGCAGGCGGCGCTGCCGTTGCTGGCGCGCGGCGCGGCGTTGCGTTTCCTGCTGACGCGGCTGGTGGATTTCCTCAACGTGCCGCCGGGCGCGCTGGTGAAGCCGAAGGACCCGCTGGAATACGTGCGCAAGCTGCGCTTCCATCAGTCGGTCGACGACATCGCCGGTTACGGCGTCGCGCAGACGGGATCGATGGCGTGAGCGATCTCCCCGCCGTGGTGATCCATACCGATGGCGCCTGTTCCGGCAATCCGGGGCCGGGCGGCTGGGGTGCGATCCTGCAATTCGGTGACGTGCGCAAGGAATTGAAGGGCGGCGAGCCGCACACCACCAACAACCGGATGGAATTGCTGGCGGCAATCTCCGCGCTGGAAGCACTGAAGAAGCCGTGCAGCGTCGATCTGCACACCGACAGCCAGTATGTCCGTCAGGGCATCACCGGTTGGATTCACGGCTGGAAGAAAAACGGCTGGCGCACCGCCGACAAGAAGCCGGTGAAGAACATGGACCTGTGGCAGCGGCTCGACGCCGCGCTGAAGCCGCATCAGGTGCGCTGGCACTGGGTCAAGGGCCACGCCGGCCACGACGACAATGAGCGCGCCGACGAACTCGCGCGCGAAGGCGTGGCGATGGCGCGCTTGCAGCAGACGGCTGGCGGCAAAGCGCCGAGCTGATCGCTCGCCTTCATCGTTTCGGTCAGGATAGACTGCCTGCAAAATCATCAGCGGGGCGACACATTGGCCGGACCATCACTGCACGCCATTCAAGAGCGGCTCGTTCTTCCGCTGATCGCTGCGCCGATGTTTCTGGTGTCGGGCGTCGACCTTGTATCGGCGGCCTGCGCGGCCGGCGTGATCGGCGCGTTTCCGACGGTGAACTGCCGCACGTCCGATGAGCTTGAAAGCTGGCTCACGGAGATCGAAACGCGATTGGCGAAAGTCGCCGAGCACGGCAGCCGTCCGGTTGCGCCATGGTGCGCCAATCTTATCGTTCATCGTTCGAACGTTCGGCTCAACGACGATCTTGCGATACTGCTTCGGCATAAGCCGGAAGTCGTCATCACCTCGGTCGGCTCGCCGGCTCCGGTCATCGATCCGCTGCATGAAGTCGGCGCTCTCGTGCTCGCCGATGTCGCGACCATTCGCCATGCCGAGCGCGCAGTGGCGGCGGGAGCGGATGGACTGGTGTTGCTGACGGCGGGCGCGGGCGGCCAGACTGGATGGCTCAATCCGCTGGCGTTCGTGCGCGCGGTGCGTTCGTTTTTCGACGGACCGGTGGTGCTGTCGGGCGGCGTTTCCGACGGTGCGGCGCTGCTGGCGGCGCAGGCGATGGGTTGCGACCTCGCCTACATGGGCACCAAGTTCATCGCGACAAAGGAAAGCCTCGCGAAGCCAGCCTATCGCGACATGCTCGTGAAAGCACGCGCTGATGACGTGTTGCTGACGCGCGCGTTCACCGGGCTTGAGACCAACATGCTGAGACCGTCGATCGTTGCCGCCGGGCTCGATCCCGACAATCTGCCGGTGCGCGGGACCATCGACATCGGCAAGGACATCAGCATTGAAAGTCGGGAGAAGCAGCCAACGCGCTGGCGCGACGTCTGGAGCGCGGGGCATAGCGTGTCAGGTGTCGAGGCGGTGGTGAGCGTTGCGGATCTGGTGAGTCAGACACGCGCCGAATACGACGCGGCGCGGGTCGCGCTGAAGGCGCGATTGTAGCCGAGGGCGGGAGGAAGTCAGCGAGCAGACGCCATCCCGATTATCTGACTCGAAATGTAACGCATCGGGTCAAACTATCTCAGAGTCGTCCCCGCGCAGGCGGGGACCCATAACCCCTAGCGTGAGTTGTCATAAAGAAACTCACTTTGATGATAAAGCCGAAGCGCTGCGGCGTATGGGTCCCCGCCTGCGCGGGGACGACGTTTTTCGTGGTGTAAATCCGTGCACAAAGCAAATGCCCGATCAGGCACTCGGCATGATGGCGCAGTCGTCGAACGGTCTCACAACTGTCCGAGCAGCGTATCCCCGCCGGAGACTTCGACCTTGCCGGGATTCGGCTCGAGGTTGAACTTTTTCACCACGCCGTCCTCGACCAGCATCGAATAGCGTTTGGAGCGGATGCCGAGGCCGTTGCCGGACGCGTCCAGCTCCATGCCGATAGCTTTGGCGAATTCCGCGTTGCCGTCGGCGAGGAAGATGGCCTCGTCGCGCTGGTCGGTGTCGCGCTTCCATGCGCTCATCACGAACGCATCGTTGACCGAGACCACCGCGATGGTGTCGACACCCTTGTCCTTCATCGCATAGGCGTTGAGGAAAATGCTCGGTATGTGCATCTTGTGGCAGGTGCCGGTATAGGCGCCGGGCACCGCGAACAGCGCGACCTTCTTGCCCTTGAAGACGTCGTCGGTGGTCTTCACCTGTAAACCGTCGCTGGTCATCACGCGAAACTTGGCCTCGGGCAGGCGATCGCCAACTTGAATGGTCATTCGTTTCCTCCTTCATGGCGTTTTCGAGCGAAACGAGTACCGGTTCGCACGACAAAACGCGCTAAAAAGACCTCTATCGCTCTTATTCAATCGGGCTTCGCGCGTGCGCGCAATACGCGGGCGCGTGATTGCGGGTCTGCGCTCAGGTCGCAGGTTTCTTGGCGGGGCGGCGGCCGAAGTCGGCGGCGGCCTCGTCCTGACCGATATCGACAATGCCGCGGCGGATGGCGCGGGTGCGGGTGAAGTGGTCGAACAGCGCCTCCCCGTCGCCGCGCCGGATGGCGCGTGTCAGCTTGGAGAGGTCCTCCTGGAATTCACCCAGCATTTCCAGCACCGCGTCCTTGTTGTTGAGGAACACGTCGCGCCACATCGTTGGATCGGAGGCCGCGATGCGGGTGAAGTCGCGGAAACCGCCGGCGGAGAATTTCAGCACTTCGGAGCGGGTGACGTCCCCGAGTTCTTCCGCCGTCGAGACGATGGTGTAGGCGATCAGATGCGGCAGGTGGCTGGTCACTGCCAGCACCAGGTCGTGATGCTCCGGCGTCATGGTTTCGACGTTGGCGCCCAGTGCGCGCCAGAATTTGGCGAGTTTCTCCGCCGCGGCCGCATCGGTGCCGTTCGGTGGCGTCAGGATACACCAGCGGTTGTTGAACAGTTCGGCGAAGCCGGAATCCGGGCCGGAATTCTCGGTGCCGGCCACCGGATGCGCCGGTACGAAATGCACGCTGTCCGGCAGATACGGCGCCATATCGCGCACCACCGCGCTCTTGACCGAGCCGACGTCGGAGACAATCGCGCCCGGCTTGAGATGCGGCGCGATCTCCTTCGCGACTGGGCCGCAGGCACCAACCGGAATGCTAAGGATGACGAGATCGGCGTCCTTCACGGCTTCCGCGTTGGTGTCGACGACGCGATCGACGATGCCGAGTTCGCGGACGCGCGCACGGGTTTGCGGCGAACGCGCGGTGGCGACGATCTCGCCAGCGAGGCCCTGCGCTTTGGCGCCGCGTGCGATCGAGCCGCCGATCAGGCCGAAGCCGATCAGTGCGACGCGCGAAAAAAGCGGAGCGTCACTCACGGGCGGGCCATGAAATCACGCAAGCCCTCGACGACGAGGCGGTTGGCCTCCTCGGTGCCGATGGTCATCCGCAGCGCGTGCGGCAGGCCGTAGTTGTTCAGCGCGCGCAGCACCAGTCCCCGCTCGGTGAGGAAGGCATCGGCGTCCGCCGAGGTCTTGCCCTTCGTCGTCGGGAAATGGATCAGGACGAAATTGGTCACGCTCGGCGTCACGGTAAGGCCGAGCTTGCCGATTTCGTCGGTGAGCCAGTTGCGCCAGTGCTCGTTGTGCTCGCGCGACATCCGGATGTGCGCGGTGTCCTCAATCGCCGCCACCGCTGCGCGCATCGCCGGCGTCGAGACATTGAACGGCCCGCGAATGCGGTTGACCGCGTCGACGATATTGGTCGGACCGAACATCCAGCCGATGCGCAGCGCGGCGAGGCCGTGGATCTTGGAGAAGGTGTGCGTCATCACCGTGTTGTCGGTGGTCGCCACCAGTTCGATGCCGATCTCGTAGTCATTGCGCGAGACGAAATCCGAATAAGCGGCGTCCAGCACCAGCACGACATGCGACGGCAGGCCGGCGCGCAGCCGCTTGACTTCGTCGAACGGGATGTAGGTGCCGGTCGGATTGTTGGGGTTGGCGAGCCACACCAGCTTGGTGCGCGGCGTCACGCGCGCCAGGATCGCATCGACGTCGGCGGTGAAATTGGTCTCCGGCGCGACGACGTTGACTGCGCCGTTCGCCATGGTGGCGATCGGGTAGACCAGAAAGCCGTGCGTGGTCGAGATCGCCTCGTCGCCGGGCTTGAGATACGTGTGCGCCATCAGATTGAGGATCTCGTCCGAACCGGCGCCGCAGATGATGCGATTGGGATCGAGGCCGTAAGCACGGCCGATCGCCTCGCGCAGCACCCGAGAGGTGCCTTCCGGATAGTCCTCGAGATGCGAAATGGCCTCGGCATAGGCTTCCTTGGCGCGCGGCGAGGGGCCGTGCGGCGTTTCGTTCGCGGACAGCTTGAAGACCTTTTGCCCCGGCTTCTGCACCGGGCTTTTGCCCGGCGTGTAGGGCGCAATATCGAGAATGCCGGGATTCGGCACGGGACCTGACATCTTTAACTCCGGAAGGATCGGCGTGGTTTATCGGCGCGCCGCATCGTTGGTGGTGACCGTATAGCGCGTCGCGTGGCTGCCGACGAGAGCAGTCGAGCGGACGGTCGCGCCGGCGGCGACCAGCGCCGAGGTGATCTTGTCGAGGTTGCCGGCGCCCTGCACCGACACCAGGAGTGCCGCGCCGTCGAAGGCCGAGTCCGGCACGGCGGCGATTTCCGCCAGCGAGGCGACGGCGCGTGCGGTTTCGGCGTTCCAGCCGGAGACGCGGACGCTCCACATCTCGACCTCGGTGACCATGGCGCTGTCGGCGACCCGCGATACCACGAACACCGGGAGCGCGGCCGGATGGTCCGCGCGCTCGACGAAAGGCAGCCGGGCGATGATCTTCGGCGTGCCTTCGGCTTCCAGTTCGAGCCACCACGGCTGCCGGCTCGCGGTGGCCGACACCAATGCCAGATCGCCTTTCGACTTGGCGACCGCTTCGACAGCGGCCATCGGGTTGAAATGCGCCACGAATGGCACGGTGAAGCCGAAGTGAAACCGCGCCGAATCCCGCATCGCGGATTCGCCGGTGGAGAGGTCGGCATGGACCGAGAACGGCGCCTGCACATAGGTGAAGGTGGCGATGATGACGCGCCAGATGCCTTCCACGGTGTCGAGCGGCAGCAGGCCGCGATGGCGCTGCACCAGCCGGCGCATCATGTCGGCCTCACGGGCCGGGCGGAAGGCCGAGCCGACCTCCTGGGTCTTCTTCACCGAAATCAGGCGGTCGATGATGTCGCTCCGCTGCATCAGCAGCCGATGGACCTGCTCGTCGATCGAGTCGATCTCCTGACGCAGATCCTGCAACGACGGCGGAGCGGGGGGCGGTTGGGACATGGATCGACCTGCGGCGGGCTGGGTACGCTGAATGGGTGATGGATCGGCGCATTGATAGGTAAGACGCCGCCCGAAAGCAAAGAAAACATCGATTTCGGGCATGTCTGTGGTCCATATGCGTCGCGTGCGGAGGGCAGGTCTGTCTTGACGGAAGGCCGGCTTGGGACTAGCTGTTGAGCGTGGTCATTTGAGCCGGCCGGCTTGCAGCCACGTTAAACAACTCGCTAAACAGGCCGGGGACAGATGTGATCCCGGCCGAACCGTTTGTTCAGGCCGGGTTTTTTGTGCCTGACGCTCGGGGGTCGCGGGAGCCGCATCAAGGACCCGGTGTCACGATGGGAAATGCTCAGTTGGTCAACGGCCAGACGACGCAGACGCAGGAGGGCGAGGTGGATCGCCCCTCGTCGCTCCTGGCGGTCTTCGGCAAGGATCAGCCGCTCAGGCTTGATTGCGGGATCGATCTTGCCCCGTTCCAGATCGCCTATCAGACCTACGGCACGCTGAATGCCGAGCGCTCCAACGCCATCCTGGTCTGCCATGCGCTGACCGGGGATCAGCACGTCGCCAACGTCCATCCGGTCACCGGCAAGCAGGGCTGGTGGACAACCCTCGTCGGGCCCGGCCTCGCGCTCGACACCGAACGCTATTTCATCATCTGCGCGAACGTGATCGGCGGCTGCATGGGCTCGACCGGTCCGGCCTCGACCAATCCGGATACTGGCAAGCCGTGGGGACTGGATTTTCCCGTGGTCACCATTCCCGACATGGTGCGGGCGCAGGCGATGCTGATCGACCGTCTCGGCATCGAGACGCTGTTCGCCGTGGTCGGCGGCTCGATGGGCGGGATGCAGGTGCTGCAATGGTGCGTCGCCTATCCGAAGCGGGTGTTCTCGGCGCTGCCGATCGCGTGCTCGACGCGGCACTCGGCGCAGAACATCGCGTTCCACGAACTGGGGCGGCAGGCGGTGATGGCCGATCCGGACTGGCAGCAGGGCCGCTATTTCGAGCGCGGCACCCATCCGCATCGCGGCCTCGGCGTGGCGCGGATGGCGGCGCATATCACATACCTTTCGGACGCGGCGCTGCATCGCAAGTTCGGCCGCCGGATGCAGGATCGGGACCTGCCGACGTTTTCGTTCGACGCCGATTTTCAGGTCGAGAGCTATCTGCGGCATCAAGGCTCGTCCTTCGTCGAGCGCTTCGACGCCAACAGCTATCTCTATCTGACACGGGCAATGGATTACTTCGACGTCGCCGCCGACCATGACGGCGTGCTGGCCTCGGCGTTTCGCGGCACCGGGACGCGGTTCTGCGTGGTGTCGTTCACCAGCGACTGGCTGTTTCCGACGTCGGAATCTCGCGCCACGGTTCACGCGCTCAACGCCGGCGGCGCGCGCGTGTCGTTCGCGGAGATCGAGACCGACAGGGGCCACGACGCCTTCCTGCTCGACGTGCCCGAGTTCATCGATATCGCGCACGCGTTTCTGCAATCGGCCGCGACGGCGCGCGGCCTGACCCCGCCCGGCACCTGACATGACGCTCCAGCAACCGACATTGCCGCTGAACGGCGCGGCGCCTTTCAATCCGGCGGATCATCGCGGCGATCATCTGCTGGTCGCGGAGATGGTCGCGCCCGGCTCGCGCGTGCTCGACGTCGGCTGCGGTGACGGCGACCTCTTGCAACTGCTGGAGCGGCGTGGCGTTGACGGACGCGGCATCGAACTGTCGCGCGAGGGCGTCAATCACTGCGTCGCCAAGGGCCTCGCGGTGGTGCAGGGCGATGCCGACACCGACCTCGACGCCTATCCCGACGATGCGTTCGATTACGTGATCCTGTCGCAGACCTTGCAGGCGACGCGGCAACCGAAGGTGGTGTTGGAAAACCTGCTGCGCATCGGCCAGCGCGCTATCGTCTCGTTTCCGAACTTCGGCTTCTGGAAGATGCGGCTGCAATTGCTGGTCGGCGGTCACATGCCGCGCACCGACAATCTGCCGGCGACCTGGTACGACACGCCGAACATCCATTTCTGCACCATCAAGGATTTCGTCCAGCTCTGCGACGAGATCAACGTCAAGATGGAGCGCGCGGTGGCGCTGGACCTCTATGGTCGCCCGCTGCGGCTCAACGCGCCGTGGTGGTTTTGGAACCTGTTCGGCGAGCAGGGTGTGTTTCTGCTGAGCCGCCGCGGCAGGGAACGGTGACGCGAAGCCGTCACCCTGAGGCACATTGCGAAGCAATGCCTCGAAGGGCGACGGCGATCCTTCGAGGCTCCGCGCTGCGCATGGAGCACCTCAGGATGACGCTGTCGGGGCCGTTAAAAACTACGCCCGCACCGAGCGCGGATCGCGCGGTCCCCAGCGGTCCGCTTCGACCAGTGCGAGGAAACGGCCGACGGTGTCGTTGAACAGCGCCGGCTCCTCGTGGTTGAGCACATGGCCGGTCTTGGGAAACATCGCGAGACCGGAGACTGTGATGTGCTGCTTCAGAAACAAGCTGGATTCGATGCAGGCATCGTCCTCGTCGCCGACGACGATCAGCGTCGGCGTCGTTAGCTTCTTCAGTTGTGTGGCGAAGTCCGACAACGGCGGGCGGCCGCCCTGGAAGTTGCGCATGGTGAAGGCCGAGCCTTTCGCATCGTGCCGCGCCAGCGCGTCGAAAAATTCCTGAAAGCCGCGCGGGTCCTTCACCAAAAACGGAATCCGTCCCGGTGTCATGCCGGCGAGTTGCGCCAGCGTCGCGCCGCCCTCGCGCGCGAAGCGATCCGCGTCCGCCTTGCATTGATCGCGAAAGCCTTGCAGCCGTGAAGCCTCGAAGCCGCTTCCCGCGCCGGCCAGCGTCAAAGACAGCACGCGCTCCGGCGCTTTCAGTGCCGCTTGCAGCGACGAATAGGCGCCCATCGACAGGCCGACGAAATGCGCCGCCGGGATTCGCAGATGATCGAGTACTGCGAGCGTGTCGTCGCGAAAATGCTCCCAGCCATATGATGCGTCGTCGCCGGGAATGTCGGACGGCGTGTAGCCGCGCGCCGAATAGGCGATGCAGCGATGGCCGCGCGAGAAGTAACGCATCTGCGGCTCCCAGCTTGCGCCATCGGCGGCGAATTCATGCACGAACAGGATCGGCGTGCCGTGTCCGACATCTTCGTAGTGGAGGCGGACACCGTCGCGACTGGTAGCGTGAGGCATTGCAAAATCCTTGCTCGCAGGTCTCGAAAGCATGTCTTGGAAGCGTGATCCGAAAGGTCGAAATCGGCTTTCGGACAACGTCATGCTTCATTGAATGGACTCGCAGGTTACGCGATCCCTCGCGTTAACTCGCCCTGCACTCAGTGCAAAGCTGCCATGACAGCGGGTTTACGAGCGAGATTCGCATCAAAACGGCGGCGATTCGGCATGGAATCGCAGAAAGCCGCGTTCCGTGCGCCTTTTTCTCGCCATATCGCAATTGGTTTTACGCGACCGACGCCGGCTCGATGTTCGACCCGGCAGACATTCGGGGGTGTGAAGGATTTTGTGGATGGTCAAGTTGCGTGCGTTGAATCGGGCAGTTCGATTCGCAGTTTTTCTTTTGAGTTCTTTGGCAATCGTTGCGTTTGCTTCTTCACCGGCCTCGGCGAGGCCGTCTCATCACCATGGTGCTCGTCATCACGCCCATGGTCATCATCATCACTATCATCGCGCTCATCACGGTAAGCGGTATCGCATCCGCCATCGCCGCCATGGTTCGCATCGCCGTAGCGAGGCCGCGGAGACGTCCGATTGGGGCCGTCATGCGCAGCAGTTGCGCCGCGTCGGCCGGACGCAGGCGAAGGCGACGACCGAGACGCCGGACAGCGTTGGCGGTTTCAGCGGCGGCTCCAGTCTCGTGGCCGAAGCGCGTCGCTTCATCGGCGGCAATCCGACCGGACGCGCGAGCCTGTGGTGCGCGCGCTTCATGAACATGGTTCTGCAAAAGACCGGCCATCGCGGCACCGGCTCTGACATGGCGCGCTCGTTCGCCAGCTACGGGCATCGCGTATCGGGCCCGCAGGTCGGCGCCATCGCGGTGATGTCGCGCGGCCGTCGCGGCGGTCATGTCGGCGTGGTCAGTGGCGTCGATGCCAAGGGTAATCCGATCATCGTCTCCGGCAATCACGGCCGCAAGGTCGCGGAAGCGGTCTATCCGCGCGGTCGGGTCTATGCCTACGTGATGCCGAACTGAGCCTGCTCGTCGGGCATTTTCCTCGATGAAATTGCGGCCGCCGCCTCTTCCCTTTGCGGTGGCCGGTTCCCACATTTGGGTCAAGCCGTCCCCATCAAACAGGGACGGCGACGAGACTGCACGCTGGTTGAGGAACGTCAGCGCGGCGTGTGGAACCCAATGAAGATGCTGGTTGCGTGCCTTCGGGGCGGACCGGCAGGCTGAGGGACCATCATCGATGAACGTTGAAAAATATACCGAACGTGTGCGCGGCTTTATCCAGTCGGCACAATCTCTGGCCGTGCGCGAGGGCCATCAACAATTCTCGCCGCTGCATATCCTGAAGGTTTTGCTGGATGACAGCGAAGGCCTGGCGGGCGGTCTGATCGATCGTGCCGGCGGCAATTCGCGCGCCATCCTGAAGGCGACCGAAACCGAGCTGAACAAGCTGCCGAAGGTGTCGGGCGGCGGCGCAGGCCAGATCTATCTGGCGCCGGCGACGGCACGCGCTTTCGAGGCGGCGGAGCAGGCGGCCGACAAGGCAGGCGACAGCTTCGTCACTGTCGAACGGCTGCTATTGGCGCTGACGCTCGACAAGGACAGCGACGCCGGAAAAATTCTCGCCAAGGGCGGCGTCACCGCGCAGAACCTCAACGCAGCGATCAATGCGCTGCGCAAGGGCCGCACCGCGGATTCGGCGACCGCCGAGAATGCTTACGACGCGCTGAAGAAATATGCCCGCGACCTGACGCAGGCGGCCCGCGACGGCAAGCTCGATCCGGTGATCGGCCGCGACGAGGAAATCCGCCGCACCATTCAAGTGCTGTCGCGTCGGACCAAGAACAATCCCGTGCTGATCGGTGAGCCCGGCGTCGGCAAGACTGCCATCGTCGAAGGGTTGGCGCTGCGCATCCTCAACGGCGACGTGCCGGAGAGCCTGAAGGACAAGAAGCTTTTGTCGCTCGACATGGGCGCCTTGATCGCCGGCGCGAAATATCGCGGCGAGTTCGAGGAGCGGCTGAAAGCCGTGCTGTCGGAGGTGACGGCGGCGGAAGGCGGCATCATCCTGTTCATCGACGAGATGCACACGCTGATCGGCGCCGGCAAGGCCGATGGCGCGATGGATGCGTCGAACCTCTTGAAGCCGGCTCTGGCGCGCGGCGAATTGCACTGCATCGGCGCGACTACGCTCGACGAGTATCGCAAGCACGTCGAGAAGGATGCCGCGCTGGCGCGGCGCTTCCAGCCGGTGTTCGTGTCCGAGCCGACGGTGGAAGACACCATCTCGATTCTGCGCGGGTTGAAGGACAAGTACGAGCAGCACCACGGCGTTCGCATTGCCGACGCGGCGCTGGTCGCCGCGACGACGCTGTCGAACCGCTACATCACCGACCGTTTCCTGCCCGACAAGGCGATCGATTTGGTCGACGAGGCGGCGGCGCGACTGAAGATGCAAGTCGACTCCAAGCCGGAAGAACTCGACAACATCGATCGCGAGGTCGTGCGGCTGAAGATCGAGCAGGAGGCGCTGAAGAAGGAGCACGATGCCGGCTCCAAGACGCGCCTCGAAAATCTGGAGAAGGAGCTTGCCGATCTCGAGAAGAAGTCGGCGGACCTCACCTCGCGCTGGAACGCGGAGAAGGGCAAGCTGTCCGACGCTGCTAAACTCAAGAGCGAGCTGGATCAGGCGCGGATCGATCTCGGCAACGCGCAGCGCCGCGGCGAATACCAGAAGGCGGGCGAACTGGCCTATGGCCGGATTCCCGAACTGGAGAAGCGGCTGGCGGACATCGAGGCGAGCGAAAGCTCGACAATGATGGAAGAGACCGTCACCGCCGACAACATCGCGCAGGTGGTGTCGCGTTGGACCGGCGTGCCGGTCGACAAGATGCTCGAGGGCGAGAAGGAAAAGCTGCTGCGCATGGAGCAGAGCCTGGGCGAACGCGTGATCGGCCAGGCCGAGGCGGTGCGCGCGGTCTCGACCGCCGTGCGTCGCGCGCGCGCGGGCTTGCAGGACCCGAACCGGCCGATGGGCTCGTTCATGTTCTTAGGGCCCACTGGTGTCGGCAAGACCGAGTTGACCAAGGCGCTGGCCGCGTATCTGTTCGACGACGAGACCGCGATGGTGCGCATCGACATGTCGGAGTTCATGGAGAAGCACTCGGTGTCGCGGCTGATCGGCGCGCCTCCGGGCTATGTCGGCTACGACGAGGGCGGTTCGCTGACCGAAGCGGTGCGGCGGCGGCCCTATCAGGTGGTGCTGTTCGACGAGATCGAGAAGGCGCATCCAGACGTGTTCAACGTGCTGTTGCAGGTGCTCGATGACGGCCGCCTGACCGACGGTCAGGGCCGCACGGTCGACTTCCGCAACACGCTGATCATCATGACCTCAAACATCGGCTCCGAGTTCCTGGTCAATCAGCCGGAGGGAGAGGATACGGGGGCGGTGCGCGGACAGGTGATGAACCTGGTGCGGAAACACTTCCGTCCGGAATTCCTCAACCGCATCGACGAGATCATCCTGTTCCACCGCCTGCAGCGCAGCGAGATGGGCGCAATTGTCGCGATCCAGTTCAAGCGGCTGCAAAAGCTGCTGGAGGATCGCAAGATCACGCTTGATCTTGCTGCTTCGGGCCGCGACTGGCTGGCGGAGAAGGGCTGGGATCCCGCTTACGGAG
>JAFKKM010000009.1 GCA_017305555.1 Hyphomicrobiales bacterium | reverse complement strand
GCACAGATCGGCGACCGCAACCCCGGCCTCCTGTTCCTTCAATATTCCGATGATCTGGTCTTCGGTGAACCTGTTGCGCTTCATCTCTGGTCCTTGTCGTGGGGCCAGAGTCTACTTCACACTGGATCAAGCCAAGGGGGCAACGTCACAGGTAACAACTTCGATGCACGGGGAAACTACGCTCCAGCGGCCGCGGGCTTCAACTTGGCCGACGTTTCGTCGGTTAGCGAGCTGAACGCGCTGCCGGCTGGCGTGCAAGGCATGGTCTATCTTGATCAAGGCGATGGCGTTACGCAGAGCTTCATCGATGCGCTGAAGCCCTACGTCGGCAATTCGAAAGTGTTCGGCTTTTATCTCAAGGATGAGCCGGATCCGACGGGACAGTATAACACGCTGGTGACGGCGGCGAATCTCAAGGCGGAATCTGATTACATTCACGCCAATTTCCCCGGAGCGAAGACCTTCATCACTATGATGAACATGGGGCCTTCGGATAATCCGACTTTCGCGAACACCTACAACCCCGCCAATACCCACATCGATCTGTTCGGCATCGATCCGTACCCGGTGCGGTCGGGTTCGGGCCCCGTCGACTACAGCATGATCGACAAAGCGGTAGCCGCGGCCGAATCCGCCGGGATCCCGGCGAGCCAGATCGTTCCGGTGTTCCAGACGTTTGGGGGTGGTAACTGGGTCAACGACCAGGGCGGCCGTTACGTGATGCCGTCGGCAGCGCAAGAGCAGGCGATGCTCGATCACTGGTCGGCGCACGTTCCAAATCCGGCCTTCGATTACGCCTATGCGTGGGGATCGCAGAATGGCGACACGGCGCTCGAAAGTTCGCCGGAGCTGCAGAGCGTCTTCCTGCAGCACAATACCGCGAGCGCGCCGCTGCCCGCCGATGGCACCGGCGCCATCAGCACGGGGAACTCGGGCGAAAGTGCGATCCCTCCGACGGATCCGAGCGGCAATGCAACGACCGGCTCCAGTGGCGGGACCCATACCGCTGCGGGTGACGGTACCACTGTTGACGGTGGTGCGGCCACGGGCTCGAGCAGCGGCAGCACCTCGAGCGGTTCGACGTCGGCCACGACGGATAGCGGTCATCATCGCCAGGACCATCATCATCACCAGCAACAGCACAGTGCGGCCACGAGCGCGATGCCTTCGGCTGATCCCACCAGCGCAATCACCACGGGAAGCTCGGGTGACACCGCGCCATCCGCGACGCATTCGAATGGCGGCACACATGCGGCGAGCAATGACGCCGCCGTCCATGGTGGCGTGACCGCCGGCGCGAGCAGCGGTGGCGTCTCGGGTGGTTCCACAGCGGCAACCGATGGTGGTCATCACCATCAGAACCACCAGAACTATCATCACCATCAAGCGCTCGATTTCTCGCAGCTCGCCACGGGCGGAACGGGAGCCGCGTCGGGAATCCATCCGACGTCTTGGACGCCCGCTACGGCTGCGGCCGGAAACGGCGCGACAGACCCGGCTTCAACCGGCCTCGCCGATGCCGGGATTCATCTAGCCGATGCGGTCAGCCATCACTCCGACCATCACGGCGGGCATCACTTCGACCATCACGCCTGGCACCTCTAGGTTTGAAGGGACTTTCGTTGACGGAGACATATGCGGGGCGCGCACGCGCGCCCCGCATATGAGAACGACCTGAAGGATCGCCCGCAGCCGCGGCGACCGCCAGGAAGGGGGCTTTCTGCACTCCGCAGAATGTTGGGATGCGAACTTCGACGCTCGACCGCCTGCAATTTTAATCGTTTGACGCTGCCTGCCATGGCAAGCCTGGATACGCACATGCACACTTCGACAAAGGCCTCCGCGCTCGCGGATGGGTTTCGTCAGATACGTCCCGGCCTGTTCGCTGCCGGCGGTTTGTCGATCTTCATAAACCTGCTGGTGTTCGTCTCACCGCTCTACACGATGCAGATCTACGATCGTGTGCTGACCAGCCGGAACGGAATGACCCTCTTGCTGCTGACGCTGATCGCGCTCGCGCTGTTCGTCAGCTACGCGGCGCTCGAGCATTTTCGCAGTCGGGTTCTGGTGCAAATCGGAATCCGGTTCGACCGGATTCTCGCGGGAGAAGTTTTCGAATCCGCGCTCGGGCAATCCCTCAGCACCGGCAGTTCGCGTCATGTCCAACTGCTTCGGGACGTGGATACGCTGCGCGAAGTCTTGTCGGGCGGTGTGATCACGTCGTTGATGGACGTGCCGTGGACGCCGATATTCCTGGCGCTGTGCTTCCTGCTGCATCCTTTGATTGGCCTGGTGGCATCGATCGGAGCGGTTCTTATTCTTATGCTGGCCTTCCTCAACAAACGCGCCACCAAGGCGCCGCTGATCGCGGCGGCGGCGAAAAATCTTCATGCCCTGGACCGCTTGACGTCCTCGCTGCGCAACGCCGAGGCGATCCGCGCGCTTGGCATGGGACCTGCCGTGCGTACCGCGTGGAGCTCCACGCACGATCAGGCTCTTTTCGATAGCGCCCGGGCGGGCGAGCGCGGCGGCACGCTGCTTGCGATCTCCAAGTTCCTGCGGATGGCGCTTCAGGTCTCGATCATGGGCGTGGGAGCCTACCTCGCGATTCAGCAAGAGATTTCGGGAGGCGTTCTGTTCGCCGCCTCACTCATTATGGGGCGGGCGCTGGCGCCGGTGGAGGCCGCCGTATCGCAGTGGAAGGCGCTCGTCGCCGCACGGACCGCGTATGCGCGGCTTGAGGCCGCGCTTCGTCTCCGGTCCGCGGAGCGCCCGCCCACGCGGTTACCGCCGCTGGCAGGCGAAGTCGCGGTCGAAGCCGTAACCGTCCACGTTCCCGGATCGCAGATGCCGGCCGTCGCGGATGTTTCGTTTCGCCTGGCTCCCGGCGAGGTCGTTGCCGTGGTCGGGCAATCCGGCTCCGGAAAGTCCTCGCTGGCGCGGGCGCTGGTCGGCGCCTGGCCCGTGGTTCATGGCTGCGTGCGGATCGACGGCAACGACACGCGGCATTTCGATTCGAATTTCCTTGGACAAAGCCTCGGCTACCTTCCGCAGGATGTGGAATTGTTCGCCGGCACGGTACGCGACAACATCGCTCGGTTCCGCGATGACGCAACCGACGAGGCCGTCGTCGAGGCCGCGCAACTGGCTTCCGCGCATGGCATGATCCAGCGTCTTCCCAAGGGCTATGACACCGTCATAGGGGACAACGGGGCGGGTCTTTCAGGCGGTCAACGGCAGCGCATCGGGCTGGCGCGCGCGCTGTTCGGAAGGCCGGTGCTGGTCGTGCTCGACGAGCCGAACGCCAATCTGGACGGCGACGGTGACCGGGCCCTTGCCGATGCGATCCAGATGCTGCGGAAGCAGCGCGTGACGGTCGTGATCATCAACCACCGGCCCAATCTGCTCGCCTTAGTGGATAAGATCGTCTTCATGCACGAAGGACGGCTGGGCCGCGTCGGGACGCGCGACGAACTTCTTCCCGTGCTGCTGGGGCAAGCCGTCACGCCCATGCACCGCGAGGCGCGGGTGCCGGCCGAGCGCCGCCACTCCGCCGACGCGCATCATCGCGTCGACGGTGTCCCCCGCAACATGCACCTTTCGAATCCGCCGCGTCCGGCTCACGCGACGAGGCAATGATGGGCAACAAGATGTCGCTTCGAGAGAGATTTTCTCAAGATATGATTGCAGGGCTGCTGCGTTTCAACAAGGGTGGCAAACCCCGACTGTCCGATGTTCTGGCCAGAGACATCGCCGATCTGCGGGTGCTGGCGAGGCGGCTCGTCCGGCGGACGCGGATCATGCTGTCGGTCGTGTTGAAAGGGTACTGGGGGCGAAACGATGCTGACGGGGCCGGCGATTGGCATACGCCGGCGCGGCGTGGCTTTGCGATTGTGTTGTTCACGTTCGTCGTGCTTGGTGGCTGGGCTGCACTGGCTTCGATCGATGGCGCGGTGGTGGCAACCGGCTCGGTGGTGGTCGAGAGCGACAGGAAAACGGTGCAGCACCTTGAGGGCGGCATCGTGCAGCGCCTGATGGTGACCGGCGACGCTCATGTGGTGGAGGGGCAGGTTCTGCTGCAGCTCGATGCCACTCAGGAACGGGCGAAAGAGGAGATCGCACGCTCGGCCGTCTATACCGCCGTTGCCGAGCAGGCGCGCCTGCGGGCAGAGGCCGGGGGAAGCGACAAAATTGCTTTTCCCGCCGAGTTGACGCAAAAGACCTCGGATCCATCGGCGCAACGCGCGATGAACGATCAGAGACGGCGTTTCGACGAGCGCCGCGCTGCGCGAAAAATCGAGATATCGATTCTCCAAGAACGCATCGCCCAGGCGCAGCGACAGATCCAGGCAAACGATGCCCAGCGCGAGGCTTCGCGCGCGCAATCCGACAGCGTGAGCCGGGAATACGCCAAGCTCAAGCCGCTCGCCGATCAGGGGATCGTCGCGTTCCCACGCGTTGCCGCCCTCGAGCGCACCAAGGCCGAACTCGACGGAAAGATCGGCGCCTATGAGGCCGACATCGCGCGCTATGGCCGCGCTATCGACGAGTCGCGGCTGCAGATCGATCAGGTCGGACAGAAGGTTCTGGAGGAAGCGACCGCGAAGCTGGCCGAGACAGGAGCGCAACTTGCCGATGCGCGCGAGAAACTTCGGGTCGCCGCTGACGTTCTGGCACGGATGGACGTCCGCGCGCCGCGCTCCGGACGCATTGTAAATTTGAAGGTCCATACCGTGGGCGCGGTGATCAAGCCGGGTGAGACTCTGATGGAGATCGTGCCCGATAATGACGTGCTCGTGGTTGCGGCGAAGGTGTCGTCCCTCGATATCAACCATGTGCAGGTCGGCTTGCCCACGGAAATTCGGCTGCCGTCGTTCAAGGCCCGCTCCACCCCTATCGCGGTGGGGGAAGTCCTCTCGATCGCAGCCGATGCGGTTCGGGACGAGGCGACGCACCAACCCTATTACGAGGTCAAGGTCTCGGTGGAGGTGGCGAAATTTCCCGATAGTATCCGTGAAAAGCTCAAGCCTGGGATGATGGCCGACGTTCTGATCGCCACCGGTGAGCGCACCGTTCTGGCCTATCTGACGCAGCCCATGACGGATGCGATACGGCGCGGCATGCGGGAGAACTAGGGCGAGTTGCGTTTTGATGGAAACGTCAAAATCGGTCATGCCCGGCCATTGCAGTTCGAACAACGGCGTCGCTTTGGCTCGCCTATATGCCGGGTCATCCACGTCTTGACGTTTTCGCAAGATCAAAGACGCGGATGGCCCGAACGAATCCGGCCATGACGCATTATGATTCTATCTCAACGAAACCTGCTCTAGGATCCGGCTCAATTACTCCGCCAAGTGATGGCAGCGGCGGGTGGGACGTCGCTCAAAGGCCCGGCCAGTGGCAGGCGGTTGCGAATTTGCGCCGAATGGCATCCAGGTTGGTCAATCGGAACGTGCTCTCGTAAGGCACGGTGCCCCCGGCGTAAACTTTGATCAGAAATCGACCGTCCTCCGGCATTGCGCGCAAGAGGCGCACGGCGTCGCCCTGAAAGATCAGACTCCTGCCTCCGTCTGTGGTGCGCCAGCGTTGTTCGACGGACGGCTCGTCGTTGATCTTGTACGTTACCTTCACCTCGCCTTGCTCGGGCTGTCGCCACGAGGCCGCGGTCGACATCATCAGCGAGGTGTGGCCGGCGCGACAGTGGATCGAAATCGAGGAGGGCGCGTCCTTTGTCGAGGGGCGCCCCATGGTCTTGGCCGTGATTTGCGGCTTGTAATCCACCGGCGAGGTCGTCTCGCTGATGAACCAGTTGTGCTCTCGATCCGGCGCCGGGGTGGCCGGCTCCGCCGCTTCTCCGAGCAGTTCGTCGACGCATTTCAGGCGTTCCATTCCCTCGAACCGCGCGCATTCCTTCAGGCGATCGGGGGCATCGCCCGCCTGGGCGCACATCAACCAGCTCAGGTCGGCTGACATGATCCAGGCTATGACGCTTATGCTCCTCATCGTGACGATCCCGCCGCCTCGCCCGGAGAACGGTCGAGCCAATCCTGCGCCGGCGCGAACCGGGCGAGACCCGGAACGCTGGCCCGGAGGCTTACATCCTTCCATTTCGGATCAAAGCCGGGCGACTGCAGCCGCTCCAGCCGGCCGAACAAGTAATCCACAAAGCGGGTCATGCGCGTGTAGCGATCGGATTGTTTCGGCCAGTTGTAACCCGCCAGAATGGTGGGGACCGCAATGGTCGAGATGCGCTCGCCTTTCGGCACCAGGCTCGGGTAGTCGGTCGAATCGATCGCGGACGGGAGATAGTAATCCTCGAATCGCGAATCATACTCGATCGGCAAGAATTTGAATCCCGGCTCCCAACGCCCCTTCAGAAAGGCGTCGACCGGCTTCGATGTGATGAACACAACCGCCGCGATCTGCCCGGTCTTCATCTGCTGCAATGCGATCTGATGGGGGATGAAGGTTTTCTCGACGTTCAATCCCAGGCGGCTGAAGATGAGTGGACCGGAATAGGCGGCCGCCGTGCCTTGCGTGTTGAAATTGACTTTCTTCCCCCTGAGATCGTCGAGCGACTTGATCTCGGGACGCACGAAGACATGCAGCTCGGCCGGAAAGAGGCTGAGGATATAGACGATGCGGCGGTGGATCGAGGGAACCTGGGCCTTATACTCATCGAGAGCATCCGCATTGATGATCGCTGCATCCACTCCCCGCAAATAGAGCAATGAATTGACGTTCTCCGTCGCACCCGTCGTTACGATCGGAATGACGTGGAGTTTGTCTTCCTGGTTGACGACGCGGGCGATCTCCGCTGCGAGCCGAAGCGGAGCCCCCTCGATGAGACCGCCCGCGAGCCCGACGGTCCATGCGTTGATGCGCTCTTTTTCGATTGCGTCGGCGCTCCTCGTCGCCGCCGTGGCGGATGGCCGAACGGACTGGGCGTTCGCCGCCATCTGCGGCCCGAGCAGTGCCAAGACGATCGCGAACACCAGCTTGATCCTAAGCATGGATTGATCTCCTTCGTTCGCCGGCTTCGAGACGTGATCCAACATTACTTCAGCGCCTTGATCCGCGCTTCCGCATCGTCGATGCCACCCGCCTTTGCCTTTTGATACAAGCCGCGTGCCTTCGTCGGATCGCCGGCGACCCCGCTGGCGCGCCACGATTTCAGCACCGGTGGATCATAGGTCTCTGCCAGCATGAAAGCGGCTCGCGCGCTGCCGCGTGCAAGAGCCAACTCGAGCAACTGGCGGGCGCTGCTGATGTCAGCCTGCCGCAGTAATGCATTCGCCCGCGCAAGTAATCTTTGTTCGTTCGCGACAGCGTGGGGTGTCGCGCCGGTCGGTGCGAGGCCTTCCGATACGGTGACGACGCTCGAACCGGAAGCCGCAGGTGCGATACGCTCCGTCGCTTGCGCCTCGGATACCGATGCGCCGGTTTGTGAGGGAGGTTGCGGAGCGGCGGGGACCGCGCGCGCGGTCTCCCGCCCGGACGAACCTGTTGCATCGCCGTCAGGGGCCGGATCCGCCGCGCAGGTCCGTTCGGCCTGTTCAGGAAGCCGTCCGATGAAAGCATTGGTCGCGGCCAGTTTTCCGTTTGCCTCCTCGAGCTGTGCCCTGACTGACACCAGCTCGCGTGCGAGCCCGTCGGTGCGCTCGCGCTCGCCGTCGAGAGTCTTCTTCTGCTCGGCTACCGTCGCGTTGGTTGCAGTCACCCTGAGAATCTCTGCATAGGCCGCGGCAAGGCCCGCGGAACGTTCCTCGATCTCCTTCCGCGCGGCGGCGAGTTGCTGGACTAAGGCTTCGCTCTTACCGCGCTCGCTGGTCAATTCCTTGTTGCCCTCGGCTTTTGCGGTATCAGCCGCTTGGATGGCATCGCGGACGGCAGAACGTGCGTCATCACGTTCGTTCCTCAGTGATATAGTTTCCCGTGCCAGGGCGTCCGCCTTCTTGCGCTGCTCGCCGAGTTCATGTTCCAGCTTCTGCCTCTGCGCGGCTTCGGCTGGGCGCGCTTCAGCGGATGCGGCTCGCGCGGCGTTGAGCGTGGCCTGAACGGAGGCGAGCTGCCTGACCGCGGCATCTGCCCGATCCCGCTGTTGCGCGAGTTCGCTTTCCAACGCCAATTTACGTTCCGACTCCGCAGCGGTTGCTTTTGCGGCCGCCTCGGCTCGAGCGGTGCTGGCCGCCGTCCGCAGTTCGCTCAGTTCGGCAACGGCAGCATCTGCCCTGTCGCGTTGCAGCTTCAACTCCCGCTCGATGTCCTGCTTTTGGCTGGCTTGGGCAGCGGCGGCATTGGAGGCTTCGGTCGCCGCCGTCCGTCCGGATTCCAACTCCGTCCTGAGGGACGCCAGCTCGGCAACGAGCGCATCGGCTTTGTTGCGTTGCTGCTTTAGATCGCGTTCTAGCGCTTGCCTCTGGGTCTTCTCGGCGGCGAGCGCCACCATGGCCTTGGTGGCGGCGTTTCGCGCGAGCGCGAGGTCTGATTGGAGATGCGCGACATCATCCGGGGCATTCTCGCTCGCATCACCGCGCTCAACTAATGGGTCCTGCTTGAGCGCCGCGCCAGAGACCCGCTTCGCCTTCGCAGCTGCAGTGCGAGCCGCGTCGAGCTCCGCTTTGACGAACGCGAGGTCTCGGGTGAGATTGCTGACCTTGTCGCGTTCCCGTTCAAGTGCCCGGGTCTGTCTGATCCCCGTCTCGATGGCTTCCATCGTGTGCTCGCGGTCCAGCCGGGCGGCATTAAGCTCGACTCGTAAACCCGCGAGTTCGCGTTCGAGACGGTCGGCTCGATCATGTTCCTGTTCGACTGCGTGCCACTGCCTGATCCGTTCGGCTTCGATCGCCGGGGCGTCGAACCCGACATTCTCGTCTGGGCCGGCCCGCGCAGATCCGGCAAAGAGCACCAGGAGACATATCACGACGGCGACCGTTCGCGCCATAGCCCGACCGACGTGCGGTGCCAATCGCATCGAGCGAGAGACGCCGTTCCGCATGACGAACGGTTCGCGCGTTATCGCGGTTGCCGGAAATTCCATTGTGACGGCTCATTTCAGCTCTGGACACCTTGTCATTCGCAGCATCAATCACATCGCCTTGGTCAGCGATCTGTCGATATCGCAATGGAGGTAGCCACCCGGAGGTAGATGGTGCCGGCCCGGGAATAAGGTTGCTCGCTAGCGCCGCCGCGGCAGGTTGTCTCGACCCGCGCCGCGGCGGCGACGACATCGAGCAATCTCAAGCCGACGACGCTTTTATAGGTGTATCCGGCTCCGCCAGCGGCTTTTGCGGTCGGCTTGACACGAATGCTCCAAGGACACCGGGCAGAAATCGGAGATATCGGAACACGAAGAACGCCATGGCGATGTGCCAGATGATCAGCGCGGCCGAACTCGCGATCGCGGCACCGGTCAATCCAAGCCAATAGATGAATGCGACACTGGCGAGAATATTGAAGACGGCGCTGAGGATCAGGAGGGCTGCGGCGCTCCATTCGTGCTCGGTCATCGTCATGATGAGGAGCAGAGATCAGAAAGCTGCCGCTACCACCTGGCCGATCAGAAGCGCATACAAGGCAGGAACGCCGGCCACGAAATCCTCGCCGAACCACGAGAGAAGCGGCTTCGCCATGACCGCAAGGGCGAGCGCGATCAGCACCGCGATGCTAAGCGTCCATAAGGTGGCCTTCGTCACCAGCGCCTGCAAAGTCGCGCGGTCGTTCCCCGCGAACAGGCTTGAGATGGTTGGTGCAAAGAGCGTGTTGATGGCGGTCCGAGGCAATACCACCAGGAAGGCGATATTGAAGACCAGGCTATATATTCCCGCGTCACGGGTCTCTCCGAACCACCCGAGTAGCACCACGCCGGCGCGATTGAGCAGGGCTTCCGCGCCCGCGATAATCATGAACGGCACCGCGGCCCGCCGCCAACTCGCGGGCGCATATTGGGGGGCGGCTGCCTTTACCGAGTTTGGATACAATCGACGAACCGCCAGACTAGCGAGGGCTAGTCCGATAATGGATCCGGCCACAACCGCAAACATGACCTGCTGCGCCTGCAGGTGCACGCCGAACAAGAGTCCGGCGACGACGACCACCATGACAAGCAATCCGTCCCGCACCACGCGGTCGGGGATTAGCGCCGGCACGACGCCGCCGAAGGCGCGAACGATCGAACAGCGTATCCACAACAGCGCGAGTATGGGTATGAGCACGAGCCCAACGAGGAACGTGTTCCTCAATTCCGCCGATAGCGGCATCGGCCAAATTCCAATGATCAGGCATCCGACCAGGGTGACTGCGACACCGGCGGTCAGAGAACGTCGCTCTGCATACTGAATGACGCCGCGCGCGAGGCTGCTCGCGCCCTTGGTTTGATAGGCCGACACGAAGCGCAGCAGGGCGATGTCGAAGCCGAGGGCGCAGAAATAGGCCAGAATCGTTATCCACGCGATGACGTAGGCATAGATGCCATAAGTGTGGACGCCGACAATCCTGGCGACCAAGAGCTGGGCGCTAGCGGTTACGCCGGCGCTAAGGACATAGATCGAGAATGCGGCAGCGCCGCCGACCACGACCTGCTTGATCCGCACGCTGCCCGAGCCTCGCTCATGCTTTTCCATTTTTTTGCCCTTACTGCATCCGTGCCTTCGCTCGACAGCATCAGACCTGACGTCAGACCTGGCTTGAAAACGAATCAGAAAAAAGCCTGCTCCGATGCGAGGATGACGTTTCGACGGGGCCCGGCGTGGTCATGCCGGGTTTGCTTTGCTCCGCGATGCTCGCGATCTGCCGTTCGATCTGTTCGATCGCGGCCTCGAGAGAGCCTTGATCGAGCGAGGTCGTGCTCACGACGCTCCAGCCGTTCCTGCTCAGGACTTCGTACAGGAGATCGACGACGTTGCGAGAGTTGAGACTGGTTTCCAGGTCTTGTTCGAACAGGCCCTCGATCTTGCCCCCGAGATGGTGTCGATCGCGCAACCGTTCCTCGAGGACTTCGACCGGTGCATCGAGGCGTACCAAAAGGTCAGGCTTTGGAACGAAATCGAGCGCGTACGAGATCAACGCTTCGTCGGCGACGCCGCAAAGGAGCGCGAGGGAACACACAGCCTGGACGAACGCCTGATCGAATACGACGATCTTCCCCATCGTAGAAGCGCGAAACCAGGCGCGGGACAGCCTCGACATGTATTGCAGCAGCCTGACCGACGACAGCGTGGAGGAGGGCGGAAGGACCTTGATCAGGTTCAACGCGGTCCCAAGATCGCGAGAAATCCCGCGCGGTCTGGCGATCATCGACAGCAACTCGGTCAGCGGCCGCATCAGGCGCCGCGTCAGGAATGATATCTTCCGGCCAATTGACGATGACCTGCGCCCGTTCTTACTCGGCGCACGCTCCACCGGTCGGTAGCTAAGCACGAGATCGACGGCGTAGTTGCGCTCACGCAGTCGCGCCGCGAGCGTGCGCGCGAAGGTGGTCTTGCCTGCGCCTGGAGGACCGAAAAACTCGATGATCATATCCGAACCCCGCTGATACTCGCAGCAATGAGATGAATGAATCTGATCGGTTTGTTGCCCGCACTAGAGGATCTGCCACACCTCTTTTCTTACGGCGCGAATGACTTCGGCCAGCGGCTGTTGGGCGTCGATCGAAACCACGCGCGCTCCCGAGAACGTCAATCGGGGGATCGCCGCGATGCGCTGCATGATCACGGCTTGGTCCATATCCGGCTCGCGTCTGGCGCAGACCTCCGGCGGCACGATCAGCTTGATGACGAGGTCCGGCGGAAGGCGTTGCGCGAGTGAATAAGCGCGCGATTCAAATCGCTGCAGCCAGCGCGGTACCCCCGTCAGACGCGGCATCAGCGGACCTTCGTTGAACCCGGCGATCTCGTTCTGCGGGTAGCGATCCGTGACGACGATCAATCCCCGTCTGGCGCCGCGATGCGCCGATGACAGCTTGATGCGTTTCTCGATCGCCGCCGCCGTCGCCCAGATCGATAGGAGCGTGCTGTAGAGCCGACCCGGAGGACGATCGGAGATCTTGCCATGCGACGAACCCTTGGGTTTGGTCTTCAGCAATGGCGTGATCAGGGGAACCATCAGTTTGAGCGGCCACAGGATCAAGGACGGGCGTCCCGCGCCGGTGCCGAAATAGATCGGAATGACATCCATTTCTTGGCCTAGCCACTCGCGAACGGTCGCGACAATGGTCGATTTTCCGCTTCCGTCGACGCCGATGACGGCGATAACGTGCCCACCGCCGGGCGCGCGGCGGCTCCATGGTCGGGGCGCCCAGAGGAAGCGCTTGTTCAGGTAGCCTGCGACGAGGTGCGCGGTGCGCGTCAGGATTCGAAGCTCCGCCTCAAGACCGTTGTAGGTTCGATGCGGTGCGAAGTGCTCTCGGATACGCCGCTGCAGGGGTCGCTGATCCTGTAATTCACGATCGCTGTAGAGAGCATCAGCAACCTCGTCGGCCAGATCATCGCTCAGCAGTTCGGCTGCCCGCTGCCTGAGCGCCGCGCGAGGAAGCCGCCCGGCAAGCTCGGCGCGATCAAGTGCGAATTTTCGCGTGGTCGCCTGCCAGTTGCGGCGCACGACCGGATCCGAGCGCGTTAGTTCGAGACAGGCGCGTACGATCAGCAGCAAGGCCTCGTCGACGGGAGCCAACATGCGGATCGGCAGAATCGGATGAAAGACGGTTCGGCTCGCCAGCGCCTCCTCCCACGGCAGATGGTAATTCTTGAGCAGGCTGTTGCCGGCGATCAACCGGATATGCAGATGGAAGTGGACGATCCGCCCGCTCGGTTCGTCGTGGCCCAGAAAGCTCAAGACGGACGGATGGTCGCGATAGGCCACGGCGGGAAACGACTTCAGACCGCGATCAAGAAGGATGGCCTGGGCGCGGTGCTGATCCTGCTTGGCGACAAGCAGATCGACATCGCCTTCGCCGGTCAGACCTCGGTAAACCCGGTTGCTGCTTTTCCAGTAGAAATAGGCGATGTCGTGTCGATCGAAGTCATTCAAGACCACGAGCACCAAAGGTAGAATCGCGCTTTCGGGCGGCGGGTCGGCAACCAAGCCGACCTTGTGCAAGGCATCGTGTCTCATCTTTCGAGCCCCTTTCGCCTGAACGATCTCACGGTCTCCAACGCTTGAAATCGCGCCTCTTGCGCCCAACGAAGCAAAGAGGAGAGCAGTGCGAGGCCGGTTTGACGCACACTCGCTTTGGGCGGAGCGATGGCCTCGGCGGCGAATTCGCTCGCATCGCCGTAGTGGTATTGCGCATGCTTCTTGAGATCGACCTGCGTCACGATGGCGGCCGCAAAATCGCCTCGCTCGTTGTCGAAGCATCCGCAGTCGCGAAGCAGATCCACGGCGTTTCGCGCGACGTCGCGCCTCGTGCCTCCCCATTTCACGACAAACAGCAGCTTGTCGGCGATCGAAGGCAGCAATCGCGCCTCCACCGCGGCCAGGACGGGCGGACCATCGATGATCACGCAATCATAACGTTCGCGCAGTTGGCGAATGACGCCCGCCACCTGTTCGGTGGCCCTCATCGCGTCCAGCCGATAGCCCGATATCTGGAGGTAGTCGAACCCGATCTCCGGAATATGCCGGATCGACTCCGCCAGCGATCGGTTTTGCAGATCGACGATCCGTCGTTCGCCGGCCTCCTTGGTCTCGCCAATGCGCGTGTCTCTCCGGAGATCGATGCCAATCAGCAGCGCACGCCGCCCGAGGGTGCTGACATGGGTCGCGAGGCCCTGAGCCAGCGTGGTTCGCCCTTCGCGGGCAATGCTGGAACTGATCAGGACCACTTTCGGGTGGTTTGGCTCCACCAGCCGCAACATCGCGACCGCCGACCGAAGCGCGTCCGCGTAAGGAGAGAATGGCGCAAGCCGAACATAATTTCTGGATTCGGACAGATAGCCCTGAGGTATCGTTGGCACCAGGCCGAGGCAGGCAATTCCCAGCGTTCCGACGACGTCCTTATCGCTGCGCATCGATCTGTCGAGGCGATCCTGGGCGAGAGCGATGAAACACCCGCCGATCGCGGAAACGATCAAGGCAGGAAGCATGAACAGCAGCGGATTCGGCGAACTCGGCCGTGACGGCGGAGAGGCAAGCGACAGGACGCTCACGTCGGGATTGACCAATTCCTCCTGTTCGCGGATCTCCTTCTGCCGTTGCAGAAGGCTTGCATAGAGTTGCGCGCTGGCGGCTGTCTGGCGTTCAAGCTCGCGCGGATCGACGCCAGACTCTTGTTTCTCGCTGCCGACGCCGCGGAAGGCGTTGGAGCGCCGCTCGACCGCATTGTGCAGCGCTGCGCTGGTGCGGTCGATGTCGCCCTTGACCGCCGCCATTCGCTGATCAAGCCGAGCCAGTTCGCCGGTGGTGTAGGCGCGTTGCTGCTCGGCGTTACTCCGGACATAGAGTTCGACGATCCGGTTGACGATGGCGGCAGCCGTGTTCGGACTTGTCCACTGGAAGGTGACATTGATGACGCGTGAGCGCCGTTCCTGGAGGACCTGGAGGCGCCGCTGGAAATCGTCGAACTTGAGGCCCGCGCCAGCCTTTCGGTGCAAGGCGAGCGATCCAAGCCAGATGCCGACGCGCCGCCTGAGTTCGTTCAGGCCCAGAGACCCGGCCTCGGTCGCGTCGGGTTGTACGGGATGCGGCTTGGCGGCCGGATCCGCTTCCTGATCAAGCCTCAACTCGCGAAAAGCCGGATCGTGCCGCATGCTGTCGAGAACATGTTGCAAGTGATATGGAGAGGTCAGCATCGTGACCTGCGTATCGACGGCCTGTTGGAGAGCCTCGGGGCTGAGAGGAGTTCCGCCCTGAACCTGAATGATCTGCGCCGTCGCGGTATACTTGGGTGTGATGAGCAGGCCGGCGATGCCCGCCAGTATCGTTCCCACGCTTGCGACCGTGAGGATCAGCTTACGCCTCCGACGGAAGATTCCCATCACATGCTGAAAACCAAGCTCGGGAGCGGCCGCTGCGTCATCTTCATGCCGCTCGGCTTCGGCGCTTATGTGTATGCGATCGGAGATGAGACCCGTCTTATCCATCAACTGCATCTTTACCTCCATACGACCGGTCCATCTTCGTCGTCAGTTCGGTGTTGCGCCGCTCGTGCCGTACTCGCTCCGGATCCACGGGTGCGAACTCATCAGCTCAATGCGTTGGCGAGGTGGGCATGGCCGCGCTGCACTCTGCCTGCTGCTATCGATCGCAACTGATCGACCGGTCTCGGCTCCGCGACAAGGCAGAGCGCGATCACGAACCAGAAGATCGGATGTCGAAGCAGGAAGGTGGCAACCGCATAAATGCACAGACCGCACAAGAGGCTCGGTAGGCCCGCGTCGCGGGTCTGGTAGGCAGACCTGAAAGTCGCCGCGATGAGCCAGACGAAACTCAGAACGATCAGGAGTCCGCCCTGCGTGAAAAGGTCGAGCATCGTATTGTGCGCCTCGAAGTTTGGTACGAACGAAGGTTTGGGATGTTCGACAAAATCGGGATGCACCACATCCATCTTCCTCGACGAGACGATCGATTGCGGTATCTCGAGATGCGGGCCAGGGCCCAGACCCAGCATTGCGGATTCGACCCCGCGCCGGATTGCCTGTTCCCAAAGCGCGAAGCGTAGTTCGGTTTTTTCTTTGGTATTCTCGGGCTTTTCGCGTGCCATCGATTTCGCGAAGTCCCTGGCTTCCACGGTTATCGAATAGGCCAGCGGCGCGATCGAGATCACGATTCCGGGCAAGGCCAACGCAAGTATCCAAGCTGCCCCCGAGCGGACGCCGATTTTCCGTTCGCGCAGAAACAGCCAGGTTCGGCACTTGAACGCGAGGAAGATGGGGCCGGCGAGGACAAGAATGAGCGTGAATGAATCGCTTCCGGTTTGCCGGCCGGCATAGACCGGGACAATGGCGCAGGCGACGGCGCCGATCCTCGCGCCCGGCCTGGTGGTGGTCTCGGCCAGATGGAGGGACAGGAATCCAAGCACCATGCAGAGCACCGCAAGTTGATGCGGATTGGAAGACCAGCCGCGGAACTGATCCCACCACAAGGGTTCCACCGAGGGCAGATCGTACCAACCCCAGGCATCGGCGAGTTGTGCGACCACGACGGGCGTGCCGAATCCGCACAGCAGCCAGGCGACGCGGCGTAATCGAAGCTCGGGGTGCGGTCCGACCAGGCTCAGGCAACTGATGGCGGCCAACAGAGGGTAGGCCATCACGTCGTGCATGAACCAAACCGGATCGTGCTCGTCGCCCATGAACTTTGCTGTCAGCGTTCCGATGCATTGCGCCACGGTAAACAGCGACCAGAACACCAGCAGCCGCGACAACGCCGGCGCCAACGTTAGGCGCGCGCGCGCCGCCTCGCGACCAAGTACGAGAATTACCCAGACGATCAGGCAAAATTCGCCGGGCCCGATCGGCACGCCCGCGAGCCGCAATTGCGAAGCGGGCGTCAGCAGCAGCCCGAATGCGAACAAGAGGTCCAGAATCATCGGCGCGCCTCGCAACTCGCCGCTCCATTGTTCGCCGTGGCGGATCTTCCGAGATCCGCACCATTGTCGTCACGTCGGCATGTTTCCCGATTGTGGTGCTGCCGGGAGGTTTCCATCGGAGCCTTCAATTCATTCGATCAAGAACGGTCGGTTTTCCATTGCGGCGTAGGAATACGGCCTGCAGTTCGGGCGATCCGGCAAGGGTTGAAGCACCCTTCTGCGTTCCCCAACTGTAGGCGAAATCGAAAACAGGGACTGGTACGAGCGTGTCCCAGCGCGCCAACATCTGCTGCATCTGGCTCGCGCTCGGCAGCACATAGCGGCCGCCCCCGTCGGTGAACCAGCGGCCGCCGCCGAAGGTCTGATAGACGGGAATCATCTTGTCGCGCGGCACTCCCGCGGCTTCCGCCGCGGCGACATAGCGATCGATCTGACGGTAATCGCAGCCATTCAGTTCCGTCCGGCAGGGATAGGGATCGATGCCGTACAGATCGACATGCGAGTTGGCGGGGTTGTAAGTGTCCTTGAAGGACGGCGTTCGCGACGACGTCATCGTCATGAGCAGGATGAAGGTCTTCGCGCCGGGAACGTTAGCGTGAATCCAATCGGATTCCGCCTTCAGATTTTCTGCTGTGCAAAGCGGGAAATGCTGCCCGGTCGGATCCGGATCGTCCATCAAATAGAAGCCGAACAGTTTTTCGTTGCCGATGAAGGGGCGGATGGTATCCACGAACTTGGCGTCCGCGCCATTGCATTGACCGACCCACACCAGCCCCTTGACGCCCTCGGGCAGGGCATCCAGTTGCGCCGGGCTATTGACGTCCGCCAGATTGAAGCCCGCGATGTGGGGAAGGTAATTCCCGGCTGGATCGAAGTTGCCGTTGGAGGCGAAGTGCAGCGCGCTGCCTGCCTCCGCGCGTACAGCTCCATGAAACATGAGGCCTTGCAGCAGCAAGGTCCCCGCGGCCAGCAGACCCGCAACCGCAAACCACGGCGCACGCAGGATGCGCGCATATGTCCCTAAAGGGCGCCGCATGTGGCACCCTCGGCGGCAGGCGCGAGCTTTCCGTTCTCCAATCGACCTTGGGGCGGATGATCCATCAAGTTCCTGTAGAGCGCGGCATGGTGAGCGACGACGGTCGAGAGGGAGAATTCCCTTCGGACATCTTCGCCGGCGCGGGCGGCCATGGCTCGTCCCTTCTCCCGGTCGGCGAGCAAGTAGAAAATCTTCGCGGCCAGCTCGCCCGGCGCCCCCGGCGGCACGAGCAAGCCGTTCCACCCGTCGCGAATGACTTCAGCGCAACCCGGCATCGTCGTGGTGACGATGGGGACGCCGGCGAGTGCCGCCTCGAGCAGGACCCGCGGCACGCCTTCGCGGTACTCGGTCGGAAACGCAAAAACATCTGCAAGCCTGAGCAAGGCGGGGATGTCCGATCGCGACCCGATCGCCTTGACGTAAGGGGCGTGACGATTGATCTCAGCCTGCGTGATGGCGAGGGGACCTTCGGATTCACGCGGGCCAACAAGCAGGAATCGCACATCGGGACGCACCTGATGCACCCGCGCGGCGGCGTCGAGCAGGGCGGGAATCCCCTTCTGCCTGGTCATGCGTGTCACGGTAATCACGACCTCGGCGTCGCCGAGGTCAAGTTCGCGACGAAGCTGGTCTGGTGAAGGTCCCGACGCCAACGCTTGCTCGAAACCGTCAACATCGACCCCCGCGCCTCTGATCAGAACGGGCATCTTTCCGGCGATCCCGTGCCGTTCAAAGAATGCGCGATCGTCGCTGATTTCGAACACCGTGGCGGCGGCGGTGCGAGCCGCGAGCTTGTGGAGCGCGCGATAGACCGGACGCAGGGTCAAGGCGAGGACAGACCGAGATGAATAGAGGAACGCGCGTCCGTTGATCGTGCGAATGGCCAAGACCCCAGGTGCGCGGCGCGCCGCCAAAGGCAGGTATATCGATGGCTTGGTATCGAAGCTCTGCGCCAAGTCGGGCCGTTCCTCGATGAGAATTTTTGCAAGGCTCTTGATGGCGGCCAGGTCGGCACGCGGATTTACGAAGCGGTTGAACTGGAAGTCTCGATAGCGGATGCCCGCACGTGCGAACGGCGCCGGATCGCCGCTTCCGACGGCAGTGATGCGGAAGCCGTGGTCGCGCAAGGCGCACATCGCCGGAATGCGAAGATTGTGATCTTCGCCGCCGATATAAAGGAGATGGGGCTGTGGAGAATCGCGCTGCTCGCCGGGCGTTTCATTCGGATCTTCGCTGCGGAATTGGAAGCGGTGCCCGCGATCGTCGCTGTCGAATCCTGAGTTCAACATGCATCGGCTCCTGCACTCGACATGACCCGTGTCTTGGCATCACCGGCAGCGCCCGTTGCCAAGATGGAATTTCATCAACACATCCGCCGGATCGCAGCCCATCTGATCTGATCGGGCGGTCCCGCAGCCCTTGCCTCGATTGAGCCGCACGGTGGTATCCGCTTGGAGCGCCAATCTGCGCAGGAAGCGCGGTTATCACCTTGCAACCATGAGGCTTGTCGGGAGATCACTACTATCACGGCGGCGTTGAGATCGTATTTGAATAAAGGGGTAACCCTATGGCCCTCGCGCAAGCGACTGCGCTGCCATCGTTGTTGCGCGATCGCGTGAAATTGCGGCGAGGAGATATGTGATCGACGCCGAACCGGAGAATGGGGGGCGATGATGCGCCCGGATTCTCGCGATAGCGACGGAAGCAATCGAGCAACGATAGACGTCTACCTCCTCTGGACTACCCCACTGCGCGACGCGCTGCGAAGCTGTCGATCGTCGCAATTTCTTTCGCTGCGCCAGCGGCGTGACCAACCGATAGTGCAAGCTCGGCATGGCTTCGGTGCTACCCATTTCGACGTAAAGACGTCGGGAGCTTACCGCGCATTCGCCATGGGATTCGCCTTGGGCGCGGCTAGAGTCACATCCTGCAGGGTCACGACCGGCGCCTGGGTTGGAATTTGAATTGGGCGACAACCGTTCGCACATGCGGACGGCTGGTTCTTTGCAGATCGATGGCGTTGTCGTTCCGGTGAATTTCGAATGATGACGATTGATACAGCCGATACAGCGTCGTGGAGCCTGAAATGACCTCATCCTCGCAGATCGACACCCAGTTTTCCGGAATTTCAACCACCTCGACCTATCCGCCCCATAACGCCCTGGCGGTTGGGCCTGCCCACATCGTGATGGCGGAGGGGTCGCGGATCGAGTGGACCAACCTGACGGGCGGCGGGGCCGCGTTGCAATCGGTTTACAGCTTCTTCGGCTCGCTTGGCGCGGCGGCGACCAATTCGCTGTATGATCCGCGCTGCATTTACGATGCGGCCAGCGGCCGGTTCGTCGTCATCATGGAGAATCTCGGCTCCGGCGGCGCCGTCAGCAATATCGCCATTGCCGTATCGAAGGATTCCAATCCGAACAATGGTTGGTACTTCGCTTCGTTGAACACCGCCCTCACCATCAACGGTGTGGCGACCGCGTCGGATCGGGCAACGATCTCGGTGGACGCGAACAATATCTATATCAGCGCCCCGCAATACAACAATGCCGGCGGCGGCTGGCAGGGGACCGAGTCCTGGGTCATCGGTAAGACCGCGGGCGCGGGAGGCGGCCTCTACAACGGCGGCGCGATGACCGTGATCGCCAACCAGGTCGCCTCACCGGCCCAGGGGATATTCACGGTTGCGGCCGGCAACAACGGCAAAACCTATTACGCGAGTGATTACTCCACCGGCAGTCAGATCGTTGTCGCGCTGCAAACATACGATACGGCTTCCAACTCGTTCGGGCCGGTCGCTACCATCCCGCTCGGTAAGATCGACCAGGGTGGCGTCTATACCGCCCAGCAGCAGGGGACCACGCTTCTTCTCGATGCCGGCGACAAGCGCGTCCAGAGCCTGGTGTATTCCAACGGCTTTCTTTACGGGCTCGCCGAGCAGAAACCGGTGGGATCGAACGTTCCGTTGATCCACTGGTTCAAGATCGACGTCAGCAATCCGAATAGTCCGTCGCTTGCGGCGCAGGGGGACATTTCCGGCGCGTCGCTCGGAGCCAACGTATCGACGTTCAACGGCTCGCTTGCTGTCAACGGGGCAGGTGACATCATCATCAATTTCACCGCCAGCGGTCCGGGCATGTATCCATCGGACTACTACGTGTTTCAGAGCGCGACGGATCCGATCGGATCTTTCAGCGCTCCGATCCTGTATCAGGCGAGTTCAGGATTCTTCAATGCGGGAAACGGCTCCACGACGCAGCGATGGGGTGCCTATTCCACGGCCGTCGCGGACCCCAACAATCCGCACGCGTTCTGGATATCCAACGAATACGTCGCCAACAACTGGTGGCAGACCTCCGTGGCGCAGATGGAAGTCAAGCCCGGCATCAACACGACGGTGGCATCGATCGCAACGTCCGGGTCCGGTATCAGCGGCGGCAGCGGCGCCCTGAATGCGGGCAAGGTCGTTACCTTGACCGTCAACTTGAGCACAGCCGTCGTCGTCAGTACCACGGGCGGCTCACCGACGCTGGCGCTGAACGATGGCGGCAGCGCCAGTTACACCGGCGGTTCCGGCAGCAATGCGCTGGTCTTCAGCTATACCGTCGCCGCCGGTCAGAACACTGCGGACCTCATCGTCTCGTCGCTCAATCTGAACGGTGCCACGATCCGCGATGACGCCGGAGGGGCGGCCGACATTTCCGCGGCTGCGAACTACAATCCCGCCGGCATCTTGCGGGTCGATACGGCGGCACCATCGGCGCCGACTGGCCTCGCACTCGATTCGACGACCGACAGCGGAACGCTGGGCGACGGCATCACCAATTTCTCACAGGCGAAGATTAGTGGCACCGCAGAGCCCGGCAGCACCGTGACGCTGTACGACAGCAACGGCAGCACGGTGCTCGGCACCGGCATGGCCAATGCGACCACGGGCGCCTTCGCGATCACCACGTCGGCCCTGGCGACGGGAAGCCACGCCATTACCGCGAAAGCGGCCGACGCGGCGGGAAATGTCGGCGCGGCGTCGACCGGCATTGCCGTGACCGTCGATATTGTCGCTCCCGCGGCGCCGACCGCTCTCTCACTCGACGCCGCGACCGACAGCGGCACCAAGGGCGACGGCATCACCAGTTTTGCTCAGGCCAAGATCAACGGCACGGCGGAGCCCGGCAGCACCGTGACGCTGTACGACAGCAACGGCAGCACGGTGCTCGGCACCGGCACGGCCAACGCGACCACGGGCGCCTTCGCGATCACCACGTCGCCTTTGGCGACGGGAAGCCATACCATCGTCGCGAAAGCGACCGACGCGGCGGGAAACGTCAGCGCCGCGTCGACCGGCTATGCCGTGACCGTGACGAGTAGTTCCGCGGGATTCTACGACCATATCGTTGTGGTGGTTGAGGAGAACAGGGGCTACAGCGATATCATCGGCAGCGCCGACGCGCCCTATCTCAACGCGCTCGCCGCCTCAGGCATGTCCTTCACCGATTTTCGCGGGGAGGCGCACCCGAGCCAGGCGAATTACCTGGCGCTGTTCTCCGGCTCGACGCAAGGCGTCACCGATGACAACTCGGTTTTCTTTCCGTCGACGCCGACGCTGGCGGGTGAACTGCTGCGCGCCGGGTACACTTTCACCGGATACGCCGAGGCTCCCAAGACCGGGTATCACGATCCGTGGGAGCAGTTTGGCGAATCGCAGAATCTCGGGAAGGACTTCAGTCAGTTTCCAACGGATTTCACGCAACTGCCGACCGTTTCCTTCGTGATCCCGAATGTCGACAACGATATGCACGACGGCACGGTTGCGCGGGCCGATCAGTGGCTTGGTGCGAACCTGAGCGCCTATGCCGATTGGGCGAGGACCCATAACAGCCTGCTCGTGGTGACCTGGGATGAGGATGACGGCAGCAGCACCAATCGGATTCCCACCATCATCGTGGGCGCAGGCGTCGCGGCCCGACAGAACAACCAAACGGTCAATCACTACAGCCTGCTCCACACCATCGAGAACATCTACGGTCTTCCCGGCCTGACGTCCAACGACATCAACGCTCCGCTCTTGAACCTCGGTTCGGTGACGCAGCCGGGAGGCGGCTCGGAAATCGATACGCTGTTCTCGGGCATCTCCGATACATCCGACTATCCGCCACACAATGCGCTGGCGGTCGGTCCGAACAACATCCTGATGTTGGAGGGGGGCAAGATCGAATGGACAAATCTCACCGGCGGATCTCCGACGGTGCAATCGAAATATCAATTCTTCTCCTTGCTGGGCGCTACGGCAACGAATGCGCTGTTCGATCCGCGTGCCGTGTACGACCCGATCAACCAGCGCTATATCGTGACCATCGACAATCTCGGTCCGAACGGCGCAACCAGCAACATCGATATCGCGGTTTCCAAGACGTCGAATCCGAACGATGGATGGTACTTCGGTTCGCTCAACACCACGCTCACGATCAACGGCCGCGTGACCGTCTCCGACACGCCCGTGGTGTCGGTCGATGGCAGCAACATCTACATCACGGCCCCTCAATACAACGTCACGGGCGGCGGATGGCAAGGCACGGCGGTCTGGACCATCGGCGATACGGTCGGGACGGGTGGCGGCATCTACAATGGCGGTGCGCTCACCGTGGTCGCCAGCGAGACGACGTCGCCAAACGAAGGGATGTACCGGGTCGTCGCCGGAGGCAACGGCAAGACCTATTACGCATCGAGCTTCTCGAGCGGCAGCAGCCAGGTCATTTCCGTCCAGGTCTATGACGTTGCCAGCAAGACCTTCGGGCCGGTCAACACGGTTTCGCTCGGAAAAATCGATCAGGGCGGATCCTATACCGCTCAGCAGAAAGGCACCAACCTGTTGCTGGATGCGCTGGACAAGCGCGTTCAGAACCTCGCCTTCGCGAACGGCTTCCTCTGGGGCGTGGTGGAGGAGAAGCCCATCGGGTCGACCGTGCCGCTGGTGCATTGGTTCAAGATCGACGTCAGCAATCCCAACAGTCCCACTCTCGTCGCCCAGGGCGACATCAGCGGCGCGTCGCTCGGCAACAACGTCGCGACGTTCAACGGGTCGATCGCGGTCAGCGCCGCCGGCGACGTTCTGATCAACTTCACGGCCAGCGGCGCGGACATGTATCCGAGCGACTACTATGCCTTCCATGCCGCGGGCGACAACTCGAACACGTTCAGCGCGCCGGTTCTCTATCAGGCGAGCAGCGGTTTCTTCGATTCGGGCAATGGATCGTCTACCCAGCGCTGGGGCATCAATTCCACGACGATCGCCGATCCCGCCAATCCGCACGGGTTCTGGCTTTCGAACGAGTATGTCGCCAACGGCTGGTGGCAGACGGCGACCGCCCAGGTGGAGATCACCGCCGCACCCGAGCCGCCGGTTCTGATGCTGAGCGATACGGCTGTCACCGTTGACGCGGGAGGATCGGTCCCGTTGGGACTCCGCGTCGCACCGGTCGATGCAGACGATACGGTGTCGCTCACCATTGGAGGCTTGACCGCCTACGAGACGATTACCGACGGTATTGATCAGTCCGTCTTCGGCGGCAGCTCGATCACTCTGAGCGCTGCCCAGGTGAACAGCGGACTGACGCTGCATTCCGTCTACGCAGGCTTGGATCATCCGGTCAATAACCTCACGCTGACGGCGAGCAACACGACGCCCGGCGAGGCGGCAACGACCGCGATGCAGACGATTGTGGTGACCGACCCGCCAGCGCCGGCACCCGCCGTCAATTCGTTGGCGATCGGAGCGCCCAGAATATACGACGGCCTTCCCGACAGTCTGACCGGGTGGCCTATCGGTCGCAACTGGGGACGCGAAGCGCCGTCCGCCAAATCGGATCATCATCAGTTTTCATCCTTGGCCAGCTTGTTCAGCCAGTACCTGGCTGCGGCCGAGCCGGAATCGCCAGGCATGGTGCTCTCGTCTTGGATGAACGCGCACCACGATCTGTTTCACCAGCGCGCGACGCTCGCTGGAGCGCAGGCCTGAGGCAGAGATGATGGAAAGAAGTCAGTCGCGATTTGTTGCTGTCGTCGCACGAGGGTGGCGGGCCACATGATGTATGCTCGGGAAACGATGTCTCCGGAGGAAACCGGAAGTTTTGCTCTCGTTCTGTTGCTCAGGCTGCACGGCATCGCGGCCGACAGAGAGCAGCTCTGCCACCGGATGGGCACACGCCGCATCGGGGTGACCGAGATGTTGCGATGCGCGAAGGCGTTCGGTCTCAAGGCGCGCACGATCAAGTCCGGGTGGGCACGCCTGTCGCGCGTGCCCTTGCCCGGCATCGCCGTGCTCAGACAAGGCGGCTTTCTCCTCATTGGCAGGGTGGACGGGGAGGAGGTATTGGTACAGCGTTCCTCCGATCCTCGTCCGCTCAAGCTCACGCGAGCTGAGTTCGAAGAGGTCTGGGATGGCCATCTGGTCTTGATGACGCGCCGGACGTCGCTTTCCGATCTGTCGCGGCGGTTCGATGTCACATGGTTTTTCGGCGCGGTCGTGAAGTATCGCCATCTGCTGACCGAGGTTCTGGTCGCCTCGTTCTTCCTTCAGATCTTCGCGTTGGTCAGCCCTCTTTTCTTTCAGGTTGTCATCGACAAGGTCCTCGTGCATCGCGGGGTCAGCACGCTGCAAGTGCTGGTGATCGGCCTGGCCATGATCGCCTTGTTTGAAGCAGTCTTGACGGCGCTGCGCACCTATCTCTTTTCCCACACCACCAACCGCATCGATGTCGAGCTCGGCGCTCGTCTTTATCGGCATCTCGCGTCGTTGCCGCTGATGTATTTTCAAACACGACGTGTCGGCGACTCGGTCGCCCGCGTTCTGGAGCTGGAAAATATCCGCAATTTCCTCACCAGCTCCGCCCTGACCTTCATCATCGATTTCGTGTTCACCATCGTTTTCATCGCGGTGATGTTCATTTACTCGCCGATGCTAACCCTGATCGTGCTCGGCGCATTCCCGTTCTACATCGTGATTTCGGCCATTGTGACGCCGTTGTTCCGTCAGCGGTTGGATGAAAAATTTCGCCGAGGCGCGGAGAATCAAGCCTTCCTCGTCGAAAGCATAACGGGCGTGCAAACGCTGAAGGCGTTGGCGATCGAACCCCAGATGAACAGGCGCTGGGAGGAGCAACTCGCCGGCTATGTTTCCGCGAGCTTTCGCGTCGTGAACCTTGGCAACATGGCAAGTCAGTCGGTGCAACTGGTGAGCCATCTGGTGACAGTCGCCATTCTGTTCTTCGGCGCCAAGTTGGTGATCGACGGCGGCCTGACGGTGGGTGAGTTGGTGGCATTCAATATGCTGGCGAACCGCGTCAGCATGCCGGTTCTGCGCATCGCCCAGATATGGCAGGACTTCCATCAGGTACGCCTCTCGATTGAACGGCTGGGCGACATTCTCAATACGCGGCCGGAGCCGACGATCGGGATGGGGCGCGCCGTGCTCCCGCCGATCGAGGGCGCGGTGACGTTCGATCATGTCACGTTTCGATACCGCGTCGACGGGCCAGAAACGTTGCACGATATCAGCTTCGATGTTCCGGCCGGCCAGGTCGTGGGGATTGTTGGCCCGTCCGGCTCGGGCAAGAGCACGTTGACCAAGCTGCTCGAGCGTCTGTACGTGCCGGAAGCCGGCCGGGTCCTTGTCGATGGGGTCGATCTTGCCATGACCGACGCCGCCTGGTTGCGGCGTCAGGTCGGAGTCGTTCTGCAGGAGGACGTACTTTTCAATCGATCAGTTGCCGAGAACATCGCGCTGGTCGATCCCGCCATGCCAATGCAGCGAATTATCGATGCGGCCAAGCTCGCGGGCGCGCATGAGTTCATCCTCGAACTGCCGGAAGGCTATGATTCGATCGTCGGCGAGCGTGGCTGCAGTCTTTCGGGCGGCCAGCGGCAGCGCATTGCGATCGCCCGCGCGCTCGTCAACGATCCTCGCATTCTGATCTTTGACGAGGCCACCAGCGCTCTCGACTACGAAAGCGAGCGCATCATCCAGGACAACATGCGGCAGATCTGCGAACGACGCACCGTCTTTCTCATAGCTCATCGGCTTTCCACGGTGCGACGGGCGGACCGTATCATCACGATCGACCGCGGCCGGATCGTGGAGGACGGGACCCACGATGAGTTGATCCGCTCCAATGGACGCTATGCGAATCTGCACTTCCTCCAGGCGGGCATTCATGACAATCGCTAAGAACATTTTCCAATTTCCGGATCGCCGTCAGCGCCGCCAGGAGGAGGCCGCTTTCCTCCCCGCAGCACTGGAGGTTCTCGAGAAGCCGCCGTCGCCTGCTGGTCGCGCCATCAGCCTGACGATCATTTTGTTGTTCTGCTCCGCCTTGGCCTGGGCCATGCTCTCCAACGTCGACATTGTCGCGACAGCGCCGGGCAAGATCGTGGTGAACGGCCGAACGAAGGTGATCCAGCCCGCCGAAACGGGGGTCGTGCGTGCGATCAACGTCAGGGACGGCGTGACGGTCAAGGCCGGCGACGTTTTGATCGAATTGGATCCGACCATCAATGCAGCCGAACTTCACCATGTGAAGAACGATCTGCTTGCGGCCCAGCTCGACGTCGCCCGATTGACCGCGGCGCTCGGGCCCGGCAACCCCGTCGACTCGTTCGTTCCGCCGGCCGGCGCCAGTAAGCTGGCGATCCAACTGCATCGTGAATTCCTGGCCAGCCAGATGGCGGAGCTCGCGGCCAAGCTATCGGAGCTCGATCAACAGCAGTTACAGAAGAAAGCGGAAGGCGAGACGATTGCGGCAACGATATCGAAACTCGACGCGACAATTCCCCTGCTCGAGGAGCGTGTGAACGTCCGCAAGTATCTCTATGACAAGGCGATTGGCTCCAAGATCAGCTATCTCACCGAGGCCCAGGATCTTGTCGGTCAACAACATGACGTTCTTATTCAGCGCAGCCGGCTTCGCGAAGCGGAGGCCGCGGCGGCGAGTCTCGCGCTGGCGAAATCCAAGGTGGAAGCGGAGTTCCGACGAACGCTCTACGACGATCTGGCCAAGGCCGAGCAGCGGGCGACTGACCTCGCTCAGGATCTTGTGAAGGCCGAGCGGAAGGCGAAATTGCAATTTCTCACGGCGCCTGTCGATGGCGTGGTTCAGCAATTGGCGGTGCATACGGTTGGTGGCGTGGTGACCCCGGCGCAGGCCCTGGCGGTGGTGGTGCCCTTGAATTCGGATTTTGAAGTCGAGGCTATGGTATCGAACCGAGACGTCGGCTTTGTCGTTCCCGGACAAGCCGTCGCAATCAAGGTCGATACGTTCAATTTTACTCGCTATGGCCTCCTCAACGGTCGCGTCCTCAGCATTTCTCGCGATGCCATCACACGGGACCGGCGTGAGGATTTGGCACGGGATCAGCCGGGCGGCGCAGAGACCGCATCCAGCGAGCCGAAAGGACAGGAATTGGTTTATGCGGCGCGCGTCAGTCTCGATCGTACCGCAATGGAGATCGAGGGACGGAACGTTCAATTGTCACCCGGAATGGCCGTTACCGTCGAAGTCAAGACCGGTTCGCGACGTATCATCAGCTACCTGCTTTCGCCGTTGACGCGATACAATCAGGAGGCTCTGCGAGAGCGATAACGGCCAAGCCGCTTTGCAAGCCGCGCAGCAGGCGGGTTTGGCCGCGGCGGCTGGAGAAAGTTTCATTCAGATGGAAAGACAGACGTCATGGCTTGGCTCGTCTCAGCTATCTACTTTAGAATGTGCTTTCCGGCCCAAGGCTGGGCATGATCTGTTTTGACGTTCCTTAAAACGCAAATTGGCTAGCGCGCCCAGAAATAGTGGGGCGCCGCTGGCACTGGACAACTTTGAAAGACGTTACGGAAACAATGCAATGCGCCGCAGGAGGGAGACGAGTTCCACTTGGCGTCGCGTCTGTGTCTTGACGAACAATGACGCGAGATGCGAGCGCATGGTTGTGCGGCTCAGTCCTTGGGAGCGGGCAATGTCAAGCAGGTTGCCGCCCCGTGCCAGTTCGATGGCGAGGTGAGTTTCGGCGGCCGTCATGCCAAACAGGCGTTGCAGGGTCCGAACCGACGGTTCGGGCCGTGAATCGAGTTCGATCAGGATGATTGCGCGTGTTTCATCGGACCAGACGTTCGTCGTCTGGTTGACGAGAGTCATTCTGTTCTCATGGATGGACGTTGCGAGCCACGACATCGAACCAGCGGGAATTTCGATGCCAGTGCGTTTCACTATCTCTTTCGCCGCGACAGGCAGCGATTTGGCGGTTGCCGCGAACCCGCAGTAGCGATCAAGCACGGCGCGGCCTGTCGCATTCGCCTCGATCGCCTCGCCCGGCTTGAATAGAATGTATGCGCAGCCCATCCGGCCGAGAGCTGCGTGCAACTCATCGGACATGTCGAAGGGGGTGTCTTGGGGGATGGGTGAAGCGCCACTGGAAATGCTGAAGACGGATGCTTTGGATTGGTAACGTGGTGCGGCTAAGCTATTGTGATTGAGGTTCGGCATTCGATCCGCCTTTCGTTGCTAGCCTCGATCACGCGAGGGATACGACGGACCATTTTCCAATCGTATTGCGCGTTGTAAACGTTTCAATCGAAGGTAGCCGGTCAACTTGGGGGTAATCCGGTTGACGTTTTGAGTGGCGTAGGCGAGCAGGTGAGGTGATCGGGGGGCGCGCAATCGGGTGCGATGTGTTCGAAAGTCGCGACTTACGAGCCGTCCTGGGGCCGCAGCGCGATTTCGACAATGTCACCTGGCTGCAGGTCGGAATCTTCAGATGCGGCGATCTTTTCCCATTTCTGATCGGATTTTCTTACGATCGTGACTTGGGGTTGCAGGTTGCTCGTTCCGGCTGGTATCGCAGCGCTTCCGTTCACGGGCTGCAATTTTTGTCCCAGCGCCCGCATCTTGATGCGCAGCTCGGCGACATGGACGCTGGAGTCTCGGAGCTCTCGAAGCAGGGTGATCGTACGCTGGCTTGCGACGCGATCGATTTGCCGGGCAGAGTCCTCGCGCTGGCGTTGAAGGCGCATGAGTTCGACTGTGGTTTGTAGACGCCGCGTGGAAGAAAGCAGAAGGGCGCGCCGGCTTTCACTGACCCGGGGGCTCGGCAAGGAGCCGGAGCCGAACAGCTTGACAACGCGTTCGAGTTCTTCCTCGTCCGCTTGAACGCCCTTTTCCTCTCCGTCCTGTTGTTTGCTGAGCGTCGCATACTGGGCGTCCGCTTCCCTGACGGCGTCCTCCAGAAATTTTCGCTCCTTGCGATAGTCACGTTGCGAGGCCTGCAAGGACTCTGCCTCGGCTCGCACGATCGGATCGATCGCGGACGCAGGCAAGGAGATATCCTGAGGCAGGGTCTGATCGAAAGTGTCCTTGTCCGCCAGTTCGGCGTTGATGCGAAGAATGTGGAAATGTTCCTTTGCGTATTCCGCGGAAAGGGACTGATAGTCGCGTAGAAGGTCGACCGGATCGTTGGTGCCGAGCTGATTGCGGGATCGCAACAGACTGTAGCCGCCGGATACGGCCACGGCTTGGCGCACGGTCATTGAGGACCTGTAGACCAATTGCCCAGGTGTGAGAACGTCGCCGGTCACGTAGATCGGGCGATACTCCACGACGCTTGCGGTCACATCACCGGGAACGACGACGATGGCCTGTTCGCGCCCGTCCGGCAACCGTTGTCGCAGTATTCTGGACTGCAGCAGCGTTTCCATCCGGGTCTGCAACTCAGCCGTCGTCAAGCCGGCGACGTCGATCGTGCCGATGCCGGCAAGGACGATTGTGCCATCGGTTTGGATCTGCGCACGATGACGCTGTTCGGACGCGCCTCCGATCGACACCTCCACCGTGTCGCCCGCCGCCAGCTTGTATTGGTCCGCGAAGCAAGCGTTGCTGGCCGATACCACAAAAATGGCCATCGACGCGGCACTCAGGATGCGGCTGAAAGCTTTGCTGCGCTTGGTGCGGTTCATCGCGAATTCCTTGCGTTATCCAAGCATACCCGGCTCGAGTGGTTCGCCTTCGACGGAAATCGGGCCGCTACCGCTTGTGGCCTCATCATGTAATGAAATCTGTCTGCCGCCGAACCTGCGTGGCGGAAAAGCGCTTGCGCCACCAGTCGATGGTCCGCTGCAACCCCTCGCGCAGCGTCACCTTGGGCGTCCAGCCGGTTGCTCGTGCGAACTTTGTCGAGTCGGCAAGGAGCGCGCGCACCTCCGAGTTTATCGGACGCAGGCGTTTCTCGTCGGGAATGATCGGTTTCCGGCTGGATGTCAGCTCCAGAATGATATCGATCAGGTCACCGATCGCGATGGCGCGCTGATTCCCGGCGTTATAGGCATGACCATATTCGACATCGTCGGCGAGCCCGGCCGCCATGAATGCCGCGGCGGTATCGGTGACAAATGTCAGATCGCGCTCAGTGGTCGTATCACCGACCCTGATCGCATCGCATTCCTGATCGAGTGCCTGCCGGATGATTGTGCCGATGATGGCACGTTCGCTTTGCCGGGGACCGAAAGTGTTGAAGGGTCGGAGAATGACCACAGGAACGCCGAACGAGCGTGCGAAAGCCTCCGCCATCATGTCGGCGCCGATCTTGGAAGCCGAGTAGGGCGATTGCCCTTGCAGCGGATGAGTTTCGTCGATCGGCATCTTGAGCGCTGTGCCATAGACCTCGCTGGTGGACGTCACCACCAGCCGTTCGGTGCCGTGTTGCCGCACGGCTTCGAGAACGTTCAATGTACCGAGAACATTGGTCTCGACGTAGGATTGTGGAGCAAAATACGAATACGGGATGGCGATCAACGCCGCGAGGTGAAAGACATAGTGATGATCGTGGACAAGCCGGCTCACGAAGGCCGCATCGCGGATATCGCCGCGCACAAGATTGAGCTTCTGTCGGGTCGATTGGGGGAGATCGTCGAGCCAGCCGTGGCTGTCGAAGGAGTTGTACTGCGCCAGCGCGGTGACATCCGCCCCTGCTGCAACGAGTGCCTCGGTCAGATGGGATCCGATAAAGCCGTCGGCTCCGGTTACAAGTATCTTCGCCCCAAGATAGGTCATCGGTGCTGCTCTCTCATTATCGTAGAAGTTTCCGCGTCAGCGTGGACCAGGATTCCGCGGCAATGATCCACCCGGCGCGGGCGATCCAGCCGAGATCGGACGTGAGGGTTCGGCGTGGAAAGTAGGCGAGATCGATTTTGGCCTTGGCCGGAAATAGGACTTCCCGATAAAACTCCGCCGCGGACGCATCGGTGGGGTAGAGCTGGCTTTCGTGCCGAAATAGGACCTGACACGGGCCAAATACGCCTGGTTTATACTCGAGCAGTTTCTCGAGGCCGTCGCGAAAGCAATCGGAAAAGCTGAGAGACTCCGGCCGCGGCCCGACGAGGGACATATCGCCTCGCAATACGTTCCAGAGTTGCGGCAGTTCATCCAGCTTGGTCGCGATGAGGACCCGGCCGACGGCGGTCAGGCGTTCGTCCTCCGTGAGCGTGAGCGGAGATCCGTCGTTCCCGCAACTCGCTCTGAACTTGCGAAATTTATACATCCGGAACGGTTTGCCGCTTTGCCCCAGGCGAAGTTGCGAGAACAGGATCGGCCGGCCGCTCTCGATCCAGACAGCGAGCGCGACCATGGCGAAGACGGGCGAAAGTAACGCTATTGCAACGGCGGAGCAGAGAATGTCGATCAGGCGCGGGGCGTTCAAATGGAGCGAGCGAGATCGTCTAACCGGCCGGCTCGCGGTCTCCGAGATGCTCATGCGACTGCTCCCATCGGATACTCAGCGGCGAGTGCCGCCGAAAGTGCCTGCACGACGCGCTCGACGTCGGATGCCGTCATTCGGGGATGCAGGGGCAGCGTCAACTCGCGGCGGGCCATGTCCTCGGTGCGGGGGAGGGCCACGTCCGGATCGAGATCTCTGTAGTACGTCAGCCGATGGACCGGTGGATAGTGGATCGTGGTTTGAATGTCGCGCTCGCGCAAATGGTCGACGACGCGCTGACGGTTCGCCGCGGGCGGCAATACGATCGGCATCAGATGGTGTGCCGACGGCCAGCGGAGCTCGAAGGGTATCTTCACGGACGGACAGTGCTCCGCGACCAGCCCACGATAGACGGTCGCCAGTTGCCGTCTGCTTTCGTTCCACGCAGGCAGCTTTTTCAACTGCACGAGCCCCAGCGCGGCCCGCAGCTCGTCCATTCGGTAGTTGAAGCCGAGCATGGTTACGTCGTATTCGGCGCTTCGGCTGGAAAGACGTTGCCGCGTGCCGCTTGTCATTCCGTGGGCGCGAGACTGGCGGATGAGTTCGCGCAAGCCGCGGTCGCGCGCAATGACGGCGCCGCCCTCGGCTGTCGTCATGTTCTTGTTTCCGTAGAAACTGAATGCCGCGGCTTCGCCATAGGTGCCGACCTCGGGCAATCCGGGCGCATGGGCGGCGTCCTCGATCAATAGCAGCCCCTTTCGACGTGCAAAGGATTGCCAGGCGTCGCGATCCGCAAGGTAGCCGGCGAAATGAACCAGAATGACGGCTTTGGTCCTGGAGGTGCACTTGGCTTCCGCCTCGTCGAGCGACATCAGCGGCACCTCGGCGGATTCGATATCGACGAAGACCGGCCGCGCGCCGACATAGACAACGCTGTTGGCGGTCGCGACGAAGGTCAGCGAAGGAACGAGGACCTCGTCTCCGGGGCCGATGCCGAGGGCGTGCAGGATCAGATGGAGGGCTGCCGTGCAGGAGCCGACGGCGATCGCATCATCCGCTTGATGCAAACGCGCGAACGTTTGCTCGAATTCGCCGACCCTGTCTCCCATCGTCACCCAGCCGCTCTCGATCACTGCGGCAAGAGCAGCCTTCTCGTCGTCTCCAAGAACCGGCGCCGATACCAATAGCATGTGCTTGTCTCCAATCCGGGCTGAACGGGCGCGGTGACTGTGTCTGATGCGATCACCGCGCCATCAGGTGAATCAGGCGGCGGCGGGTTTTGCGAACACGGGCGACTGCTCGTCCCACGCGACATCCTGGGCTTTCAGGAAATCTTCGACGCGTCCAATGTCGAGCCAGAGGCCATTGTGCTTGAACACATTGACCGGAACCTCGTCGTCGATCATCTGGAACATCAGGTCGTCGAAGCCGAAAGGAACGCCTGACGGAATCCGTTCAAGCACGGAAGGGTCCATGCAGTAGATCCCCATACTGACGAGATGCGAAAGTTCTGGCTTCTCGCGGAAAGCGGTTACGCGCCCTTCCGTTTCGTCAATCACGCCGAAATCCATCTTCGTCGGACGGATCGCGGTGGCAATGGTAAGCTTGGAGTTGCGGCGACGATGGCCGCTTACGAATTGATTGAGATTCAAATCCGTCAGGACGTCGCCGTTAAGAACAAGAAATGATTCGTTGAGCTGGTCGCGCAGCAGTGAAAGCGGGCCGATGGTTCCGAGCGGCTCCATTTCCTGCGTATATTTGATGCTCATGTTCCATTGATTGCCGTCGCCGCAGACGCTGCGAATGAGATGGCCCAAGTATCCCGTCGTGACGTAGACCTCCCTGATCCCGTTACGTCTCAGCCACTTGAGCACGAGCTCAAGAACAGGGCGTGCGCCGATCGGCATGAGTGGTTTCGGTAGAATCGATGTGTGGGGGCGTAAGCGCGTACCTTTGCCGCCGCATTGAATCACTGCCTTCATCAAAGCCTCCGCATTGCTAAAGCTCGCAATCGCACTTTCCTTCGTCCACGAAAGTCCGGTTCCAGCATTCTGATCGATCGGAGCGTTGAAGCAGCGTAAGCGTAATTATCCAGATCCGTCTTCGTACGTTTGCATGAGACGGTCTCGATGCGAGCTATGGTTTAGTACGATCGCGATTACGGGACGAATGCCCCGAGCGGGTTAGGCCGTGCTTTCCGGATTAGTTTTGACGCACACGCCGATCGCGATAAAACTGCAGGATGATCAATGCGTTGTGACAAGTGTGAGACGGTCAAATATAGTGCGGTAGCTAACGGCCACGCGCCGTCGCTGCTGTGATCAACGGCGAAGCTTATGAAGGGATGTGGCGGTGCAGCGCGGTGGGATTAGTCCTTTATCGCTGGTGGATTGCGCTCCTGGATCGGGTGTTGATGTGGACTAGTCCATTGGTCTCAGCTGCGGCGTGTTTGTGCGTATTGAGCCAAGACATCGACCTCATGATGGTGCGCCGGTTCCGAGAATTTGGTTGAGCAGAGCGAAGGCTCCTGACGAATTCAGTTTCTGATCCATCTTACGGTGGCTACGGCAGGCTTTACGACCGGGGCCGTGATGCAGGTCCGATCCCGAAGGCTGCGTGCTGTGTCCATGCGCGACGGCCGTTCTTCGTGATGGCTGATCCGGCGGAGAATGCACGCCGCAAAGTACAGGGCAAAAAGCCTGCAGTGATCTCGCTCCTGGCGCTGGAAGCTGCCCGCCGGATCAACGCCTTGTTCGAGATTGAACGAAGCATCAACGGCGAGACGCCTGAACGGCGTCAAGCCTCCCGCCAGGAGCTCAGCGCGCCGTTGGTCGCCGATCTGGAAACCTGGATGCGTGAGCAACACACCAAGCTCTCACGACGCGACGATGTCACCAAGGCCATGGACGACATGCTCAAACGCTGGAATGCGTTCACACGCTTCCTTGACGACGGCCGCATCTGCCTATCGAACAACGCCGCCGAACGTGCCGTGCGTGGTACCGCCATGGAGCGGAAGTCCTGGCTGTTCTGCGGCTCCGATCGTGGTGGCGATCGTGCTGCCGCGATGTACAGCCTGATGGTCACCGCGAAGATGAATGACGTGGATCCGCCAGCGTGGCTCTCCGACGTTCTGGTTCGCATCGCTGCACATCCAGTCCATTGACTCGACGATGACAACAATAACCTCAGCAGTGGTTGGATGATGCGCTCCTTTGTTGGTAACGTTTGATCATCGCTGACTTCGTTACTCGTTTCTGAGGTCTACCGCTGTAGTGGAGCCCATCCGCGCATACGTACTCATTCGCATAATGCTAAATTTCGTCTTGTTGTCGTTCGCATCGTGACTATCTCATCAGGAGAGATGTATTTCCATTCGTCAATGTTGCAGGCACTTCTGGAGAGCTTCTCAAGCTACGGTGTCGGCGAGGAGGCGTTATGATCAAGGATGTTGTTGTCAATCTTTCCGCGGCGGATTCAGAAGATGTGCTCTCCAATCTGGCGATATCCGTTGCGAACCTATTTGAAGCGCATCTGTCCGGTATTGCATTCGCCTACCAACCGGAATTTCCCACGGTCGGGTATGGTGAAATTCCGACAAAGTATATCGATGAAATGGTGGCTGAAAGCCGACAGCGTGCCGCCGCCTCGATTGATGCATTCAATGAGGCGACGCGCCGCGCGGGATTGTCAGCTAGCTCGCGGCAGGTTGAGATCGATATCAGGAGCTCGGGCGATGCATTTGCCCGGATCGCACGGAATTTCGATCTATCAATCGTGAGACAGGTCGAGCGTGGTCATGCGACCGCGTCAGATTCAATTCCGGAGGTTACCTTGCTCGGATCCGGACGGCCGGTTTTGATTGTTCCATTTATTCAGAAGGGCAACTTAAAACTCGACCGCGTCACGGTGTGCTGGGATGGGAGCCGAACCGCTGCGCGAGCGGTTGCAGATGCTTTGCCATTTCTCACTCGCGCCGCAGCAGTCGACGTTCTGATCGTCGAGGATCAATACGTCAAGAGCGACGAAGTGCATGGGGCTAACATTGGCCACCACCTCGCGCGTCACGGACTTAAACCCGAAGTAAGACGAGTTGTGGCGCGAGAGATCGACATCGCAAGTGCAATTCTGTCTTATGCGGCCGAGACGTCAACTAGTCTCATTGTTATGGGCGGATATGGCCATTCTCGTGTCCGCGAGTTGATACTTGGCGGAGCTACGCGTGGTATCTTAACTTCAATGACAGTACCGGTGTTGATGTCCCACTAAATGTTCGCGGCGATTGTCGTCAACGTAGCGGCTGATTGCTGGTGTGGTGGCAAATCGAAAGCGGGAAGTAGTAGTATTGTGCGAACGGGTGCTCGGCTTCTGCCTTTCCCAGGCGTGGGGTTCGCGCAGCGTGCGCCGTGTTTGACCAAACCGGACGTGCGGCACGATTGTCTGTTGGTTGCGTCGACTTAGCGTGCCTGCATTGGGTGTGAGCTGCCGACGAGCATTCACACATGGACGCGCCCAGGGTCCGCATCGATCGATAGGAGGGGGATTGCCGAAGCCGTGCTCTCTACCGCATCATCGGACGCCATCATCTCCACAGATCGCGACGGAGTATCGCCTTCCGGAATCTCGGCAGCGCAATGAGCCTAGCTATGCCTAGCTATGATGGCCGGTGTTCGACAGAGCTCCCACCATCGCCTGGATCGATCCGCCGTGGTTTCCTGACTCGATCTTGGCGATGTGATCATAGATGTCGGCCATGCGGTTCAAGCGGTTGCGAATGTTGGGGTCAGCCTCGTGGTGTGCTCGATCGTGCAGCCTATCCGCTTCATGCAGTAACTCAGTGATATCGACCATCGCCTAGCTCCAACTCTTCCTTATGATCGGCGCGGAAGATCGCTCTGGGGGATCTCAATCCACCAGATGTAACCATTGCATTGTGCATTATGCCCACGGTAGCGAAGACCTAAGCCACGCTCTGTCCTCATATATAGGTCAGCTTAGGACGATTTGTTAGGAGGTGCCTGCTGCGATCTCCTGGGTGGCATGAGAGCGGAGCGCCTTAGCCCGCGGGTAAGGTGCGGATCGCTGAGATCGACATTATCGTGTGTCGAGAGTGGCGAAGATCCGCCGACATCACCGTTAAATAATGGTGATGCGTCCGATGTACGGATCGTCGCCGCGCCAGCGACGGGGTAAGCTTCCCGATAGCGTCCTGGCGAAACCGTGAGGGCGAGATGGCGTAGGCCGCCGAATTTGTCGTCGCTCCCGTGATCCTCGCCATCGTAACCACGATCCTGTACCTGCGAGGAGGAGGCACATCTCGCGGAGCGTATCCGATCTGTCGGATATTCCCCGCAGCAGGTATCGCTGCTGGAATATGGCCGGTCGCAAATCTGGGAAAATGACTGGGTCAGCCGGCTGGTGAAAAGAACAATGGTTGATCTCCGGCAATGGAGCGAAGTTCGGCTGCTCAAAGCGTTTTCGAGTGAGGTGGATGCTGGTTCGTGTGACGGAAACGCATCGAAAAGGTATCCAGAGCCCCGTTCGGATATTCTTCCGGAACGGAAACGGCTCCGGTGCGATCGACACCGGGTGTCGGCTTCGCCGTCGAACGGCTTATGACGGCATGAACTTTAAGCCCGAAAAATCGGCGCAAGCGGACCAACGACTCGCGGAGTTTCGCCGGTTCCACTTGTAATCGTTTGAATCAAAACGTGTTTGTCGTGACGATTCTGACGTTCCCGCGATGTCCACAACATGGTACGACGCGCAACGGTTTGATTTCCCGGTGTTTGATTGGAGTTTGAGGTCCCGAAATCCCAAACGTGAGGCTGCCGCACCGCCATTTTGCCGTTGTGGCTGCTTCGCATGGTCGTGATTCGTCGATTCGTCCGACGTCCGGATCATTGCCCGATGTATCGGCTAATTCTAAAGTCAAACGTTTCACCATCAGTTCAAAATCGTCAACCAGAGAGCGTCATGAATCGTCAGCTTCGATCCGAGCCTATTCCCTTCATTGATCTCGGCGCGCAGCGCCGCAGGCTCGGGTCGGCGGTCGATGAGGCGGTGGGACGGGTGCTCAATCATGGCCTGTTTATCAATGGCCCGGAAGTGATCGAACTGGAGCAGAAACTTGCCGCTTTCACCGGCGCGAAGCATGTCGTCAGTTGTGCCAGCGGTACCGATGCGCTGATCATGGTGCTGATGGCCAAGGGTATCGGCCCCGGCGACGCGATCCTGTGTCCGTCCTTCACCTTCTGCGCCACTGGCGAAAGCGTCGCGCTGACCGGGGCGTCGCCGGTTTTTGTTGATGTCGATCCGATCACCTTCAATATGGATACCGCCTCGTTGAAGCGCGGGCTGGTGACAGCGCGGAACGCCGGCCTGAAGCCCAAAGGCATCATCGTGGTTGATTTGTTCGGTCAGGCCGCCGACCACGACGCCGTCGCCGCGGTAGCCGAGGCCGAGGGGTTGTTCGTGCTCGACGATGCTGCGCAGTCATTCGGCGCCACCTATAAGGGACGTCGGCTCGGTGGCATCGGCAATATCATGACCACCAGCTTTTTCCCCGCCAAGCCGCTCGGCTGTTATGGCGACGGCGGCGCCATCTTCACGGACGACGCGGCGTTGGCGGACATCCTGCGCAGCATTCGTGTTCACGGGCAGGGCTCCGACAAGTACGACAACGTCCGTCTCGGTCTCACCGCACGACTGGACACCATACAGGCTGCGGTGCTGCTACAGAAGCTGACGATCTTCGAGGACGAGATTGTCGCACGCAACGAGGTGGCCGAGCGCTATGCCCATGGTCTCGGGAATGTTGTTACCGTGCCGCGGGTGGTGGACGGCAATACGTCTGTCTGGGCCCAGTACACGATCCGTCTGCCGCGCGGCGATCGTGACGGATTCGCTGCGGCGCTCAAGGCGCGAGGCATTCCGACCATGGTGTATTACCCGAAGGCGATGCACCAGCAGACGGCTTATCGCCACTATCCGGTGGTCGATGGCGGCCTGCCGGTCAGTGAGGCATTGTCGAAGGATGTCATCAGCCTGCCGATGCATCCCTATCTCGACGAAGCGAACCAGGCCCGCGTCATTGCCGCTGTGCGGGATGCGGTGAGCGCCTAGCAAGTTTCTGCGGGCCCACTTGCTTTCGCTTTGCCGGTTCTGGTGAATTCAGCCGGATTTTCGCTACCTATAAGTCGATGGACGTCTGGGGCCGTAAGGGGCCCCGGAGTGGAGAAACTTGCGTTTAGGCGCTGCCGTTCATCACAGGTGCGTTTTGCCGTCGCGGGGCGCTGGCAAAATTCCTGGGAGCATAGTTAGATACGCGGATTCTAATAAAAAACTTCCAAGGAGAAAACGCGAATGATCCGACTACCCTCTCGCCTGGCCGCGATTTCGGCCGCTGCGTTGCTGCTGTCCGCCGGCAGCGCGCTGGCCCAGAAGAAATACGACACCGGCGCCAGCGACACCGAGATCAAGATCGGCAACATCGAGGCTTACAGCGGCCCGGCATCGGCTTACGGCATCATCGGCAAGACCGAGGAAGCCTACTTCAAGATGATCAACGATCAGGGCGGCATCAAAGGTCGCAAGATCAATTTCATCACCTACGACGACGGCTATAGCCCGCCGAAGACCGTCGAGCAGACCCGCAAGTTGGTTGAAAGCGATGAGGTGTTGTTCATCTTCAATCCGCTCGGCACGCCGACGCAGTCAGCCGTTCACAAGTACATGAACGCCAAGAAGGTGCCTCAACTCTTCATCGCGTCGGGCTCAAGCAAGTGGGACGACGCGAAGAATTTCCCGTGGACCATGGGCTATCAGCCGAGCTACCGCTCGGAGGCGCGCATTTTTGCCAAGTATGTGCTTGCCAATAAGCCGGACGCGAAAGTCGCTGTGCTCTATGCCAACGATGATTTCGGCAAGGACTATCTGCTCGGCCTCAAGGATATCTTCGGCGATAAGGCTTCGAAGCTGATCGTCGCGGAAGAGAGCTATGAGAACAGCGAGCCGACCATCGACTCCCACATCGTCAAGCTCAAGGGCACTGGCGCCGACGTTTTCATCAACATCTCGACGCCTAAGTTCGCTGCCCAGGCCATCAAGAAGATGCACGAGATCGGCTGGAAGCCGATGCATCTGATGACCGACGTGTCGATCTCGATCGGTGCCGTGATGAAGCCGGCCGGTTTCGACGCCTCCGAGGGCGTGCTTTCGGCGGGCTATCTCAAGGATGCCGCCGACCCGCAATGGAAGGACGACGCCGGTATGAAGAAATTCATGGCCTTCGTCGACAAGTACATGCCGGGTGCGAACGTCACCGATGCCAACATGGTTTATGGCTACTCGGCCGCGCAGACCATGGTGCACGTGCTGGAGAAGTGCGGCGACGATCTCACCCGCGCCAACGTCATGAAGCAGGCAGCGAGCATCGACAAGTTCGTGCCGGATACACTACTTCCGGGCGTTTACGTCAAAACCAGCGCCACCGACTTCGCGCCGATCGAGCAACTCAAGATGATGAAGTTCTCGAAGGGCAAGTGGGACCTGTTCGGCGACGTGCTCAGCGCCGAAACCAATCGCTGATCGTCTCGCGACGAACCAATAAAAGCGGGCGGCATCGATCTCGATGCCGCCCGTTTTGTTTGCCTTTTGTGCGACCGGATTCGACCGGCTATTCGGGCTTGCCGATCGCAACCTTGAGGGCGCCGATGCCGTCGATACCGCATTCGACCTTGTCGCCGGAGACAAGCGCACCGACGCCGGCGGGCGTTCCGGTCAGGATGATGTCACCGGCGTCGAGCGTCACCTGCTCGGATAGTTTCGCGATGATCTCCGGCACGCTCCAGATCAATTCGGTGAGATCGCCCTTCTGCTTCTCGGTGCCGTTCACCGACAGCCAGATCTTACCCTTCGCCAGATGACCGATCTTCGCGGCCGGCTGTAAAGCCCCGCACGGTGCCGAATGGTCGAACGACTTGCCGATCTCCCACGGCCGCTCTTTTTTCTTCGCGGCACCTTGCAGGTCACGACGGGTCAGGTCGATGCCCACGGCATAACCGTAGACATGATCGAGTGCTTGGTCTGCGGGAATATTGCGGCCGCCGCTTTTCAGCGCCACCACCAGTTCGACCTCGTGATGGAAGTCCTTGGTCAGCGGCGGGTAGGGGATCGTCGCGCCGTCGGCGACCACCATGTCGGCGTGCTTGGCGAAGAAGAATGGCGGTGCGCGCTCGTCGTTGCCCATCTCGCGGATGTGCTCGAGATAGTTGCGTCCGACGCACCAGATGCGGCGCACCGGAAAACTCTTGCTCTCGCCAGCCACGGCAATGGAGGCTTGCGGTGGCGCGGGGATGACGAACGAAGCGGACGTGCTCATGGGCAATCTCGGATCATCGAGGGTGGGAAACGGATAGGAAGACTACTCTAGGCGGTCGCGGAGGCGGCCGCCAGCGGTGGGTTCTCGCGATGCTGTAGCCGGAAGAACGACGCATAGCGGCCGTTGCGGCGCAACAGGTCGTCGTGGCGGCCCCGCTCCACGATCTCGCCGCCCTCGACCACCAGGATCGCATCCGAATTCATGATGGTGTGCAGCCGGTGGGCGATGGCGATGGTGGTGCGGCTCTCGCACAGATGCGTGATCGCCTCCTGGACCTGTTTCTCGGACTCTGAATCCAGCGCCGCGGTGGCTTCATCCAGCAGGATGATCGGAGCGTTCTTCACCAGCGCACGGGCGATGGCGACGCGCTGGCGTTGGCCACCGGACAGTTGCGTGCCGTGTTCGCCGACCGGCGTATCGTAGCCCTTCGGGAAGCTCATGATGAAGTCGTGCGCGCAGGCGGCCTTGGCAGCAGCGACGATCTCGTCGTCGCTCGCGCCGGGTTTGCCGAACGCGATATTTTCGCGGATGGTGGCACGGAACAGATAGACGTCCTGTCCGACATAGGCGGTCTGCTGTCGCAGCGAATGCCGCGACACGTTTGAGATGTTCTGGCCATCGATCAGGATTTCGCCGCTATCGATCTCGTAAAGCCGCAGCAGCAGTGCCAGTACCGTGGATTTGCCGCCGCCGGACGGGCCGACCAATGCGGTCGCCTTGCCCGGTTCGGCAACGAAACTCATCCGGTTCAATACCGGCTCGCCCGGTCGATAGGCAAAGGTCACGTCGCGCAACTCGACACGCGCTTCGGTCAGTTTCAGTGGCGGCTTGTTGCTGTCGTCGGGTTCGGTGGCGGGGCTGTCGATGATCTCGATCAGCTTGCGCGCGCCGATCAGGCTGGAGTTGAGGTCGATGTTGAGGCGCGCCAACCGCTTCGCCGGCTCATAAGCCAGCAGGAACGCGGTGAGGAACGAGAAGAATTGTCCCGGTGTCGCGCCCATCGCCACCACGCGGTAGCCGCCATACATCAGGCCGCCGGCGATAGCGAAACCGCCGAGCGTTTCCATCAGCGGGCTGGAGCGGTTGGAGATGCGTGCCATCTTGTTGGAGTCGCGTTCCACGGCATCGATGCTGACGCCGATGCGCTCGCGCATGGTTTGTTCGAGTGTGAACGCCTTGACGGTGCGGATGCCTTGCAGCGATTCCTGCATCGTCTCCATGATGTCGGCGGTGCCGTGGAACTGGCTGTGCGCCAATCCCTTGATGCGCTTCACCAGCTTGCGCAACACGATCATTGCCGGCGGCGCCACCAGCGCGCCGAGCAGGGACATATATGGGTCCTGCATCACCATCACGGCGACGAGCGCGATCAGCGACAGCAGATCGCGGCCGACGGCGTTGATCAGCAGCGTGAGCACCTGCGTCACCGAGGTCGCGCCGGCGGTGAGCCGCGCCAGAAATTCGGACGAGTGCCGCTGCGAAAAATAGCCGATGCTCTCGCTCATCAGCTTGGCGAACAGCCGTCGCTGATTATTAGCGAGGATGGCGTTGCTGATCTGCGACAGGATCACCGAATGGCCATAGGTGGCTGCGCCCTTGACCACGAAGATGACCAGCACCACGCCCGACAGCATGAAGATGCCGCGCACGTTGCGGTCGACATAGGCCTGATTGATAACCTCGCCGAGGAGATAGGCGGCGGCCGCGGTGGTCGCCGCTGCAATGCCCATTAGAATGAAGGCGAGCAGGTAACGCCGCCAGTAAATTGCGGCCTGCTCGCTGATCAGGCGGCGAATCAGGATCGCTGCGCCGTAGGGATCGTCGGTAATCTTGCGTGGGGCGTCGGTCATCCGCGTTCCAGTGACGGGTGCGGCGAGTTGTCGGCACGCGTCAGGGTTGTATGCGAGAATGTCCGCCTCAATTGCCCGCTATGCGCGGCTTTTTCAAGCCGGAAACGGAGTTTTTACCATCCCTTTAGGCCGATTCCGCCCGCCGCCATTGGTCGCCGTCACGGGTTTGTGCGAGCTTTGCCTCCCAGGCCAGCGCATGTCGGGCGATGGTGGGGAGGTCGTCATATTGTGGTGTCCAGTCGAGCGTCGCATGAATACGGCCGGTGTCTGCGATCATCGTCATGATGTCGCCCGGCCGGCGCGGCGCGTATTGAACCGCGAAGTTGTGGCCCGCTGCACGGCGCACGGCCTCGATGGTCTCCAGCACGGAATAGCCCCGCCCATAGCCGCAGTTCAGCGTCGTCGAGGTTCCACCTTGCCGCAGATAAGCCAGAGCGGCGCGATGTGCCTGAGCAAGATCGCTGACGTGGATGAAATCGCGAATGCAGCTGCCGTCCTGTGTTGGGTAGTCGGTACCGTAGACGTCGATCTTGGCGCGCTGACCGGTGGCGGCCTCCACGGCGATCTTCAGCAGATGCGTGGCGCCGATGGTCGCGAGGCCAATGCGGGCAAGAGGGTCGGCGCCCGCGACATTGAAATAGCGCAGCACCACGAACTGGAAATCATGCGCGGCGGCGGTATCGTGCAGCATGATCTCACTCATCAGCTTCGAGGCGCCGTAGGGCGATAGCGGCCGAGTCGGCGCATCTTCCGTCACTGGCATCTGATCGGGGTTGCCGTAGACGGCGGCGGTGGATGAAAAAATGAAGCGCCGCACATTGCCGCGCACCGCGGCAGCCAGCAGATTGCGCGTGGTCATGGTGTTGTTGCGGTAATAGCCGAGCGGGTCGCGCATCGAGTCCGGCACCACAACGGATCCGGCGAAGTGAATGATCGCATCGATATCGTGATTGGCGATCACGCCCGCGACCAGATTCTCATCCCCAGCGTCGCCGATATACAGCGGCACGCCTTCCGGTAGCGCGGAGGAAAAGCCGGTCGATAGATTATCGATCACCACCACGCTCTCGCCGGCTTCCACCAATGCGAGAACCATATGGCTGCCGATGTAGCCCGCTCCGCCGGTCACGAGTACGGTCATGAGGTCTTTCCGTTATCTACCGCGCCCCGCAGCGCGCCAAGAAGCAGGCAAGCCTACGGCCGCAGCGGTGCAGACAAGGTAAAACTGGGCTAATGAACCGCAGATTCGGTGTGATCTTGGCTTTGAAACGTGCTTATGGTTGCCAAAACCTCACCGGGTTTCGAACAATGCGAGCCTTTATCGACGATGGATTCTCTCCTGTTTGTTAAGACCTCGTCGCTCGGCGATGTCGTGCACAACATGCCGGCAGTGACCGAGGCGCGTCGGCGCTGGCCGGATGCGCATATTGGCTGGGTGGTCGAGGAGGCGTTCCTGCCTTTGGTGCGATTACATCCCGGCGTTAACGAAGTCATCGCGGTCGCAACACGGCGCTGGCGTCGTGGAGTGCTGTCACCTTCGACATGGCAGGATGTTGCGACATTCCGGAGTGTCCTGCGCGGCCGTCGATATGACCGTGTCGTCGATACTCAGGGATTGTTTCGATCGGCATTGATCGCGGCGCAGGCGCAAGGCGAGCGTCACGGTTATGACCGCCGCAGCATTCGTGAGCCGGTGGCGTCATGGTTCTACGATGTTCGTCATGCTGTCGCGAAAGATCAGCACGCAGTGTTACGCAATCGCGCGCTTGCGGGACTGTCGCTGGATTTCGTTCCCTCTGAGGTCATCGACTATGGGTTGTCGCGTCAGGGTGTATCTTCTTCCCCTTACGCGGTGCTACTGCACGGCACATCGCGCGCCGACAAGGAGTGGCGCGAATCCAACTGGATCGGTCTGGGACAAGCGTTGCGGCGAAGAGGTTTGGGCGTTCTGCTCCCGTGGGGCACCGAAGCCGAGCGCGTGCGCAGCGAACGGCTAGCTGGCGCGATCAAGGGCGCTGAAGTGTTACCGCGCCGCCCGCTCGATGAAACCGCGCAAGTGATTGCAAATGCGTCGCTGGTGGTCGGCGTCGATACCGGCCTGCTGCATCTCGCCGCCGCCTATGCGGTGCCGTTGATCGGCGTCTTCATTGCCACCGATCCGAAACTCACCGGGCCGATCGGGTCGGGTCCGATCGAGATCGTCGGCGGCAAGGGTGATTATCCCGGTTATGCGCGCGCCGAGGAGGCCGCGGAGCGGTTGCTGACAGCGTAGCTTCTAATGGCTGTCGTTAGCGTGTGTCCCGAGATGCATACCTCAGCCTCCATTCTTTTCGGTCTGATCGTAAACAGCGCGCGCGACTTGTTCGAGGCGGTTCTTGTTATCGTCGGGGCCGGACAGCACGTAGCCGACGCCGCGATCCGACCAGTACAACGCGCCGTCGCTGGCGCGCGTCACATAGCGCATCTGCGTCGTCGGCGCGGCGGCGCGCGATGTATACAACGTGAAGCGTTCGCCGGTCGGGCTCTCGTACATCAGGAAGGCCGCGGGCGCTGTCGGTCCGGGCAGAAGGCGGCCGCCCACCAGCTTCAATCCGGATGCATCCAGTTCCGGCGCCTTGATTGCGTAGCCGACGCGTCGCGACAGCCACTGTTGCAGATGCGCGCGCTCCGAGCCCGCGACCTCGACCGGATGGCGCACTTCCACAACGTAAAGCCGGTGTGCTTCCAGCGCGTCGAGCGTGAAGGCTCGCAATGACGACGGCGCAGCGTTGACTCCATGCGCCAACCATCCCGTCGCGCCACCGATGACGAACGCGGCGAGCGTCGCGGCGATCGCGCCGTACAGCATGCGGCGCTGCGGGCGGGCCAGCCGTTCAATCTCAAGCCGTGCGGGCACCGGTTCGTCCGCGACCGCATCGTAGCGTGCGTGCAGCGCCTCCGCCATCGCTCGCCATGATCGGACGCGTTCGGCATCTTCGGGATGAGTGATGAGCCATGCCTCGACATCGTCGCGGCGTTCTGCCGGCAGTTCGTTATCGATGTAGGCATGCAACTCGTCTTCGGTTACGGGAATGTTGGGTTCGGTCATGGTCGTCTCTTCTCGTCTCGCTCGAATTACTTGACGCGGCGGAGCGCCGGGCGCTCGCCATCGAGTGCGGCTTTCATGTGGGCACGGGCGCGGGCGAGGCGCGACATCACGGTGCCGATCGGCACGCCCTGAATGTCGGCGATCTCCCGATAGGTCAGGCCCTCCAGGGTCACCAGCAGCAGAACCGCACGTTGATCGTCCACCAGCGTTGCCAGCGCGCGCGCGATGTCGCGGCCTTCGGCCTCGGTCCCGCTGGCGCCGGCGGCGGCGTCCTGCAACGGCGCGAAGGAGGGCTTGCGCGCCAGCGAGCGGCGGCGATTGCGATTGAGGTTGGTGAGGATCGTGTAAAGCCAGCTCCGAAGATCGCCGCCGATGAACAGCCGCTCCGAGCGCAGCGCGCGGAGCAGGGTGTCCTGCACCAGATCGTCGGCGACATCGGCGTCGCGCGTCAGTGCTCGCGCGTAGCGGCGCAGCGCCGGGATCATGGCTTCGACACTGTCGCGAAATGTGTTCATTGCCGTGTTGTCATCTCAACGTATGCGAACCCGCGCCGGGTGGTTACGTGCTGGGCAATGCCGGTTCGGCTATAGCAGGCCCCGCGCCCATGCCGATAGAACACCGGTCCCGCGCGGCTATTCCGGCCGTTAACTTTTTCGCCTCAAAACAGCACGTTTTCGGGTCATTTTTGGCTTTGCCCAGCCTCGGCACTGGTGTACCCGGAAGGGCTGGCAATCGGCCGGCATTGGATCGATGGGACATGGAATGGGACAGAATTCAGGCCTGATGCAGGGCAAGCGCGGGATCATCCTCGGCGTCGCCAACAACCGCTCGATCGCCTGGGGCATCGCCAAGGCCTGCCGGGCGCAGGGGGCGGAGATCGCGCTGACCTGGCAGGGTGACGCGCTGAAGAAACGGGTTGAGCCGTTGGCCGCGGAACTCGGCGGCATCCTGCTCGGCCATTGCGACGTCACCGATCCCGCGACCATCGACGCGGTGTTCGACGAAGCCAGGAAGCAGTGGGGCAAGATCGATTTCGTGGTCCACGCCATCGCGTTTTCCGACAAGGACGAACTCGACGGCCGCTACATCGAGACCACCGCCGACAACTTCAGCAAGACCATGCTGATCTCGTGCTATTCGCTCACGGCCGTTGCACAACGCGCCGAGAAATTGATGACCGATGGCGGCTCGATCCTCACGCTGACCTACTACGGCGCCGAGAAGTGGATGCCGCACTATAACGTCATGGGCGTGGCCAAGGCGGCGCTGGAGGCGAGCGTGCGTTATCTGGCCGCCGACCTTGGCGAGAAGAACATCCGCGTCAACGCCCTGTCGGCGGGGCCGATCAAGACGCTGGCCGCATCCGGCATCGGCGACTTCCGTTACATTCTGAAATGGAATGAATACAACGCGCCGATGCGCCGCACCGTGACCATCGAGGAGGTTGGCGACAGCGCGATGTATTTCCTCTCAAGCCTGTCGCGCGGCGTCACCGGCGAGGTGCATCACGTCGATTCCGGCTATCATGTCGTCGGCATGAAGCGCCCTGACGCGCCGGACATCTCGCTGGCGAAGGATTGATTCTGCAACGGTGTGAACCACACGTATCCGCGAACAGTAGCGACCGTCATTGCGAGCGAAGCGATCCACACCTTCTAGGAACTTCTGTATTGTTCCGTCGCGGAGCTCCCGCCCGGACAGCGCGAAGCACGGGATCTGGATGCTCGTCGCAATGACACAGTAAGACCGAGAAACTTTCGACAATGTCCCCACCCACGATCTACTTCATCCGCCACGGCGAGACGGCGTGGAATGCCGCGGGCCGCTTCCAGGGCTCCAAGGATATTCCGCTCAACGATCTCGGTCGCACGCAGGCAGCGCACGCCGGCGATATTCTCGGCGATCTGGTCGCGCGCAACGGTCAAGCGTTGGATGCTTTTGCGTTCGTCGCGAGCCCCTTGGTGCGCGCGCGCGTCACCATGGAGTTGGTGCGAACCGAACTCGCCCTGCCGCCGGACGGTTTCGCGATCGATGACCGCCTGCGCGAAATTGCCTATGGGGAGTGGGAGGGCTCGACACTACCGGAGATGCGCGCCTCGCATCCCGATCTGTTCGCGGAACGCGAGCGGGACAAGTGGCACGTCTCGCCGCCGGGTGGCGAAAGCTATGTGTCGGTCACGCAGCGGATGCGGAAATGGTATGGGTCGTTGCTGGGGGACACCGTCGCGGTGTCCCACGGCGGCACGGCGCGGGCGCTGATGGTGGCGGTCGGCGTTGCGTCGCCGGAGAAGGCGGCGGACCTCTTTATCGAACAGGGCGCTGTGTACGTTTTTAGCGGCGGGTCGCTGGCGAAGTATAGCTGAGCTGGTTTGCTGCAGAATTTGCGATTCTCGCAACAAGTCGCTACGAGATATAGCGAAAATCGCTACTTTGAGGCGGGTGCATGTCCCACAACACCTTCGGCCATCTGTTCCGCGTCACCACCTTCGGCGAGAGCCATGGAGTGGCGATCGGCTGCGTGGTCGATGGCTGCCCGCCGCTGATCCCGCTCGCGGCCGAGGACATCCAGCAGGACCTTGACCGCCGCCGCCCTGGCCAGTCGCGTTTCACCACGCAGCGGCAGGAGGCGGACCAGGTGAAAATCCTGTCCGGCGTGATGGCCCATCCCGAGAGCGGGGTGCAGGTGACCACCGGCACGCCGATCGCGCTGTTGATCGAGAACACCGATCAGCGCTCGAAGGACTATTCCGACATCAAGGACAAGTATCGTCCCGGCCACGCCGACTTCACCTACGAGTCGAAATACGGCATCCGTGATTATCGCGGTGGCGGCCGCTCCTCGGCGCGGGAAACGGCGAGCCGCGTTGCCGCCGGCGCGGTGGCGCGCAAGGTCATTCCCGGTATGACGGTGCGCGCCGCGCTGGTGCAGATGGGGCTGCACAAGATCGATCGCGAAAAGTGGGATTGGGACGAGGTGGCGCGCAATCCGTTCTTCTGTCCCGATAAGGACAAGGCCGCGTTCTTCGAAAGTTATCTCGACGGCATCCGCAAAAGCGGTTCGTCCATCGGCGCGGTGATCGAGGTGGTGGCCGAAGGCGTGCCGGCAGGGCTCGGCGCGCCGATCTACGCCAAGCTCGACAGCGATCTCGCTACGGCAATGATGAGCATCAACGCGGTGAAGGGCGTCGAGATCGGCGAGGGCTTCAATGCTGCCGCGCTGTCCGGCGAACAGAATGCCGACGAGATGCGAATGGGTAACAACGGGCCGAGTTTCCTCTCCAATCACGCTGGCGGCATTCTCGGCGGTATTTCCACCGGGCAGCCGGTGGTCGTGCGCTTTGCGGTGAAGCCGACGTCATCGATCCTGTCGCCGCGTCGGACCATCGACCGCAGCGGTGCCGACACCGACATCATGACCAAGGGCCGTCACGATCCCTGCGTCGGCATTCGCGCGGTGCCGGTCGGCGAAGCGATGATGGCCTGCGTGCTGGCGGATCATCTGCTGCGCCATCGCGGGCAGGTGGGCTAGGGCGGTCTCGGATGCAAGCCGGTCGTCTCCAAAGCGTGGCGGACTGGCTGATCGATGGGGCGCAATCCGCGCCACAGGTTGGCTCCTTCGTCACAGAGAGTTGCGAACGCATCGTAGCCTGCGGCATTCCGATCTGGCGGGTCGGCGTGTTCGTCAGCACCTTGCATCCCACGATGTCCGGTCGCGGTTTCATCTGGCGCGCGGAAACCGGCGTCTCGGTGACCTCGGCATCATACGGGGTCGAGGAATCCGATGACTACCTCTCGAGCCCGCTCTCGACCGTCTACAATACCGGTCGCGAAGTGCGGCGATGCCTGCGTGACGTCGACGCCATCGGCAATTCCTCTTTCCTTGCTTCGATGCGAGCCGAGGGCGTCACCGACTACTTCGCGCTGCCCATCACGTTCTCCGATGGCCAGCGCGAGGCCTTGAGTTGGTCGACACGGCGAGAAGGTGGGTTTACCGAGACCGATCTCGACGAATTGCGCGCCATTCATGCGCCGCTGTCGCGGATGATCGAGATTTTTCTGTTGCGGCGAACCGCAGCCGGATTGCTCGACAATTATGTCGGACCGCGCGCCGGCCAGCGCATTCTTGCCGGTCAGATTCGCCGTGGCCACACCGAGACCATGCGCGCGGTGATCTGGCTGTCGGATTTGCGCGGCTTCACGCCGCTGTCGGATCGCCTGCCGCCGGATGCTGTTGTCGAATTGCTCAATCGGTATTTCGATTGCCAGGTGGCGCCGATTCTCGAACACGGCGGCGAGGTTCTGAAATTCATGGGCGACGGGCTGCTGGCCGTTTTCCCGGTCGCTGAGGACGGCACCGACATGCGGACGGTCTCTCAGGCGGTTTTGCAAGCCGCCAGGGCCAGTCGCGCCAATGTCGCAAGCCTCGAATATGCCATTGGCGACGAACTCCTCGGCGCATTCCGCTTCGGGCTCGCGCTGCATGTCGGGCAAGTGCTTTACGGCAATATCGGTGGCGGGGATCGCCTCGATTTCACCTGTATCGGCCCTGCCGTCAATCTTGCGGCGCGGCTGGAAAAGATCGCCGGTGCGCTCAATCGAACGGTGGTGGCGTCGTCGGCGTTCGCCGGCGCCTTCTCCGAAGGTTGGGCCGACCTTGGTGAATTTCCGATTGCCGGTTTTCGTCGCGCCGAGCATGTCTATGGCGAAACGCTGTCGGAGCAAGGTTGAGGACTGGAAGCGGATTGGCGCAAGGCTTATCGAGAGAGACGCTACCCTAGCGGATTGCTGAGATGCAGATTGAGAATCTGAGAGACATTGCCACCTGGGTGTCGGCCGGCGAGCGCAACGGCGTGACGCCGGAAGTGATGATGCAGCAACTGTGCGAGCGCCTTGTCGAGGCAGGGGTCGCGCTGTGGCGCGTCGGCGTTTTCGTTCGCACGCTGCATCCGCAGATGTTCGGCCAGAGCTTTACGTGGCGGCGCGGCGAGGGCGTCACCGTTTATGCGGCGCCGTTTGGCATCGAGGAGGATGAGGACTTCCTCAATAGCCCGCTTGCGGTCGTTCACGCCGAAGGCCGCGAGATGCGTTACCGTGAGGCCGATATCCTGGCCGACACGCGGTCGAGTTTCTTCGTCGATGCGCGCGCCGAGCGTATGACCGACTATATCGCGATGCCGTTGCGTTTTCTCAGTGGCGAGATCCATGCGGTGAGCTGGACGACGACGGCGCCGGGCGGTTTTTCCGAAGCCGAGATCGAGGCTTTGCGGGCGTTGATGGCGCCTGTCGCGCGCGTCATCGAGATCATTCGTCTGGAGCGCACCGCGACCGCGTTGCTCGATACCTATGTCGGGAATCGCGCTGGTCAGCGCATCCTCGCCGGGCAGATCCGGCGCGGCCACACCGAAACCATGTCGGCGGCGATCTGGCTGTCGGATTTACGCGGCTTCACGCGGCTGTCGGACGCGCTGCCGCCGAGCGCGGTGGTGGAGGTGCTCAATCTCTATTTCGACTGTCAGGTTCACCCCATCGTGGAGCACGGCGGCGAGGTGTTGAAGTTTATGGGCGATGGTCTGCTCGCGGTATTTCCCATCGCCGAAGGCGGCGCCGATACGGTGGAGGTTTGCAGCCGCGTGCTGGCGGCGGCGCGGGCTAGCCGGGAGCGCGTCGCGGCGATGGCGTTTCGCCATGGCGGCGTCACCTTCGATAAGTTTCGGTTTGGGCTGGCGCTGCATGTCGGCGAGGTGTTGTACGGCAATATCGGCGGCGGTCATCGCCTCGATTTCACATGCATTGGGCCGGCAGTTAATCTCGCGGCGCGGCTCGAGAAGATCGCCAGCGATCTCAACCGCACCGTCATTGCGTCGGAAGGCTTTGCCGCTGCCGCGCCGGAAAGCTGGATCAATCTCGGCGAATTTCCGATCGCCGGTTTCCGCCGCGCCGAGCGTGTTTACGGACTCACCGACGAGACCTTACCGCCGCGCGCATGATGTCGCCTGACATCGGAAGCCGCGTTATTCCTCCGGCTCGGTGGTGAACAGGAGCGGATAGCCCTTGGCGCGGCCGGCGTCGGTCGCGCGCGTCGCTTTCGTCTCCGCGACATCCTTGGTGAAGACCGCGACGACGCAAACCCCACGCTGATGCGCCGTGAGCATCACCTTATAGGCTTGATCCTCCGTCATGCGGAACTCAGCCTTGAGCACGCTCACCACGAAGTCGCGCGGTGTGTAGTCGTCGTTGACGAGGATCACCTTGTGCAGGCGCGGCCGTGCCGTCTTTGGCACGGTCTTGGTCTGAGTCTTGGTGCGTGGCTTGATGACGGTATCGCTCATGCGCGTCGCCATATGACCGGAACCTTAAAGACTATCGTATTTTTCGGGCCGGGCGATGGCGGATTTCGCGCGCAGCTTCCATCGCCCATAAAAGAAAATATGGCTCAAAAGCAAACCGGCGGGCTTGCACCCGCCGGCTCGTGTCATTTTTCTCCGGAGTGGCCTATGCCGCGCGGATCGTCTCAAGGAAGTTATGCACCTCGGTCTGCAACCGGTGGCTTTCCATCGACAGCGACTGCGCCGCCGCAAGCACCTGCGATGATGCCGCGCCCGCTTCGCCGGCGCTGCGATCGACCTCGGTAATATTGCTGGCGACGTTGCCGCAGAGATCGGCGGCCTGCTGCACGTTGCGGGCAATCTCCTGCGTCGCGGCGCCTTGTTCCTCGACGGCGGCAGCGATGGTTGAGGAGATTTCCGATATCAGATTGATGGTGGTGCTGATCTCCTGGATGGTGGCCACGGAATCCTGCGTTGCAGCCTGCATCCCGGCGATCTGTGTGCCGATTTCGTCGGTCGCCTTGGCGGTTTGCGATGCCAGCGCCTTGACCTCGGAAGCGACCACCGCGAACCCACGTCCGGCCTCACCGGCGCGGGCGGCCTCGATGGTGGCGTTGAGGGCGAGCAGGTTGGTCTGCTCGGCGACGGCGGTAATCAGTTTGACGACGTCGCCGATGCGGGCGGCAGCCTGCGATAGTTGCTGGATGCTGGAGTTGGTTTTCTGCGCTTGCGCCACCGCGGTCTGCGCTACGCGGCTCGATTCCTGCACCTGACGGCTGATCTCGTTGACCGACGAGGTGATCTCCTCGGTGGCGGCGGCAGTGGACTGGATGCTCTCGGAGACCTCGTGGGACGCGTTGGCGGAGGAGTTGGACAGCCGACGCGTGGTGTCGGCGGTTCCGGTCAGCGCCGTGGCAGTGGCCTCCATTTCGTTCGAGGCGGAGGACAGTGAGCCGATCATCTCGCCGACCATGGTCTCAAAGTTTCGGGTCACCTTGTCCATCGTCTCCGCGCGGCGCAGCTTGGCGCTGGCTTCACCGGCGGCGGCCTCATCGGCTTGCTGCTTGGCAATCAAGGCTGTCTTGAAGTGCTGGAGCGTATCGGCGATCTGGCCGATCTCGGTGCGCTCGCCTCGATGCGGAATCTCGACGTCGAGATTTCCCGCAGATAGCGCCTGCATCGGCGTCAGTACCGAACCGATGCCGCGCGAGATATCCCGGACCACCAGAACGGCGGCGGCCAACCCCAGCAGCACCATGCAGGACAACACGGCGAGCAGCACACCGAAGGCGGTGGCATAGGCGCTTTCGGCGTGCTGGCCGGATACGGTAGCGCCGTTGTCGTTGAGCGCCACGATCTTGGTCATCACGGCGTCCATCTTGCGGCCCGCCGGCGTGGCGCGGGTGGCGTTGACGGTGCGGGCCTGCGCGACCTCGTGCTTGCGGGCGTGGGCCACCACCTCGTCGGCTGCCTCGCGGAAGGTCTTCCAGGTCTGCGATAGTTCCTGATAAAGCGCCGCTTCCTGGGGCGAGGAGATGCGCGGGGCATAGGCCTTGTTGGCGGTCTCATAGTCCCTGGCGCGGGCGTCGAGATTGCGCTGGATATCGGCCATGAAGGTTTCGTCCGGCTCAGTCAGGTAATCGCGCAGCACAGCCCGGTAGCGCGCCGATTGGGTGCGCAATTCACTGACGAGACGAATGTTCGGCAGCCAGTTGGTCTTGATATCTTGAGCCGCGGTGTTGATCGCGCGCATCTCGACCACGGCGAAGGTGCCGATCGCGGTCAGTGCGAGCAGCAAAACCGCAACCAGGGTAATCAGCTTAGCCTTGATGGAGAGTCGCGAAAGCATCTCGTCGTCCTTCTGGTGACCGCGGATGAGATCCCGCGATAGTCGAAATCGGCGCATGGCGGTGCGTCGCCAGAACGCATGGCGTTAGAACCGGCTTGGCGCTGTTGGGCTTTTTTTCCAGTCGGGACCCAATCCTCGTCCGATAACGGGGACGGGCTTACCCTCGGTTGTAGAGTACCACGGTAAAGTCTTGGTAAATGAGTTCCCAACAGGCACAAGCTACTGATCGCATTTGCTTTGCGCCCATCAGAGCTATCGCCTCGGGTCTTGCGGATTTACCGCGCTGTGTCACCATTGCCTGGGGCGACGGGAGACCGCGATGCGCTGGTACGTCTCGATCGGAGTGCTGTTGGCCATGGGCGCCATGGCCGGCGATGTCGCCGTGAATGCCGCGCCACAGGCGCCGCCTCGTGTAGCCCAGGCGAAGCCCGCCGATATCACTGTCGATGTCGAATTGGTGTTGGCGGTTGACGTCTCCTATTCGATGGATATCGAGGAACTCACGGTGCAGCGCGAGGGCTACGCGCAGGCCATCGTCTCGAAGGAATTCCTCCAGGCATTGAAGGCGGGCCCCACCGGTAAAGTCGCCGTCACCTATTTCGAGTGGGCGGCATCGACTGACCAGAAGCTGATCATCCCATGGCGCATCATCGATGGGCCGGAATCGGCCGACGCGGTTGCGGCAGAAATTCTCAAGACGCCGGTGCGGCGTGCGTCACGCACTTCGATTTCCGGCGCGATCAACTTCGCGATGCCGCTGTTCGAGCAAAACCAGTATCACGGCATCCGTCGCGTGATTGATATCTCCGGCGACGGGCCTAACAACAACGGGATGCCGGTGACGGTGGCACGTGATGCGGCGCTGGAGAAGGGCATCGTCATCAACGGCCTGCCGATCATGGTGAAGGAGCCGAGCTATTCCACGATGGATATCGAGAATCTCGATTACTATTACGAGGATTGCGTTATCGGCGGCCCCGGTTCATTCGTGGTTCCGATCAAGAATCGCGAGAAGTTTCGCGAAGCGATCCACACCAAGCTGGTGATGGAGGTGGCGGGGCGCGTGCCCGAGCCGCGCGTCGTTCCGACGGCAGGACGCGAGCCGCGCGTCAATTGCCTGATCGGCGAAAAAATCTGGCAGGAGCGATGGGGGCGATAGCGATCTGGGCCTCGATCATCGTACGAAGCGCGCCACCAATTCGACATGTGGTGTGTGACGGAATTGATCGACAGGCGTGACGGCTTCTATTTTGTAGCCGCCGTCGATCAGGATGCGTGCATCGCGTGCGAAGGTGGTGACGTTGCAAGATACGGCGACGACCACCGGTATCTTGCTGGCGGCGAGTTGCCTGCTTTGCGCTTCCGCACCTTGACGCGGTGGATCGAATACGACGGCATCGACGTCGCGCAATTCCTGCGGTACCAGCGGCCGCCGGAACAGATCGCGCGCTTCCGCGGTGATCGGTTTTAGGCCGTGGGCGGAAGCAACGGCTTTTTGCAACGACGCAATCGCGCCGGCGTCACTGTCGAAGGCTGCGACGCGCGCCTTCACCGCCAACCGTAGGGCAAAAGGGCCGACGCCGCAGAACAGATCGACGATGCGCTTTGCCTTGCCGCAATACGCAGCTGCCAACGTCGCTAACGTCTCTTCGCCGGCGACGGTTGCCTGCAGGAACGAACCCGGCGGCAGCGGCACGGTTGCCACGCCCATCGTCACGACCGGCGGCGCGCGCATCAGCACCAGCTCGCCGTGGCGCGTCAGCCGCGCCAGTTTGTATTGCTCGGCAAGCCGCGACAGCGCGGTGACGATTTTGGCCGGTAAGGGACCCGAGCCCCGGACATCGACGTCCAGCCCGTTGTCGGCGGCGGTGACCTGGATATCGAGCGGCTTGGCGACGGGCTTCAGCAACGCGGCGAGGGCGCGCGCCGCGTCAAGTGCGCCACTGAGCATCGGATCGAGGACCGGGCAAGCGTCGATGGCAATCACCGCGTGGCTGTTCGGCGCGGCGAAACCGACCGGGAAGCTGCCATCGGCGGCGCGGCGTGCGTGCAGCGTGACGCGTCGGCGCCCCGCGCCGTGGGCATCGATCAGGTCGGCTACGTCGACGCCGATATCGGCGCGTGCCAGCGTGTCGACAACGAACTGGCGTTTCCACGCACGATAGGCATCGGGCTGCCAGTGCTGGATGGCGCAGCCGCCACATGTGCCGAAATGGCCGCAGAACGGATCGATCCGCTGCGGGCTTGGCGTTCGGACCGCGACCAGTTGCATACGATCCGATGCGGCCATTGGGGTCGCGTCGACCGTCTCTCCGGGCAGCGTGTAGGGGACATAGCGCGGGGCGCCGTTGACGCGTGCGACGCCGTCGCCGCGTTGGCCGACGTGATCGATGACAAACGTTTCAGCCACGATGCGCGCCGAGGAAAAATTCGACGTTGCCGTCGCCGCCGGCAATGCTGGATGGAAAGACCTCGATATCCGTGCAGCCGAGCGACGCCGCGAAAGTGACGATGTCATCGCATACGGCTTTATGGATGGCCGCGTCGCGCACGATGCCTTTCTTGATCGCCGCGCGCGGCGCCTCGAATTGTGGCTTGATCAGCGCAAGAAGGCTCATCGGTGCGGCGGCGAGTTGCAGAGCCACGGGCAGGATCAGTTTCAGTGAGATGAAGCTGGCGTCGATCACCACCACGTCCGGGCGCTGCGGCAGCCGCTTGCCGTCGTAGTTGCGGATATCGGTCTGCTCCATCGAGACGATGCGTGGGTGGCCGCGCAGGCTATCGTGCAACTGGTTGCTACCGACGTCGATGGCGAACACCAACGCCGCGCCTTCGCTCAGCAACACCTCGGTGAAGCCGCCGGTGGAGGCACCGACATCGAGACAGACATGATCCTCGATCTCGATGGGATACCGCACCAGTGCACCGGCGAGCTTGACGCCACCGCGCGACACCCAGGGATGCGCGGGCGTGGCTTCGATGACGGCGTTATCAGCCAGCGTCTCCGAAGGTTTCGCGACCACCTTGCCATCCGCAGTCACGAGGCCGTGCGCGATGGCATCCTGTGCCCGCGCGCGGCTTTCGAACAGGCCGCGTTCAACCAGCAGCATATCGGCGCGTTTGCGTGTTTGTGTCATATCGCGAACAGTCTATCGCGGTCCCGCGGCAAATGAAAAACCCCGCTTCCAGCGCGCCGGAAGCGGGGTTTCGATATCGTCCGGCCTGACGCTTACGCGCCGGCGAGCTTGATGGTTCCGGCCTTGTCTTTGCCGATGGTCTCGAACACCTTGGCGACGATGCCCTTGGCGTCGAGGCCGGCATAAGCGTACATCGCCGCCGGCGTGTTGTGGTCGATGAATTCGTCCGGAAGCACCAGCGAGCGGAAGCGCAGCAGGCCGCTGTCGAGCATTCCGTTTTCGGCGAGCGTCTGTATCACGTGCGAGCCGAAGCCGCCGATTGCGCCTTCCTCGACGGTGAGCAGGATTTCGTGCTCACGCGCTAGCTTCAGCACCAACTCGACGTCGAGCGGCTTCATGAAGCGCGCGTCGGCGACCGTGGTGGACAGACCATGCGCTGCGAGTTCGTCGGCGGCCTTCTCGCAATCGGCGAGACGGGTGCCGAACGAGAGCAGCGCGACCTTGTTGCCCTGACGAATGATGCGGCCCTTACCGATCGGCAGCGGCACGCCGACTTCCGGCATCTCCACGCCGCGGCCTTCGCCGCGCGGATAGCGCACCGCGCTCGGGCGGTCGTTGATGGCGACCTGCGTGGCGACCATGTGAACCAGTTCGGCTTCATCCGACGCCGCCATGATGACGAAGCTTGGCAGGCAGCCGAGATAGGCGTTGTCGAACGATCCGGCATGGGTTGCACCGTCAGCGCCGACGAGCCCGGCGCGGTCGATGGCGAAACGCACCGGCAGGTTCTGGATCGCGACGTCGTGAACCACCTGGTCGTAGCCGCGTTGCAGGAAGGTCGAGTAGATCGCGCAGAACGGCTTGTAGCCTTCAGTCGCAAGACCGGCGGCGAAAGTCACCGCGTGCTGCTCGGCGATGCCGACGTCAAACGTGCGCTTCGGAAACGCCTTGTTGAAGATATCGACGCCGGTGCCGGACGGCATCGCCGCGGTAATGGCGACGATCTTGTCGTCCTTCTCGGCTTCCTTGACCAGCGACTGGCCAAACACGTTCTGATACGCGGGCGCGTTGGGCTTGGATTTCGATTGCGCGCCAGTGGCGACATCGAATTTGACCACCGCGTGATACTTGTCGGCGGCGGCTTCCGCTGGGCCATAACCCTTGCCCTTCTGCGTGACGACATGGATCAGCACCGGGCCGGTCTCCATGTCGCGGACGTTCTTCAGCACCGGCAGCAGATGGTCGAGATTATGACCATCGATCGGGCCGACATAGTAGAAGCCCAGCTCCTCGAACAGCGTGCCGTTGTTGGTCATGAAGCCGCGGGAATATTCCTCGACCTTCTCGGCGCGGTCGGAGATCACCTTCGGCAGATGCTTGCCGAGCTGCTTGGCGGCCTCGCGGATCGTGCGATAGGTCTTGCCTGAATACAGCCGCGACAGATAGGCCGACATTGCGCCGACCGGAGGCGCAATAGACATGTCGTTGTCGTTGAGGATGACGATCAGCCGCGAATTCATCGCACCGGCGTTGTTCATCGCCTCGTAGGCCATGCCCGCCGACATCGAACCGTCGCCGATCACAGCGATGACATTGTTCTTGCCGCCGGAGAGGTCGCGCGCCACGGCCATGCCGAGGCCGGCCGAAATCGACGTGGACGAATGCGCGGCGCCGAACGGATCGTAATCGCTCTCGGAACGCTTGGTGAAGCCGGAGAGACCGCCCGCGGTGCGCAACGTGCGGATGCGGTCGCGGCGGCCGGTCAGAATCTTGTGCGGGTAGGCTTGGTGGCCGACGTCCCAGATCAACCGGTCACGCGGCGTATCGAAGATGTAGTGGATTGCCGTGGTCAATTCGACCACGCCGAGGCCGGCACCGAAATGCCCGCCGGTGACGGACACGGCATCAATGGTTTCTTGCCGCAACTCGTCGGCGACCTGGCGAACCTGCTCCACCTTGAGCTTGCGCAAGTCGTCAGGGGTGCGGATCGTGTCAAGAAGCGGTGTCTTACTGAAGCTGGTCACGGCAGAGTTCCAATTTGCATGTCAGGCATGGCGACAAGGATAATATGGGTGCTGCGCAACCCTTGCGCATCGGGCACCCGCCATCCTATCGCCCCTGAGCAGGGAAAACGGTTTCGAGCCTATTGCGCGCTGCTTCCGAGAACTGTGATGTAGATCACGTCCACTGCGCGAGTTCAATTTCGGCATTTACACAAGCAGTTTCAATCCCTTAGCCGAAATTCGGTCGGCCGAGACGAGCGTGCAAATGTATAGTGTTTCCAATCTTATACCAAGCCTCCTCCCCAAAGCCAACTTTCGGCATTGCTATTGGTCAGGCCGCAGGGCGCATTGGTTCAAATGCGCCTTGACCTTAACGACCGGGAGGACCTCGGGTTCCTCTTTATCGTGCAAGGGCGGTTGAGGAAAGGGGTCCGGTGGGATTCGGTTTGAGCGGCCCTGTTGCGGTAGCCAGCGCCGCGGCTGGGTCGGTGACACGGTCGGGCAAGGCGACTGGGCCGCACACGATCGAATAGAAGTCAAACGGATGCGGTCGCTCGCTGGCCATGACGAATTGGAAGTGGACGCGGAAGAACTGCCAGCGAAATCGATTGTAGTGTGACGGATCGATCATGTCGCGGAACCGGATCGGCACCACGGTCGGATTACGCCGCGCTGTTCCGGCATCGATGCCATGACCGGAGATAGGGTCGAACGGATAGAAATTCATCACGTCCTTGCGCGACTGGCCGTCGATCCAATCGACCGCGGGCGCGACCGCAAGTTGTCCCAGGTGCTTGCGAAACGACTCCGAGGCAGGAATGAAGCCGACGATCGGCAGGTTGCCGCCCAGCGTCAGCAGCACGACGCGCGGGCCGTGACGGCCGAGGTCAGGATCGATCGCGAGTGCGCGGGCCATGATCTCGACGCCGAGGAACGAGCCGGAGCTGTGGCCGACCACGACGATCTCCTCGGCATCGCTGGTGCGTGCGACCTCGACCAGATGCTGCGCGAAGCGATCGATGCGGCGATCCCATTCCGGCCGCGCGCGATGTGCGAACTGCCAGGTGAAGATGGTGTCCGACATCAGGTAGAGCGCGTAGGTGCGCTTCTCGGTATATTTCAACAGCGCCCACAGCGCGGCGAGAAATACGGCAATGGCCGCGATCCATTTGAATGGCGTCGTCGCCCCGAGATAACCCGCGATGGTACCAACGCCCCATGCCGGGAGAGCCGACCAGATTGCCAGATTCAGCAGCACGAAATGCGGATAGGTGATGAACATCCCGAAGCGCCAGTGCGCTTTCCAGATGCGCGGAATGACGCCCGCGAGAAATGCGCGGCAGTAGATCGTGAACCCGTGCAACACGGTGCGCCAGATCGGCGCGGCGAAGTCACCCTTGATCAGGTCTTCCCAGCGCAGGAAATCGTAGGTGACGTGGGTTTGCCAGCCGTGGCCCTGCGTTTCAATCGACCATGTTGCCATCGTGTCGTCGTTCGCGCTCTGCGGCCGGCCGACCTTGGCCTGCAATCCATAGAGAGCGGCGGATTTACGCAACTCGGTGCGGAACAGACGATAGTATTGCGCGAGCCCGCGCGGATCGTAACCCTGAACATAGATGACGTGGCGGCGTTGTACGCGCACGCTCACAACCCTGCTTGAAAAAGCGCAACTGACAGGTGTGAATTCGTGCTGCCGAATAAGAGAAATGCTTGAGGCAATCTGGCGCTCGTTTGAATTCAAAAGGGAAATTCGCGCGGAGGCTCACGCCCCGCACTCGCAGTAAAGCCGACATCGGAGGTTAAATCAAAGGCCAGCAACGGCGATGGCCGTTTCCGGCCGCGCGACGATCGTTATGACGGAACGTCGAGCGGTTCGGTGCCGTTAGGCTGGCCCTTGGCGTCGGTGGTGATCTTGTCGACGCGCGCTTCGGCCTGACGCAGCAAATCCTCGCAGCGCCGCTTGAGCGCCTCGCCGCGCTCGTAGATCGCGACCGATTCCTCCAGCGCGACCTGACCGCCTTCAAGGCGCGTGACGATCGATTCGAGTTCCTCCAGCGCGCGCTCGAAACTCAGCTTCTTGATATCGGCGTGGTTGGTATCGGCCATGGTCAGGTTCCTGCTGAATGTCGGTCGCGCGCGATGATAAACACGGGTGAGGACGGAATGTGGCGGGACGTCATTTTCCCATCAGCGCCGTGACATGGGCCGCGACGGATTCTTGCAGGCCCCGCAGATCGTAGCCGCCTTCCAGCACCGAGACGATGCGGCCGCCGGCACTTGTATCGGCGACGTCCATCAACCGACGCGTCACCCATCCGAAATCCTCGGCGTCGAGTTCGAGAGTGGCAAGCGGATCGCGCCGATGCGCGTCGAAGCCGGCGGAGATCACGATCAGTTCCGGCGCAAACGCGGTGAGGCGTGGCAGGATGAGATCTTCGAATGCGGAACGGAATTGCACGCTGCCGTCGCCGGACATCAGCGGTGCGTTGACGATGGTGTCGTGTTCGCCGCGTTCGGAACGCGATCCGGTGCCGGGGAACAGCGGCATCTGATGCGTTGAGCAGTACATCACCGTGGGATCGGCCCAGAAAATATCCTGCGTGCCGTTGCCGTGATGCACGTCGAAATCGACCACCGCGACGCGGCCGATGCCGTGCTTGCGTTGCGCGTGGCGGGCCGCGATGGCGGCGTTATCGAAGAAACAGAAACCCATCGGCTTGCCGATCTCGGCATGATGGCCGGGCGGCCGGATCGCAACGAAGGCGTTGTCATGCGCGCGCGTCAGCACGGCCTCGGTTGCGGCGATCGCGCCGCCCATGCCGCGCAATATCGCCTCCCAAGTCCCGGGCGACATCGAGGTGTCGCCGTCGATGAAAGCAAAGCCTTGGCTCGGTGCGATGTGGCGCAGCTCGTCAATCAGGTGATCGGTGTGGCACAGCGCTGCCGCATCGAGCGATCCCTCCGGCGCCAATGCACGGGCGAGGGTGCTGAAACGATCCTCGCTAAGCGTTGCATCGATGGCGCGCAAACGGTCCGGACATTCGGGATGTCCGGGCGGCATCACATGATCGAGGCATGCGGGATGGGTAACGAGAAGCGTGGTCATTCAAGGATCCGCCGCGCCGGGGCGCGAGTGAGGAGCGCTTATCTTAGTGCCCTTGATCTGAAATTCCTACACCGTGCGTGACGATTCAACGACGAATCGCGGCTTGCGACCGGTGTATTCGATACCAGTTCAACGCCTCGGTCTCCGCTCCTACGATCCAGGCCGCCTTGCAGTCGCTATAGGCATGTGAATCATCCGGATGCCTGACCTGACAGCGGCTCTTGATCGCGTCGTAAGCCGCCGCGTGTTGTGGATAGGCTCTTAGATAGTCACGGAATGCCAGATGGCGGATGATTTCCGGTGAGCCATCTTCGTAACAGTGCAATTGAATGAACCTGCGTCCGGTAACAGCCTCGGCCTTGGTGCAATAGCGCCGTCCCGGCAACCCGTACTCGCCCCACCATTCATAGCCGAGTGACTCAATGTCGCTCCGGCGTGTATCGAGATTCGTGAGACTGAGAGCCACCGGTATCAGATCCAGAATCGGCTTTGCACGAATGCCGGGAATGGCGGTGGAGCCGACATGATGGACGGTGATCAGACATCGACCGAGAATGTCCGCTAACAGCTTGGCCTCAGCCTTCGCGTCGACAGCCCAGCGCGGATCGTGCTGTACCAGTTCGACTTTGATCGGTGGCGGCATCTTTACAGAACTCGTGCGAGCAGTATCGGCGAATAATTCAAGGTAACTCAATTGAGCCGGACGATTCGGCCGATTGTTGGTGGCGCCACCGGGCTGTTTGTCTGGAAGTAAGCATAGAGCGCATCGGCGTCATAGACGCCGAAAAGTTGCGACGTCCCTTCCTTCAGCACGGTAAAGCCGTCGCCACCGACCGCGAGGAAGTTATTGACGGTGACGCGATAGCTCGCTGCTGGATCGATCGGCGTGCCGTTGAGGGTCATGGTCGCAGCCACGATGCGCCCGCCGAGCGGCTTGGCGTTGTCCCAGGTGTAGCTGAAACCTTGGGAGACTTGCAGGACGCGCGGTCGCGTCGGATCGAGCCATTGCTGCTCCAGTGCCGCCTTGATCTGCGCGCCGGTCAGCGTCAGCGTCACAAGCTGGTTGCGGAACGGCTGTGCCGCGAACACGTCGCCATAAGTGATGCTGCCATCGTCACGCCGGATCATCGGGCTGCGCACGCCGCCGGGGTTGGTGAAGGCAATCACCGCACCGCCCTTGTCGGCAGATCGCGTCGCGGCGAGTTGTGCGTCGGCGACGATGTCGCCGAGCACGCTTTCGCCGGCATCGCTGGGGATGCGCGATAGCGAGGCCGTGATGTGGCCTGCCGGGCGCGCGGCAATGGGACCGGCGAGCCGCTGATAATCGGCGATCAGCCGGGTCTGCTCCGCATCCTTCGCCAGTGTATCGGTGCGGACGATGATGTTGTTCGCTTTCGCGCTCACCACATCGCGCGTGTTGCGATCCAGTTCGACGTCGATGGCGGTGACCAGCGTACCGTACTTGTCGCCGCTGGTGACGAGCCGGCCGTCGATATTGCAGGTATACGCTTGGTGCGTGTGACCGCTGACGACGATATCGACCGCCTTGTCGAACTTCTTGACGATATCGACGATGGGGCCGGAGATGCCGGGGCACTCGTTGTAATCGCCGGTGGGGAAACCACCCTCGTGGATCAGCACCACGATGGCCTCGACGCCTTTCGCTTTTAACTCCGGTACCAGCGCATTGACGGTGTCGGCCTCGTCGCGAAATTCGAGATCGGCCACGCCGACCGGCGAGACAAGGCGCGGCGTGTTCTTCAAGGTCAGGCCGATGAAGGCGACGGGGATGCCGTCAAAAGTCTTGATCGCGTAGGGCGGAAAGAGCGTTTTGCGCGTGATCTTGTCGAACGTCGAAGCGGCGAGATAGCGGAATGTCGCGCCTGTAAACGGATGCGGCCCCTGGCAGCCGTCGATCGGATGGCATCCACCGTTCTGCATTCGCAGCAGCTCGGCCTTGCCTTCGTCGAATTCATGATTGCCGACGGATGCAACCTCCATGCCCATCAGCGACAATGACTCGATCGTCGGTTCGTCATAAACATCGCGGAGAGAAACGGGCTTGCGCCGATCAGATCGCCAGCGGCGACGAAGATCGTGTTTTTATGGCCTTCGCGCAGTTGCTTCACCAGCGTCGCCATACGTTCGACGCCGCCGGCGTCGACACGAATCTTTCGGTCCTTGTTGGCAGGATCGTCGATGCGGATGCCGCCCGGCGGCGGTTCGAGATTGCCGTGCAGATCGTTGATCGCGAGGATGCGCAACGCAACACGATCGCTCGCCCGCGCGTGTGCTGACGCAAGGCAAGCGATCAAGGCGACAAGTATCGGCAGGGTGCGCCGCATCAGGTCCTCATCGCGGGTCAGTCTGTTCGATCAGGCCTTCTTGCGTGCGAAGAATGCCTTGAAGGCGTTGATGGCTTCCTGCGAACGCATCCGTTCGCCGAACAGTGCGCTCTCGTGATTGATCCGCTCGATCAGTTCCTCTGGCGAAGGTTTTAGCAGCTTGCGCGAGATCGCGACCGCTTCCGCCGGCAGCGCGGAAATTTCGCGTGCGACCTTCAGCGCTTCGGCATCGGCTTCGCCGACCGGAACCACGGCATTGACGAAACCGGCTTCACGCCCTTCTTCGGCATTGAGCGAGCGGCCCATCACCAGCGTGGCGAAGGCGCGTTGATGGCCGATGGCGCGAGGTATCAAAAGACTCGATGCGCCTTCCGGCACCAGTCCGAGATGGATGAACGGAGTCGAGAACCGCGCATTATTGCTGGCGACGACGTAGTCACAATGAAACAGCATCGTGGTGCCGACGCCGATAGCGATACCGTCGACGGCAGCGACGAGTGGCTTGGTGTTGCGCGCGAGTGCGTGCAGGAAGCCGAGCGCAGCGGAGGGACGCGGCTTGTCGGCGCTGGCGGTGCCGCCTTTGAGAAAATCCTCGAGATCGTTGCCGGCGGTGAAGACACCGGCGCCGCCGGTGAGGACGAGACAACGGATCGCGGCATTGTCCTGCGCGCCGTTGATCGCATCGGTGGTTGCCCGATACATGTCTTGCGTCAGTGCGTTCTTCTTATCCGGCCGATTGAAAGCGATAACGCGCGTGGCCTCGGTGTCGGTCACGGTCAGATGGTCGGTCATTCGAGGTCCTTTTTCGGCTCGGGATTCTTGCGGCGAAATAATGGCGGCGCTTGGCCGCCGGTCGCGGGGTATCAGGCCAGCAAAATGGCGTCGGCGCCGAGCACGGTGTCGGCGCTTTCGACCACGGTGCGCTCCAGCGACGGCGCCTGGACCGCGACATTCTCGGCGAAGTAACGCGCCAGTGTCACGTAGCGCTTCGGGTCGCCGAACTGGTCGCCGCTGTCGCGCGCCGCCATCGCTTCATTGGCCAACATGCAGCCGCCGAGGGTGGAGCCGAACAGCCGCAGATAGGGTGTCGCACCGGCGAGCGCTTCGTTCGGCGCGGTGCCGAGGCGTTCGAGCAGCCAGCGGCTGGTGCGCTCAAGCGACTCCAGCGCCTCGCGCAGTTTTGCGCCGGTCGAGCCGAATGCCGGATCGTTCGATGTCTCGACGCGCTTGACGATGTCGGACAGTTCACCGAGGAGCGCCCAAACCGACTCGCCGCCCTTGACGCCGAGCTTGCGCGTGACGAGGTCGATCGACTGGATGCCGTTGGTGCCCTCATAGATCGGCGTGATGCGCGCATCGCGCAGGTGTTGTGCCGCGCCGGTCTCTTCGATGAAGCCCATGCCGCCGTGAATCTGCACGCCGAGGGATGCGACCTCGTTGCCAATGTCGGTGGAGAAGGCCTTGGCGATCGGCGTGAGCAGCGCGCCGCGCGCGGCGGCGGCGGCGCGGACCTGCGGGTCCTTGGCGCGGGCGGCGACGTCCAATGCCACGGCGGTCGCGTAGCAGATGGTGCGCGCGGCCGCGGTCATCGAGCGCATCTGCATCAACATGCGCTTGACGTCGGGATGCACGATGATCGGGTCGGGGCCGGCGCCGGTCGAACCGCTGCCTTTGCCCTGCTTGCGCTCCTGCGCGTAGGCGAGCGCCTGCTGATAGGCACGGTCGGCAAGGCCGACGCCTTGCAGGCCGACGCCGAGGCGCGCCTGATTCATCATCGTGAACATGCATTGCATTCCACGATTTTCCTCACCGATCAGGTATCCCACCGCGCCGCCGTTGTCGCCCATGGTCATGGTGCAGGTGGGCGAGGCGTGAATGCCGAGCTTGTGCTCGACGCCGGACGGATAGACGTCGTTGCGTTTGCCGAGCGAGCCGTCGGCGTTGACAAGGAATTTCGGAATCAGGAACAGCGAAATGCCCTTGGTGCCGGCGGGGGCGTCCGGCAGGCGTGCCAGCACGAAATGAATGATGTTATCAGTCATGTCGTGGTCGCCGTAGGTGATGAAGATCTTGGTGCCGCTGATGCGATAGGTGCCGTCGCCGGCGCGATCGGCGCGCGAACGCAGCAGGCCGACGTCGGAGCCGGCGTGCGGCTCGGTCAGTTGCATGGTGCCGGGCCACTCGCCGGAGATCAGCTTGGCGAGATAGATGTTCTTCAACTCGTCGCTGCCGTGCGCATCGAGCGCCTCGATGGCGCTGGCGGTCAGCAGCGGGCACAATTCGAACGCGATGTTCGCCGCGCTCCAGATTTCGGTACAGGCGGCGTTGATCGCGCCCGGCAGTCCCTGACCGCCAAATTCCTCGCTGCCCGCGACCGCGTTCCAGCCGGCGGCGGTCCAGCGCTGATAGGCATCGGGCCAGCCCGGCGCGGTGGTCACCTTGTTGTCGCTGAGCTTGATGCCGTTCTGATCGCCGACGCGGTTGAGCGGCGCCAGCACGTCGCTCGCGAACTTGCCCGCTTCCTCGAGCACCGCGGCGGCAATGTCGGCGTCGTAATCGCCCAGATGGCCGGCATCGACGGCGGCCTGCAAACCGGCGCCGTGGTTGAGGGCCAGCAGAATGTCGTTGATGGGCGCGCGATAGGTCATGACGTGGCACTCACGGGTGAGGTTGGAAACAGGCTGTCGTCTTCCCATGAAACCACACCCTTCTCAACACCCCAAAGGGGAAATTGCGGGGTGGAGAAACGGTCGCACCGCGCGGGTGCGCCGGTCGCCGAACGGCATCATTGTGTGATCACGCTATCGGCTTGCCGGAGGTGGCGCGCCGTCTGGCTACCGATCCGATGTGGCAGCCTACGCGGCCAAGCTGTTGAGGCTTGATGTTCTGACGCGATTGCGTCCTTCGGATTTGGCCTCGTAGAGCGCTTCGTCGGCGCGGATCAGCAGTGACTGGAGCGTTTCGTCGCCGGAGGAATACGAGATCCCGGCGCTGACCGTTGTGCGAATGGGCCCGGCCGCCGTCGGGATCGTCATCGCTTCGACCTGTTCCCTGATGCGTTCCGCGATGGCGGTAGGTGCGCGCGGATTTTCGTCGGAGACCACGATGCAAAATTCCTCGCCGCCCATGCGCGCCGCAAGATCGGTTGGGCGGATGTTGGCGCGGATGAGTTCGGCGAAGGCTTTGAGGGCCTGGTCGCCGCAGTCGTGGCCGAACCGGTCGTTGATCTTCTTGAAGTAGTCGAGGTCCATCGCAACGAGGGCGGTGCCCGCCGGCATCGTGTCGGATGGATTTTGCAACAGCGCCCTGCGGTTCAAGAGCCCGGTCAGGGCGTCGGTCATGGCCTCGCGCTTATGGCGGTTGGCAATGCGCGCCTGATTGAGTGTCAGCGACAAGGTGCCGATGCCGGTCAACCCCGCGATCACGACAATGGAGTTGATGTCCTCCGCCCAGTTGGACGGTTTTGCGGTGAGAATGTACTGCCCTTCGTGCGCGAGCGCGTAGCCGCAGAGCACGAACGAGACCGACACGATGAGGTAGAGCGCCGCATTCGCCGTCATCAGCAGCGGCGATTCCGCGCGCGCGATCCAGTACCGATACCCGGTGGTGAGCATCAGGATTCCGAGCAGGATGTTGCCGGCCATGGTGCCGATTCCGGAATAACCAAGCGCGAAGGCCACAGTCGTCGATAGTCCGCCGAGGATGACAAGCGTCATGGCGAGAGGCCAATCGGCTTGCCCGGAGCAGAATTTCGCCGAGCCGGCATAGAGCAGGCCGAAGCCGGCAATAAGAAACAGAAAGGAGACGAGCAGGAACGTCGCGTTGTAGTTTTCGACCACGCTTCCGAAGAAGGCGACCCCGACCAGGATGAAGGCAAGCGCGAGCGACCAACTCAGGAGATGCGTTTCGCCGCGTCCGACGATCCACATCATGAACAGCGTCAGTCCGAGCGAGGCACCCGAAAAGCCGATGGCGATGAGAATGGACAATTGGTCGAGAAGCATGGTGGGTGACGCACCGCTGGTGAGAGACGGGTGCTTTATACGTCAGCGATCATTACCTGAACCGGACAGGCGGACCTCGTTCGGCTCGTAAGGTAATCAAACCGTTTAACGGATCGCCTCGATTCAGCGTCAATCGCTCCAGCGGCGGGGACGAGGCTAATGTATCTTTCCCTGCATACAGGATTTGACGAAAGCCGCGACGCCGCCGCGATCCTTGAACCCGCCGTTGAAACCACGCTGGTAGGCCAAATCCTTGCAATGTAGGCGGCGCGCTTCCCGTCCCGCCATCGCGCCAGCGCCCATCGAGCCCGATTCCATCATGCAGCGCCTGACGGCGGGCGAGGCTTGCTGGCGGCAAGATGCCCTGTCGCCCTGTCCCTGTTTCATGCAGGACTGAACGATTGGCTTCCCGACAGTCCTTCGGCATCGCTGGAGAGCCGCATTGTTGGCGGCGAGCGTGGGGATGCTTACCGTCAGCGAGAGTAGCGCGCCGATGGCGAGCGCTAACAATTGGCGCACAGAAGGCCAACCGATGTGAGTGAGGGCAGTGATCTGGGCGAGGGGTTCTCTGTTCGGCATGGCTGCCCTCCGAGCGGCGGTGCTCTCGCGGGGCGATCGCACTTCGACGGCCTCAGAGATATTGCCTCACGGGGTGGGGAAAGTCGAACTTCCGCAGGGGTTACTCAAAATCCCCTGCCTTACGGCGTGGCAGTGCCCGATGAGCCGGCCCGATAATCGCGGTGTGTTTCGTTACTTGCCGGTGTTGTCTTCGACCGTCGATCCGCCTGCGTTCTTCTGGATCGATGCAATCGCGTCCTGCGCGGATTTCTTTTGCTTGTAACCCTCAGAACCGAACATGATTTCCCCGTTCGGCGCTTTGAAGCGGAAGCGGGTTTCACCGGCCTTGTCGGTATAGAGTTCGAACTTGTAAGCCATGGTGTTTCCTCAGTCGTTGACGGCAAGGCCCGTAGCGTTGGCGATGGCGGTCGATGAGTCAAGGCGGTTGGACAGCAGGTTCGTTATCGGGATGCGAAAGAAGTATTCCGGTATGCCGCGCCCGGAGTTGCGGCTCGCTGCCGATCCCGTGTTATCGTCTTGCGTAATCAAAGCCATAGCCGGATCAAAATCAGTGCAGTGACCAACCAGATTGCGATGATCGCCACGAAGCCTGCCCATGTCCGCGGCTTCGACCGCGTGGCGGCCTTAGCGCGAAACTCGTCCATCAACTCCGACGGCATCAGGCGGACCGCGAGCCAAATCCCCAGCGGCACGATGATGAGGTCGTCGAGATATCCGAGTATCGGGATGAAATCGGGAATCAGATCGATCGGGCTCAACGCATAGGCGGCCACCGTGCCTGCAATGGCCTTGGCGTACCACGGCACCCGAGGATCGCGCGCCGCCAGCCACAGCGCGACAACGTCGCGTTTGATAGCCCTGGCCCATTGTTTCAGTGCGTCGAGCATCGGCGGAGGTTGTGCGTGTTGCTGGACATCGATCCGTCGGCATCACCCGATCGCTGCTGTTGCGGTCGTGAACATGATCGGCTTGCGACCGGTCACACCTTCGCCCGCTCAAGCGCCTTGGCCATCCTGGCGCGCCAGTCGTCGCCGGTGGCCTTGAACTTCTCGATCGTATCCGGAGACAGCCGCAAGGTGACGGCTTCCTTCGGATTCTCGACTTTCGGCCTGCCGCGCGATCGCTTGATGCTGGCGTGAAGGTCGGGGAAGACGTCACGGAATGGTCTGGCTCTTGCGATCTGTGCATCGGTCAATTCCGGATTGTCCGGGTCCGATGCGATCATCTTCTGAATTTTTGCCTCGGTCAGGCGCTTCATCTTCTTCATATTGCACTCCTCTCCTTACGGCTCGCGGGCCGCATTGAGATGACCGATATGGCTTCTGAGCCAAGCGGCTTGATCACGACGGCAACGACGATTTCGCCATTCAGGTTTCCAACCGCGACAAAGCGGCCCGCAGCCGATGGGAAGATGGTGGAGTCATCGAAGAATTCGATGGTCAGAGAAGCGAAATCCAGGTCATGCTTGGCAAGGTTGCTTTGGCGTTTCGGCTCGTCCCAGACGATTTTCACGGAAATTATTTGTACACGAAAAATGGTTGACGATCAATAATAAAAGTATACGATAAATAAAGTTCCAAGTTCAACGGTGACGGTATCGTATCGACCTAAAGGGGCGTTGCGACGTCAGTTTGCCACAAGAGTATAGAGTTCGTTAACGCTACCGCTTTAGTGAAAAGGGAAGAGTTAGGACCTCGCTAGGCTGCTGGATCGCGAATGAGAGATGAGGCAGACCCTGTTCCCGCGCTTCCGTCGGTCGACGTTCGCGCACGCCTCTACGATCAGGCCCTGGGGTTTGCGGGCATCGGCGCCTGGGAATGCGAGCTTGCGACGGAGCGCCTGACCTGGACGCCGGGCGTCTACGATATCTTCGGCTATCCGATGGGCAATCCGCTGCGGCGCGCGTCGATCGTCGATCTCTATGTCGAGGAGTCCCGGCGCAACATGGAGCTCGCGCGGGCCGAGGTGATCCGCACCGGCCGCACGGCGTCGCTGGATGCCGAGATTATCACCTGGCGCGGCGAGAAGCGCTGGATGCGGCTCTCCATCAACGCGATCGGGGAGGGCGGACGCACCGTCCGTATCTTCGGCTCAAAACAGGATATCACCGCCGATCGGCAGGCGATGGAGAACCTGCGGCGGCGTGCCGAAACCGATGCGCTCACCGGGCTCGCGAACCGTTCGGTTTTTCAGGCGCGTTATCGCGAAGTGGTTTGCGACAGCCTGAACCATGGGTTCGCCTCGGCGCTGGTTTTGATCGATCTCGATCGCTTCAAGGAAATGAACGACACCTTCGGTCACGCCGCCGGCGATGCGTGCCTGTGCGAGGTCGCGATGCGATTGCGTCGCGCGTTTCATAACGCGGGCCTGGTCGCGCGCATCGGTGGCGATGAGTTCGCGCTGATCCTTCGCGCGCCGGTGGCTCCGGCGCAAATCGCGCGCGTGCTTCAGGAAACCGCGGTCATGCTGTGCCGGCCGTTGTTCTGGAACGGCCTTCGGCTCGACATCGGGGCCTCGATCGGAGCCGCGCTGGTCGGCCGCCCCCATCGCCGGCGGATCGCTGAACTGTTCGCGGAGGCCGACAGCGCGCTCTATGACGCCAAGGCCGCCGGCCGCAACCGGGTCTATCTGTTCAACGATGAACGGACCAGCCGCACCGTCGGGCTGGAAGCTATCGCGTAAGAATATCGCTGCGATTTCAACTGGCTGGGGCGGGAGGGTACTCAGCCAGAAACTGCCCAACGACAACTACCTGAAGAACCTGACGAAATCAGGCAACACCGCTGGGGTGTGTAGCACCTCAGTGTTACAGTCCGCAAGGTCGGCAGGTTGGGCGCATCGGCAAAGACTTCGTGAGTGAAAAACGCAGGACCGGTGGGGACTCCAGCCGTCGACGCCTTCATGACGTTGGTCACTAGCCATTCGCTCACTATTCTGCGTGCTTAAACACTGCCAGGACGACGCAAGGGGAACGCGAAGGATGGCGGCGTCAACGTTGATGGAAGCCGATTTCCGCGAATTGCCCGTTCTTTCTGATTTTCTTTGTCCTCAGCTAAAGGCAGCATGGCCACTACGTCGGTGGAAACTGCCTCTGGAGCGACATACGTCTGCTCCTTAGGCGAGCTTTGCGCTTCCTGAGCCTTTGCCCCGCTCAAGCGGTCCCCGAAAGCCTCGCGCAGTTTGGCAAGCTGCATTTTCGTCACCTGGCCGACCCATCCGCCATCCCGGCCGTGCCAGTGGAGCCCCGCCGACATCCGCGCGTGGCGGTTCGCCGACGACGCGTTGCGTCCAAGCCGCACGAAAACCGCTATTCTGTCGTCGCCGCCCGGCCCCTCGTGGATGAGTTCTTCGCTCAACTCGGTCAATTTGGAAACGAGCATGTGGATCGGCACTTCGTCGAAATCCAGACTTTCCAACGTGGCCCCCACAAGCTCGACGAGCCTGGCCTTGCTGCGTGCAGACAAGTCCGAAATCTGCCGCCCAATGCGGCGTGCTCATTCTTTAGCAAAGCTAGTTTGGCTTGGTTCACCTCGATTTCACGGATGAGTGCAGCAGCTTCTTCATGGGAATATTTCTCCATCCACCCTGTCAGGAGACCATGGATGGCGGAAGATTGCGAAGCCTAGAAACATATTCGGCCTGTGAACTTCTCGAGCGTCGATACGCTCAATATATTAAGTTGGGAGAAGGGATGGCGCCGTGGCAATTGCGTATGTGCGAGCGAAGCCGATTTGGCTGACCGACACCGGTGGTGTGACGCAGCAATTCGCCTATGCGGGCCGCACCATCATGATGGATCCCCGGCCCGAAATCGCGGCATTCGATTATTCGGCCTTGCGGGAAGATCTGGCTCAGGTGGAAGTACTTCTGCCCCCCGACACGCCCGCGGTGTATCTCGACCCTGCGGCACTCGCATACGCTCTCGACGCGAAGGAAATTCAAAAGGTACGGACCCCGCTTTCGCAGCGCAAACGCCTGCCACAGATCGTCATGTCGGCGGTTATAGCGCTCCCTCCCGCGTTCGAAGTAACACGGGATGAAGCGCTGATCATCGCGCGGAGGATCGTGCAGTCTCCGTGTGGATCGCATCGCGTCCCGATCCACCTCGCGATCCACAGCGCTTCCGTCAACCGTCATGCTCACGCGCATATCGCTCTTCGCCCGATGGCTCCGGATGGATCGCTGGGTTTAAAGATTTCCGATTTCCTCGCGCGCTTTCGATCCCATTATGCGGACATCGATCCTGTCGAAGGCACATGCTGGCCGGACATTAGCTGGGAGATTCAAGAAACTTTCTTCGCCGAGCGTGCGATCGATCTTGTGGTCAGCCCGAGCGCACCGGCGCCAGGGTATCATTTCGACGGTGATATTCCCGATCAGGTTACCGCGCAGTGGATCAAGGATCAGCGTCTGGCGCGGCGCCATGTCAACATCCGAATGATCAAGACAAGTCCCACGCAATCAATCGAGAAGATCGCGAGGGGACGCTCCGCGATTCGCGTGGCCGAGTTGCATCGGTTGTGTGCACGATTTATCGATAACGAGGAGGATCGACACGCCCAGGTCGACTGCATGCTGGCCGATCAGAATATCGTTTCGATGTCCGATGGCATCAGGGCCGGAGTGCCTGGTTTTGTCACGACCCGGCGCGTGGCGCGCATCATCGATAAAGCGTGCAAACTGATCGACCGCGGCGAGCGCGCGATGATCGCCGTTAGCGGCGCCGACCACGATGCGGTGGTCGCGCAGCTTGTGGAACTTTATGTGACGAACGATCAGGAACGCGAACCGCCGCTGATCCTGGGTCGAATGCTTTCCGACTGCGCGCGGACCGCCGAGGCACTGGCGAATTGTAATCCACTGGTAGGCATGTTGGACATGATCTTGGGCGACCCCTCGGAGCGGCCACGTGGCCGCTGGGGTCACGTCAATCTGAAGGTCGGACGGGACATCATCGTCCCGCGTGTCGAGGCAGTCGACGATCAACGGTTAGCTCGCCTGATTCTTGCAGCGGATCGTACCGGATCAAAATTGCTGTTTGGCCACGACCAAAGTTGCGAGAGCGGCATCGTCCGCTCCTTTCTAGCCGCCCTCATCGCCGACCGGCAGAAAGCACAACCTATCGTCGGTCGGGACCACGAGGGATCACAGACGATCGAGCGACTGCTGCGTGCTGGCCTTCTGCGTCATGCTATCGAGGCGATGGCCGATCTCAAACTCCTGCATTTTGGTGCCCGTCCCGACTTCAGCCTCAATGCCGCCCCATCGTTCGCGGTAGTTGATGAATCGCGGATCGAAGAGGTCGGCAACACGATCAGGACCGCTCGTGCTCGGGCGGGGCTTTTGGAGGAGATAGAGACCCTCACCCGGCCGCGGGGTGAAATTCAGCTTTCGCCCGGCGAATGGGTGGTAACCACGGGAAGGAGGGGTCTTCTCGCCACGATGGACGCGCATCAACTCGCGCAGATTGTTAACATCGATCCGGCTACCAACCGGATCGATGTTCTGCGTCATGGCAACGTTATTCGACTAAACCTCGAGGATGATCCGGCGATTCGGCCAGCAGCGGCAATTGCGATCAGGGCCGCTTGGGATGCACCGCCGGACGCAAACCTGGTCATTGAACTTGCCGATCCCCGTCACGTCTGGGCCGGACTACTGCTGGCTGCGGATCGAATCGAACACGCTCGAGTCCACATCGATCCGTCGATCGCCGAAACTCCTAACGAACTGATTGATGCAGCGCGCCGTTCGCTTCCTGCTGCGTGGATATCGCATCGAGCCATGCAACAGAACAATATCCCGATGGCGGTCAAACATATGCTCGACGACTTTGATCCATTTCCGGAGCGCCAGGCAACCGAGCCGGAGCAACCCCTGCCGCCGCCTGTCGGATTTAATGAGGCTGTTCGTCACCGTATCACGAAAGACCGCCAAACCCAGTTGGCCTATCGACTGCTTCATGAACACGTTTCGCCGCAAAACACCAATCGTCAGGAGAATGTCCAGCGTGCGTTCGAGCTTTGCAGCAGCGAGCTCACGCAACAGGTGGTTTTAGAGCTCGCAGAACAAGACGAAGCGCCGGATTTCGATGGCGTCGACCTCCCTCTAGAACTGGTCGAACTCGAACCGCGTCATTGGGGTCCTTGGGAATTATACAAATTTGAGCTGGATCTCAAACTGATGACCATCCGAGCTGCCGGGTGGGGACTGCTGCCGGCGATTATTCCGATCTACTCCCCGCCGTATGCTGCGCAGGATATTGATCCCCCGACGGAGATATAGTGTCGATACATCCGCTTCCAACTGTCGACCGACTGCTGGTGCCGAAGTGCAGTGTCATTCGGCCCTTGGATTGTGTGACGTTGTCAAGCTCTTTGATATCTTGGCGCTGGCGTCACGGTCTTTTTCGAGGTCGCCGAGCGCCTAATGATGATATCCAGGTCGGACGTCTCAGCGATTGGGGCGCAATGCGACGAGTCGTGACCGATTAAGTCAATGAGGTCGTCTCAACCGCTGTCGCAGCGGGACAGAGCTGACTCGGTGGATCGGGTTAAATTGGCATCACGACCTTGCGTTAGCAGCGTAACGACAGGTTTTTCTCCAACCGGATATAGCCGTTTGTTATTAGAAGATATCGCGCAGGGCTGCACCACGCGGCGCACGAAAAAACCTGCCACCCTCCAATCCCTTGGTCGCATAATCTTGGAACAACCGGATCATCAAGGCGTCGGGCGTTTCCTCACAATGCTACGCACTCTCATGAGGAGGATGGTGCGTTCACTGCCATCAAGATCGATCATTCTCGCGAGAATAACGATGCGATCCAACTCGGACGCTTCGATTCCTCCGACGAAGGACTTGCGGAGATCGCCCGCCGTCGCGCTCACGCCCGTGCTGCGGTTCCTCCCGAGGCGGTCAGCACCATTCATAAGGCTAAAAGTTTGGAATTTCCGCATGTCGTTCTGGCAACGTGCGACCGCCGGCATTTCAACGACACCCAGGCAGCGCGGGTAAGGCTCTATGTCGCGCTGAGCCGCGCCACGGAAAGCCTGGCCTTGCTGGTTTCGCACACGCACCCGACGCCGCTACTACGGATTTGAAGGAAGCAATTGGGGGGGATAGTGTGGAGAAGTCTTTGGTTGAAAAAATGGCCGTCAAAGAGCGATATCTAGCAGGGCCAAAAGGCGACCTTGTAAGGCTCGCCCGAATGCCCACTCTCTCTGGGTTCACCCAAATCGATTTCGAACGCGTATTCGTATGACCGAACCCGACCCCTTTGCCGATGCTGTCCTCTATGTGACGGATCGGCGCGTGATTTAAAGGGAGCTATCTGCATTTCTGTAAGTTGCTTCACTTTCAATGATCAGCACGTCGAGACTCCCGATTTCCTGCATTGCCCGGCCGAAGATGCCCTGGAGATCACCATAGAGGCCGCTCGTCGAATCGAGCACGCCCTTGATTTGTTCTTCGCGCTTGGCCCATAGCCGCGTCATGGTCTTACGTTCGCGGTCGAGATCATCGTGCATGCCGGTGAACCGCTCGATGATAGCATCGATGCGATGCCGGAAGCGCGGTCCGGTCAGATACTGATAAATCAGCTCCATCTTGGTCTGTTGTCCTTCCTGAGTCTGGCGGCTACCGGCGAGGCCGATAAGGGATTCTCGTAGCGCGATAGTAAGCGGAATCGCAAAGCGCGGCCCAGCGATCCAGACGTTGTCGATGAGGTCGAAGGTCTCCACGCCCTTGGGCAGCACGGTTGAGACGATCAGCGCAATGTCGGCCCTGGCGGCGCGCTGGTCGTCTCGAAGCTTGGCGAGCCATCCATCGCTCCAATTTCTGGTTTGCTTGGATTCCCAGAGAATGGTGCCGCAGACCTGACCGGATGAGTTCAAAATGCGATGCAGGACATCACCGCCGAGCTCGCCCTTCGGCAATGGCTCGATCAGATCGTGCGGGAAGCGGTTGCGCAGCATGGATTCGAGTTCGAGTTCGAACGCTTCGCCCTGCAACTGTTGCGAGCCTTGACTTGCCTTGCGCTGCAGGTCCTCGATCTGGCGCTGCATTCCGGCGATCTGGGCTTCCTTTTCGGACACTTTCAATTTCAGGGTCTGTTCGGCCTCGCGCTTCGCCGTGTCCCGGACGTTGACGCGATTTTCCTGCACTTTCTTTTCGACCGTCAGTTCAAGCTCCCGGGTGGCGTCGTCGAGCGCGCGCGCCTTGCGAATGACTTCTGCTTGTGCGGTCTGAGCCTCGGCAAGCTTGGCGTTGTTGGCGTTCAGGTTCTGCTGCAACTCAGCGAGTTGCCGGTCACGCTGTTCGAGGTCGTCGGCGAGCGCGGCATGGGCCTTGGTCGCCTCGGCGTTCGCGATGCCGGGGCGCTCGGCCTTCAACCTGGCCGCCACCTGTTCATCGATCGCGTCTTGGGCCCGAGCGAGATCGGTCTCTGCCTTTTTGAGCGCGGTCTCCCTTCTGCCGAAGTCCGCTTCTCTGGCGGCAATCTGCTGTTCGAACTGGCGGCGGGCCTCGGCAATCAGGGGAGCAGCCAGGGATTCGGTGAGCTTGATCTCACTACGGCAATTCGGACAAACGATCATGGGCTCGTTCGCCATCCCGGTCGTGTGATGGTTCTCAATCGATGATGTCATCCTCCCCGAGAGGCCGTGTCCTGCGGCCTCGCAAGACAACACCTCCAACGATGCGACCTCGTTTGGCGCTACGGCGTGCCTTGTCGCGGCGCGCCGGGGCAGGCCGGACGAGAATCTCATCAAGCAGTTGGTCACGATTGTGCTCTCCTCAGTTCCGCGATGCGGTGCGATCCCGTTCGCGCAGGATGGCCTCGACGAGGCGGCGCAAACGACGCACCGAACCGCCGCGCCAGTGCGCGGCGACGGCCTCGCGTTCGACGCCATCAAGAGGAACGATCCAGCGCCGGTCGAGATTGCGCTCGTTGGCGAGATCGGCGGTGACGGCCGGCAGCAGCGCGTCGAGATCGGAGGCAGCCGGTTTCGGGAAGTTGATCACCCGGAATCGATCGCGGATCGGGGACGGCAGCGGATCGAGCGCGTTGGCGGTCGCCACATAGCTGACTTGGCTGAGATCGAGCGTCACCTGGAGCGCCGGATCGGGATAGCGGGCGTTGGTCTCCGGTTCGAGGAAGCCGAGCAGGCAATCCCACAGCCGGCCATAGTCGTTGCGCGTTCCGGCCTTCTCCAACTCGTCAAGCAGAACCAGGGGATTGGCGTGTTTGGTCTGGCCGATCGCCAAAAAAGGATGGCACGGTTCGGCCGAGTACCAGCGCCGGTCGGTGCCGCCGAACACGGAGCCGTCAGCGCGCGATGCGTCGGTGCGCCAGACGCCGAGACCGAGCACTTCGCCGAGCCGGCGAGCAAAGCGCGACTTACCGCCGCCGGGATCGCCGACCAGAAGCAGCGGTCGCAGCCGCACCGTGGTGCAACCCACGAGATCGGCGAGCACGAAGTCGATAACGTCGGCGGCGTACGGGAACTCAAACAGCAGCGTGCTGCGCACCTCGTGCAACGGCGGCGGCTTCACCAGCGGCAACGCGGTGTTGATGACACTCTTCAGCGGCCCAAGGATGTCCTTGAGCTTGATGTTCTTCATCTGGATGTTGTCGAGCCGGACGACGACGAGATGATCTTCCGGAACAGGTTCGGGCGACTGCTTGGTGTTGTCGTCTTCCTTCTTTTGGCTCGTTTCTTTTTCGCGCTCGGCCCGTCGATGCAAGCTGTTCCAGATTTCGGCCTCGGCTGCCGCCACGCGACGCTCCGCCATCCACGAGCCGATACGATCGGCGACATAGGCGGCGGATCGGTCATGCCGATCCAACATGTGCCCGCAGGCGGGAAGGGCGGCCCAGCCGTAGCAAAACTGCTCAAGACTCGCGCGCAGCTTATCGTCATGGTTTTTGCCCGCAAGACCGCGCAACGCCATCAGGAGGCTCTTGGCCACGCGCTTATGCTCGCCAAAATGGTCCAGATCGGTCGGGAGGGGAAGCGACAGCAGCCGCACGCAATCGGCCAGCGAGCGCAGATCGCTCCGATCCTCGCTGACCGCGAGGCGATCAAGTTCGGCGGCAAGCAGCAGGCCCTGATCGGTGGCAAGTTCCTCATCGGATTCGGTTTCGCGGCCGGCCAGCCAGCCGGTCGTGAGCGCAAGGTCGGGACAGACCTCGCCGATCTCGGCCGCGAGCCGCTGATCGATGTGCGGCGCCATGGTCGAGACCAACATCGCGTAACGCAGCAGGCGCGGCAAAGTCTTGAGCCGCTCGTCGTCTTCCGAGGAATCGGCGGCGGCTCCGGTGGTGATCTCGTCGGCCGCGATCGCCGGCACTTCCGTGTCGTCGATCTCGCCGGTGGTGGATTCGGTGCTCATGCCGTGCCCTCCGAGTTGGCGTCGTCCTCGGTGGCGTAGGTCTCCGCCATGCTGGTCAGCACTTGGCGCATGGTGTCGGGATCGGCCGGCGCTCCGATGCGATAAAACCGCGAGAGCGTACGAACCCATCGGCCGTCCGGATCGGCGAACCACAGCGGAGAGGTCACCGCCATCCGGTCGCCCAGCTGCGGATGGCCGCTGATGTCGCCGATCAATTGCAGACCCGCGGGGGTCTGCGCGATGAGCCACTCATCGATGCGCGGCGCCGACTGCAGCAGCACCGACGAGACCGAGCGCGTTTGCTGCAGCCGCGCGGCGTCATCGGCGAGCATGCGAAGCCGCCGCACCAGATCGGCGTTGATGTGGATCGGATCGAGAAAGGGGTAGAGTTGCGTCAGCATGAAGGCACCTACGAACTGAGGAGGAGAGTGAGCAGTGGAATGAGCGATTGGCGCGGTCGGCAGCGGCAGCGTCACGGATCAGGCTCGATGATCAATTGGCCGTTGAACCCCACGTTCTCGGCGCCGTAGCCGTGCGGGTTCGCAACCACCCGCGTCTTGGCGACGCGGTAATCGCTTGAGTTATGGACATGGCCGTGGATCCAGAGACTGGGCTGGTGTGTCTCGATCAGAGTGGAGAGATCGGAGACGAAAGCACCGGTCACCGGGTCGTTCTGGTAGCGCGGAAGCACCGAGTTCCAGTGCGGCGCGTGATGGGTCACCACCACCGTCGGCCCTTCGAACGGCGTCATCAGCGTTTCGGTGAGGAATGTCTTTGACTGGTGATGCAACAGGCCCGCTTCCTGCGGCCGGAACCGCAACCAGGGCTCCTTGCGCCATCCGATCAAGCGGTGGTCGTTCATCGCGCGGGTGCAGGCCTCCATAACACCGGCGACATTGGCCGCACCGAACGCCGCATAATCGGTCCATAACGTGGCGCCCAGGAACCGCACGCCGCCGATCGTGACGCTGTCGTTCTCCAACAAGTTGATGTTGAACGACGGCGCCTGTTGCCGGGCCAGCGCCAGTTCGTTCGGCACAAAGCGGCGGTAGTACTCATGGTTGCCCATCACCATCACGATCGGGATGGTTACCGGCACGATCCGCCGCAGATGCTCGAACGCTTGCACCGCCCCCTCGCAGGTGTCGCCAGCGACGGCCACCACATCGACGCTCTCGGCAATCGTGATCGGCTTGAGCGGGGCCACATCCAGATGCAGGTCGGAGAAGATCTGGAGTTTCATGCGCGATCTCCCGCGTGCGTGGCGCTGGTCGCATCCAAGGCCCGCAGCGCTTTCCACATTGCGGCTTCGGCCTGGCTGAACCGGCGCCGATCCAGCGAATGCCGCAGATTGTGCGCCAGCCACGATGCCGCGAGTTCGGTCGCGAACGGATGATCGAGGGCCGCACGGCCAAGCACGTGCGACAGCATGAGGGCGGTGGCCGCGTCGCCGTCGAGCGCGCTCGCCAGCACCGCTGTCATGGCGATGTCGACCTCGAGCGTTGCGGTGCCGATCGGCATCAACGACAGCGCCACGGCGATGCTGGCGGCGGCGTCGCCGCGCAACGCCGCAATCCAGCTCTTGCCGCGCAGAACGGCAACCTTGTCCAGCGTGGCGCGGAGCAGCAGGTGCTCGGCATCACGGAACTTATCCGCGGGCAACATGCGCCACCACGCCAGCGGCGGGGCATCCGCAGCACGAAAGGGCCACGGCGTGGACCTGATGGCCGAGGCGCTGTTGTGTTGCCGCAGCAGCTTGGTCAGGTCGCCACCGCAATGCGGATCGGGCAAGTCGGTGATGGTGGTGTCGTCCGTGGTCTGACGCATGACAATACTCTCCTGTTCGCGCAGACGGTTCTGCGCGTTGATCCCTGCGAGGGATGGGTCGGTTGTTGTGAGGGGAGGAGCAGTTCCTGTCAGGGAGCTCTCGCCTTGCCACGCGGGGCCACGCGATGCCTCATCGGGCCACGCCCCGCCACGCCTACGGCGCGCCGGATTCTATTCCAGCTTGACCGAGAACTTGCCGAACTTCGGCCGCCAGTCGCCGAGCCCCTCCCGCATGCCGGCGATCTCGAGGATCTCGATGACTTCGTGCGAATTGAGGAGACTCGGCAGGAACTCGATGTCGGTGATGACATGCCAGTCCGGGAAGCGCGGCCGCGTGCGCATCACCTTGGCGTCGTTCACATTGACCGCGAACCGCAGCCGGAACGTCTTGTCGTCCCACAGCTTCGCCAGATCGCAAGGTCCATCGTACTGGAGCAACGGCGAGCCGATGCAGGCAAAACCGGCTTTCGCATTCTTGCCTTTTCGCCGAGTCTTCGCCGACGCGATGAAGGCGGACTCGATAGCCTCGCTCGGGATGCAGGGTCTGCCGTCGTGCAGCCACAGGCCGCCATGCCACTCGATCTTGGCGATCTGCTCATGATCGGCCAGCGTCTTGTCGCGCTTCTTCGTCAACCGATCGAGATCGGCCTTGATCTGTTCCAGCGGATCGGCGAGGCGCGAACTGTGCATCAACAGCGGCCGCTCGCCGGTCAGGCGCACGCGAAGACGTTCAACGGACATGACGAAACTCCAAATCTTTGAAGGTGGGGTCGAACAACGGCGCCGCATTATCCAGCGCCAGCTTCACGTCGACGATTTTGGGAGGCACATCTGCGTAGCGAAGCCGCCGCTGATGATCGGTCACCACGCGATGACAGCAGCGACACAGCGTCGTCAGATCGCCCGCCTCTTCGTTGAACAGATTGGCGTAGGTGCGATGATGGACCTCGAGCGGGCTCTCCGAACCGTCATCATTGCAAAGCCGGCACCGAAAGCCCGACGCCGCCAGCTCCGCCAGCCGCGCCGGGTGTTCGCGCCACTGCCGACTCATGATGTATTTGTGGTAGGTCATGCTGAAGGCTCCATTCACTGGAATAATGTCAGCGAAATAGAGCGGGAAATCAATAGATCAATGGAATAATTCCAGCGATAATCCTCATATGGTTAAGAAAATACAAATATCATTTGAAGTTTGGCCGTCACCGCGACTGATACGGGCAGGCCGTGCTCTGGCCGGAGTTGACCAAGCCACTCTGGCGGGTTTGGCGGGTGTGACCCGCCAAGCTGTAAGCGTCGTAGAAACAGACAGCGGTGAGAAGATGGATCCGCGCCGACGCAAAGTTCTCGAAGCGATGCAGCGCGTGCTCGAAGACGAATACGGCGTCGAGTTTTTTGCGGCCAGTGAGAATTCAGGCGAAGGTGTCCGATTCAGGAAGTAACGGAGGAGAGGGTGATGGGGGCGGTTTCCCCGAACTCTCGCAGAGACCAGCTATCTTAGGTCCATAGTTTTCCGGCAACACCGTTCTTTATGCTGCGAGAAGAGCTTGATCCTTGCAGACTTAGTCGTAACTTTTCCCGATGAGCTTGCGATCAAGTCCACTGGTCGTTTGATAGAAGGCTAGTGTTTTGCGATGAAAGGTGAACTGTGCGCGGGGTAATTCGCGTTCGTGGTCATTTCTGAGCGTATAGCAAATCGAGTAGGCTCGGTCCGAAACAGAAACTCGGGAAGAAAAATGTCCGAAACGTTGAGCCACGCAGATATCCGAAATCTTCTTGAAGGCTTTGCAGCAGCAATCGGTTTTGATCAGCGCCGCGTTAACACGATGCCGCTGTGGAAGTTTGATCCTCGATACGACGAAGATATGTGGCGACAGTGGCGAACTGGCCATATCCGTCAGATCAATAAAATCCTTCAGAGCGTGGACGAGATTCCCTCGTCAATGCTGGCTGAGCTCGCCGCGTTATCAACGAGCTATAAGCCCGAGACCGTCAGAAACACTCTTCTCGAACTGTTTGCAGAGGTCGTGAGTGGCAGCGTTCCTGAGGAGGAATTCGAAGCAGCGGAGCGTTTCTTTGGATGGCTGATTTGTTACATACGTAAAAAGCCTGCCGATGGTCTTTTGGCTTCTCAGGCTAGAACGTCGAATCTGACATGGTGGAGTCTCAATGATCCGCTAAAAATTGCTTTGGATCCTGAAGTTGGATATCGGCTGCCGAGCCAAGTCTCTGACAATTGAGACGCTTCAATGCATATGATGACGAAGTCGGACCGACATTCATCGCATCGAGTTCATGGCTGCGTCGAAGTAGACGACATTGTGTAAGTGAAGTGAACACGGGGCCTTGTCGTAGCGTGTGGTGATGCGGCGGAAGTGATTGACGTCGTGGAAGCGGCGCTCGATCCTGCTGCTGTAGCGCCATGCGGAATGATGACTTTCGCGCTTTGTTTGACGGGATCATCATTTCAGGCCCATGCCGGCCGTGAGCACCCGTAAGGCGCTCTCGTCACGGGTGTGTCAATCGTGTGTGGACGCCCCGAATGATGCAAGAGGTTTTCTGAAGGTTTGGCGTGAGGTCAGGTGCTGTCGTGTGTCCGGCCTCATGATGCGGCTGTTCACACGCCGCGGGCCCGTATGGAGATCCGCTGACCGGGTCCAAATCGGCGTGGCGCGCTCGAGGCGCTCCGATTGACGCTGGTTTTCCCGATCCCGTCTCATTGACCGCGTACCCTTACCTTCGTTCGACCTTCTCACATCCCCGACGCTTCCAGAATCAGCCGCTGCCTTACGCGCCGACCGCTCCCGGAATGTTATAGACGCTACCGTGGGCCATCAGTGCCCAGGCGATGCGTGCTGTTCTGTTTGCCAAGGCTACGGCCGTCAACAACGGTGGCTTCCTCGACACCATGCGTGCAAGCCAAGAACCCTCTGGTGCTCCTTTGCGCAAAGCCCATCTCACGACAGCGACGGCGCCGCAGATCAAAAGCCGCCGCAGGTCCCGTTGACCCATTCTCGATGTCGCGCCAAGCCGCGTTTTACCGCCCGATGATTTCTGCCTCGGTGTGAGCCCGAGCCAGGCCGCAAAGTCACGACTCCTGCCGAAGCTCTCCGCTGCGGGAGCGAGCGCTTCCAGCGCTGTCGCGCAAATCACACCGATGCCGGGAATCGTCATCAGGCGCTTCGCGGTTTCATCCTGCCGAGCGCGTGCTCGCAAATCGCTTTCCAGCAAGCCGATCTGCTCGCCGAGCGAAGCAATGTGTGTCAGCAGCATCCTGCAAAGCCCGATCACCGCACGCGGCAGACGATCGTCGGAACCGTTGACCGCGTCCGCTAACCGCGCAATGTGGACCGGCCCATTGGGGGCGATAACACCGTATTCCGACATATGTCCGCGTAGCGCATTAATCGCCTGCGTTCGCTGTCGCACGAGCAGATCGCGTGTCTTGAAGGCCATTCCAGACGCCTGCTTCTCCACATTCTTTACCGCGACAAACCGCATCGTTGGACGCGACGCAGCTTCGGCGATCGCCTCTGCATCAGCCGCATCGTTCTTATTGCGCTTGACGAAAGGCTTCACATAAATCGGCGCGATCAGACGCACCTCGTGGCCAAGCGCGCCAATCTCACGTGCCCAATGGTGGGCGGCTCCACAGGCTTCCATCGCAACCATGCATTTCGGGATGGACGAGAAGAACGCAATCAACTTGGCACGCGATATCTTCTCCCGAAAGGCGACTGTTCCATCCGAACGCGCCCCATGCGCCTGAAATACGTTTTTCGCCAGATCGAGCCCAACAATGCTAACATTCTCCATGGACGCCTCTCCTCTTGTTGCAGTCCCTCCTGCAGGCGTTGCCAGATCGCCGTACCTCAGACTACGAGGAGGTGATTGTCCGCGTGACGTCAAGCGGCGGCTTCACCTTGCGCAAGGTGTTCTACACCGTGCCGTCACGCCTGATCGGTCACCAGCTGCGGGTGCGCCTTTACGACGATCGTCTCGACGTGTTCGTCGGCGGCACCCATCTCGTCACCCTGCCGCGTGGGCGATCGCATCCCAATGGCAAGCACGACCAGGTCGTCGATTATCGGCATGTGATCCATTCCTTGCGGCGCATTTTCCAACTCCACCTGCACCGAACCACGGACAAACGATGCGCGCGTTTGATCGGCGGTCAGATCGGCGTCTCTATCTCGGTTGCCGGGATATCGACCACGGCCTTGATCGGCGTGTAGAGATCGACATCCACCCTCTGCGCTTTCAACGTCACGATCAGCGCGTAGCGAGTTTTCTTGTTCGGGTAGTCTCGCCCGGCACGATCGCGCCACCACCCGTAAACGGGCTTGATACAAAGGGTGTCCCGTCCCAGCAATTCGATCGCTGGACCCGACCATACATCGCAATGCAGCGAGCCCGCCGAGACACTGTTGGGACCAAGCAACCAGCGATCGTCGTCGGCGACTGCCGGTCCGGCTGCTGCGGGCTCTGCTGTATTCACGCGCGATTTGAATCGCGTCAGGGACTCGCCCTTACGGCGCAGGTCAAATCGCAGACCGTGCGACTGATATCTTTGCGGCTCGACGTTCGCTGACAGGCCCGGATTGGGCTCGATGAAGTACGAGAGTGTCACCTTGAGTTCGACGGGCTCATTCTCCAGCCGCTCCAGCATGTCAGACGGGATCGGCAGCGGATAATAGTGGCATTCGTTGAACCGGCGGCCTTCGAACTTGAACGGCTGGATTTCTGCCTGTGCAAACAACGCCAGATGGTTATTTGCGGATGCCGTCGCCCGTTCGTAGTCGGGTACACCATAGCCGAAGCGGCGAACGAGCTCGTAGTTCTCCTTCTTGCCGCCCGTACCATTGAACGCATCCAGCATCGGCTGTGTCCAATCGGCGCTGTGTACGATCAAGGCGCGGATCGTTTCGGGCCAGAAGCCCGGATGATCGGCCGTCAGGCGTCCAGCCAGCCGGGCAGCCTGTGCAGCCGCTGCGCTTGTTGCCTGAAACGGCACGAGCGGAGCCCGCGTTGCATCGTTCCCGGTCGAGAGCAGCGATAGCGAATGTACAGTGAGTGCTTCAGTTCTGGCTTTGTTGACGGCGCGGTTTCCGGCCTCCATCACGATCTCGGGCTTGAACGGCGCGCGGCCTTGTGGCCAGGTTGCGCTGGTGCGGCTATGCGGGCTGAGGTCTCCCGCTGCGGCTATCGGCGTCCAGTCTTCAAAACCCTTGTCGCGTACATCGATCAGGTCGGTGTAGCCCCCGACCGTCAGGGCGTTCCATGCCTGTGCGGGATCCTCGATCGGATAATCATCCTGCGGTTTGATCTTGGTGTAATCGATCTCCGCCTCGATATTTCCCGCCGACACCACCAAGAGGCGTTTGGGCGCATCGTCGTCATCGCCGGGCATGGAACCGGATGCAGCCTGATCGATGGCAGCACTCCAACTGGAGGGCGTCGATCCCGATACGTCGAGATTGGTAACCGCCATACAGAAGACACGGGCTCGATCCGGCTCTGCGATTTCAGGTAAAGCGACTGCGGCTTGTGTGAGCACGCCGTAGCTTGCGGGCTCGTTCGGATCGAACCCGTCGGGCGGAAGAAGTTTCACTGATTCCAGGCGATGTCCAAGCGTGCGCTCTGAGGCGTCGCCCAGCGGCGCAGTCAGGTCGCCGTGGAGGATCATGCCTGCCATAGCGGTGCCATGGCCTTCCGTCGGATCGTCTACGCCCCAGGCGGTATCGATTGTATGAAGGTCTTTCGTGCCCAAAGCGGGCTCGATCAGCGCGTGCGCGCGATTAACGCCCGTATCAAATACGCAGACCGCAGGAACGTCATTGCCCGGCCACGTGATGCGCCCGGCAAGATCGTCGCTCCATGGGTGCTGATCACCCCTCACGTCATCGAGGAAGAAGACAGGGTTATCGGTCGCCCGTCGAAGCTCGGCGATCGCCCCCGTCATGAACAGCATCAACTCGATTGCTGCTCGCGTGGCATGCACCGGCACGACCGTGATGTCCGGAAAATAAAGACGCCGATCCTTGCTCGCCGCGCGGACCCGAAGACGCTCACATGCTTGCTCAACTTTCTCTTCAGCGTCGGGCCAACACCAGAGGGCCCACCACATCTGATGCTGCGGATCGCTTGGCAGCGCATCCGGATCGTCGGTCCAGACTGTTTCCAGGCGCGCTGCGCGGAAATTCTCGATCGCCTCGACCAGCGACTTGTTCGGCGGATTGCCCGTGTCCGAACTGACCTCGCCGTTGAGGTAGTCATTCAGAATTTTCGCGAAAACTTCCTTCGACCCGTCGGGGACGAAGATGGCGATCGTTCGGTCGTTGCGGTCATTCGCCTTGGCGGCGCTGGAGCGGATGTTGTCGCGCACGCGGTCAAGCTTTTCGGGGTCCGTCCCCCGGCGCAATTCGACTTCGAGAATGCTGGTCGTGGCTGCTGGCAGGCGCTCGTCTTTGGGACGCAGCTCTTCGGCAAGCTTCAAAGCAGCGTCCAGCTCTCCTTGCAGACGGCGGCCATGCTCGGCGCGAATGCGATCGACGGGGTTCCCGCCGGAGCCGCTACTTGCATATTCGTGTTGTTGCCTGAAGCGCGTTATTTCAATGTGTGGAAGCGTAAACCGGGACGCCATTCATTACGCGCCTTTCGACTCCATGAACGCATTGCGCATTGAACGACGTTCGCGCAGGCGTTCGAGAATGTTTTCCGTGCTCAAATGGATACGCTCGTCGAGAATGGCTGTCTTCACCGCATCGTCGGTTGCCCGGACGATCTCGGACTGGCTTAAAAGCTTTGAGGCCCGGACGATTGACGTCCAGTTCGGCTTTTCGATCGTCATCTTGCCGAGACTGGCAGTGATGAGTTGCCGGATTTGCTGCGAGGACGGCGCATCGAACTCCAGAACCTGATCGTATCGGCGCAGCAATGCGCGATCGAGCAGCTTGGGATGGTTTGTCGAGCAAATGATGATGCTGTCCGTTGAATTGCTTTCTTCCATAAACTGCAGGAAGGAATTGAGTACACGGCGCATCTCCGCAACGTCGTTGCTTGCAGTTCGGCGGCCGCCGACTGCGTCGAACTCATCGAAGAGATATACGCCGCGGCGTTTGCTTGTCTCGTCGAATATCAGGCGCAGCTTTGCTGCCGTCTCGCCCATATAACGCGTGATCATGGACTCCAGACGGATGACGAAAAGAGGCAGGTGCAATTCGCCAGCCACGGCTTCGGCAGACATCGTCTTGCCGGAGCCAGGTGGTCCAACGAACAGGAGACGGCGATTCGGAGTCTTGCCGTGCTCTCTCAACCAGTCACGCTTGCGTTGTTGACGCAGCACGTCATCAATGCGGGCAAGCAGGCGGTCATTCAGCACGACGTCTTTCAGATTGAAGCGCGGCTGGCGCAGCTCAAGCAAACCTTCCAGGTTGCCACGCGGCGTGGCGAACGGAATCGCGACCGATTGGCCGCGTCCGCCCCGCGCGCGGGCTTTATCGATCTCCGAGCGCAGTTCGTCCGCGATCTGGCGATGCCCCTGACGCGCTTCCGACGCAGCCACCTGCAACGCGATCGAGTAGAACGCATCCTCGTCGCCTTCGGCACGGCTGCGGATCATTGCGAGTATTTGCTTGGCGTTGGACACGGCTGACCTCAGATTCTGGCTCGAATCTTACACCAGCAGGCCTGCTTCAATGAACCAAAAACTGTGGTGACAAAGGAGATTCTACGGTCCCCTAGTTGGGAATATGTGAATTTCGGGCAAGCTGCGATAATTCAGCTTGGTCGTACAGGCCGCAGCTCGTTCCGGCAGGCCGTGTGACGGTCGAGATTCAATCGCGGCTTCCACGCGCGGCAGCTCTAGCAGGGTGTTGAAGAAGTCGATAGCGAAGCGCTTTGTATTGTGATTCCCTGGGATCGGTTTTGATCTTGGGGAACGCGATGCCTGGGGACGGCCTGTTCGTCGTTCCGCCCATATCGGTCAGATTTTCTGGGGGCTGAATCTTTGGCGGCTTCTCCTGAGACGATCTGAAGGATCGGCGGCGATGCCTTTTGGATCGCACGAATCCTTCGAACGAATCCTTCATGCTGTTCGAAGCTCACCTTACGGACCGTGATGGCGAGTTGTTGGATCCTGCCGATCCCATTCCTCCCGGAAGCGCATGCGGCAAGGATCCGTGCTTTGGTGGGGACGTAAGGCACGTCGTTTGGACAACAGCGGTCGTTGCTTCGGCATTGGCTGGCTGGAGGCTGCCGGCGAGGTGGGGAGGATCATCGTTTCGGGATTGTCGGATGTGGAGCCCACGATGCATGGACCAGGATTTCCTTCTCGGTGAACAGCCCAAAGTCAGGTCCGAGATCGCGGCGCGTCGATCATGAGCCTGGCCATCTGGAAATGGACCAGGCGTCCGAAGTGTTTCGTCGGCATGGGACTCGTGTCTGACGTCAGTCGTGTCGGCTCCCGGATCGCCATGGATGTCGTTGGCGATGTTCAAGGGGCCAACGGTGGCAGGACCGACGCAAAATCGATCTGTCATGCTCGGCGGCCGACACGACAGGGACGGTGATGATGCGCTGGACTGGTCCATCGGAGCCGGCAGAGGCTGGCGCAAGTTGAGCGGATATCCGGGAGGGGGCAACCGCCGCACCGATTCCTATGGCGGCTCAATCGAAAATTGCTCCCGCCTGCTGTTGCAGGTGACCCAGGCAATCATCTCGGAGATTGGTGCCAATCGCACCGGTGTTCGGATTTCGCCGGTCACGCCGGCGAACGGAACCTCAACCAGCGATCCGCAGTCGCTGTTCGATCACATCGTGACCGAACTGCGACTGGCGGCCCGCGGGATGTCGCGCCGTTCAACACTTACATCGCCAACAATGGATATGACCGGGCGCTTGCTGAGACTGCCCTGACCGAAGGGGCGGCTGACCTGATTGCGTTCGGGCATGCCTTCATCGCCAATCCCGATCTGGTTGAGTGCCTGAAGACAGGTGCACCCTTCGCTGCCTTCAATCAGGAAACGCTCTACGGCGACGGCGCGGAAGGGTACACCGATTAGGGGCGCACCTTCTTACCGATTCGAGCATTGGGTAGTCGACCCAATTCCCGAACACTCGGAGTCACTCGATTGATGGATTAATGAGCACTTTAATATGGTCCGCAGGTTGCTGGCGCAGAGCATCGAGAGCCAAGGCGAACCTGGAGAGCGGAAAGCTGCCGGTAATCATGACGTCCGATGCGATGGCTCCGGAATCAAGGAGCCTCGTTGCTTCGATGAAATCGTCTCGGGCATAGTTGCGGGACAGGATCAGCGAGAGCTCTTTGCGGTAGAACATTCGGTAGGGCAGCGTCAGGGACTCGTCTCCATGCGGGAAGGCGAGGGCGACGAGATACCCCGTGATCCTCAGCGAGGCTATGGCCGCCTCGAGAGTAGCGGGAATGCCAACGGTATCGAACACGATATCGAAAGGACCGCCCGGTGCTTGCGAAAGTTCGTTGGCGAGATTTCCGTTCGAGGCAAGCATGAAGTCGGAAAAGCCCAGAGCCTCGGCTGTAGCGCGCCGGCCTGGAAGGCGGTCTACGAGCGTTACCTGCGCGGCCCCGCCAGCGCGGGCGGCCTGCGCGATCAGAAGCCCTATTGATCCGATTCCGATGATCGCCACTCGCTGCCCTGTCTCAAGCCGCGCTCGCCGCAATGCGTGGACCGCGACCGCTGTTGGCTCGATGAGAGCCCCGGCGCTGTTGCGCAGCCGCTCCGGCACCGGCAGAAGCTGCTTGACTGGCACCACCATGCGCTCCGCAAAGGCGCCGCCGTCCCGGCTGACCCCCCAGACCTTGAAGTCAGGGCAATGGTTGGGGTGGCCTTCTCGGCAAGCGGAACAGGTGCCGCAACCCTCCGTCGGATAGATGGTGACCCAGTCGCCCACGCGAAATTCAGAGTCCTCCTCGATCTTCTCGATCTGGGCGATGAATTCATGGCCGGGGGTCATCGGAAAACGCGCAACCGTGCTTTGGCCCGCAATCGTGGCAATATCGGTCGCACAAATGCCCGTGTAATGAATGCGCAGGATGGCCGTGCCGGTCGCCGGAACGGGATCTGGCCTGTCGACGACTGAGAAGTCGTTCGGTCCACGAACGAGTAGTGCCTTCAAGGTAGATCTCCTTCTAGGATTTCGCGGACGCTCAACGAGTGTTCGGACCCTACATGCGAACTGGACAGGGGGCAACAATTAATGGTAGCTAAAGCAACTACTTTTTTCACGACGTTGAGGAGATTGAAATTGCCCGCATTCGTAGTGCTGGCGACGCACCGGCTGAAGCCGGGCCTGCGGGCGGAATGGCTGGACCATGCGATCATCAACGCTCGGTCGGCGCGTTCCGAGCCTGGCTGTCTCCAGTTTGACGTTGTCGCCTCGCGCGAAGATTCCAATACAGGTTTTCTGGTCGAGATATATGTCGACGAGGCCGCGTGGAGGGAGCATTTCCGACAACCATACTGCGAGAAGTTCATGGCGGCGATCGAACACATGCTGCATGAGCGCGTCCGAATCCTCGCGGACAGGTTCGAACCGTGAAGCGCGCCTCCCTGTCATTCCGTCGGTGGCGATGAATCCTGAAAGGCTCTCGCACGGCATCGCCGCAATGGATATAGTGATATGAGTGCCGCGCCGAAGAGGGGTGGCGATTTCGATCACTTCAGCGAGCTTAAACACTATGTCTAAAAATCACGGTCAAAAGCAAAGACAGGCCCTGCTTGCCGATCTTCAGCGGCTTGGTTTTTCAGAGTACGAAGCCCGTATCTATCTCAGTTTGCTGCAGTCGCCGTCGGTGACCGCTTACGAAGTGAGCAAGGAAACCGGGCTACCACGCTCGAACACATACGCCGCGCTTGAGAGCCTCACCAAAAAAATGGCCGTTCAGCCTGTCAGCCAAAATCCGGTGCGTTATGTTCCGGTCGAGCCGTCGGCGCTTCTTGGTCAGTGGTCGCGCGAGGTGAATGCGGTCTGCGGCCGGCTTGAGGCAGGCCTTAGACATCTTGAGGGTGAGAGCGGGCTGGACGTCGTCTGGACCATCGTTGGCCAAGCCGACATCACCGCCAAGATTGGCGAGATGATCGATGACGCCAAGGAGCACGTCTGGATCAAGGCCGCGGAGGACGTGCTGAACCGACACTCGGAACAGTTGCGGAAGGCGGCCAAGAGGGGTGTCAAAATTTTGATTATCCTTTTCGGTTCAGATGTGGCGCCATTTGTCTACGGCCCGACCTGCAGCGTTTATTTGCATGAAGGAAATGGTATCCGCATGGGCGGAGCGGATAATCTCTTTACGATAACGAGCGACTACAAGACGGCGCTAACAGCACGTCTCGCCGACGATATGCTTGGGGCGTACACAATCAGCGAGCCGGTCGTTCGCATGGCAGAATCATTGATCCGCCACGACTATTATCTCGCCGAAATCTTCAAGTATTTCGGCAAAGAGATCGACGAGAAATTTGGACCCATCCTTTACTCTTTGCGCGAACAGACTTTTTCGACGGAACAATTCTCCATCCTGCGAGATAGGATGCATGCGCTGGGTGTCGATACCTTCGCGCCGCGCGCCAAACAGATTGCCGCAACGGTCCCCGCTCAGCGTCGGCGATCTGCCAGAAAAGCGCTCAAATGACAGCGTAAGCTCTCATTCTGTGGGGCTGACTGTCGGTTCGACAGCCGGAAGCGCTTCTGGAAACGTCTTCAATACGTAGATCAGGTCGCCAGCACGGTGCGCGGCAAGAGTTGCGGCTTATGGTCGTCGACGAACCCGGTATAGATGTCGCCTTTGGCGAATGCCTCCGTCGAAATGCAGGCAATCAAAAAGTCGCGATTTGTGCTGATGCCATCCACCTCAACGGATTCCAGAGCTGCGATCATGCGTGACCGTGCCTCCTCGCGGTTCGCCCCTCGTACGATGATCTTGGCCACCATCGGGTCATAGTAGGGGCTGATAGTATCGCCCTCGCGATAACCGGAATCGATGCGCAGGTGCGCGGAAGCCTGCGGCATGCGGAATCGATTCAATGGACCCGGGGAAGGCATAAACATCTTTGCCGGCTTTTCGGCATAGAGCCGACATTCAATGCTTGCCCCTCTGGCGACAATGTTTTTCTGGTGCTGCGACAGGGGTATGCCGGATGCGAGTTCAAGCTGCAGCCGCACCAAGTCGATGCCTGTCACCATCTCCGTCACGGGATGCTCGACCTGAATGCGCGTGTTCATCTCCAGAAAATAGAAATCGAAGCTGCTTGCATCGACAATGAACTCCACCGTACCCGCCCCAGCATATCGGCTGGCACTGGAGAGAGACAGCGCCGCCGAGATCATTTTTTGGCGCACGCCTTCGGGCAGTCCTGGCGCGGGCGTCTCCTCGATCACCTTCTGAAACCTTCGTTGCACGGAGCAATCGCGCTCGCCCATGTGCAGCGCGGTGCCGTTCCCCAAGCCAAAGACTTGAACCTCGACATGTCGGGCTCTTGGAATTAGCCGCTCCAGATAGACTGCGCCGTTGCCGAAGGATTTTACAGCGGCGCTCTGCACGGCGGTTACCACGTCCCTCAGCTTTCTCTCCTGGTCGATGCGCTGCATTCCAATTCCGCCGCCTCCAGCGGCCGCTTTCACGAGCAGCGGAAAGCCGACTTCCGCAGCAGCCTGTTCAAGCCCGTCAAGGTCGTCGGGCTCGAAGCGCCGGCTTCCGGGCACGACAGGGACGCCTGCGGCCATTGCCGTCTCTCTCGCGCGCTGCTTGTCGCCCATCGTGCGAATCGTGGCCGGCGACGGCCCGATCCAGGTGAGCCCAGTCGCGGTCACCGCTTCGGCGAACTCCGCGTTCTCCGACAAAAACCCGTATCCGGGATGGACAGCGTCCGCGCCGCTCCTGGCCGCTGCTTCCATCAATCTGTCCACCCGCAGATAGCTGTCACGGGCGAGCGCCCCGCCGAGCGGATAAGCCTCATCGGATTCCATGACATGGGCCGCGCCGCTGTCCACGTCGGAATACACCGCGACGGTCGCAATCCCCATGTGTCGGCAGGTCGACACGATGCGCCGCGCAATTTCACCCCGGTTGGCGATCAGTACTTTTTTCACAGTTTCATGCCTCTCTCGACATGCGCGCGACCAGCATTCCCTCGGTAACCGGGTCGCCCTCGGCGACTGCGATTTCAGTGACGATACCGTCTTCCGGCGCCAATACAGGAATCTCCATCTTCATCGACTCCATGATCATGATGGTGTCGTCTTGAGCTAATCGCTGGCCTGTTTCGACAACAATTTTCCAGACACTACCGGTCATTTCACTATTTATGTCGACGGTTCCCATAAGCGTGTTCCTTTGTAGACATCGACGCTATTATTTAGCATGATGGCTGCTCAAGCAACTACTATTTTTCCCACCCAGATATTTTGGTGATTGCCCGGTCGTGAAAATCACGTTATAGATGAGTCAAAGTAGTTGTTTTAACAACCACTAAAGAATTCCATGGAGCACACGCTAATGAGCAAAGTCGCTAGGTCTGACGCCCATCCGTTTGATGGCATGCTTGCCGAACTGGATAAGCGAAATGCGAAGGCGCTCGCCATGGGCGGAGCCGAGAAGCTTGCGAAGCGCAAGGCTGACGGTGTGCTTAACGCGCGTGAGCGGCTGGATTACCTTCTCGACAAGAAAAGCTTCTTCGAGGTTGGTCGTTTTGCTGCGTCGCATCGCGCTGAGGTGCGCGAAAAGACGCCTGCCGATGGTAAGATCGCGGGCTTCGGTAGCATAGGTGGCCGGCGGGTAGCTGTCGTCTCTAACGATTTCACCGTGATGGGCGCGTCCTCTAGCGTTATCAATGGCAAGAAAATCAAGCACGTTAAGGAATTGGCCATCAAAAGCGGCGTGCCACTGGTGATGCTCGGAGAAAGCTCTGGTGCTCGCATGCCGGATAGAATGGGTGCTCCCGGCCGCGCGATTCTTGGGCAGGATCCGACCGAATTTCGTCGCTTGAGAGAGGTTCCTCTGGTCTCCGCTCTCCTTGGAGACTGCTACGGCTCGTCCACATGGTATGCCTGCATGTCCGACTTCGTAGTTATGCGTAAGGGGGCAACCATGGCTGTCGCCTCGAGCCGTGTTACTTCGATTGCCATTAAGCAGCACGTGGATCCCGAAGCGCTCGGTGGCTGGCGACTGCACACGGAGGAAACCGGTCTCGTAGATGTGGCTGCAGAAACCGACGAAGAGGCGCTAGATATCGTGAAGCGCTATCTCGGCTATATGCCAAGCAGTGCCGCTGCTGTCGCGCCGGTGGCCGAGATCCCGCCTGGGTCCGGGGATGCGGTAAAAACCATTCTCGACATCCTGCCTGCCGAGCGCTCCAAGGTTTACAACTCCAGTCGCATTCTTCAGGCCATCGTCGATAAGGGTAGTCTATTCGAACTAAAGCCGCGTTTCGGTCGCTCAATCGTAACAACGTTGGCGCGCGTCGGAGGAAAGGTGGTTGGATTTATCGCCAACAACCCGATGCATCGTGGTGGGGCTATCGACGTCAATTCCATGCGCAAAGCGACGAGCTTCGTGGTGCATTGCGACTCGTTCAACATCCCGCTGATATTCCTTGTTGACCAGCCTGGCTTTCTGATCGGCATTGATGGAGAGAAACGCTGGGCGCCGGGCCGAATCATGAATTGGGTGAGCGCCCTGTCTCAGGTGACTGTGCCTCGCATCGCCATCACAATGCGTAAGAACTATGGGCAAGCCTATCTTAACATGGGTGGCGGACGGAACTCCGATTTTGCAGCCGCGTGGCCGACCGCCGATTTCGGCTTCATGGACCCTCAGGTCGGCGTCAATGTCCTCCACGGTCTAAAGCGTGAGGATGACCCCGAGCGCTTCGATAGGCTCGTGGCGGAGATTTCAAATGACAGTTCGGCATGGGCGCTTGCCGAACTGTTCGAAGCGCAGGCTGTCATAGATCCGCGCGACACTAGGGACTTCCTCATTGACAGTCTGAACGTCCTTTCTGCGAAACCGGAAGGGGTGATAGGACAACATCGCCTTGCCAACTGGCCCACAAGCTATTGATGCGTCCGACAAGGCTGGTAGCCATGCATACCCGTGTCACAACACCAAAAAAACGTGACCTCTCCCACGCCATGCGTATTCTCGCTGACGCCCAAGCATCCAGGATGAGCGCACTGGACGAGCATGACGGCAAAGCACTTCTGCGCGAGCTTGGGATTCATACAGCGACGGGCATTCGCGTCGGCGTCACCACGAGTCTCGATCGGGCCGTTCAGTCTTTGCGCCCCCCCTTTGCATTGAAGGCGCTCTCCTCGCGAGCGCTGCACAAGAGCGACATCGGCGCGGTGGCGCTGAACATCGAGGATATTCAAGCTCTCGCCGTCGAACGTGATCGCATGCGCGATCGGCTTGCCGGCCTGGATATCGAACTGACCGGTTTCTTGGTCGAGGAGATGGTTCAGCAGGGTGTCGAGATCGTCATCGGAGGCATGCGTGATCCACGCTTCGGGCCCCTGATCATGTGTGGCCTTGGTGGAATTTTCACTGAGGTTTTGGAGGACGTTAAATTTGCAATCTGTCCATTCGGACCGGACGATGCCCGCGCCATGCTTGAAGGACTGAAGGGCTACCGCTTGCTCAAGGGTCTGCGCGGCAAGCCGCCCGTCGATATCGAGGCCATTGTCCACGCTCTGATCGCTCTCGGCGGCGAGGAGGGTATCTTCACTACGACTGTTAGCATCGCAGAGTTCGACATCAATCCACTCATTGCCGACGAAACAGGCATCGTCGCGGTCGACGCGCGTTTCATTTTGGAGCAGGGGCCGGATGACCATCGCTAGGACGAATTTCCAACATCTTTTTAATCCGCGGAGCATCGCCGTCGCGGGTGCATCGGCGAAAGCTGTCGCGCAGGGCAACCGCTTTATCCGGGGGCTCAGGGATTTCGGTTACAAAGGGGCGATCTATCCGCTTCATCCCTCCGCGTCGGAAATCGAGGGTTTGAAAGCCTATCGAAGTTTAAGCGATGTGCCTGAACAGATTGATTATGCCTATCTGACGGTTCCGGCCTCACAGGTCCTCGGCGTTCTTGCTCAAGCCGAGGGGCGGCTTCGGTTCGCCCAGATCATGGCAAGCCCTGATCACAACGCGGGTGGTGCCTGGGCGGCGGCGCTGAAAGATGCGGCAAAGGACGGCAATTTCCGTATCCTCGGCCCCAATTGCATGGGAACGCATTCGCCCCGCGGAGGCATGACCTTCATCGACGGCGCCATTCCGGAGGTGGGCTCTGTTGGTATCGTATGCCAGAGTGGCGGACTCGGCATGGACATCCTGCGTCGTGGGCAGAGTCTGGGGCTGCGTTTCTCCGGCCTTGTCACCCTCGGCAACAGCATCGACGTGAGTCCTGTCGACCTCCTCGACTTTTACCTGGACGATGATGCAACCCGTGTGGTCGGTATGTACGTCGAGGACATCAAGGACGGCCAGGGTTTCTTCAAACGGCTTGTACGAAACGCGGGTCGCAAGCCTGTGGTGCTTCTAGTCGGCGGTATTACCCACCAGGGCAGCCGTGCCGCACAGTCCCATACCGGAGCTCTCGCTGGAAACGCTCGCGCTTGGGAAGCGCTCGCCAGGCAGACCGGAGTGATCCTCACCTCGACTCTTGATAAGTTCCTTGACGCGCTTCAGGTCTGCTGTTGGCTGAATCCGCGACCTCTCGATACCCAACCGACGATCATGTTCTTTGGCAACGGTGGTGGAACCAGTGTCCTCGCTGCGGACGAGGCGGCCAGGGCGGGCTTCTCTCTCGCGGCTATCGGGGATGACGCGCATGACGCCTTGGTCAAGTTGAAGTTGCCGCCCGGCTCAAGTCTTGGAAATCCCATCGACATGCCGGCCAGCGTTCTTAAGGAAGAAAGCGGTCGTATCGCCCGACGGGTGCTCGAAATCGTACGATGCATGTCGTCTCCACACGCCATCGTGGCGCATCTCAACCTGTCGGTCATTTACGGCTATCGTCATATTCCGGGCTTCCTTCCAAACTTGATGGACTCCTTGATCAACGCGGACAAGCGCGGGGAGGGAGATCCGCATACCGTGGTCGTTGCACGTTCCGATGGTCGGCCAGAGGTCGAAGCCTGGAAGCGCGAAGTACGAGCCGGAGCCAACAGCGCCGGAGTACCTGTCTTCAGTGAAATTCCCGAAGCGGTGGAAGCCCTAAGAAATTTCTGCACCTATGAAATGTTCCTCGGGCGCACGATCAAATCCGCTTCGGCTAATTAAATGCGAGGCTACCATGTCAGATATGACACCGCGCGTACCGATGCTCATCGGAGGACAATGGCGGGAAGCTGTCCAGCATGACATCGTGCGGGATCCCTTTCGCAACCTGATTGTATGCGCATCGCCGCGATCGACGCTCGCCGATCTTGATGATGCTCTCGAGGCAGCGGTAGCCGCGCGAGACATTGCCGCCGACACTCCTGCCTTTGAGCGGGCTGCGCTTCTACGTCGGGTGGCGTCACGCCTTACCAAGGAGTGCGAGGCACTTGCGTCCTGCATGAGTGCGGAAACTGGCAAGGCCTTGAAGGACGCTCGCGCAGAGATATCGCGGTCCATCGAGACTCTGATCATTTCGGCCGAGGAGGCTGTACGCATTCAGGGCGAACACGTGCCGCTCGACAGTGCCCCAATGGGGGTTGGCAAGCTCGCCGTTATGCTGCGGTTTCCAATAGGTGTCGTCGCGGCGATCACGCCGTTCAATGCACCGATTAACCTCGTTTGCCATAAGATTGGTCCGGCAATCGCCGCAGGCAATACGGTCGTTCTCAAACCGCCGCCGCAAGCGTCATTGACGGTGCACCGGCTCGTTGAAATCTTTGTTGGGGAAGGTATTGCTCCCGGCGTGTTGAATGTTGTCTATGGTAACGAAGTCGGCCCGGCGCTTGTACAAGATCCGCGGGTCGATTTCATAAGCTTTACCGGCTCGACACGAGTCGGTCTCCAGATCAAGCAGTCGTGCGGCCTTCGCCGCGTCGCACTCGAACTCGGCGGCATCGGTCCGGTTATCGTCCATGACGATGCCGACATAGCCGAGGCGGCCGTCATGTGTGCGCGAAATTCGGTTCGTCTCGCGGGGCAGAGCTGCGTCTCTGTGCAGATTGTGCACGTTCACCGCTCGGTGGCTGATCGGTTCGCCGATCGTTTGGTTCGAGCTGTCCGCGCGATGAAGGTAGGCGATCCCCTGGATCCTGAAACAGATGTTGGGCCGATGATTGATGAGGGCGCGGCGCGTCGCGTCGAATCTTGGGTGGCAGAAGCAGTGTCCGCCGGGGCGCTCGTCTTGACGGGCGGTTCTCGCGAAGGCGCCCTGATGCAGCCGACCGTAATGACTCAGGTCAGGCCCGATATGAAAGTCGCTTGCGAGGAGGCATTCGGCCCGATCGTCTCTATTCTGCCCTACGATGATGTCGAGACGGTATTCGACGCTATCAGCGAGAGCCGGTTTGGCCTCCAATGTGGCTTGTTCACGCGCGCCCTTCCTTTGGCGATGCGGGCGATCAGGCGGCTTCGCACGGGAGGCGTTATTCTCAATGGCACTTCAACATGGCGAGTCGACGGCATGCCGTATGGTGGTGTGAAAGACAGCGGGATCGGCCGCGAGGGACCACGTTATGTGATCAAGGAAATGACAGAGGAGCGCCTCGCTGTTTTCAATATTTAGGACGTGTGCACGAGCGTTACAAAGCGGCGGACCAATCGAAGACATACCGTGGTCGATTTGATGAGGTACTGGCAAGTCCATGAATTGATCCGAGTTGCTGTTTTTCGAGGCCTTCGCGCGCCAGCATAATTGGCGGTGGTGCTGGTGTATCAGCTGCAAAAATCGAATCGTTAGCCGTTGCTCTGAATTCGGCAACAGATGGTTAGAGGATTTCTTGCGCTGCCAGCGGACACGCAGCGATCTAACGTACGGTGAAACCGGTTGAAGCTTCATGTCTCGGGCTGAAGAGCGATAAAATGCGATATTCGAATAAGACCGTGATCATCACAGGCGGAGGCGGAGGGATAGGTCGAGGCATGGCGCTCGGCTTCGCCGCGGAAGGTGCTCGGGTGGGTGTGTGTGATATCGAGGCAAGCGCGGCGAAGGCCGTCGCTGACGAGATCATCACGTGCGGACATACAGCGCAAGGTTACGAACTGGATATATGTGAAGAAGCAATGGTTGAAGCCAGGCTGGCTAGAATATCGGAAGACCTCGGCGTGCCAGATGTACTGATTCACTGCGCGGCCGTAAACCGCCTCATGCCAGTCATGGAGACCCCGGTTTCGGAGTGGCGTCGGATCCTCGACGTGAATTTGACGGGCACTTTCCTGATGGCTCGCGCCACGGCACGCTTCATGATCCCGAAGGGCCTGGGCCGGATTGTATTGATTTCGTCTAACACCGGCTTTCGCGGTGCTGCCCATCGGGCGGCGTACGCGGCCTCGAAGGCGGCCGTTATTAATCTCGCCCAGACAATGGCGATCGAACTTGCTCATACTGGTATAACGGTCAATTGCATTGCTCCCGGGCCAACCGATACGCCGATGACAGCTTGGCAACCACCAGAGATTCGGCGCGCGCTGATCGCGGACGTGCCGCTCGGTCGGTATGGGCGAATCGAGGAGATCGTCGCTGGCGCCCTGTTCCTTGCGTCCGATCCTGCTTCCTATGTCACGGGCCATACACTTGCTGTTGACGGAGGATTCGTTGGAGCCGGAATTATTCACCCCTCTATCGGTGCCGAGGCGCTGCCCTGATCGGTGTCCCCATGTGGACTGCGCTCGGCAGAGACCCATCGAGTGTCTGCCTCATCCTGCTCGTGGGTATCGCCGCGGGCCTCCTACGCGGATTCACGGGATTTGGATCGGCACTCCTGATCGTTCCCGCGCTTAGCCTAGCGCTCGGTCCAACGTCAGCTGTCGCCATCGGGACACTGCTTGAGGGGCTCGCCAGCCTATTGCTGGTACCTGCCGCGTTGAAAGTTGCGGATCGGCGCTTGATGCTCTTCATGAGCCCGGCTGCGGCGGTCGCCGTTCCGCTTGGACATACACTCCTCGTATATCTGGATCCGACCATCAGCAATCTGGCTATCAGCGGCGTAGTCACAGTCATGGCCGTGCTTGTCTTTGCAGGATCCGGGCTGCCCTTTCCACGAGACGTAAGGGGACACATAGGTGCCGGACTCTTCTCCGGCTTCCTCACTGGCTTTGGCGGTGTCGGAGGCCCTCCGCTTGTCCTCTATATTCTCGCTCTGGACGGCGTTTCCGCGGTGAAGCGAGCGAGTATTATCGTCGTTTCCGCTCTCGCGCTCATCGTCGCGTTCGCCTCGTTGGCTTTCCATGGCCTGCTCACCAGCGAAGCGCTGACTGGTGCAACTGTGCTTGCTCCGGCTTTTTTCCTGAGTATCGTCATTGGAGCGCGCCTATTTCACGTCGCGGGCGAACGTTTCTTCCAGGGTGTCGCTATCAGCGCCTTGCTTCTCGCAGCTATTTGTCTCTTTGCCACCAATCTAATGCGAGCACTCGTCTGAAAGACGTAAGTTGAACAAATCTTCAGGCCAGCCATTTTAGGCCGACCGCAGCAACTTGGCGCTAGCCTAGACGGAAGAGTAACCGAGTTTCTGATGCAGTCAGGCCGCATTAATGCAGCCCTCCTACAAGCCTGCGGGGGATGAGCTATCTTACGAGGACGCTGTGGGCTCCTTCGGCAAGTCCGAGACGTTGACCACGGTGTGATGCCGAGGGCGGGTATCAACCCAGCGCATGAACATGCCAACAACGGGCAGCCATGGTTGTCACGCAACGTATCGGCCGTTGATATCGTGAGCGATCTTTGTGCGATCGTCGTAATGGACCTGCACAGCTTGTCCGAGGCCGCTTGAGGATAAATACGCATCGTCCAAGTGGTTGCGTTCGGTGCGTATCGGTCGGCAAACGGGCCGAACGTCACAGCGCTCGTGTCCAACGAGCGAACGTAACTATTGCCGCAAGACGGTTTTGATGAGTGATGCGGGAATGACGAATGGACCTCCGACTGTCCAGATATTCTGCGTCCGCGCCAACGCAGCGAGAATAAGCAAGATCGGCGATGAAAACGACGATGCGTGTCATCGCCATCGCTAATGGCGCCAGCCAGATGTTGAAGCGTATTATGATGCGCGCTCGCATTTAAGCGTTAAGGGTTGCTATCGGCCGAGATGTCCTAACGATCGACGCCTCATTTCCTGCAGAAGCGCAAAGCGATCAAGCTGGATGAGCGCTTTGGATATAAGTTCTCATGATCGTGCTATGATCATAACTTATAGACTACGGCGGCGACGGTGACCGCGATGCAGATGGCGGTCATAACGCTTGGGTGCATCGATCGTCATAGGTGTGGATGGCGCCGCCAAGGTTTAGTTCGAACAACATATTCCCGATAAGAAAATGCAGGCTCATGTTCAATCGGCGTTTCGTGGTTTGACTTGAGGGGTGTATGCCTCGCACGGCGAGAGCCTCGCGGAACCTGTCGGAGTCATAATCCTTGTCGTTGGGCCACTGCTTCGCGGGAGCCGCGCATCAATTATCGACGCGCGCCCCGCGTAGTCGCTCATCGGGTCTTTGCTGAGCGGTCGCTGACGCAGCGTCTTCGGCCATTGCACTCGCTGCTCAGTTTAGAGTTCAGGCCAAGTCTCCTGCGGCGAATGGGTCATTTTGACCGACAGCGCAAAAAAGTAGTTGCTCTAGCTACTGCGTCATGTATCCTCCTAGCAAGAATGGCCGAGACTGTGGAGGATGCTGTTGTTCGTGAGGGAGGCGAGTTCGTTGTGGAATTTCCGGGTTGGGAGAAAATCCCACAAGCGTTCGCACTCGGGGCCACAACAATATCGATTTGCGGGGTGCGATTCTTGACCTTCAGAACGATCTTGCCCCTCACCGCGTATTTGAGCCGATGGCCATTTGCGAATGAGGAAAACAAGCACAACGTCGTTGTAACAAGGGAGGATTCGATGAAACCGCGTGCTGCAATTCAGTTTCTATCCGTGATGGTGACCCTGCTATTTTGGCTGTCTTCTGCGCAAGCGCAAACTGTCGACGATATCATCAAGAAGGGAAAAGTCGTTATTGGCGTACAAGTCGGTTCGCCGCCATTCGATACTGTTGACGAGAAGGGCAACCACGTCGGCTATAATTTTGACGTAGCTAATTTGCTTGGGAAATACTTGGGGGTGAAGGTCGAGATTGTCGAACTGGCTGTTCCGGCACGGATCGCCGCACTCACGTCGGGAAAAGTCGATATGCTTGTGGCCCTCATGGGCCTTCGACCTGAATGGGCGAAAGCCGTGATGTATACCCAACCCTATTGTTCGTTCGATCACGTGATCTGGGCGGCAAAGTCCGCGGATATCAAAAGTTTGGATGATCTGAAGGGCAAGAAAGTGTCGCTTCCCCGCGGAAGCACGCAAGAGGGTATTCTCAGTGCCATGAAAATACCGGAACTGACGATCTCGCGGTTCGACGATGATGCGAGTGCAGCCCAGGCGCTGCTCTCGGGCCAGGTGGATGCTAGCGCTGATCCTGACGCTATGGTGAAGGAGTTTATGAAGCGAATTCCGGAGGGGAAGTTCGAAATCAAGTTCCAATTTGCGAGCATTCCTTGCTCGATGACCGTTCGCAAGGATGCATTCGAACTGCACCAATGGCTCAACACCACGATTGCGTGGATGAAAGTCAACGGCGAGCTCGACCGGATTCATATGAAATGGTTTGGCAAGCCGCTCGCAAAGGATTTGCCGGTCTTTTAACTTTCACCGTCAGTTTTGGGGTGCCCACGTCAGGGGCATCCCAATTTTGCGTCAAACGAAAGGCCGCTTTCTGATGAGCTATCGCTTCCAATTCGACGTCGTTCTCGCTCAGAGCGACAGATTCATCGAAGGAGCTGCGCTCACGCTGCAACTCTCTGGTGAAGCAATTGTCTTTGGTACTGTTATTGGAATTCTGGGTGCGCTCGCGCGCACTGAAGGGCCACGCTGGCTTGATTGGATCGTTGGAGCATATGTCGAGGTCATCCGTAACACGCCGTTGCTGGTTCAGGTGTTTCTGCTCTTCTTTGGTCTGCCCGCCGTAGGCGTAAAATTTACGGCCACGGAAGCCGCGCTATTCGCACTGACCGTTAACCTCGGAGCTTATGCAACCGAGATTATTCGTGCGGGTATCGAGGCTATCCCACATACGCAGTTTGAGGCAGGGCTCTCGCTCAGCCTCACGCGTCTTCAGATTTTTCGGCATATTATCTTCATGCCTGCTCTGGAAATCATTTATCCGGCGTTGGGTGCTCAATTTACGCTAACGCTTCTTGCTTCTAGCATCGTATCGGTCGTGGCGGCCAATGAACTCACTACAGTTGCGCAGATTATCGAAGGTGAAACGTTTCGGAGCATTGAAGTTTATACGATCACGACGTTGCTCTATATAGCTATGGCTCTTGGTCTGCGCTCGATCCTGGCCCTTCTAGGACTTGTGCTGTTTCGGCGTCGTCGGGTCGTCCAACCTCAAGTGCGGATGTCGGGAATATGATTCATCAATTCGGAATCCATGACATCCTGTACTTGTTGAGCGGAGCAGGCTGGACGCTGATCCTATCGGCTGTCACCATGATTGGCGGTGGTATGATCGGGTTCTGCGTTGCATTGATGCGCATTTCGTCAAGTCACGTCCTGCATGGTATCGCGGTTGTGTACATCGAGTTGATACAATCAACTCCGGTGTTGATGGTGGTCTTTCTCGTCTATTTTGGTCCTGGCATTTTTGGAATCGAGTTGCCAAAGTTTCCGGCAGCGGCCCTTGCGCTGGTGGTCTATTCAAGCGCGTTCTTTGCGGAGATCTGGCGGGGGGCAATTCAGTCGGTGCCCCGCCCTCAGTGGGAAGCGTCATCAGCGCTTGCCCTCACGTGGCTTCAGCAACTCCGCTACGTCATACTTCCGCAAGCCGTCAGAGTTTCACTTCCACCGACGGTCGGTTTTATGGTGCAGGTCGTGAAGAACACATCCGTTACCTCGATCGTTGGATTCGTGGACGTGTCACGTGCTGGGCAGCTTATCAGCAATGCGACATTCCAGCCATTTCGCGTCTATCTGTGGGTCGCCGCGATCTATTTTGTAATTTGCTATCCGATGAGCGTCATTAGTCGCCGAATCGAAAGGAAATTCAATGTCCGTCGTTGAATTCAAGGAGGCGAGAAGCTTTGCGTTGAAAGGAGAATCGATGTCGATGCCCGTTGTTAGTCTGAAAGGGATAACTAAAAGCTATGGCACGATTCAGGTACTCAGGGATGTTAGTCTCGACGTGGAAGCGGGCGAGGTCGTCGCGGTAATCGGGCGTAGTGGATCCGGCAAGAGCACGATGTTGCGTTGTATCAACGGATTGGAATCCATTCAGGGAGGAACGATCACGGTAGCAGGCCACGTGGTCACCCAGACCGCAAAACAACTCAGAGAGCTCCGACGTGAGGTCGGCATGGTCTTCCAAAGCTTCAATCTGTTTCCGCACCTTACGGTCGAGCAAAACATCAGTTTGGCTCCCAGGATCGCCAAGAAAATGGCGGCGGAGCAGGCGCGAGGAATCGCGTGTCGCGTTCTTGAACAGGTGGGGTTGTCGGAGAAGATCGATGCTTATCCTCAGCAGTTGTCCGGAGGCCAACAGCAGCGTGTCGCAATAGCACGTTCCCTTGCGATGGAACCAAAGGTGATGTTGTTCGATGAGGTCACTTCGGCTCTGGACCCCGAACTAACGGGTGAGGTCTTGAAGGTGATGGAGCAACTGGCAGAGCGTGGAATGACGATGGTCGTCGTAACGCACGAAATGGGCTTTGCTCGACACGTCGCTGACAATGTCGTTTTCATGCATAAGGGAACAGTATGGGAGCAGGGGACTGCTGAAGTCTTCTTTGATTCGCCTCGAACTCCGGAGCTTCAGCAATTCCTGAGATCCTCGAAGGTCAAATAGCCCAAGGTTGTTGGAGCTATACCGAATGGCTGCAGCCATACATCATTCAGGATCTTTCGCAGCGAAGCGCTTGAAAGGAGTGTTTCGTGTGCTGGTGTTTTCGGAACTTCAGGACCAATCGAAATGTTGCGCTGTTCGCGATGTGACTGATCAGGGGATCTTGTTTTGAAATTCCGAGATCGGAGGAGCATCAGCCGTGATTGTCCATACCGCGCATATCTTCTGTCGGCCCGAATATGTCGAAGCCTTCCGTTCCCGTTTGCTGCGCCATGCCCACACGACACTAGAATGTGAACCGGGCTGCAGCCGCTTTGACGCTCAGCAGAACACGGAAAACCCGAACTTGTTTTTTCTCTACGAGGTTTATCAAGACCAGGTAGCGTTTGACGGTCACCGTGCGAGTCGTCATTTTGCAGAGTTCAGGAGCGACACTGCCGATTGGGTGTCTGAACGCGTTTGGTGGTTTTGGTCCGGATGCGAGTCAAACTAAACTAGAGTATTTGGTAGTGGAGTGGATTCGCCTAGCATCGCACCGATACGGCCAGCAATAGCTAAGCCGGCTGTCCTGTTCTACGTGAACGCCTCCCGTTCTCTAGGCGGCGTGTTCGAATTGACTCGGACTCGAACGAGCAACTCAATCTGATTCACGGACTGCGGGCTGATTTGGAAGTCTGCAACGTTCCCGGCCATGTTCAAGGTCAAGGCTGCGCTGACGGATCTCAACCCCTTTGCCGTGCATCTGCCTCATCGCGAAATGAACAGGCCTCGCCGTCAGCCATGTGCAGGACTTCCTCAGCGATCGCCAGCGAAGATGTCACCCCTGGGCTCTCAAACCCGAACAGATTGATCAACCCTCGTATGCCGTGAGTCCGGGGTCCTTGGAATACCCAGTTGGCCGGTGCCTCTCCGGGACCATTGAGGCGAGGACGAATACCTGAATAGTCAGGGGTGAGCATACCATCAGGCAATTGCGGCCAATAGTTCCGGATCGCAGCCTCGACGCCAGAGGCGCGGCCAGCATCAAGGGTGTAGTCGATCTCGTCCAGCCATTCCTCGTCGGGTCCGAATTTCCCTTGTCCAGCAAGGTCGAGCGTGAAAATCCCGCCATTCCGCCAAGCGGGCTGGGAAGGCACGATGAGATGTGAGAAAGGTGCACGACCTTGATACTTGAAGAAAGTTCCTTTTGAGAAATACACTTTCGGTATCAGTGCTTCTGAAAGCCCAATGATTTTGCGAGCTACACGCTCCGACCATGGGCCCGCCGCATTGATGACCATCCTGGAGCGCAAATTCATATTTTCTCCGCTGTTCCGATCAGAGATCGTCACGCGGAATCCTTGCGACTCCGCTTCCACATTCGCCACCTCTGAGTTGAAAGCCACAACGGCACCTGCTGCCTCGGCGTCGCCAAGATATGCGAGCATGAGGTTATGCGTGTCCATAATTCCTGAAGAAGGCGACAGAATTGCCGCATGGCACGAAATTTCTGGCTCGAGGCGCCTCACTTCCTCTTTTTCCAGCCATACAAGATCGTCACAGCCGTTGTTGCGACCGCGACCTAGTGTGTCTTGGAGCCACTCTCTATCCGCCTCGAGGTTGGCCAGCACGAGCTTTCCGACCCTTTTGGTGTCAATTCCCCTCTCGGTGCAATAGGCATAGAGCATGTCGCGCCCACGTCGGCAGAGGATACCCTGAGGGCTACCGGGCACATGAAATATACTCGCGTGGATAACTTCATTATTGCGAGAGCTGGTCTCCATTCCAAAGGACGGATTGCGCTCGATAACGATGACTTCACGTCCGGCCTGGGCAAGGGCACGAGCAACTGCGAGGCCGATTGCTCCAGCCCCAATCACAAGAACTTCGACATTATCCATGGTGGCGCTTCAATCGTGAGGGAGGGTCGTTTTAGCTGAATGGCGCTTGCTGAAGGCCGAGTACCAACTCGCTAGTTCGGTGCGGCCGGGCCGCCAATCCTCTTCCGCAAAGCGGAAATCGAGATGCGCCAGAGCACATAGGTAGGTAATTTCGCCGATCGTCGGCGTTTCGCCAAGGTCGCGGGCATCAGCCTCCATTGCGTCGAGGCAGCGGTTCACGGACGCCTTCTGTCTATCCATCCACGCTTCAGATCGCTCGCCATTCGAGCGCCGGCTCTCGAGGCGGCGTGCGATCATCGCATCTAGAAGAGCATCCCCGAGCGCCTGCCGCTTGAGTGTTAGCCAGCGCTCAGGATTTGTTGTGGGGAACAGTTTGGGGCCATGACCCAGGCTGTCGAGATATTCGCAGATGACCGGCGAATCGAAGAGAGTGAGCCCGTCATCCATCGTGAGGGCGGGGACCTTGCCTGCCGGATTCACGCGCGTGAGGATATTTGCCTCGGCGGTCCATGGGCTGCTCACGATAAGCTCGATATTTCCAGTTAATCCCCGTTCTGCGGCGACCATCAGGACTTTGCGTGCGAAGGGCGAGTTCGTCGTATAGTAAAGTTTCATCGAAGATACTCCGTCATGACCCGCTTTTCTGCTGTGAACGCCAAGTCTCAATGTAAGCTTCAAATCCTCGGCGCAGGTCGAAGCGCGGTACGAAGCCGAGATCCTCGCGTGCGCGGCTCATGTCGAGTGCACCCTTAGTCGGAGCCTTGAGTGTTGGTGTGAACATGTATGGGCCGGGCGCTACCGACACATCCGCGCCCGGGATCAACTCGCGGACAAGGGCGACCATGTCTGCGAGCGTCGTGGCTGTTCCACTGCCGATATTGTAGACGTCATGAGTTGGCGCCTTGGCATCGAGTGCCGCGAGCACGCCAGACACCACATCATTCATATGGGTGAAATCAATCGCGGCGTCCCCCCCGTGAGCCAGATGGCAAGCTTTTCCTTGCAAGGCAGCATCAAGGAAAGTTGTGGGTGGACGAGGGCGCGGCAGCCCCACCGCATATACCCACGAGGTACGCATGTTGATGCACTCAAGGCCGTACAAATTTCGGTAGGTTCGCCCTGTATGCTCAACCGCGAGTTTGCTGATCCCGTACGGCATGTTTGGTCGCTGAGGATGCTCTTCGGTGGCAACCGGGCGCTCGAAATCACCATAGACTTCTTCAGTGCTCATATGCACGACCCGCCGTACGTCGGTCAGGCGCATCGCCTCGAAGACGTTAATGCTGCCCTGAAGATTGACCCGAAAGACGCTACTGGGGCTCGCGATCGAGAAGAGTACCCCAACAATGGCCGCACAATGGATGACCCCGTCAGGTTTCCCTTCCTGGAACGCGGCAACAAGATTGGCAAGGTCGGTGATATCGCCGTGCACGAGACGGTATTGGGACGTTTCCTCGGCTAGACGAAGGGCCTCCGGTGGAAACGCTGAGTCAAATGCGATGACTTCATCCCCACGAGCGGTGAGACGCCGCCCAAGCTCGCGCCCGATGAAACCGCCGCCGCCAGTGATCAGAACTTTCAAACATGTCTCCTTGAACGATGTCGCCAAAGGGCCTCGGCCCATTTCTGCGCTCAGATTATATTGACGTAGCAGTTTTAGCAACTACTCTTGTGCAAGATCTGTTCATTTGCATAAACGCACAATCCGGAGATCTGCCATGGCATACCCGCTCGTCATCAACACCTTCCCTTTCATCTGGCGCTATCGGATCGAAGAGTGTCTTGATCATTTGGCTACGCAGGGGTATCGGCGGACGGAGATCATTCTGACTGAGCCTCATTGCTGGCCTCTGACGCTACCCAGCGACGTGCGTCGCCGCGTAGCCGAGCGAATCCATTCTGGAGCTATCGAGATCGTTGCTTTCAACCTGGGCGGTTTCGATAACAATCTGGCGAGCCCCGCGGACGAAGTCCGTGCACTGACCATCAGGTCGTTATCTGCGGCGATTGATCTTGCGGCTGAATGGCGTGTGAAAGGCATTGTGATTTCGCCCGGTGCTGGTCGGCCTCTTCTCCCTCCATCCGCCGAACAGCTCCACGGCTGGTCTCGTGCGAGCCTAGAAGTACTCTTGCCGCGCGCTAAGGCGGCGGGCGTCGATCTTCTCCTTGAAAACATTCCTTACAGTTTTTTGCCTACCGCCGCTGGTCTTGCCGGAATGGTTGAGGCAATCAATCATCCCAATCTGGGAATCATTTACGATGTTCCAAACGCCGTTTTTGTACGTGAGTCGCCGAAAGAGGGCTTCAGGCGGCTGAAGAAGCACATCCGATTGGTGCATTTCTCCGACACAGGCCTCGACACCTGGCGACACGATCGTCTCGGGGCAGGGATTGTGAAGTTCGATGAAGCGCTAGCATGCATGCGGAGCATAGGTTACGAGGGTGATCTTGGGCTTGAGATTATTGACCCCGATGGGGATGAGGCCATTGCTGCGAGCGTGGCATCTCTGCGAAAACTTGATCCTGCCTCGCCTTCTTGATCGCTGCTTGCTTGTCCGCTGATGCGCCTCTCGCATGGTCGCTACAAGAGGAGGTTGATGCCGAGGCTGCTTGATGTCCGCGACAATGTATCCATCGTCTCGAAGCCTGAATTCGATGATCCAATCTGGTCCGAAGTTCGTTTCATGCACGGAATTGCGGCGCGAATGTCGTTGGCTCCTACGCGTAGTGGCTCGGCTCCGTTAGAAGAGGCGAGACTAGCTTATGAGAGCCGATGCCTGCGTACGCATCTCCGCCTGTAGGGCCGACGCTGAGGCTGGTTGAGTCCTTGGCGACGAACCGCATTTCGAGTCAGAATCGAGAGTGTGATGGTGTCGCGATCCGAATGATCGGGATCGTGGCGCCATTTTCTTGATATTCACGAAGAGTCATCGGGCGGGATTGTGGGTATCCATTGGTGCTTACTCGCCAAAAGTTGCCGGTTGCGTCTGACACTTGGATGCAAATCCGCAAACCCGAGGATCGGAACGTCTGTTGGCAGGCGATGATGGAATTTAGCCAGAACGGAAAAACTGAACTCTTAGAGTAAGTGGCCGAAAAAGTGGTTGCTTAAACAACGACGCTATGGCTTTATAGGCTGGAGCACCGATGCAGAATGGGAGGAGACAGCTATGGCGTATATGAAGGGCGGCGAATACATCGTCGATTTCCTGATCAAGGAAAAGGTACCGTATGTTTTTGGTGTATGCGGTCACGGTAATGTTGGCCTTCTCGATGCCATGTACGACCGAGCGAGTGAGCTGCCGCTGATCTCTCCGCGCCACGAGCAGGCTGCGGGTCACATGGCGGATGCTTACTATCGCGTAGCGCACAAGCCCGTGGCAACTCTCGCCTCTATCGGCCCAGGTGCGGTGAATATGCTGATGCCGCTCGCGAATGCGCTCAGTGATTCCTCTGCCATCCTGTCGATCACCGCCAGCGCTCCGACCGTACAAACCAATCGCTCCCCTTTCCAGGAAATTGCCCGGCACAATCAGGCGGATTTCTCCCAAAGTATACGTGCTTACGTGAAGCGCGGTTTCCAGCCTCAGCGGGTCGAGAACTTGCCGTTGGTGATGCGGCAGGCGCTGACGCTGACCACTCAGGGGCGCCCTGGTCCGGTCAATGTGGATGTTCCGTTCGATCTCTTCCAGGAAAGTGCTGAGCTCGATTACGACTCCACTCAGACTGATGTTATCCCGAATCGTCAGGGCGCTGCCCCCGAGACAATTGTCAAGGCGGCCGATCTGCTGCTGTCCGCAGAGCGCCCGTTGATCTTTACCGGCCACGGCGCAATCCTTTCCGAGGCGGCTACAGAGGTCACGGCGCTTGCCGAGCGTCTTGGAATCCCTGTCGCAAGTTTGCCAAATGGTATGGGCGCGCTCGATATGAGCAGCGAACTATCTCTGGGATTTGTGGGCCGCAATGGGAGCTACCCGGCCAACGAAGCGGCAAGGCGATGCGATGTCGTGCTCAATATCGGTGCCCGGTTCGATGATCGCTCGTCCTCTTCCTGGATACCAGGATATTCCTGGAACATTCCGCCGACAAAGCTGATCCAGGTTGACATCGATCCGTTGGAGATCGGTCGTAACTACCCAGTCGCGCTTGGTGTCATTGCCGACGCGAAGACATTTCTCGCCCAACTCCTCGCCGAGATCGAGCGACGACCCGCACGGGGCCGTCGCGAGAATTGGTTGGGACAGATTGCTGGCTGGCGCGCGCAGTGGGAGGAACATATGCGGCCGCGCTACAACATTTCCTCATCGCCGCTGCGCCCAGAGCAGGTGGTGAGGGATTTGCGTGCCATCCTGCCTGACGAGGCGATTCTGATTCCGGATGTCGGTGCTCATCACAACTGGTTTATGCAGTTCTGGGAAGTGCGAAAGCCTCAGACGTTTCTCAACGCCTTCGGCTTTGGTGCTATGGGGTTCAGTGTGTGCGGCGTTCTCGGCGCCAAGCTGGCTGCTCCGGATACACCGTGCATATCGGTCTGCGGCGACGGCGGCTTCACGATGACGCCTTATGTGTTGGCGACCGCTGTTGAATACAATATCCCGGTAATTTGGATCGTCTGGAATAACTTTGGATGGGTTTCGATCCGCGACATCCAGCTCGGCATGTTTCAAGGTCGTGAGATCGGCACTCTTTTCTACCGTGACGGCGAGCGATACAATCCGGATTTCGCTCTAATGGCGAAGTCTTATGGTGTTGAAAGCTTCACGGTCAGGCACGCAGATGAGTTTGGTGGAGCGCTGGAAAAGGCGCTGAAGCTTGGCAAGCCTTGTCTTATCGATGTGCATGTCGACGCCGATGTGCGCCCACCTTCCACCGGCGCATGGCAATTGCCGCCAGTACCCTATCACGAACCGGCTTTCGGTAAGCGCTATCTACCGGGCGATGAGAAATGACCGAGGGTGTCCTTTATGTCCAAGAAGGTCATGTCGTAACCCTCACATTGAATCAGCCGGAGACGCGCAACGCGCTTACGGAGAGCATGGTCAAGGCGGTTGTTGGCTGCTGCCAGAGAATCGCGGCGGACCATGCTATTCGTGCGGTGATCCTGACTGGCGCCGGCCCAGCGTTCTGCGCTGGTGGTAGCATCAAGGAGATGCGAGACCGAAGCGGTCTCTTTGGCGGTAGCCCTGCGGAAATGCGTGATCGCTATAGGCTTGGCATCCAACAGATCCCGCTTGCACTCTATGAGCTGGAGGTGCCCACGATCGCGGCAGTGAACGGTCCCGCGATCGGGGCCGGCCTAGACCTTTCGCTCATGTGCGACATTCGGATCGCCTCAGCTGAAGCAACTTTTGCGGAAAGCTTCGTAAAGATGGGGATCATCCCGGGTGACGGTGGCGCATGGTTACTTCCGCGTGCGGTTGGTATGTCACAGGCTTGCGAAATGGTGTTCACCGGGTCAACGATGACGGCAAACGAAGCGCTTGCCTGTAGACTTGTATCCCGTGTCACGTCGGCAGAAAGTCTGATGCATGAAGCGAACGGCTTGGCCGACCGCATCGCGGCCAATCCGCCAGAGGTTTTGCGCATGGCGAAGCGTCTGGTTCGCGAAGGACAGAAGCAGGATCTTCGGTCCTCGCTCGAGATGGCCGCGGCTTTCCAGGCGATCGCGCAGCACCTACCGGATCACCGCGAGGCGGTTGACGCATTCTTCGCGAAGCGCACGCCCAAGTTCACAGGGCTTCGCTAAGCTATTAGTTTAAGAAAGGAAACAACAGGTGGATGCGGTGCAACGCTCCTCGGCCTCGTTTGGAACGCGACCATTGGATCAATGCAATTCGCTTGCTCGAATGAGCGATTCGGTGATCCGGCATGACTGGTCGTGCGACGAAGTCACGGCGATCTACAACTTGCCCTTCATGGATCTGGTGTTCAGGGCACAAACGATCCACCGCACGGCGTTCGACCCCAACAAAGTGCAGTTCAGTAGGTTGCTGAGTATCAAGACCGGCGGGTGCCCGGAAGATTGCGGTTACTGCAGCCAATCTGCCCATCACGACGCTGGGCTGCAGGCGTCGAAGCTGATGGATCCGGCGCGGGTGATCGAGGAAGCCAAGGCGGCGGCAGCGGCTGGCGCGACACGCTACTGCATGGGCGCGGCCTGGCGCTCGCCGAAGGCCCGCGATATGGCGCCGGTGATCGAAATGGTCAAAGGCGTCAAGGCGCTCGGCATGGAAACCTGCATGACGCTCGGCATGCTGACGCCGGAACAGGCGCAGCAACTCGCCGACGCGGGTTTGGACTACTACAACCACAACATCGATACGTCGGAACGGCGCTATGGCTCCGTTGTCCATACGCGGACGTTTGGCGACCGCCTGGAGACGCTGCAGCATGTGCATGACGCCGGCATGAAGGTGTGTTGCGGCGGCATTCTCGGCATGGGTGAAGCGCCGGTCGATCGCGCCGAGATGCTGCGGACGCTGGCCAATCTTCCGGAGCATCCGGAGAGCGTGCCGATCAATATGCTGATTCCGATCGAAGGCACACCGCTCGCTGCTGCCGAGCCGATCGACGCGATTGCTTTTGTCCGTACCGTGGCGTTGGCAAGAATCCTGATGCCGATGTCCGACGTGCGTCTGTCCGCGGGGCGCACCGCAATGACCGATGAAATGCAGGCGCTATGTTTCCTGGCCGGGGCCAATTCGATCTTCATCGGCGACACGTTGCTGACCGCAACCAACCCGAGCGAAGACAAGGATCATCAATTGCTACAACGGCTCGGCATGGCGCGAACCGAAGCAAGGACCTTCTCCACTGTAGTCTGAAACGAGGTGTTGTCGAACCACCGCCGTTTGTGAGAAGCGATGATGGTGCTTGCTCATCCCTGCGACCGTATGGCTTGGCGTCGCATTGAGCGGTCGGGACACCTCTGGTGCCGATCAGACGTACGGAGACATGATGATGCATGAGCGATTTGCGGCGGATTTACAGACACTCGCAGGTCGGGGCCGGTTGCGTGCGTTGCGCGGGCAGTCGGGCATCGATTTCACTTCGAACGACTATCTCGGGTTGGCTGAATCCGCGGAATTGCAAGCAGCCGCAGCGGAAGCATTGGCGCGCGGGGTGCCGATCGGGTCGGGCGGATCGCGCCTGTTGCGCGGCAATCATCCTGAACACGAAGTGCTGGAGGGTGTGCGGTTTCGAAAGTAGCGGCTCTTTTGGTCGGTGTGGATGCGTGCTCCCTTCGGCGAGATCACTTCTTGGGGGATGAACGTGACGACCTCTCTTGCTGATCTGCGAGACCACTGCGTCATTTGGCTTTCTGAAAATACGCATTCTGATATCGCGCTGGTCGCGTGACGGCGTCTGCAAAATGGTTATCTTCTACCAATAGGTGGTGAGAGGCTCATCGGTTACGCAATATTGCTGGTCGTAGGTGCCGGGATGTATTCGGTTTCGAAGTAACTGCATAAGATGCACGATAGGTCGAACTACTATGCGGTGCAGATTGCTCTTCCCTGATCCTTCCGCAGCGGGTTCCCTATGCGGGGCAGCACGATGAATCTCGCCGCTGATGAAACGAGCTTGATAGCGAATCACTAGTTGTCCTGTAGCAACCGATATTGGTATTTGCGGACAATATCTTGGTTTCAGCGGAGCATGACGCTCCGGAGCGTCATGCATGCCGTTGCGTCATCGAGGAGCATGGCTCGATCTCGGGCTATCGCTCGCCGGGCGTCAAACGCAAACGCCCGCTGCTGGACCGCAAGCAGAAAGTCACGGAACAATAGAATGACGGGCGTATCGTCAATCGCCAGCGAGCCGACAGTTTTTCGGAGTGATCTCTTCTGGAGTCAGACGATGCGCCCCTGCCGGAGGCACTTCAACTCATCGAACTCGCATTGAATGGCGGCGAGGTCGCCGCGTGTGCTTCCGGGTTATCGGCAGACGCGATTGGTAGTGGCTAGGTTTGACCCGGATGAGGTTGCCCCGATGCTGCTCTCCGATCGCGTGGGAAATGATGCCTTTCGCCCATCGGCTCGTTGAAGAGATTGGCACAGGTGCGATGATGCACCTTTTGAGCGGGCTTCTAGGAGCGTCTGCCGAAACATCCTTTTGCACCGGATGACGGTCTATATAATTTTTGCTGGCTTTTCCGTGATCGTGGCCGATGCCTGCTGGCTGGCGTTAGATTGGCAAGCGCATTTGACTTTTAGCAAAGACATAAGTATCATCTATATGTTTAATACGCCGGAACAGGCGCTTTAGGTGAAACAGGGGAGGGTATGATGCCATTCGAGTGCGCATGGGTTAAGCGGGGTGCTAAGCAAGCCGCGGTTGGGATTGTAGTCGCGGGCCTAAGTCTGTTGGCGTTGCCGACGGCAAGAGCCGCGGAAGGCTGCGCAACGCCAACCGTCGTCAAGGTTCAAGAGTATGTCGGAATCATCCAGAACCTCGTTCCGTGGGTGGCGATAGATCAGGGCTTCTTCAAGAAGCATTGCCTCGAAGCCAAGATGACCAATTTTCCGTCTGGACCTGCGGCCTTGGCGGCTTCGTTGCAGGGAGGACTTGATTTCATCTCTCTTGCGCCGGACACGGTCTACGTTCCCGCAAGTCAGGGCTTCGATCTGAAGATTGTTGCCTTCATGAACAGTGCTATCCATTACTCCCTGGTTGTGGGCCCGAAGGTTCAATTACCGAATAAGGGTGCAGGTTACCCCGAAGTCATGAAGGACTTGGTCGGGAAAAATATCGGCGTAAACGCCTTGGGCTCAACGACAGATACACTTGCTCGCGCCAACTTTCTCGGAGCCGGCCTGGACCCCGCAAGTCAGGCTCATTGGGTTGCGTACGGTCCGCCAGCAGCGGGTATTGCCGGACTTCAGAACGGCTCGTTGGCGGCAGCGGAATTTTTCGGCGACGGAATGGACATCGCGGCGGCTGTCACCGGTGGCACGATCATCGTTGATCCTCGCGATCCCGATGCCAAGATACCTCCGCAGATCGCGGCTATGCGTGGGGCCTCCCTGCTTTGGGCCTGCACCACCGCTTTCATCAACAAAAACCCCGACCTCGTGCGCCGTTTCTCTAAGGCCAACAATGAGGCAATCGACTGGATCAAGGATCCCAAGAACTTTGATCAGGTTGTGCGAATCGTGCGCGAGAGGGCGCCAAATCCGCCCGGTGTTCCCGACTCTGAAAAGCTGCTGCTGGAGCGGGTGAAGCGGTATGTCGTCCAAGAGGATAAACATGCCAGCATGAAAGCCTTGAAAGCATGGAACGACTGGGATGTGGCGATGAAGCGAATCCCAAAACCCGCCGACATTGACGGTCTGCTTTGGGAAACGGCGCGATCGATGATCGTTCCGTAGTCGATCCATCCGCACCCACCGGCAGGCGAGTTGAGACTCATGACAGATCGCGCAGGACAGCATAAATGAGCGGCAAAACGATTTGCCTTCAGAACGTCGAGCACTTCTTTAGTTCGCATCGGATCGGCGAGCCGCCGACCAAAGTGCTGTGTCAGACTTCAGTAACGATGCCAAAGCAGCAGTTTGTATCGTTGGTGGGGCCGAGCGGTTGCGGGAAAACGACGGTTCTGAACATGGCGGCCGGCTTGGTCCGGCCGACGCAGGGCAACATCACCTTGGACGGAAAGACGCCGAAGGTAGGTGACCCAGACGTCGGTTATCTACTAGCTCGCGATGCGCTACTGCCTTGGCGTACCGCGCTGATGAATGTGTCCCTCCCGCTGGAACTGCGGGGGGGTGGCCGCAAGGAGCGCGAGAGCCTTGCGCGGAAGATTCTGGAAGAGGTCGGGCTTGGTAATTTTGCGGACGCTTATCCGGCGCAGCTTTCTCATGGAATGAGGCAGCGCGTGGCGGTTGCACGTACGTTGGTCGCGGAGCCCAATACACTGCTGATGGACGAGCCATTTTCAGCTCTGGACGCGCAAACTCGTTTGAGCGTCCAACAGCTGTTCTTGCGGCTCTGGGAGCGCGTACAATCGACAGTGTTGTTTGTGACGCACGATCTGACAGAAGCGATTTTGATGTCCGATCGCGTTCTCGTCTTCTCCGCCCGGCCAGGTGAGATCGTTGCAGAGTTCGAAGTCGACTTCGAGCGTCCACGGTCTCTTCGCGAACTTCAAAGTAGCGAAAGATTTCATGATCTGTTTCGCCGCATTTGGGACGTCTTTCGGCAAGAGGTGGAAGTATGACCCAATTGGAAGAAGGTGTGCGGATGGCAAAGCACAGCGAGATTGCCGCATCTCCAGCAGCTATCGACGCTCCGAAGCGAAGGAAGCCACTTGCCGACCGTCTGCTTGCGGTCATCGCCGGATGGATCGTTCTTGCGGGCGTTGGGGGAGGGCTTTGGGAGTGGGCAGGTCGAAGTGGGTACGTCAATCCGCTATTCATTAGCTATCCGTCCGCTATTGGCCATGCTTTGTTGAAGGGTCTCTACGAAGGCCTCATCACGGTGGATGCAAGATACACTTTTGTGGCGGTCTTCTTGGGGTTTGCCGGGGCCGCGGTACTGGGCATCGCCGTGGCATTTGCCCTGGCTCAGAACGCTTACTTAAAGAAGGTCGTGGACCCGTTCTTGACGGCACTCAACAGCTTGCCGCGAGTTGCGCTGGCTCCATTATTTTTGATGTGGTTCGGGATTGGCTTGTTCTCACATGTGCTCATGGCGGCGAGCCTCACCTTCTTCGTTGTCCTTGCAAACACGACGGCCGGAATCGAAAGCGTCGATCAAGATCATCTGCTCTTGGCTCGATTGCAAGGTGCGACGCGGTGGCAAACGTTTCGTTTGTTCATTGTGCCTTCCGCCTTGCCAGGTATCTTCGTCGGTCTTGAGCTGGGATTCATCTTTGGCACATTGGGAACTGTTTCGGGAGAAATGATCGTGGGCGAGCACGGGCTCGGCGTCCGTCTGTCCAGAGATGCGGGGATTTTTGACACGGCGGACTACTTTGCTACGCTGTTCGCGCTTGTGGTCATAAGTGCGCTGCTGACATTCTGCTTCCAGGCGCTGAAGAACCGGCTTCTCGGCTGGCAACGGCTCCACGTGGTTCAGAAGTCACATTGAGAAATGCCGAAAACATCATGAGTTGATCGTGACGTCGTTCAGAGCCGAACGGCGGAGCTATGGTGTTGAACAGGGCAAGTGATTGGCGCGCGGCGAAGCGTGTCGAAAATACGAGTCATCTGACCGAGGCGTTGCCAGAGATCGATAATCAGTCAGGACAAGCGAACCAAGAGCCGTGCCCTGCCGGCGGGGTTTTGGACGCTTGATATAGAAGCAACTGATCCTTCGATCCTGGCAAATCCGGCCGCCTTCCTGCGTTGAATTTCGCGCGCCGCGTTGCGCTTCCTGTGGCGAACTCGGTCGGTGTCCTCCGTTTATCTGGGGCGTGGTCTTCTCTGGCTATCGGTTTTGCGCGCCGGTGGTGGACTCTTTTTTGCGTGGCGTTGGCATTGCTCTGGCTTGCGCCACTTTCCTTAGATAGATATATATGATATATATCGCTTAGCATCGTCTGTTGAAATACTCGATGCTTACTGGGTGGAGGAAACATGGGTCTTCGTCGCATTCTCATTGCGAACCGCGGAGAAATCGCGCTTCGCGTGATACGGGCGTGCAGAGAGCTCGGACTTGAGACGGTGCAGGTTCATTCCAGCGCTGATGCCGACAGTCTGCCGGTTCGTATGGCCGACAGTTCCATTGAGATCGGTGCTCCTCAAGCCGCCGAAAGTTACCTGAAGGGCGGAGCGATCATCGAGGCGGCCAAGCGCATGGGGGCCGACGCGGTCCATCCCGGCTACGGCTTCCTGTCAGAGAATGCCGCGTTTTCGGATGCTTGCGCGGCAGCCGGCATCGCATTCATCGGGCCGAAGGGTTCAGTCATCGAGATGATGGGCGACAAGGCCGTTGCGCGTGGCCTTGCCAAGCAGGCCGGCGTACCGGTGACGCCTGGTTCCGAGGGGCCTGTCAAGAATGTCGACGAAGCGGCGACCGTGGCGCGTGAGATCGGCTTTCCGCTGTTGATCAAGGCTTCGGCCGGCGGCGGCGGCCGCGGTATGCGTGTCGTGCACGAAGAAGCCAAGCTGCGCGAGTCGCTGGAAAGCGCATCCCGCGAGGCCGAGGCGGCATTCGGCGACGGTGGCGTGTATATTGAGAAGTACATGTCAGCCGTCCGGCACGTCGAGGTGCAAATCTTCGGCGATGGCAAGAAGACGCTGCATTTCGGCGAGCGCGACTGCAGCACGCAGCGCCGCCATCAGAAGCTGGTGGAGGAAAGTCCTTCTCCGGCGCTAACTGCCGAACTTCGAAACAAGATGACAACGGCGGCTTGCGCGCTCGGCGATCGCGTCGGCTATGAAGGCGCCGGAACGGTCGAGTTCATCGTCGATGCCGCGACCCAAGAGTTCTACTTCATCGAAATGAACACCCGTATCCAGGTCGAGCATCCCGTCACCGAGATGATGACAGGCATCGATCTGGTCAAGCGGCAGATCCTGCATGCCGGCGGCGAGGCTCCTGAACTTCGGCAGGACGAGATCACGTTTCGCGGGCATGCCCTGGAGTGCCGGATCAATGCGGAAGATCCGAACAAGGGATTTTTCCCGAAGCCCGGTCGGATCGAAACGTTCACCATGCCGGCGGGACCGGGCGTGCGCGTCGATACCCACGTCTATCCGGGTTACATGCTGCCACCCTACTACGACTCTCTGTTAGCGAAGGTCATCACCCACGGTGCCGATCGTTCGGAGGCGATCGCCCGGATGCGGCGTGCGCTCGGAGAGATGAAGGTCGACGGCGTGCCCACGACGATCGGGTTTCATCAGAGATTGCTCGACGATCCGGCCTTCCTCGAAGGGCGGGTGCATACCCGTTTCATCCGCGAGGAGATGTATGCCGGCCACCCGATGCAAAACATGCTGTAGCAGGTGTGGCTTCGGTAGGAAGTAGCAAGATCGAAGCATCGGCCGGCCGTACCGATTCATCGGTCAACACAAAAAGTCCGTCGCCGCCGTCAAACCAAAGGGAAGCCAATGTCCGGCCGTTCGAATCTCACCCATGAAGATGTCCTGCGCATTCTTCAGATTGTCGACAAGTCTGAGGATGTCGAAATCAGTGTCGAGTATGGCGGCCTGAAGCTTCACGTCTCGAAGGGGGCGGCGGCAGGCCGTGGCGCGGCCTCCACGCCGTTGGAGCATGCTCTTCCTAAGCAGGTCGCGCGGCCGTTGCTGACGTCGAACGAGGCGTCAGATGACGATTTGCCTTCGGCGACATCGACGCCACTCGCTCAGCCGACATCTGAAACCGCGTCATCCGGTGATGCGATCCCGGCGGGTGCATTGGCGATCATCGCGCCCTTGCTTGGACGATTCTATCGCTCTTCTTCACCCACCGAGCCGCCGCTCGTCGAGGTGGGCAGCAAGATCTCCGAAGACGATACCGTTGGCGTCGTCGAGGTGATGAAGTTGTTCAATGAAATAAAATCAGGCTTGAGCGGAACGGTGATCGAAATACGAGCCGCAAACGAAGAGATGGTCGAGGAAGGCCAAGTTCTCTTCGTCGTGCGGCCCGATTGAGCTGTGCGCGGTGAGGAGAGACAGATGACTGAAGCGGAAAAGGTGCGCGCCCGGCGCGCTCGCGACGGCTCGATCGGTATCATCGACACGACCTTCCGTGATGCGCAGCAGTGCCTTTGGACCACGCGAATGACTGCCGGCATGATGTGGCCGATGCTCGATGGAATGGAGCGGGCCGGATTCGAGATGATCGACTTTATGGCGCCCGTGCAGTTCGACGTATGTGTGCGCTATCTCCAGGAGAATCCCTGGGAGAAGGCGCGTCTTTTTAAGACGAAACTCGTCGATACGCCTCTGCGAAGCTATTGCCGCAGCAAGAGCCTGATCGGCTTCGGCGTGATGCCGGACGACATGGTAGAAATGTGGATCGAGCGGCTCGCCGCGAACGGCTTTTCCGTCGTCGGTACGCTCGATGCGCTGTTTGATGTGGACAATATGGCACTCAGCATCCGCCACGGAAAGAAGCTGGGCCTGCACACGGTTGCCGCGCTGGTGTTCTGCCAGAGCCCGGTCCACACTGATGAATTATATGCCGCCACGGCAAAGGCGTTGGTCGAGAAGGCCGATGTCGATGGCGTCATGATCAAGGATTCCGGAGGGCTGCTGACGCCCGATCGAATCCGTACACTCGTTCCGGCATTGAAGGCCGTGATGGGCAATCGACCGCTCGAACTGCATAGCCATTGCAATACGGGTCTGGCGCCACTCGTCTATCTCGAGGGCGCGAAGCTCGGCGTCGATCAACTGCACACCTCGATCGCGCCGCTTGCCAGTGGTCCGGCCCAGCCCTCCATTCAGAACACGATGCGAAATCTGACGTTGTCAGGACTACGAGCCAATGTCGACCTCGCGACCATCGCGGAACTTAGCGCGTATATCGAGGACCTGGCGGCTCAGGAGGGCTTTCCGCTCGGCCAGCCGATGGAATACGATGTTTTTACCTACAAGCATCAGATGCCATGGGGGATGGCGAACAACTGGCGCTCGCAGCTTCGCGAGCAGGGACTGGAACATCGCTACGACGAGATTCTCGAGGAGATCGTCCAGATTCGCTCCGAGCTCGGATGGCCGATCATGGTTACGCCATTCTCTCAAATCATCAGCGTGCAGGCGATGCTGAATGTCGTATCGGGCGAGCGGTATCGCAACGTGACGGATGAGATCAAGCGCTACGCGCTCGGCCACTTCGGCAAACTGCTGGCGCCCGTCGATCCGGATATTCTCGACCGCATCGTCGCGAACGGTTCGCCGGGCATTCCGATCAAGCCGAAGCCGCTGGAGCCGGCGCGCGCCGCACTCGAACGAGCCTATCCCAATCTCGACGATGATGAGCGGATCCTGCGTTATATGTTTGCGGGCAGCGAAGTCGACCGCATGAATGCCGCGGGCGCGCTCAACGTGACGGCGACCCTCGGCAGCCCGGTCGAGGCGCTCCTGCGAGGGCTGCAAAAGCGCGGAACGGTGCGCCACTTCGACATGAAATACAAGCAGACACATGTTGCGTGGCGCAGGCACTAAGGGATCTGACGAGGCTTAACTCGGCCGATCATTGTTCGCCGTCGCGCATTGTTGTGCGTCGTTCTTCCTGACGGATGTAAAAAGAGTCTCGCTCGGGCAGGTGCGAAATTCTCACCTCTGCAATTCGGCTTCTATCGCTAAAGACACAATCATCCGACGTCAGGTGCGATAAATGCGCTATACGATCCATCACATCCACATCAAATCGGACGATCCCAAGTCGACGGCCGACTGGTTTGTTGGCGCGTTCGGTTTCAGCGTTATCTCCGACGAAACCAGAGCTTTCGGCGATCGGTTCATCCGTCTTCAAGACGCTGCGAACGTGCTCTGCATGATTTCTGGCCGTCGTACCGGCGAGGTGCTGCAACCGGCCTGCACCGGTTCACACCTAGGTCTCGATCATTTCGGCATGCGAACAAATAACCTGGCGAATGAACTCGATCGCTTGACAACCAATGGCGCCAAGGTGGTCGAGGGGCCGCACAATATGCCTGGTGGCATCAAGTCCGCGTTCCTGGTCGTGCCGGGCGACGTGCGGGTCGAACTGATCGAAGGGCCTGCAATTTAACCGAGGTCACGCTGTCCAGCTCTTAAGGCTGATTGACATTCGAACATCATACATATTATATATATGAATATGTCTACGGAAGGATGCAACATGCGCATAACGCGCGAGATCGCGGAGCGTGTCGTCGCGACACGGATTGAAGATCTGGCTCCCGACGTTGTCGATTACGCGTCGACACTTGCCATGAGTGCTTTCGGCGCGATGGTTTCTGGTCATCGCTGCACGGCCGGAGCCGAGACGATCAATTACGTCAGGCGCCACGGAGGTGAGCCGCAGGCGACGGTGCTCGGCGCGGATTTCAAAAGCTCCGTCGAGTTGGCAGGCCTCGCGAACGGAACGTTCGCGCATGCGACCGAATATGAAGATGACAGTTTTCCAGAAGCGGTATCGAGCTATACGCTTTTCCCGCCACTGTTTGCGCTGGCCGAGCATCTTGGATCGCCGGGATCGAGAATCATCGAGGCTTTCGTCGCCGGCTACGAGGTCCAGGCGCGTATCGGTCTTGCCTGCCGTGAGGCGCGCCGCATCGGCTACATGGTTTTGAGCCTGGCGGGTTCGATCGGCGTGGCCGCCGGAGCTGCCAAGCTACTTGGTCTGAATGCCGAGAAGACTGCGCATGCGATGAGTATCGCCGCGTCCCAGGCGAGCGGCGTCGGATACCAGACCGGCTCGGTTGCCCACATACTGGAGATGGGATTTTCGGCGCGAAACGGCGTCGCTGCTGCCTACATGGCGGCGGAAGGAATGACCGGGCAACTGGATGTGCTTGAGGCGCCGCGCGGCCTTATGAACATGATCACTGGCGGTAAGGTCGAGAACCCCGAGAACATTCTGGTGGATTGGGGTGCGCCATATCGAATCTTCGAAGTGGGAATCAAATTTTATCCCTGCTGTTTTCACCTGCAGCGATTGATCGAAGCGACGCTTGACTTGAAGAAGGAGCGTGGCCTGTCAGCCGACGACCTCGAGAAGATTTCTGTCGAAGTGAATGCCTTCTTTCCGACCGTGGTTCAGCATTCCGAACCGCGCGATGAGATCGAGGCGCAGTTTAGTTTGCCGCATTCGTTGGCGATCGCGATGCTCGACGATGTGGTCGGCCCCGAAGGCTTCTCGGAAGAGCGGATAAATGACCGGCGTTTCCGGGCATTCCGCCCGAAGGTGGAGACGATCGTGCGCGAGGATTGGGGCTGGGCGCCGACCGGCTGGACCGCACGGATGACGTTTACCCTCAAAGGGGGCGAGGTGGTCGTGCGTGAGCCAACCCACTCTCGGGGGCATCCGCCGGACTTGCTCTCATTCGATGAATGCATCGAGAAATTTCGCGGTTGCGTCGACGGCCTGTTGCCCGACGAGCGGATCCGGCGCTCGATCGAGATGCTGCGCAATTTGAAGGACTTGCCGAATGCGTGCGATCTCATCGCGGAAGTGGCGACGGTCGGCGCGGCTTAAGCATCGCGGATCGACAATTCTTCAAGAGAGCTCTGTGCTGCGGAGGAAGGCATGGCGTCAAAAACAGCTGTGATCGCGGGAGCAACCGGGATCGTCGGGCGTGGGCTGACCGATCATCTTCGGTCGACCGGAGACTGGAATATCGTATCCGTCTCTCGGCGCGAAAGCGATCTTGGGCAGGGCGTGCGGCACGTCCAGGCCGACCTTCTGGATAAGGATGATTCTTCCCGGCAACTCAGCGACCTTAGCGAAGCTACTCACATTTTCTATACCGCATATGCTCCGCGACCGACCTGGGCCGAAGAAGTCGGACCCAACGTTGCGATGCTGGTGAATCTGGTCGAAACGCTTGAAGGAGTCGCGCCGAATCTTGCCCACGTGCAGTTGATGCAAGGCACCAAGTGGTACGGCAATCATCTTGGGCCGTTCAGCACGCCCGCACGCGAAACGGATCCGCGCCATCTTCCGCCGAATTTCTATTACGATCAGCAGGACTGGCTGGTCGAGCGGCAGCGCGGAAAGCGCTGGAGCTGGTCCGCGTTGCGGCCGCATTGCATTATGGGCTTCGCACCGGGCAGCCCGATGAACCATTTGATGGGCCTCGCGATCTATTCGGTGATCTCGCGAGAACTTGGTCTCCCGCTGCGTTGGCCCGGCCATCCCGCAGCATTCGCATCCATGTACAATTTCACCGATGCGCGGCTCCTTGGCCGCGCGATGGAGTGGGCAGCCACGACGCAGGCTTGCGAGAACGAAGCGTTCAATATGACCAACGGCGATGTCGATCGTTGGGAGCGCGTATGGCCTGAGATCGCCGAGATATTCGGGATGAAAGCCGGGCGAAAGGTCCAGCAGGTCAATCTTCAAAGAGCGATGGCAGACAAGGAGCCATTGTGGGCCTCGATACGCGCGAAGTACGGGCTGCAACCGTTCGAGCTGAAGCAGCTCGTCAACTGGCCTTGGGCCGACTGGGCCTATTCGACGCCTTACGACCAGGTCTCCAGCATTGCGAAGGCACGCCGCGCAGGTTGGACCGAGGTGCAGGACACCGGAACCATGTTTCGCGAATTGGTCGGCGGTCTCGTCGATAACAGGATCATTCCGCCAGCGCCCGGGCCGGCAGGATCGATGAAAGCGTCGTAGTCGGCAAGCGCAATCGCGCTTGCACGATTACTGTTCGGGATGGAGAAGCGGATGCCACATGACGAAATGATCGCCGAGCTCAAGCAGCGGAGGGAGAGGGCTCTCGCCATGGGCGGGCCGGAGAAGCTCGCGAAGCGCAAGGCAGAAGGGCATCTGAATGCTCGCGAACGACTAGATGCGCTTCTGGACAAGGATAGTTGGATCGAAAGCGGCCTCTTCGCGACCTCGCATCGGCCCGAGGTTCGCGACAAGACACCGGGAGACGGCAAGATTGGCGGGTTCGGCAAGGTAGACGGTCGCCCCGTCGCGGTCATGTCGAACGACTTCACCACCATGGGCGCTTCCAGTTCCGTGGTGAACGGCAAGAAGATCCGTCACATCCGCGAGGTCGCAACCAGATCCGGGATGCCGCTGATAATGCTGGGAGAGTCGACCGGCGCCAGGATGCCCGACCGTATGGGCGCCGAGGGACGCGCCATTCTCGGCCAGGATCCTATCGAATACCTTCGCAGCCGCGAGTCGCCTTGGGCGAGCGCGCTGCTGGGTTCCTGCTATGGCTCGTCGACCTGGTATGGCTGCCTCTCCGATTTCGTCGTCATGCGCAAGGGCGCGACGATGGCGGTCGCCAGCGGGCGTGTTACCTCGGCGGCGATCCGACAAGAAATCGATTCGGAGGAATTGGGCGGCTGGAAGATGCATGCCGAACATTCCGGACTTGTCGATGCCGTTGTCGACACGGATGAGGAAGCGCTTCTGGCGATCAAGACGTGGCTTAGTTATCTGCCGAGCCATCAGAACGAAGCGCCACCCGCTTACGATGTACCGGAAGGATCGCAGGGACGCGGCCAGCAGATCCTCGAGATACTCCCTGATACTCCGAACAAGGTGTACGACGTTCGCAAGATCATCGATCTCGTAGTGGACAAGGACAGTCGATTTGAGCTGAAGCCCCGCTACGGCAAATCGATCTGCACGTCGTTGGCCCGCCTCGACGGCAAATCGATCGGCGTCATTGCCAACAACCCGATGTTCAAAGGCGGTGCGATCGATGTCGATGCCATGAAGAAGGCTACGGCCTTCATCATTCAGTGCGACTCTTTCAACATTCCCTTGTTGTTCATGGTCGACACGCCGGGTTTCCTGATCGGCCTGGAAGGCGAGCGTCGTGCCGCGCCCGGCAAGATCATGAACTGGATGAACGCTCTTTCGCTGGTCACCGTCCCGAAGATTTCGCTGATCATGCGCAAGAGCTATGGCCAAGCGTATCTGAACATGGGCGGCGGCCGCAATTCAGACGAGGTTCTCGCCTGGCCGACGGCTGATCTCGGCTTCATGGCGGCGAATGTCGGCGCAAGCGTTCTCACCGGCGTCGACAAGGACAAGGATCCGGAGAAGTACGCGAAGATGGCCAAGGACCTCTCGCGCGATACCGCGGTCTGGGGGCTGGCCCAACTCTACGAGGCCCACACAGTCATCGATCCCCGCGACACACGTGAGACGTTGATCCGGCTTTTTGAAATCCATCGTAGCCGGCATGGCAGCGGCGTGGGCAAGCATCGCCTCGCAGTCTGGCCGACAACTTACTGAAACTGAAATTTGTGAGGACGCCTGATGGCACAGACGAAAGTCATTTGCGAGATCAACGGTTCGGTTTGGAAGATCCAGATCAAGGAAGGAGACGCGGTTTCCGAAGACGACACCCTGGCGATCCTGGAATCCATGAAAATGGAAATCCCGGTGATTGCCCCTTCGAGCGGTACGATCGAGAAGATTTTGGTTGCGGAGGGCGAGTCCGTCGCCGAGGGCCAGGATCTCATGGTCATAAACGAGTAACGGCTTCCATGAGCGAGACACTGTCGGAAGCACTGCACAAAGCGCGCGCAACGGGCGTCGAAGCGCTGGACGAACCGTTGGGCAAGAGTGTTTTAAAGTCGGCCGGTATCAACGTGCCCAGGTCCGTCGTGGTGAAGGCCGGGGACGACGTTGCCGCAGCTGTTTCGGATCTTCGCGCTCCACTCGCACTCAAGGTTGTGGCCACGGGGGTCGTTCATAAAAGCGACGTCGGCGGCGTCAAGCTCAACATTCAGGATGCCGCAGCCGCAGCCGATGCCGCGTCTGATTTGCACGAGGCGATGAGGAAAAGGGGCATCGAGCCCGAGGCTTGGCTGTTCGAGGAGATGGCTCCGCGCGGTGTGGAAGTTGTTGTCGGCGGCACGATGGATCCCGAGTTCGGGCCGATGATCATGGTCGGTCTCGGTGGAATCTTCGTAGAGGTGCTGAAGGATGTCGCCTTCCGCATCTGCCCGATCCGTGAGCGGGATGCTCGCGAAATGCTGTCGGAGCTTAACGGGGCGGCTGTTTTGAAAGGTGCGCGAGGCGGCGAGCCGGCAAATATCGACGCGATCGTCGATGTGTTGCTGCGCGTCGGTGGGGACGAAGGCCTTCTGATGCAAGGTGCCGGCGAATTGGCGGAGATCGACGTCAATCCACTGATCGTTTCCAAACACGCCGCCGTGGCCGTGGATGCGCGGTTCATTCTGCGGAAGGAGAAGGCGATCAATGTCCACGCGTGAAGAATTCAGGCCGCTCTTTCATCCAACCCGGATTGCGGTGATCGGTGCCTCGACCACCAGCGTCAGCGGGGGCAATCGTTTCATCAGGAACCTGAAGAACTTCGGTTATGCCGGCGCCATCGTGCCGATTCATCCCAAGGCTGAGGAAATCGAGGGGCTGCGGGCTTATCCGTCGCTGGCCGATGTACCGGGTGAGATCGACTATGCCTATGTCGCAGTTGCCGCCGCCAACGCGCCCGGTGTTGTTCGCAACAGCGGCGGTAAGGTCCGGTTCGCCCAAGTCATGTCGAGTGGGTTCAGCGAAGTCGTGGGGGGCGGCGATCTAGAAGCCGATCTTGTTGCTGCCGCCCGGGAAGTTGGCACACGCGTCATCGGGCCGAACTGTCTGGGGACCTATTCCCCTGAAGCTCGGTTGACCTTCACGGATAAGACGACGTCTGAACCGGGCTCGATTGGCGTTGTCTGCCAGAGCGGTGGATTGGGGATCGACATTATAAAGCGGGGTCAGAATCGTGGCCTGCGCTACAGTGGCCTCGTAACTATCGGCAACGCCTCCGATCTCGGGGCGTCGGAGCTGATCGAGTATTTTCTCGAGGACGACAAGACGCGGACTATCGGCCTTTATCTGGAAAGCACCCGCGAAGGACGCCGGCTGTTCGACGTCCTCAGGCGCGCCAATGCGCGCAAGCCTGTGGTGCTTTTGAAAGGTGGCCGGACCAGCCAGGGTCAACGCGCTGCCGCATCCCATACGGGAGCGCTCGCGGGCAGTCACAGCGCGTGGGAAGCACTGTGCCGCCAGACCGGCACGGTTCTGACGGATACGCTCGATGAATTTCTCGACGTGTTGATGGCTATGCAGTGTATGGACCTGCGGCCTTCCGCGACTTCGCGCGTCGTATTGTTCGGCAACGGAGGCGGGACGAGTGTTCTCGGTACGGACGCGTTCGACCGTGCCGGTTTCTCGGTCGGCGCGTTCGCGGATGGCACTCTTGCCAAGCTGGAAGCCCTTGGCCTGCCGGCCGGGTCGTCCATCGCCAACCCGATAGACGTTCCGGCAGGGGCGTTGCAGCAGAATGAAGGCCGCGTTGCCGAGAACATCATTTCGACGATTGCCGCCAGCGGCGCGGCCGATGCTGTGATCATCCACGTCAACATGACCGTCATTCTGGGGTTCAGGCATGTCGATATGCTTGGCAACATCATACAGGCCGCGCTTCGTGTGCGGGCGGAGCATGGTCCCGGCATGCATATCGTCCTGGTGCTGAAATAGGATGGTGATGGCGAGACCGAAGAGCGCAAGCGCGAATATCGCCAGCGCGCGACCTCGAATGGCGTTGCTGTTTTCGATGAGCTCGCCCAGGCCGCGCGTGGCCTGGCGGCGGTCCGGACCGTGGAAGCCTATCGTTTGGGCGGCATTACCTGAGAGCGGTCGAAAGGCCTGATGCGGTAAGCTGTGACTGGTGTATTATTGATCGAAGTCGCCAATAGCTCGTCTGATAGTAGCTTTGGAATTCACGGAGGCCTCGTTCCCTAAGTCAACTCGCGGTACCCAAACCCGATATTTGACGTCTAAACCCCCGTCCTAATGAGCATCAAGCTGATCTAATTGGGGGTGTTACTCTCGACGTTGGGGAGCACGTGAGCAAGAATACCATTGTAGCCTCGACCAAGATTACGATTCGAGGTATCTGCGTTGACATATCAACCAAGGGGCTGGCCAGATCGTTGGCAGCGAGATGAAATGAAAGAAGCCAATGATCCTAAAGTTTTGGGGCGCAAATCGCCCAAGAGTGCAGGTAAGCGTCGAGAAAAAATAGCGGGAAGCGGAATCGGGTCGCGTCCCCTCTACAAGGAAGTCAAGCTTGCGTTGACGCGTCTTCTCTCCAGCGGAGAGATTGGCGCAGGCGAAGCGATCCCGACTGAGAAGCAGCTCTGTGAACAATACGACGTCAGCATTGGGACGGTAAGAAAGGCAATTGACGAACTCGTCACCGAGCGGGTTCTCGTTCGGCAGCAAGGGCGCGGAACGTTCCTTGCAACCTATAGCGCGGAGCGGATGCTGAACTATTTTTGGCATATCGTTCGCAAGGACGGCGTCCGCGAAATACCCATCGTGCAGACCGTCAGCTTCGAAAAGGGACGCGCAGTTGCTGTGACTGCGAAAGCTCTCTCGATCGGCGTTGGCGAGGACATCTTTCGTATCAACAATCTGCTCATTCTCGGTGGCGAACCCGTCATCCTCGACGAAATCGAAATTGCTCGGGCCATGTTTCCCACGCTGACCGAAGACACGTTTGCCAAGCGAGACACTACTGTCTATGGGTTCTATCAAAGTGCATTCGGCGTCAATGTCATTCGCACTTTCGATAGGCTGGGCACCGTTGCCGCGGACGTGACCAACGCGAAAAGACTTGGCGTTCCGCTTGGGATGCCTCTGCTTGAAATACGTCGTGTGGCCTACACTTTTAACGATCAACCGGTGGAGACCCGGCGTAGTCTGGTGGTCACTGAGAAGTACGAGTATTACAATACGCTTAGTTCTGACGATACTTCGTCATAAGTGACAGCCGCTGATCGTCGCGCTGACGCGCATCTCTTTTCAAGGTGAAGACGCGGCGAAAACCACCGCGCCTTCACCTTGTCCGATCAGGCCTTGACGCCAAGCAGCTTGGCTGCGTTGTCCCACAGAATCTTGTGCATGATGTCGGGACGCCATCCCATTCCAAGGAAGTCCCTTACCGTTTCCTGGATATCCTTCACCGGATAAGCGGTGCCGAAAAGTGTTCGGTCCTCCAGGAATAGGTTGGCACCCTTCACATAGCTGTCTGCGGCGATCATGCCTGCTGTCGCCGAATAGAGATCTGGCGACACGTAGATGTTGGGGCATGCAAGCGCGACCACCACCATCTCGTCCGCGTAGGGCCATGCCGCATGTGAAACGATAATTTTCAGTTCCGGCCACCGTTGCGCGACGCGCTGGATGGAAACTGGGCGCGACCAGGTGATGTCATGACCTGCAAGAGCCGAGAGCAGACCGGACAACGAAATGGACACCGGCAGGCCGAGTTCGATGGCAAGTTCGTAAACGGGAGTCAGACTGTCGTCATCGGACCAGCGCGGAATCCGACCGGAGCCGGGCTCGATTGATATTCCCTTGACGTTGGGATGTCCCGCCATTTCGCGGATTTCCGCCAGACTGTCGTCGATTGCGTCGAGATCAACACCCAAGAAGCCGAGAAAGCGGTTCGGATATTTTTCCAGCAGTTCGACAATCTCGGCATTGGCAACTCCGCCGAGGTTTCCCGCGCCCGAGGAAGCTCGTCCCATTGCGACGCCCCAGCGGATTCCCGCTGAATCCATTTCTGTGAACAGCATGTCGACGGATTCCATCCACGCCGACCGTGCGCCCTTGAAGGTAAGATTGTGCCGTGGGTAGTGCATCGCGGTCTTGAACACCGTGCCTCGGGTCCAGGCTGACACGGGCGGGCGCAGGCGCATGTCGAGAATCGGGGGCATGAACATAGGTTTCCTCCAAGTGATTTGACTGTCAGCGGAGAATAGCTTGCTTTGGCTTAAAAATACATATCATAAATATGAATTTTCAGGGCGAACTGAGACTGTTTCAAGCGCCGCAGATGCTTGTTGAAGACGAATATGGACAATAAAGTCGCGCTCCGAAACGCGAATTGACCGGTTTAAGAATCCGACGAAGAATTCTTGTGCTCGCCCATATGTCGCTGCCCGTTTTTCTCCATGGTCCTAGGTTGGGTCATTCGCCCTCGGCGACACGACGACTCTTTGTTTGACGATCACCGAAAGCAACACGGCGTCGTCAACAGCCTGATGGCCCGCGGCCGCGGCTGCTTCCGTGCTCGCGTAAGGTATTTGGCGTACGATGGCGGGTGGTACGCCGGGCCAGCCCGCTATTTCTGTCACTCTGTCATCCCAGCCTGCCGAAGAGTCGATGCCAACCCCTCTGCCTAGCGACAATTCGCGTCCGGCCCTCGTACGAAATTGCACCAGCTTGATCGCGCCGTTTGGAAGACCCGTTGATCCTTCCACTGTCCGCGTCGTTATAAGAAAAGCCCGTTTTGACGCATCGAGCAAAAAGCGTTCATCAGGTAGAATGACATCTCGATAGTAAGGAGAGGAAACCGCGATCGACATCGCCTCGGGAGAGGCAAACTCTACTTCGGAAAAAATATCGAATCCAAAACCTCGCGAAAGTGGTTCTCCATCGAGCTGAAGAACAGCGTGGTTCTGCACATACGATACTAAACCGGGAACGCGAGAAAACAGCCGCGCATGGTGCCCTGCCCAATAGTCCTGTGCCTCGCGACGGGTCAGGCCCGCAATGCGAGGTGAAAACCCAAAGCGGATCATTCGCGCGGCGCCGTCCGAACGGTTCATGGGTGAGCGGTCCGGCGTCGTCTTCGGAGCTACGAATTGATTTTCCATATCCAGCATCCCGAAATGCGACATGTGCGCAGAATTGTCCTGGGGAAATCAAACCAGGTTCGGAACAATTGACAAGAGAAAAATATGTATCATATATATCTTAATTATCTGACCAAGGGAGGTAGATCTGGATTCGCACGGGACGATGTCCGCCATGCCGAGAATCGACGGTTCCGTCGCCTTGATAACCGGAGCCGGACGGGGCATTGGCAGGGCGATTGCGCAAATCTTCGCAAAAGCGGGAGCCGTGGTCGTCGCGACGGATGTCTCGATTGCCGATGAGGCTGACTATCGCACGATGTGTTGTGACGTGCTCCGGGCGACTGACATCGCGAAGGCAGTGGACGTTTGCGAGGAACTTGGCGGCATCGATGTCCTCGTCAACAGCGCCGGCATCATCAGGCGGGCGGATGCGTTGGAAATGACTCCACAACTGTGGGACGAGGTCATCGGCATCAATGTGAAGGGAGCGTTTCTCAGTTCGCAGGCCGCGGCGAAATCGATGATCCGGCACGGTCGCGGAGGCTCCATTGTCAACATCGGATCCGTCAACGCCGAGAAGGTCTTCGGCGAGACGGTCGCCTACTGCACCTCGAAAGGTGCGCTTCATGCCATGACCCGCGCCATGTCTTTGTCGCTTGCACCGTTCGATATCCGTGTGAATGTGCTGGCACCAGGTGCCATCGCAGACACGAATCTGGAACCCAGTCGCTGGCAAAGCGAACGGGAGCGGGATGTCATGATCTCGCGAACGCCGCAGCGTAGGCTTGGCCAGTCTCAGGATATCGCACCGTCCGCTCTATTTCTGGCGTCTCCGCTATCCTCCTTCATCACCGGAGCGACTTTGTTCGTGGATGGCGGAAGGAGCGCGTCGGTATGAGCGAGTTGATCGGGAAGGTGGCTTGGGTCACGGGCGGCGGCGGAGGCATTGGCGCCGCAATCGTCGATGAATTGCGTCAACGCGGCGCAATCGTTCGCGCGACGGATCGAGACGAAGCGGAAGGACTGGATCGATGCGATATGCGCGATCCCGACGAGATAGATCGATACGCCCGCTCGCTTGTCGCAGCTCATGGCAAGCTGGACATATTGGTCAACAATGCTGGTATTCAGCGTCGCAAACAGTTTGTCGATTTCACGGAAGCTGATTTCGATGACATTTTCGGCGTCAACGTAAGGGGCATGTTCTTCGCGAGTCAGGCGGCGGCGCGCATAATGATCGAAGCAGGTTGTGCCGGCTCGATCATCAATATCTCATCGGTCAATGCGACGCATGCGCAACCGGAGACGGTTCTCTATTGCGCATCGAAGGGAGCAGTCGCGACCATGACGCGCGCGCTGGCCGTTGCATTCGGCCGCCATGGAATTCGCGTCAACGCCATCGCCCCCGGGACGATCGTCACCGGACTGAACCGCGACCGACTATCGAACCAGGATACGGTCGAAGGGGTGATTCAAGTGACTGCCTTGGGACGGCTTGGCATGCCGCAGGACGTGGCGCCGACGGCAGCGTTCCTGGCAGGCGATGGCGCCAGCTTCATCACCGGCTCGACCATAGCCGTCCACGGCGGCTGGACCCTCCAAGGATAGCAGAAGCGGTACGGTCCGTTCTGTGAAAATCTAAATCTTGCTGGAGTCGAAGATTGTGCGGCAGACAAGGCCGTAACGATTGGTGACGCCGCGTGCATTCGCTTCGTCTTGCGATCGCTGCCCATCGGCTCCGCCGCGCCAGGCGAGCGTCGCCTCAACGTCCGTTGTATGGATGATGGCGATGTACTTTCGCCGATTGGCCGGACCATCGGTGACTTCAAATCGTTGGACGGACGTGACGCCGGGGGTTGCGAGAACTTCGTCGTAGTGTGGCCCGTGCATCCAGCCTTCAAACTCGGCGTCGGACGGCGCATCGTACATCATGACGATGGCGTGGCTCATGTCTTGCCTCTCACGCGTTGCAGATGGGATCGATTGATCATGCGATGTTCCAAGAGGGCGTTTCGGTCGCAATCGGGATTAGGCGTGCAATTGGCGACACCACGCCCGTTGTTCTCGGGCAACTCAACAGCATCATGCTGCGACTATCCAGCAAGGGTGACGAGCGGAACTTAGTGACTGCTCTTGCTTCTCCAGCTCACTAGATATCTCTATATCATATAGATGTATTGTGTCTATACTCACCTGCGGCGATTGTTGCCGCCTCTGTCCCGGGGTAAATGGACATCGCCCTTTTGATGGTCAGGTGCATGTCGAGCGTCTTGCAAAAGTTCCCTTCCGTAGTCAGCACGGATGAATCGGTTCCGGCCCGGAGGATTGTTTTTGAATACGTAGAAGTGCGGCGCGCGAACCGTCAGCTTCTTTCGATTCCCGCGCTTCGCCTCGACGATCAGCGGATCGGCGTGATCGGCGACAATGGCTCTGGCAAAAGCACCATGCTGCGGTTGATCAATGGCCTGCTGTTGCCGAACAATGGACGGGTCGTCGTTGCGGGACTCGAGACCGCGCGTCATCGCAAGGAATTGCCGGCGCATGTCGGCTTCGTCTTTCAGAATCCGGACCATCAACTGATCTTCCCGACGGTGGGCGAGGAGATCGCGTTCGGATTGACCGAGCGTGGGCTGCCGGCGCGTCAGGCACGGCAGCAGGCGTTGGCTTTGCTGGAGCAGCACGGTTGCACCGGATGGGCGGATCGCAACGTCAATGAACTGTCGGGCGGCCAGAAGCAGCTTGTCTGTATTCTGGCGGTGCTCGCGACCGAGCCCTCGATCCTGCTGATGGACGAGCCGTTCTCGAGCCTCGATCTTCCGACCCGTCTCACGTTGTCGCGCAAGATCATGAGCCTGCCGCAGCAGATCGTGATGGCATCCCATGATCTCGAATTGCTGGCGCGGTTCGATCGGGTGATCTGGCTCGATGCGGGCTGCATTCGTGAAGATGGCTCGCCCGCCGATGTGCTGCCGGCCTATCGCGCGCATGCGGCGATGGCGGCTGAAGCGGATTTCGTCACAATATGATGACCGACGGCCTTGCGCCAAAGACCTGGCTGCATCGTGTGCCCGCGGGTTTCAAGCTCGCGGGTTTGGCGCTGTTCAGTCTGTTGCTGCTGCCGGTCGACGACTGGCGGATACTGGCCGGCGTGCTGGCGGTGGTCCTTGCGGTCTATGCCGGTTTCGGGCGCGCCGGTTTCGCGCGGCTGGCTTTGCTGCGGCCGCTGATTCCGCTGCTCGTCATCGTCGGCGGTGTTCAGGCGTTCTCCAGCGGTTGGCATGCGGGCGCCGTCGTCAGCCTGCGGTTGCTGGCGATGCTTCTGCTCGCCGATCTCGTGAGCATGACCACTACGATGAGCGCGCTGATGGACGTGCTCGCGCCGGTCTTCAACCTGCTGCGTCCGCTCGGCGTCAATCCGCGCAAGATGGCGCTTGCGGTGGCGCTCGTATTGCGTTTTGTCCCGGTATTGCTGACGCGATGGCGCGCTCGCGAGGAAGCCTGGAAGGCGCGGACCCATCGTCGTGTTCCGGTGCGGCTGGTGGCCGTGTTTCTTGCCGATATTCTTCAGTTGGCCGATCGGGTTGCGGAATCGCTCGATGCGAGGGGTTTCGATACCGTCACCGCCGATCGCCAACGCAAACGTTCATAGGAGAGCGACGTGGAATCACGAGCCATTGTCCGCATTGCCCTGATGGCGGCCGTGATCGGCGTGCTGGGAATGCTTCCCGGTGTCATGCTGCCGATCGCCATGGGCGTGCCGATCACGGCACAGACGCTCGGCGTCATGCTGGCCGGAATCATCCTCGGCCCGCGTCATGGCGCGCTGGCGGTGCTGCTGTTCCTGTTCGTGGTGCTGCTTGGCGCGCCGCTGCTGTCGGGTGGCCGCGGCGGACTCGGTGTATTGTTCGGACCGTCGGTCGGCTTCCTGCTTGGTTTCGTGCCCGCCGCCTTCGTTTCCGGACTGGTGATGGAGCGGCTCAAAACATTGCCGGTGTTCGCCGCTGCATTGGTCGCCGCGGTGGCGGGCGGCATCGTGGTGGAATACGCCTGCGGCGTGGCCGGCCTGATGGCGATGGCGCGCATGAGCTTGACGCAAGCGCTTCTCGCCACCGCTGTCTTCGTGCCCGGCGATCTCTTGAAGGCACTGGCGACGGCCTTCGTCGCGGAGGCCTCATATCGAGGTTATCCGGCCGCGATCGCGAGCAGGGCGTGACCGATAACGCCACCATCACCGCAACGCTGTCGCGGCACGCCCGCGCGCAACCGGACCGCGTCGCCGTGATCTGCGACGGCCACGCGATCGCGTGGCGCGAAGTCGATCAAGCTGTGAATCGTCTCGCTGCGCATCTCGCGCAAGCGGTGCCGGCAGGGCGCGGCGTCGCGCTGCATCTGCCGAACGGGCCGGCGCTGGCATTGCTGTTTCTCGCCGCCGCGCGTGCGGGACGGGAGGCGCAGATTCTCGACCCGAACTGGCCGATCGAAACGGCGCGGCTGGCGATCGGGGAGTTATCGCCCGGTCTTGTGATCAGCCACGATCCGGCATTAGCGGCCGAAGGCGGCGCGCTGATTCTCGACGATCCGCACGGGCCGTTCGAGACGGTCGCGGAGGCGATCGGCGCGAGTGCCGCATTCGAGGCGGTGCCGGAGCCCGATCCGTTGACGCCGTTCTATGTCGGCTTCACCTCGGGCTCGACCGGCCTGCCGAAGGGATATCGCCGCCATCATCTGTCTTGGGTCGAGAGTTTTCGTGCCGGGGATCGCGAGTTCGACATCGGCACTGAGGACGTCGTGCTCGCGCCTGGAGCGTTGACGCATTCGCTGTTTCTTTACGGGTTTGCACATGGACTTTACGTCGGCGCGACGGTCATCCTGTGTCGGCAGTTCCGCCCCAACCTGGTGTGCAAGCTGATCGCGGCGCATCGGGCGAGTGTGCTCTATGGCGTGCCGACCCAGCTTGAAATGATCGTCGAGGCGACCGCGCGCGAGAACGTGCCGCCGTTCGGCTCGATGCGCTGGATATTATCCTCCGGCGCGAAATGGCAGGGCCGCGCGATGGACGACCTCCGCGCGCATTTTCCAGCCACGCGCTTTGCGGAATTCTATGGCGCCTCCGAACTCAGTTTCATCACGGTTGCGAAAGACGACGAGGATGTGCCGCCGAATTCGGTCGGGCGTGCGTTCTCCGGTGTCGATCTGTCGATCCGGGATCATCTGGGGCGTCGTTTGCCGCCGGGCGAAGCGGGGCAGGTGTTCGTGGCCAGCCCCTTCGTCTTCATCGATTATGCTTGCGGGAGCACAGCGGCGCTAATGCGCGACGGCGAGGCGATATCCGTTGGTGATATCGGCTTCCTCGATGCGCGGGGCTATCTGCATCTCGTCGGCCGCGCCAGCCGGATGATCATCACCTCCGGCAAGAACGTGCATCCCGAAGAGATCGAGCGTGTGCTCGAGAGCCATCGCGCGGTGGCGGCGGCGGCGGTGCTCGGCGTCCATGACGATCGCCGGGGTGAGCGATTGGTGGCGCTGCTCAAGCTCGATCCGAAAATCTCCGTCACTTCGGCGGACCTGATCGGCCATGCCCGCGATCATCTCCCGCTCTACAAGATTCCGCGCCGTTTCGCGCTGCCGCCGCGATGGCCGCTGACGTCGTCCGGCAAGAACGACTTTCAGGCGCTGCATCGCATCTTCGACAGCGAAGTCTGCGAGGTGCTGCCGTGAGCGCCGCCTATCTCGTCGCCGCGCGCCGCACCGCAGTCGCTCCGCGCAACGGCGCGTTCAAGACGGTCGAGGCCGACGAACTCGGCGCAGCGCCGATCCGCGCGGTGTTGTCCGATGCCGGCATCGCGCCGGATGCGATCGACGATGTGATCTTCGGCAATGCGCTATATGCCGGCGGCAATCCGGCGCGGCTCGCCGCGCTGCGAGCCGGTCTGCCGGATCGCGTTCCGGCGCTGACCATCGACAGCCAATGCTGCGGCGGGCTCGACGCGATCATGATGGCGGCCGATCGGATCGCGAGCGGGGCCGATGCCGTCATCGCCGGTGGCATCGAGAGTTTCAGCCGGGCGCCGCTGCGCGCACGGCGACCGCGCGATGCTGGTGAAGCGCCGCAGCCTTATGACAGGCCGCCCTTCGCGCCGTGGCCGGAGCGCGACCCGGACATGATCGTCGCCGCCGGGACGCTGGCGGAGGCGTTTAACATTTCGCGAGACAGGCAGGATGCATTCGCGATCGCCAGCCATCGCAAGGCCATCGCGAATCCCCCGGGGGATGGCGAGATCGCGCCGTTGGCCGGGTTGACGCGCGATGCCTTTCCCCGTGCATTGACCGAGTCCTTGTGCGCGCGTTTGCCGCCGATCGCGGGCGGCCCGTCTTTCGGCGTGACGCGCGCCACGGTGGCGGTGGAAGCCGATGCCGCCGCCGCCGTGCTGGTGGTCTCGGAATCCATGCTGCGGCGTCTCGACGTCGTGCGCCCGTTGCGCGTCGTGGCAGCAACCCGATGCGGCGGCGATCCTGCAATGCCCGGCATAGCCCCGATCGCTGCGGCCCGAAAGCTGCTCGCGGCTGGGTCGATCGCTCCCGAGACAATTGCGGTGGCCGAAATCATGGAAGCCTTTGCCGCGCAGGCCATCGCTTGTGCCGAAGGAATCGGCGTTGCGGAAACCGCGCTCAACCGCAGCGGCGGCGGATTGGCGCGCGGCCATCCGATCGGCGCATCAGGTGCGATCCTTGCCGTGCGCCTGTGGCACGAAATGCAGCGAGAGGCGGCAGGGGCGCTCGGACTGGCCGCGATCGCCGCCGCCGGGGGACTCGGAAGTGCACTGCTGGTGACAAGATGAGCGAAGCGGAGCGTGAGCATGCATCGCCGAGTGTGAATACACTGCTGCGTGTCGCGAGTGCGATCGAACTTGCAGCCCATCTCGATCGCGACTTCGCACCGGGACGATGGCTCGCGGTGACGCAGGACGAGATTGATCGCTTCGTTGCGTTGACCGGCGACCGCAACTGGATTCACACCGATGTCGCGCGGGCGGCACGCGAGTTGCCGGGAGCAAAGACGATCGTACCCGGCCAGCTTCTTCTCGCCCTCGTGCCGGGTCTGCTTCAGGAGACCTATCAGGTGACAGGTTCGGAGCAGGGACAATCCGCGACAATCCGTAACGTCAGGTTTCGTCACGCTGTTCACCCTGGCGATGCGTTCCGACTTCGCGCGCGGCTGACGCTGGTCAAGCAGCGTCGGGGTTTCGTGCAGGTCGATGCGGTGTGCGATCTCGAATTGGCGTCTGGACAGAAGATATTGACATCGCAGCGTGCAGATATCTTTCAGGCTAACGAAGGCCGTGTCGTTGGGCGATGAGTAATACTATTAGAAATGACCATCGACAAAGAAAGGTCCGGAGGTCTCGGCAACCAGACCGCTCCGAGTGGAAAGTGAAGGAATGGGATATCTACCTACCGGCACTTATGAGGGTTTGGCAATCTACAGGTTGTCACGGGTGGACGCATATTGGGCGCACATACTCCGAGGAGTGGTTATTCTTCGATGGGATTTGCGCGCGTAGTCATACTTGGTCCACGCGGCAAATATACCGACCAAGTTGATATTGGCGGAATCGAGCTGAATCAGAGTATGCTGTCGGGGACGGCGCGGTCGGCCAGATGGCCGTGCAGTCGGCCAAACAGATGGGCGCCGAACGGATCATCGCGATGAGCGGTCATGAGGTACGGCAGAAACTCGCCCGCGAGTTCGGTGCGACCGACATCGTAACCGAACGCGGCGACGAGGGTGTGGCCCGCATCATGGAGATGACGGGCGGCATCGGCGCGGACAGCGTGCTGGAATGCGTCGGCACGCAGCAATCGATGTTGCAGGCGATCCATACCACGCGCAAGGGCGGCTACACCTCCTATGTCGGCGCCCCGCGCGGCGTCGAACTGGACGGCGAGCAATTGTTCTTCGCGCATGTCCATCTGCATGGCGGTCCCGCTCCCGTGCGGCGCTATCTGCCGAAGCTGATCGACCTCGTACTCGAGAGGAAGATCAATCCCGGCAAGGTCTTCGATCTGACGCTTCCGCTCGACCAGGTGGCCGAAGGCTACAAGGCGATGGATGAGCGCCGTGCCATCAAGACGCTGCTGCGGCTGTAAAATGGAGAAGATGCATGTCCGGATATAGAACATAGTCCGCGCGGAGAACATTGCAGGGGCCCACTCCATTGCGCGGCGTGGTTTGACGGTAGCGCTCGTCTCGTCGGAGCGGGATTGCGGAGACGAGCGCGGGTGGCGTGATATTTGGCGCGACGTCGTCATCGGAATTGAAGGTCCAGGCACCTTTGAGGCTCGGACCCTCATCAGCCCGTGCTCGCCATCAAGATCACGTCGACGGTCGCCGCCCGGTTAGGCCGCAATCGCCTTGTCAGGCTCGAAGAATCTCGGCGTCCATGGCGCGGTAGTCATTCCATCAGCGCTACGGCCGAGTTCGATCGTAATGAGTCGATCGCCGTTAAACGTTGGGCTCAACTCAAGTGCGAGGTAGTCGAATAGCTGCCGATCGTGGACCGCGAGTATTACTTGGCGGCCCTCACGCTTTAGGGCCCGTAGCAACGCTGCGAATTGAGCGATATGGACGTCGTCCATGCTCTGCACCGGATCGTCGATGATAAGCCAAGGCAAGGCCGGGCTGACGGATAAGTTCAACGCCATGAAGAGGGTCAAAGCTGCGGTATTGAGGTTGCCTGCACTGAGCATCGCGCGTGGATTTCCACCCTTGCCCCCCGATCGATAGCGTGTTTCGAGCACTGCCTCGACTGCTCCGTTTCCGGATGAGGGAAGCGCGAATTCGGGCACGAACTCTTCCTCGGGCGCCAGGCGGATGAACAGGTCCCGCCAGACCGCATTGAGTTCGTCATTGAAGACCTGACGAACCTTCTCCGTTCTGAGACCTTGAGCCTTGTTCATCAGGTCCTTCGCTACCGCGATGCGCCGCTCAGCTTCCTCGCGCTGGTTGCTGCTCTTGGTTTGAAGTGCTGCAGTTTCCGCCAGCTTGGCCACGGCCTCCTCATGATCCCTCCGGCACCGCGTTAGCTCGGCAAGCCGTTCTATACTGAGATGATGGTGGGACAGGGTCGCGCGCAGCGCCTCCTCCTGGCGCTGAACTTCGGCGATGAGTCTAGCTGATGCGGCCTTGAGAGGTTCGTCCGCCGTGGGCGACGAGATTCCAATCGCCCGGGCGTGTTGCACAAGTTCCGCTCGCAAGCCGCGAACGCCAGCTTGTTGTGTCGTCAGGACCGAAAGTTGTCCGGCTGTGCCAGATGCTTCTCTTTGAAGGCGCGAGCCCTGTGAAGCGGCCTCGGTCAGAGTCGAGAGGGCCGTCTTCCACTCAGAGAACTGAGCGAGGTCCAGTTTATTCTGGTCTCGTTGAGCGTCCGAGAGCCGTCTTGCGGTTAGTTCCGTTTGGCGCCGCTGCGTTTGCAAGATCGCTGCCGACGTGGAGGAGCGATCGCGCACCAAAGCCTGGACGCGGCCGGCTGCTGCGATTAGTCGTTGGACTTCTTCGGAGACGTGGGCTGCAAGGGGTATCTCGGAGATTTCGCTGAAATCGCGATTACAAACCGGGCAGATTTCGCCGTCAATGTGAGACGATATGGCGGTAAGAGCCTGGGCGAGTTCCTGATTAGCGCCTTGGTCCCGTTCCAGTTCCTTATCGATGGAGGAAAGGCGGGACGTTCCTTGTCGGATTGCCTCTTCTATGTCCAACAGTGCCTTGTCGTCTTCGGCACTTTGCAGGACGATCGCTTGTATCCGCTGCAACTGCGTCACGACAGCTGAGGTGGCATTGGCATGGACGGCGGCCGGATCGGCGACGTTTACTGAAATCCCAGGAAGCCGCTTCCCGATCGCGGCAAACAGGTTTTGAAGGTCCGCTCCAAGACCGGCTTGCCACTTAGAAAGAGCTGACTGAGCAGCAGCGGACGCTGCCTCAGCGGCTTCCCGCTGTCCGCCGTCGGCTTGGGACGCAGCCTTCAGCTGAGCTTCTGCTGCGGCGAGGTCGCGACGGCGAAGCGCCAAGGCTGATAGTCGTTCCTCTATGCGTTCGATCTCCCGATCGAGCAGCGGCTTTAGTGTCTTCGGTTCAATCTCGACCGTGAGCTCAGCGAAACTACCGAGATCGTCTCGCAGCTGCGCTTCAAGGTCAGCCACGGTCTGCCCTAATGCAGTTACGACATCCGTTGCTGTTTTAACTTTTGCCACCAAATCGGCGGTGCCAGATCTTGCGGACCAGAACTTGGGTGCCTTCTCTCGCAGGCGTCGAACGTCGCCGCTCGCATGTAGGCCGTCAATGAGCGCATCCAGCGCCTCAAGGCCGAGAAGTTCCTTGACGAACCGAGTGAGAGGAGAGTCGCTCCGACGGGTGTCTTGATGCTCGTAAATCTCAAGCAAACGACCAAGTGCCGCTTGAGGTAGGTAGCACCGCTCGCTGAAAAGCCGAACGAGATCTCCGGAGAGGAGACCCTTGCCTAGAACCTGCTTGCCGTCGGTGGCCACCTCAGTCGAGCTGCTGGGTAAGCCGTCAACCTCGATCGAAACCCGACACTTGCCAGTCGGACTTTTCTTATGAGGTAGATGCTCCAGATACCCGGGATCGAATCTTCCGAGCGATGCGACCGCACCTGTCAGGCCAAACTCAATGGCTGAGAGCAAGCTCGTTTTGCCCATTCCGTTTGGGCCGTGAATGAGCACGGTGGACGCATCGAGCGAAATGCGCTGCGTGCCGCGGATGCTGCGGAAGTCCTCTACGACCAACGATTTTAGTCGGGCGCTCAATTATCAAGTCCCTGGTCAGACGTATCGTCCTCGGAGAACGGCTCTTCCACCAGATCAACGAACCGCTGGGCGATGCTCTGCGGATCGGTCAAAGTCAAATCGATGAACTCCCGTGCTACTGGATCGACCGTGCTGCGTAGCGCTTGAAGGGTATCGATCCCGCGGGCCTCAGCGGGCCGCGGTAATTGTAAGGGCAACAATACTGCGAGCCAATTCGATAAGTTAGCCGCATCTGCGGACTCCCCGACGGGAAGAACTCGCGCATACCGAGACAGAGATGTGATCGCGTTGGAGTCTAGTCGAGGCCCAACAAGGACGAGAGTGAGTGGCCGGCGGGACCTCATGACATCGAGAGCGCGCCCGACGCCTTCGACAATTCGTTGGAGGTCGCGAGAGGTCTGGAGGGTTGTATCGCCGACCAATACCAGGTCAGGCGAAGGTGGAGTTCCGACGAACGAGGCAGCTGCATCGAAAGTAACGCCCGCGATCTCCAACGGTGTCGGCATGCGCCGGAAGCTCGCATCCTCCAGCGTACGCGCCACTCGCTCAACGGGCGTCGTTTCGGTCAAAGCACCATCTCCGCCTTAAACTGCTTCAGTAGCGTGTCGAGACTTATCGCATTTCTCGCGACAGAAGAGACACTGAATTCTCGCAGTGAAAGCTTCCCCGTTCGGCCAGGTGCGCTTGTAGGATGGCGCGCCGCTCGCGCAGGGACCTCAAAACTGTGGATCATGATGGCGTCGTCATCATCGGCAACGTGTCCTTGCGCGAATATTTGCGCTGCAGCATGCGCGCTCGCTGCGAAGAAGACCTCAGACTGACCGGTTACGCCCGACAGCGCGATGGCGCCCGCCTTCATGCTGGCAGTATCGTTTGCAACACAGGTCCAATGCCCCTCCTGCACTCCGCAACCGATCAGGCCGAGTGCGAGCGAGAGTTCGACCAGCCCATCCGTATCTAGATGCGGGTCCGCCAAGGTCTGTGTGAGGCCCTTGTCGGAGAGAGATGTGTATATTCCGTGCCCAGCAGCAGGGAGACGTCCACGAGTAAAAAGCCGCAAGGCGCGGCCAGCTACGTGCAACGCCTTCAGCATAAAGCTCTCGTGATCGTTCGGGTCGGCGGCACCGGCTGCCAGGTTCCTGAGCCTCACCAAGCCAAAGCGGAGCCGATCTCTGTCCGCCGGTATCAATGCCGGAGTTGCTCTATCGACCAGGGCCGCGAGCTTGGCACACAGAACGTGAAGCCATAGGGATGGCAACAGGGAGCGCGCGTAAGATTTAACGAGCGAAGCCGCGTTGATTTGGGCGGTTTGCCCCTCGTAGTCGTTGCGGTAGAAGTTTTGGAGAAGGCTGCGCTGATGCGTGCCGACGCTGTTCTCGGAAACCACTACTGCGGGAGGATGCGTGGGAAACGATGCTGGGAGCTGCGTGCTCGCCTTAACGAACACCTCCTGAATATTTGTGTCTTGCGCCGATAACCCAAGCATTAAAGTCGCCTTGGAAATGGCCAGGTCCAAGAGCTTGCCCGCGATGACTTGGTTCTCCGGCTTATCGGCCCAACCATGAATCTGGGCTTCGCGGGCCACGATTCGAGGGCGGTACACGGCTTCGTTATGCCCGGCCAATGCCGCGCAGCCGTGAAACTTGTAAAGGCGCGCCCTTCGGACGTTATTCTGAACGTCACCTGGGAGAACGCGCACCTGCAGCACGGACGATGTTGGTCCATCGAGGATTCGCACCGCCTTCTCGATCAGATCGTCCCAATTAGCGCTGCTGGAGTCGGAAGCGACGCCTTCCATAATAAGCGCGGCGAGTCCCAGATGTTCGGGGCCTGGAGTGGTCGCGGGATTGGCGTAGCGCGCCACCACCTGCACACCTTCCCAAACGAGATAGTCGAGAGGTTTGGTCGCGGGCGCCTGGTCGAGCATGGTGCCATAGCGGCTAACCAACTGTTTCCTGATCTCGTCTATCGGCGGCCACGACGCTGCAGGCGCTGCGTAGTCGACTTCGGCCCGCTGTACGTTATTGAGAACAACCAAGGCCAGCATATTATCGAGGCAGAGCTTGAACGCGCAGTCGGGATTGGTGTGATCGATCTGAGATCGAACGTGCTCAAGAACGGCCTCCGCGACGCCCTGCAATCCAGGCAACTTACCAAGCGAAATTCCGGCACCGAGCCAGACAGCATAGCTATCCTCGGCGACCCCCTCAGCGAATTCCCGCAGCGGCGCATCGAGCAGCGCAAGCGTTTCCAAGATGGTGATGTCCCAGGCTGCTGGCACAGCTCCCCCGGTAATTTGAAGTCTTTGCGCACATAGCAGGAGATGGTTGTATCCTTCAAGGGTCCACAACCCGCCGCCCGTCGCCGGTCGTATCGAGCCTCGGTCAACACTGCCAATCCGGCCGTAGGGCGTATGATCCTGCTGTCAGATGTCTGGTGAGTCCGAAGCCGGGCGGAAATGGAGCCGGGAAGGCGCCCAAGGGCACCCGCGTCTCGGCGGAATCGGCATATTGGAAGGCTGAACTTCGAGCCACACCAAAAAGCAGCTCACGGCGGAAGAAATTACCGCTTTGAATGAATCCATCGAACTCAAACAACTCTTGGGTCAGTGCAGACGCACGCGACACCGTTCGAGCAAGGATTCAACAAAGCAGAACCGCGCCTGTGCTACGAAATTGCTACGAGGCGGACCTGTCTTTGCTGAAAAATGCCAATTCCGGGAGTTTTTTGGTAGCGGGAGAGGGACTCGAACCCCCGACCCCAGGATTATGATTCCCGTGTTCTCACCATTCATCAGTTCATGGATGGTCCTCGACATAAAATGACAGATCAACCAGCGACACCAACGTTGCTTGAACGCTTTGAACGTGAGGGTTGCGAAAAAGGTGCTACTTGCCGATTCTTAATCCAGGGGATGAGATTGATGACATGCGGCTCGAGATGATCCGTAATCACTGGAAGCTTCATGACGAATTCATATAGTGTTTCGAGTTCGTGTGGTTCACAATAACGCTCGCTCGTTTCGCTGCTTCCCCCGTGCCCCATGAGATCTGCACGATCCTCTTCGGTCAATCGCTGCTTCTTCAGCTGCGCATTGAAGAGATGGCGCACGGCGTGCGAACCCAATCCGGCCTCTGTAATTTCGGCTGAAGTGAGAATAGGCTTAAACAGCTTGTAGAAGCGATTTCCCAAGGGGGAGGAACTGCTAGGAGAGAACAGGTCCGGAAAGAGCAATTTATACTCGAGCGATTTGATCGCGCTGATATAGTCGAGAAAGCCCAGCCGAAGTAACTCCGGATGAAGAGGTATGTTACGTTTGGACTGCGGATTCTTTATCCGTCTTTGTTCGTTAGCCGCGATGTGAATGTAAGGCCTGCATCCTTCGCGGTCTACGATGATGTCGTCCAGCATTGCGCCGCAAAGTTCCTCGCGTCGCGCACCTGTGTAGTACATGAGGAGTGGCACGAAATACAGCGCGCAATGAAAGACTTGCTGGGCGCCTTCCTCGCCCCACTTGCCAAGTCTGTCCCAACCGGAGCAATTGATGAACGGCGCCGTGCGAAAGATTGCTCTTGCGCTTTCGAGGGTCAACTTCGCTCTTTCATCACGAGCACGCTTATTCTTGCTTCGGTTCTTCGAGCGAAGCTTCGTAAGATCGATGGCCTCTAGATTCTTCACGCCCCGCGCAATAGCGTAATCAAAGATCTGGCCGAGGAAAGTCAGGTGCCGGTTGAGAGTATCGCCCTCGATGCCGCGTTTGGCTTTCTCTACCGATTGTCCTTGTTCTCGGAGCTGCTCGATGGTCCGATGCTCGCCCTTCGTCGATTTTCCGTAGTCCTTGTAAATTTCGAAACGTAGGAAATCGACGAACTTACCGAGGTGCTCCTGGCGCAGCGCACTGAGATCATGGATACGCTGGTCTTGAAACATAAATTTTACAAACAGTTTTGAAATGCTCTCCGCTTGGCGCTGGGTCTTTGCGTCCCAGTTGCCATCTGCGACCTGTTGCTGCGCAAGCCGGTCCGTGAACTGCAAAAGATCGGTCACAGATTGACGGATACCCGGAGGTTCAGTCGTCGGCAGGAGGCTCAGAGGAGTCTCCACAGCATCCATGATGGGCGATGGCGCATTCGGCTTCGGAGAATGATCCTTGGCAAGGACTAATCGGTCTACAAGCCCTTCGTCTTCGATCCGCTTACCGCCATAGCGCCGGTCGGATTCGGCCAGTGCCAGCTTCATTCCCCGAAAATACGTTCCCTGCGCCGCCGCCATATTCATGGCGGTCGGGCTGGCGCCCACGTCCTCGATCAACGATTGAAGGATGTGATGCTTGGTAGGGATCAGTTCGTTGATGCGAAGCATGGCGAGATGGCTCTGGACCGACTCAATATCAGCTTCGGAGAGACCGTCGTCAGTCATGCGTTTGCGATCCGCAGTTCGCACGACCGCTGTGACACCTTGGGCATCTAGTAGTGCGTAGGTCCAGAATGCCCGTCTGTCGGCCGCTCGTGCCTGTTCCGGGTCAAACTCCAGCGAATTCTTAGCGGCAAAAGCTACTCGGTCGAGCTTAACTAGGTGCCGCTCGACAATGGCATGGAGCATTGTCTCAATTTGCGATCGCGACAGATATGGATCGGCGCCGTCGGGAAGCATCGCGACATCATCCAGAATCAGATTGAGCCGGGTGGCCAGGTGACGCGCCGTCATACGGTTCGTCGTTCTCAGGCTTATCGAAAGATGCGGGCGCTGAAAGCAATTGGCAAGCGCGGGAGGTATCCGGCGCCGCCAATAATAGACGGCTTGGCGACGAAAGATGTGGAAAGCCATTTCGGCCAATTCCTGTGCAGCAGCAATGTGTCGCAGAGCTGTGCATCAGCTCCCCAGCTAGGCCGATTTCGTCAGCGATTTCAGTGCCGTCGGAGCATCTGGCTGGGGCGGGAGGGATCGAACCTCCGCATGGGGGAATCAAAATCCCCTGCCTTACCGCTTGGCTACGCCCCAACAGGCCGGTCGGGTGGCGGCCGTCGTGGCCGCGGAATCCCTGTCCGGCGGAGGTCTGTCTACAGAGAGACGTGGCGGAGTTCAACCGCCGCCTCCGGTCATTTCATACCATTGCGACCCGCGAAAGAACGGTTTGGCCGGCGGGGCGCGGAGGGCGCTGCAAAGCGTCTCCGATCGGCGCCAAATTCGAAATTCCCAACCATTGTCAGGACGGCCCGCGCGCAACACCATGTTGGTGTGATGAATGATGGGCGGAGCCGGAATGTTGGCGCAGCAATTTGACGCTTACGGTGGTGTTGTTCCGTATCTGCGGAACGATAACACGCGCGTCGAAAGCGGCTCCGGCGCGCGTCGACGCGCGCGCGTGGGAGCGGGCCTGTTCTGCCTGGTGGTGGTGCTGATCGTGCTGGCGCGCATTGCCTGCTTCTCGACGGCGCAGACCTCCGGATTCGCCAACATCGAGAACGCCCGGCAGGTCGACGTCAGATAATCGTCAGCATCGGTTCGCTCGGGAAAGTCTTCCGGTCACTGAGCATCTTCTCGAAAGCGCGCGCCGCGGGCATGGCGACGCGGCCGGGTGAGGTCAGCCGCCACAGGCTGCGCGCGATGGTGACGTCCTGCATCGGGATCAGTTTCAGTCGCCCCTGTTCGGCCTGATCGGCGACCGCCGCTTCCGATACGATCGAGACGCCGACGCCGGCGGCGACCACCTGCTTGATCGCCTCGGTGCTGCCGATCTCCAGCGTGCGCGTCGGCTCAATGCCGTGCGCGGCCAGCGCCTTCGCCACCACCTCGCGGGTGCCGGAGCCGGGTTCGCGGACGATCATGATTTCATCGGCAAGCCGCTTCGGATCGATCGGTTGCGTGTCGCGCGCGAAGGGATGATCCGGCGCCACGATCAGCGCCATCACGTCGGTTTGCCACGGCACCGCCGTCAACCCGCGCACCTCGACCGGGCCTTCGACAAGGCCGATGTCGATATCCTGATTGGCCATCTGCTCGGCGATGTCGCGGGTGTTGGCGCTGACCACGAACAGATCGACGTCGGGATGCGCGCGATGAAACGCGCCGAGATAGCGCGCCAGCATGTAGGTCGCGATGGTGGTGCTGGCGCCGATCCGCAGCGAGCCGTTGTGCAGGCCCCTCAGCGCTGAGAGTTCGTCCTCGGCGGCGCGTTCCACCGCGAACAGCGCCTCGGCGTGGCGCGACAGCGCGAGGCCTTCGTCGGTCGGCACCACGCCCTTCGGCGTTCGATTGAGCAGGCGGCAGCCGACCTGCAATTCGAAGTCGCGAACGCCTTTCGAGATCGCCGGCTGGCTGATGTTCAGCGCCTCGGCGGCGCGCGAGAAGCTGCCGGTGCGGACGACCGCCGCGAACATGCGAAACAGGTGGAGGTTGAGCGACATAACCTATCTCTATTGGCCTATCCGAGAATAATATTTCCAATTATCGCCATCGCAACGCATATTCCTTCTGCATTGAAGGATATTCCGTGTCAGACCAGCTCCGCTCCGCCGGCCAGCCCGCCAACCCATCCTCCATTATGACCAAGATCGTAACGCTGCTCCCCGGCATCGCGCTGTGCGCCGTCGTCACCGCGCTCGCCGTGGGTGTTCAGGCGATCCAGGAGCGCACGCTCGGACACCCTTATCTCGAGGCGATCGTGATCGCGATCCTGCTCGGCATGGCGTTGCGCTCGGCGTGGACGCCGGGAGCGCGATGGCGCGCCGGCATCGCCTACAGCGCCAAGCAGTTGCTGGAGGTCGCCGTCGCGCTGCTCGGCGCGTCAGTGACGTTCGCGGTGATCGCGTCGTCCGGCGTGGTGCTGCTGGCGGCGATCGTCACCATCGTCGTGCTGTCGTTGTTGGTAAGCTACGGCATCGGTCGCACGCTCGGGCTGTCGACGCGGATGGCGATTCTCGTCGCTTGCGGCAATTCGATCTGCGGCAACTCCGCGATTGCCGCGGTGGCGCCGGTGATCAATGCCAATTCCGACGATATCGCGTCGTCGATCTCGTTCACCGCCATTCTCGGCGTGATCATCGTGCTGGGATTGCCGATCCTGGTGCCGGTGATGGCGCTGTCCGAAACGCAGTACGGCATTCTTGCCGGTCTCACCGTGTACGCGGTGCCGCAGGTGCTGGCGGCGACCGTGCCGGTGGGACTGGTCGCGGTGCAGATCGGAACGCTGGTGAAACTGGTGCGGGTGATGATGCTGGGGCCGGTGGTGGCCTGCATCGCGCTCGGCGCGCGCCGCCTCGCACGCGGCGGGGAGGGGCAGAGCGTGCAACTCGGTTTCTTCAAGGCGGTGCCGTGGTTCATCATCGCGTTTTTCGTGCTGGCAGCGTGCCGTTCGTTCGCACTGATTCCGGATTCGACGCTGCCGGTGATCCAGACCGTCGCCAGCGTGCTCACCGTGCTGTCGATGGCGGCGCTCGGCCTCGGCGTCGATCTGCGGGTGATTCGCGAGGTCGGCGGCAAGGTGACCGCGGCGGTGACGCTGTCGCTGGTGTTCCTGGTCTGCGCCGGCCTGTTGCTGGTGCGCTTCGTCTTGCCGACCTGAGATCAGGTTTTGCCGCGCGGCGGGCGATGATTCGCGTAGCCCAGACGCAGCGAGATGTCGTGGGTGCAGTCGAGCAGGGCTTTGGCAATCGGGCTGTGCCAATCGGTGTTGAAGGTGCCGGCCGGGCCCATCGCGGTGATCGAGAGCACCACGGCGCCGGTATGATCGAATACCGGGGCTGCGAACGCATTGACGCCGGGGAGCGGATCGCTGATGGCGCGGGTGATGCCGCGCTTGCGGACATCGGCCAGCATGGCTTCTGTCTCGGCGCTGTGCAGCGATTTCTTGCCGGAGTAACCAACGCCGAGGCGGTCGAGTTTCGTCTCCAGCGCGGCCTTGACGACATTGGGTGGAAGAAACGCGGAGAAGATGCGGCCCGTCGCCGTCTCCAGCATACTCATCACCGAGCCGACCCGCATGACGATGTGGACGGGGTGGCTCGATTCCTCGAGCCGGACCACGGTTGGGCCATAGGTGCCCCACACCGATAGCGAGACGGCGTGATTGATCTCGCGCGCCAGCGCCGCGATCTTCGGCGTGGCGATGCGGACGGCGGAGAGGCGGTGCAGGCTGATGAGGCCGAGTTCGAGCGCGAACGCACCGAATTCATAATGGCCGGTGGCTTCGTCCTGTTCGATCAGGCCGAGACGCAGGAAGCTGACGAGATAGGGGTGCGCCTTGGCCGGCGTCATGCCGGCCTCGCGCGCCAGATCGCGCAGCATCATCGGCTCGAGGCTGCGCGCCAGCGCGCGCAGCAACTGCCCGCCGACCTCGATGGATTGAATGCCGCGAGACTTTTTGCCCATGGTCGCGCGCTCTACACTCGCCGTGCGTCAGACCGCAAGGAAACCACCATCGACCGGCAGCGTGACGCCACTGACATAGGACGCCATGTCGGAGGCAAGGAACACCACGGGGCCGACAAGTTCATCCGGCTGGCCGACGCGGCCGAGCGGGGTGCGGCCGACGAAGCCGGCGAGCCGTGCGGGATCTTCGCGCGTCGCTTTGGTCATCGCGGTTTCGATCACGCCCGGCGCAATGGCGTTGACGCGGATGCCGTCGCGGGCGAGTTCGCGCGCCAGCGATTGCGTCAGCAGCTTCACACCCCCCTTTGACGGTGAATAGCCGAGCGTATCGGCGACGCCGACGAACGACGCGATCGAGCCGATATTAATGACGGTCCCGTGTGTCTGCCGCAGCGCTGGAAGAAAAGCATGGGTGACGTTGAAAACGCCATTGAGATTGACGTCGAGCACGCGCCGCCAGTTGTCGTGCGCGCGGGTTGAGTCGATGGTCTCGCGAATGATGATGCCGGCGTTGTTGACGAGGATCGCGACGGGGCCGACGTCGTCGGTCACGCTCTTCGCGAGCGCCACGCAGGCGTCCACGTCGGTGACGTCGAGCGTGTAGGACCAGCCGCGCCGCCCGCGTGCGCTGACATCGGCCGCCGTCTGTTGCGCCGCTGCCGTATCGATGTCGGTCACGACGACATCGGCGCCGTGCGCGGCGAGGCCGAGCGCGATGGCGCGGCCGTTGCCTTGGCCGGCGCCGGTCACCAGCGCCAGTCGTCCTGCGAGCAATTGCGGCGTGCTCATGACTTAGGCGCCTTGCGTTGCGGAGGAGGCGAGATGGCGGCCGGCGATGTAGCCGAACGTCAGCGCCGGGCCGAGCGTGATGCCCGCGCCGGGATAGTTGCCGCCCATGATGCTCGCCATATCGTTGCCCGCGGCGTAAAGGCCGGGGATCGGTTGGCCGCTGGCATCGAGCGCGCGCGCGTTCTCATCGGTGCGAATGCCGGCATAGGTGCCGAGATCGCCGATCACCATCTTGATGGCGTAGAACGGGCCATGTTCGACCGGCGCGATGCAGGGGTTGGGGCCATGCAGCGCGTCGCCCTGATAGCGGTTGTAGGCGCGCGTGCCCTTGCCGAAACGCGAGTCGGTGCCGTTGGCAGCTTCCGCGTTGAACTCGGCGACACTCGCTTCAAAGTTCTTCGCATCGATACCGGCGGTCTTCGCGAGTTCGCCGAGCGTCGCGCCGCGCATCAGGTAACCGGTCTTGAGATGATGGCCGAGCGGCATCGGGAACGGCGGCACGCAACCGAGCCCGTATTTGCGCAGCGACTGGTGATCGCAGATCAGGAACGCGGCGATCTCCTCGCCGGGCTTCGCCGCCTTCACCATCGCCTGAACGAAGTCGTGGTACGAATTGCCCTCGTTGGTGAAGCGGCGTCCGTCGCGCATCACGGCGATGACGCCGGGTTTGGCGCGGTCGATGAAGTGCGGCATCACGCCCTTGCTGCCGTCCTTGCGTGTGGTCACCGATACCGGCACCCATGCGGCGGCGTTCGGCAAACGATCCTCGACGCTGCCGCCGGCGGTTTCCGCCAGACGCAAGCCGTCGCCGGTGTTGCCGGTGGGGCCGGGCGAATAATGCTCCGCGCCGGTCGGTGCGTGCGGGAACATCGCCTTGCGCCGCGCCACGTCGTGAGGGAAGCCGCCGCAGGCAAGCACCACGCCGCGCGTCGCGTTGACGCGCACGTCCTTGCCTTCGTGTTGCACGATGGCGCCGCGCACCGCGCCGTTGTCGACGACCAGTTCGCGCACCAGCGACGACAGCCACAGCGGCACCTTGAGATCGAACGCCGATTTGGCGAGTCGTCCCGCGAGCGCATTGCCGTTGGTCAGCGTCATGCCGCGGCCGTGCTTCATCACGTCGCGGAAATGTTTCGACAATCGCTTGGCGACATAGAACGCCGAGGTCAGCGACTTGGTCGCGCGCATGAAGTGGATGATCTCCTTGCCGGAGCCCAGCATCATGCCGAATACCGTCAGTTCCGGCAGCGGCGCGCCGAGATGCTTGATGTAATCGCCGAGTTCGCGACCGTCGAACGGACGCGTCACCATCGAGCGGCCGCCTTGCGTGCCGCCCGGCGCTTCCGCGTGATAGTCGGGGAAGGTCAGCGGCATGTCGAAGCGCAGCGCGGTCTGCGTGGTGAAGAAATCCACTGCTTCGGGGCCGGCGGACAGAAACGCATCGACGCGCGCGGCGTCGAAGTTGTTACCGGCTTCGTGGCGCAGGTAGGTGCGGGCGGCGTCCGGGGCCTCATTGATGCCCCAGGCGCGCGCCAGCGACGTGCCGGGAATCCACAGCCACCCGCCGGAGCGGGCCGTGGTGCCGCCGAAGCGCGGCTCCTTCTCGACGATCAGGACCTTGAGGCCGCGATGCGCGGCGGTGACCGCCGCCGACATGCCAGCAGCGCCAGAACCCACCACCAGCACGTCGCAATCGTAAGTGTTTGCCCCAAGAGTCCCGTTCGTCATCGTCGTCACCTCACTTCTTGAGCAGCGGACACTTGGATTCCGAGACCGGGCGATAGGCATCTTCGCCCTTGATGGTCTTGACGATCTCCAGATAGTCCCACGGCTCCTTGGATTCCGACGGCTTCTTCACGCGCGCCAGATACATGTCGCGGATGACGCGGCCGTCCGCGCGCAGCTTGCCGCCGTGAACGAACGTGTCCTCGATCGGCAGTTCGCGCATCTTGGCCATCACCTTGGCCGGATCGTCGGTGCCGGCGGCTTTGATCGCCTTGAGATAGTGCAGCACCGAGCCATAGACGCCGGTGTGGATCATGGTCGGCATCACGTTGGTCTTGGCGAAGAACTTCTTCGACCAGGCGCGGGTCTTGTCGTCCATGTTCCAGTACGACGCCGTGGTCATGTAGGTGCCTTGCGCACCCTGCAGGCCGATGGCGTGGACGTCGGTATCGAACATCAACAGGCCGACCAGCTTTTGCCCGCCCTGCACGAGGCCGAATTCGCCGGCCTGCTTGATGGCGTTGTCGGTGTCCTGACCGGCATTGGCGAAGGCGACGACGTTGGCTTTGGAGCTTTGCGCTTGCAGGATGAAGGACGAGAAGTCCGCGGTGTTGGTCGGATGCTTGACGCCGCCGACAATGGTGCCGCCGAGCAGCTTGATGAAGTGGGTGGCGTCCTTTTCGAGTGCATGGCCGAAGGCATAGTCGGCGGTGACGAAGAACCACGACTTGCCGCCTTCTGCGAGCACGGCAGAGGCCGTCACCTTCGACAGCGCGTAGGTGTCATAGGCGAAATGCACGGTGTTCGGGCTGCACAATTCGTTGGTCAGCGAACTGGCGCCGGGGCCGGACAACAGCGCGATCTTGTTGCGCTCCTTGGCCATGTTGGCGACGGCAATAGCGATTCCGGAATTCGGAATATCCGCCACGGCGTCGACCTTGCCGGTGTCGAACCACTCGCGCGCGATCTGAACGCCGACGTCGGTCTTCATCTGATGGTCGGCACTGACGATCTCGATCTTCTTGCCGAGCACAGTGGGTCCGAATTCCTCGACCGCCATCTGCGCGGCGAGCACGGAACCCGGGCCGCTGTTGTCGCGGCCCCAGCTCGAGAGGTCGGTCAGCACGCCGATGCGGACGACGTCATCCGAGATTTGCGCCGACGCCGTCGTCGTCATCGCGGCGAGTAAGGCGCAGATCAGCAAAGGCTTCTTCATGTGTTCACTCCCCATAAATTGTCCGCTCTGGCGGCGGCGGAATGGCGCATCAGCCCATGCGGGCTTGTCCGCGTCAAGTTTGATAATGACGAAATCGTTTGTCAATATCAAATTAAGCGCGGGCAATCCGGGAATCAAACCAATGACTAGCGGTCTTGCACCTGGTTCCTTGGGCGCGAATGGCTGTGTTGTCAGTTTGTTGGGGACGATGCGAACACGATTCCGCGATTCGAAATGATTACTTTGCGACACGCGTTGCAACCCTGCATCGCGGTTGTATGGCACCGATAACTGCTATTCGAAGTGATCATTTCGTCATGACGTGATGATCACATCGTAGTGTCATGTCACTTCCAGGCGCTGAATCTTACTGATCGTGTGAGTTGCAGTCGCGGCGATGTGTGCTAGTGGTTCATTCTCAGCATTTGCATCCCAGGGTGTGGGCTTATTCGCAAAGCTGGATTGATGAGAACCACGAGCAAGCAGACGCCGCTGGTGGAGGTCTTGGATTTGATACGCGCCTGACGAACCCGCTTTACGCCGGGTCGCGATATCAGATCCGCTTCGCTCCCGGTACGCTTGTCTAGACAAGGAGAAATCAGTGGCTCGCAAAGCTAAAACAGTCGCGCGGAAAACCAAGGCGGCGAAGACAGCGAAGAAAAAGACGGCGAAGAAAACGGCGCCCAAATCAGCGTCAAAGGCGAAGAAGATCGCACGCCGTCCGTATTCGAAGGCGGATATCAAGGAACTGCGCGCGCATTCGAAAGCGCGCACGCCGGTCGAGAAAATCGCCAAGCTGACCAAGCGGACTGTCGGCTCGCTGCGCCAGAAGGCCATGAAGCTCGGTATCGGTCTCGGCCATCAGCGCTGAGGGTCTTAAAGCGTTTTCAGGCCAAGTAGATACCGGCTCGCATGAAGAAAACGCGTTAGAACAAAAATCCAGAGCTCTGTTCCGATTTATCGAAACAGAGCTCTGCGACGAGAGCGCCGCTTTTCCCGGGCCGCGATGAATGCCATCGCCAAGCCCTGCACCCGATGATGTTCAGATCGGCCGGCTGCGGCGCTTGATCCACGCCTGCGGCGCGCTATATCAAAATCCTTCCGTCCTATTTGAATGAACCAGCCAGGATTTTGGTGATGTCGACGATTGATTCCAGCAGCGAAGCCCAACCGTTTCAGGCCGAAGTGGCCGAGCTTTTGCAGCTCATGGTACATTCGGTCTATTCCGAGACCGACATCTTCCTGCGCGAACTGATTTCCAACGGCTCCGACGCCTGCGACAAGTTGCGCTATGAGGCCATCGCCAAGCCGGAATTGATGGAGCAGGGCGGGGCGCTGGCAATCCGCATCGTTCCCGACAAGGCGGCGAATACGTTATCGGTGATCGATAGCGGCCTTGGCATGGATCGTCAGGAGCTGATCGACAATCTCGGCACCATCGCGCGATCGGGGACCAAGTCGTTCGTTGCGCGGCTCAAAGAGGCAAAGGATGGCGCCAGCCTGATCGGCCAGTTCGGTGTCGGCTTCTACGCCGCCTTTATGGTGGCGGAGCGTGTGGTGGTTACCAGCCGGCGCGCTGGCACCAACGAGGCATGGGTGTGGTCGTCGTCCGGCGGCAGCGGATTCACGGTGACGCCGGGCACTGCGGAAGATGTCGAGCGCGTCGCGCGCGGCACCGAGATCGTGCTGCATCTCAAACCCGAGGCAAAGGACTATCTCGAACCGGCGCGGATCGAGCGCATCGTCCATGCCTATTCCGACAACATCCAGTTTCCCATCGAACTGGTGGGCGATGACGGCGAAGCGAAGCAGATCAATTCGGCCAGCGCGCTGTGGCAGCGTTCGAAATCCGAATTGACGGCGGAGGATTATTCCGCCGCCTACAAATCCATCGCGGGTGCGTTCGACGAGCCGGCGATGACGTTGCATTACCGCGCCGAAGGCCGGCAGGCATATGCCGTGCTGCTGTTCGCGCCGTCCGCGAAGCCGTTCGACCTGTTCGAGCCGTCGCGCAAGGGACGGGTGAAGCTCTACGTGCGGCGCGTGTTCATCACCGCCGACGCTGACCTGCTGCCGCCTTATCTGCGTTTTATCCGCGGCGTGGTCGACAGCGAGGACCTGCCGCTGAACATCTCGCGCGAGATGTTGCAGAACAATCCGCAACTCGCGCAAATTCGCAAGGCGGTGACCGGCCGCGTCATCTCCGAGCTGGAGACGCTGAGCGAGAAGCAGCCGGAACAGTTCGACAAGATATGGGACGCGTTCGGCCCGGTCATCAAGGAAGGGCTTTACGAGGACTTCGAGCGCCGCGAGAAATTGCTGGCGCTGGCACGCTTCACCACCACGTCGGGCGACCGCCGCTCGCTGAAACAATACCTCGCCGATCTCAAGCCGAACCAGACCGAGATCTATTTCCTCGTCGGCGACAGCATCGAGCGCCTGAAGTCCAATCCGATGCTGGAGGCGGCGTCCGCGCGCGGCATCGAGGTACTGCTGCTCACCGATCCGGTGGATGCGTTCTGGACATCGGGGCAATTCGATTTCGAAGGCAAGCCGCTGAAGTCGCTGAGTCAGGGCGATATCGACTTCGACCTGATCCCGTTGCTCGACGACAAGGACAAGCCGAAGGACGAGACGGCCGTGGATGAGGCCGCGGTCGTCGCGGCCGTCAAGGCGAGCCTGGGCGAGCGCGTCGCCGACGTGAAGGTGTCGCGCCGTCTCACCACCAGCGCGTCGTGTATCGTCGCCGGCAGCTTCGGGCCGGACCGCGAACTTGAGCGGCTATTGGCGCAGCAGCAGCGTGGCGGCCGGACCAAGCCGATCCTCGAGATCAATCCGCGGCATCCTTTGGTTGCAGCGGTCACCGCGACGGACGATACCTCGCGGCGTGACGATCTCTCGCTGTTGTTGCTGGAGCAGGCGCAAATCCTCGAAGGCGAGTTGCCGGAAGACCCGGCGGCGTTCACCGCGCGGCTCAATCGCCTGGTGCTGCAAGCGATCTGACACCGTTCGCATCAGCCGAAAGGCGCAAGGCTGCGCGCTTGCAACGCGCGCGGCGCGGGCGTTCAATCGAACTCTTCGTGCGGCGGGTCGCTGCGATGGCCAACCGCCATAAGCATGGCGGCGATTGCATCTCGTGTCTCGGTCCGCGCGCATTTGCTTGGATCAGGAGAACGAGAATGTCGGACGGATTATATCCCGCAGCCACGCGCGAACTGGCCGAAAAGCGGAAGGCGCTCGCGCCCGAAGCCGAGGCGGCGTTTCAGGCCTTCAGCCAGAAAGTGTTCGCCGAGGGTGCGCTGCCGGTGAAAATCAAGCAACTGATCGCGGTGGCGGTCGCGCATACCACGCAATGCCCTTACTGCATTTCCGGCCATACCAAGGCGGCGCTGCGCCATGGCGCGTCGCAGGAAGAATTGATGGAGGCGATCTGGGTCGCCGCCGAAATGCGCGCCGGCGGCGCCTATGCCCATTCGCTGCTGGCGATCACCGAAATGGAAAAGATGGCGGCGAAGGGCGGCTAGGGAGACGTTGGGAACGGACCCGTTCGTCATTGCGAGGAACGTTCGTGACGAGGCGATCCAAGGCCCACCTCAAGCTGGTGTTATCCCGCGCCTTCGCCCGCAGCCCAGAGTGCCCTGAGCCCCTCGCGATAGGTCGGATAGGCGAGTTCGACTTCTAACTCGCGCTTCATCCGGGCGTTCGCGATGCGGTTGTTGGTGGCGTAGAAGCTGCGCGCCATGTCGCTGAGGCCGGCGCTCGCGAAATCGATCTCCGGCGGCGGCGCGATGCCCATCAGTTCGGAAGCGAACGTGACCACGTCCTGCGGCGGCGCGGGCTCGTCGTCGCAGACGTTCCAGATGCCGGTCGTCTCATGGACGAAGGCCGCTGCGATGGCGCGCGCGATATCGGCGACGTGGATGCGGTTGAACACCTGTCCCGGTTTGACGATGCGGCGTGCGGTGCCGGCGCGCAGATTGGTCAGCGCGTTGCGCGCTGGGCCGTAGATGCCGGCAAGCCGCAGGATGCTGGTGCGTTCGCCTGCGCGCGTCATCCAGTCACCTTCCGCCGTCGCGCGCGCCGCACGGCGACCGGGACTGGGCGCGACCGGTGCGGTCTCGTCGATCCATTGGCCGTCGTGATCGCCGTAAACGCCCACCGTCGAGAGATAGACGATGCGGCGAATGCGGCTGGTTTTGATGGCATCGCCGAAGACCGTGAGCACCGGATCGCCGCTGCCGGACGGCGGCACCGAGACCAGCAGCAGATCGGCCTGCGCGAGACGTGCGGCGATGAGGGGATCGGCGCGGTCGGGACCGAAGCTGAGAATTTCGCAATCGCTTCTCGCGGTGTGGCGCGACGGATCGCGAACGGTGGCCGAGATGTTTGCATAATCACCGGTAAAGCGATCGAGAAAATGCCGGCAGCTATAGCCGAGGCCGAAGATGAACAGATTCATGTTATATCCCGGACGCGGTCAGCAAGAACCGGCCCCGAAGGTCGAGACGTTTATACGTGCAATCTACGATGCGCGCGCAGTTCCGGCCACACACTTGCGCCACGCCTCGGCAAGTGCATCGGCTGCGTCGTCGATCTCGCGCGCCGTGGTAGTCGCGCCGAGCGACAGCCGCACCGCGCCGAGCGCCTTGTGCTCGGGAATGCCCATGGCGCGCAGGATCGCGGAGGCCTCTTCGCGGTCGGCGTGACAGGCCGAACCGGTGGAGGCCATCACCTGCGGACATGCTTCCAGCACCGCGCGGCCGTAGACGGCGGGAAACAGGACGTTGAGCGTGTTCGGCAGTCGCGCCGTCGGGTGCCCCGTCAGAATGATATCCGGAATTGCCTGTCGCAGCCGTGTGAGCAACGTACGCGTCAGCACCGTCATCCGTTCGGTGCCGCCGTTGCGTAGCCGCTCGGCGGCGAGGCGGCAGGCCTCGCCGAGGCCGACGATGGAGGCGACGTTCTCGGTGCCGGGACGGCGGCCGGATTCCTGGCCTGCGCCACGCAACACCGACTGCGTTCGCACGCCGCGACGAACGTAAAGCACGCCGATACCTTTCGGCGCGTAGAGTTTGTGGCCGGCGATGGACAGCATGTCGATGCCGAGCGCCCGGACATCGACGGCGATCTTGCCGACGCCTGCGCGGCATCGATATGCATCGGCGCGCCGTGTTCACGCGCGGCGGCGGCGATCTCCGCAACCGGTTGCAGTACGCCGGTTTCGTTCTGCGCGTGGATCATCGTCACAAGGCCGACACCGTTGCGGATGATGCGACGTGCCTCATCAATATCGATGCGGCCGTCGTCACCGACCTTGATGCGATGAACGGCGTAGCCTTCTCGTGCCAGCAGATCGCACGGCTCGTCCGTCGCCGGATGCTCGACCGTGCCGGTGACGATGGCGCGCTTGCCGCCGTTCGGTTCGATGCTGCCGCGAATGGCGATGTTGTTCGCTTCGGTCCCGCCGCTGGTGAAGATAATCTCATCGGGTTCCGCGCCGATCAACGCGGCGACATGGCTGCGCGCGATCGTCACCGCATCCTTTGCAGCATGGCCAAGCGCATAGCTCGACGATGGGTTACCGTATTGCTCGCGCAGGAACGGCAGCATGGCGTTGAGCACGCCGGGGGCGATCGGCGTCGTCGCGTTGTGGTCGAGATAGATCGGCATCGGTGTGTCCGGAAATGACAACGGGCGCGGCCACGACCGCGCCCGTTGTGTCAGTGTTATCAGGTCGCAGTGGCTTCCTTCGCCATCAGCGCGTAGCGGAAGTTGTCCGGGTCGAGGCAATCGAGCAGCAGCGACGCGCGCTCGGCCTGCGGATACATCAGAAAGCCGAGTTTCGGATGTTTGCCGTTCGGCAGCGCCACGTCATGCGCGGTGTTGTAGGCGATCCAGTTGCCTTCCCACGCGCCGAACAACGTCTTGCGCGCCGCGACCACTTTTGCGTCGGTGATCGGGAGGTTGGCCGGCGGCTCCTCCAGCATCACCTTGCGGACGTCGGCGGGATCGACCGGCACCCAGCCGAAGCCGTCGAGGAACACTTCGGCGCGGCAGTGCTGCGCCTTGGTGACGTTGGCCGAGCCCGCGCCGAGGCTCTTGTAGCCGAACTGCGAGGGCAGCACGCGAAGGCCATAGACGTCGCGCGCGGGCAGACCGGCGGCGCGGGCGAGGCCGACATAGAGCGCGTTGAGATCGGCGCACTTGCCGCCGAGATTGCCGGTCTTGAGCATCGAGGCGATATCGCCGGTGCCGCAGCCGCGCGTCGAGGCGGTGCGTACCGTGTTCTCAACCACCCATTCGTAGATCGCGCGCGCTTTCTCGATATCGGTCGCGGCCTTCGCATCCGAGACGATCTTGTCCGAGGTCTGCTTGACGATGCCGTCGACCGGAATCAATTCGGTGCCCTGGAGATTGAGCTTGCGCTCGGCGTCGCTGAGCGGCGCGGCCTTGCCCGGTTTGCCGAGATCGATGGCGCGGTCGCGCGTCGCGACGCGGCTGGTGACCTCGATCGCCGGCATGAACTCGTCGTCCTTCCACATCACATGCAGCATTTCCGCGCTGTACTTCGGATCGCGCACGCGCTCAACCTTGGCGGCGTTGCCGGTCCATTTGGTTTCGCCCGGGCGGCTCCATTCCGTCTCATTCACCGACGGCAATGGAATCCAGGCCTGCATCTTGCCGTCCGGCTTGGCGATCTCGAGCTTGGTGACGAGATCGACCGTGCGCCATGCGCCGGGCTTCGGCGCGAAGACAGCCTGTGCCCGTGCCGCGTTGGGCAACATTGCGGCCAGCGAGAGTGCGGTGGTGCCTTGAATGAATTCGCGCCGGTTCATCGTGTCTTCTCCCCACGTGGATTGTTGATTGTCTGGATGGTGATGGGCTCAGTGCGGCGGGCCGCTGCCGGATAGAGTGTCGCGATCGTTGCCAGCACGTCGGGGCGTGACCAGTCGAGGTCGCCTTCGACGAAAAGTCGCGGCGTCAGATCCGGCGCGAGCACGACGGTCGACGGCAACGCACTCACTTGCCATGCCTTGGTCACGGCGCGGTCGCGGTCGAGCAGCACGGGAAAATTCACCGGTAGCTTTTCGAAGAAGGCGCGCACGCGCAGATCGACTTCGGCGACATCGATGGCGACGATCTTCAGCGGCTTGTCGCGGGCGATGGATGTCAGCCGTTGCAGCGAGCTGATTTCGCGCACGCAGGGTTCGCACCACGTCGCGAAGAAGTGCAGCAACACCACGTTGCCTTTGAAGGCTTGCAGATCGCGCGGCGTGCCGTGCAGGTCGTCGAGACTGAAGGGGGGTGGCGTTCCTTCGACCCATGGCCGGAGCAGGGGAGAGGCTGATGCGGCGGGGAGGGAAACGAGGCCGGCGAAGAAAGCAGCCGTCAGCGCGATCCACACCAAGCATCGGCGTGGAATAACGTCCGCGTCATGATTCGATTTGAAAATTCGGCCCCGACCCGCGGGAGCGGTGCTTGCCGCCACGACGCTTACTGTGAAAGGCCTTGACAAGGCCGTCAATAAGTCTCGGTGCGGCGAAATGCCCGTGTGCCGATGGGTAAAAACGGCGTTGCAGCAAAATGTTCGGGGAAAGATGCATTTCTTATAAATAATACAAGTGCCGCAATGACATGCATTACCGTCACGTTATTACTTCGCAGTGCATCATTCGATAACTCGAAATCATTGCATCGGTTTCGCCGCTTTGACAGTGCATTGATATCGCCGTACTTTTTCTTTTGACAAACTCTAAAGTTTGGAACGTCCCCCGGTGGGGGCCGGTTTTTGGAGGAATGTTCCATGAACATGGAACTCTCGCGGCGCTCGTTTATGCTCGGGGCCGGCGCGGGTTTGGCGGGAACGAGTCTTGGCGCTCTTGGATTTGGTGAAATCGAAGCAGCCCACGCACTGACGATCCGGCCTTTCAAGCTCGCGCAGACCAAGGAAGTTCGCAGCCAGTGTCCTTATTGTGCGGTCTGCTGCGGAATGATGATTTTCGCGGCCGAAAGCAAGGTCGAGAAGGGCAAGATGGAAGTCACCCATATCGAGGGTGACGTCGACCATCCGGTCAATCGCGGAACGTTGTGCCCGAAGGGCGCCGGCGCGATCGACTACATCAAGTCGAAGTCGCGCGTGAAGTACCCGATGTATCGCAAGCCCGGCTCGAATGGCTTCGAGCGCGTCAGCTGGGATTTCGCGATGGAGCGCATCGCGAAGCTGATGAAGGAAGATCGCGACGCCAATTGGGTCGAGAAGAACCGCGACGGTGTGACCGTCAACCGTTGGTTGACCACCGCGTTCCTCGCCGGTTCCTCAGTCGCCAACGAAGGCGGATGGGCGACGTTCAAGGTCTCGCGTGGCCTTGGGCTTCTACAGATCGAAAACCAAGCCAGGATTTGACACGGACCGACGGTGGCCAGTTTGGGCCCCACATTTGGTCGCGGTGCTATGACGAACAGCTGGACCGACATCAAGAACGCCGATGTCGTCTGGATCATGGGTGGTAACGCAGCGGAAGCGCATCCCTGCGGATTCAAGTGGGTCACCGAGGCGAAGGCCGAGCGTGGCGCCAAGCTGATGGTGGTCGACCCGCGGTTCAACCGCTCGGCGGCTGTCGCGGACCACTACGCGCCGATCCGTTCCGGATCGGACATCACGTTCTTGTCGGGTGTGATCAACTACCTGCTCACCAACGACAAGATCCACAAGGAGTACGTGCGCAACTTCACCAACGCCGCGTTCATCGTGCGCGACGACTTCGAGTTCAACGAGGGTCTGTTCTCGGGGTACGACGAGTCGAAGCGCTCCTATGACCGCAGCACCTGGGAGTACAAGTTCGGTCCCGACGGCTTCGCCATGCGCGACATGACGTTGCAGGATCCGCGCTGTGTCTTCCAGTTGATGAAGAAGCACTTCGCGCAATACACGCCGGAATTGGTCGAGCGCGTCTCGGGCACCCCGAAGGACAAGTTCCTGAAGGTCGCCGACTGGGTCGCGTCCACCGCCAACGGCGAACGCGCGATGACGATCATGTACGCGCTCGGCTGGACGCAGCACTCCCATGGTGCCCAGAACATCCGTTGCGCGGCGATGATCCAGCTTCTGTGCGGCAACATCGGTATCCCCGGCGGCGGCGTGAACGCATTGCGCGGTCACTCCAACGTGCAGGGCATCACCGACGTCGGCACCCTGACGGCGGCGATCCCGGGCTATCTGGCCCTGCCGACCGAGCAGGAAACGACGCTGGAGTCGCACCTCGCCAAACGTACCTTCAAGCCGCTGACGCCGAACCAGACCAGCTACTGGCAGAACTATCGCAAGTTCTATGTCAGCTTCCTGAAGTCGCAGTTCGGCGCCAATGCCACCAAGGAAAACGAGTTCGGCTACAACTATCTGCCGAAGCTTGATGGCATCTATGACTGCATCAAGATGTTCGATCTGATGCATCAGGGCAAAACGACTGGCCTGATCTGCCAGGGCTTCAACCCGCTGATGGCGATTCCCAACTCGAACAAGAGCAGGGAAGGTCTGGCGAAGCTGAAGTTCCTGGTCAGCATGGACCCGATCGAGACCGATACGGCTCGGTTCTGGGAGAACCACGGCGAGTTCAACAACATCGATCCCGCCAAGGTTCAGACCGAAGTGTTCATGCTGCCGGTGACCTCGTTCGCCGAGGAAGAAGGCAGCGTCACCAACTCCAGCCGCGTCATCCAGTGGAAGTGGAAGGCGGCCGATCCCTACTTCGAGTCCCGAACGGACATCGAGATCCTGTCCGACCTGTTCGTGCGTATGCGCAAGATGTACGAAAAGGACGGCGGCAAGGGCAAGGATGCCATCCTCGCGGTGGACTGGAGCTACAAGGACCCGTTGCATCCGACCGTCGACGAACTCCAGACCGAGTTGAACGGCAAGGCCTTGACCGATCTCAAGGATGCCGAAGGCAAGGTGGTTCGCGCCGCCGGGCAGCGTCTCGCCTCGTTCGGCGAGATGCGCGACGACGGTTCGACCGACGGATGCATGTGGATCTACACGGGCTTCTACGGTCCGACCGGCAACATGGCTCAACGTCGCGACAACAGCGATCCGTCGGGGCTGGGTGTGTACGGCAACTGGGGCTTCGCGTGGCCCGCCAACCGCCGCATCCAGTACAATCGCGCTTCGGCCGATCCCGATGGCAAGCCGTGGAGCGAGAAGAAGAAGTACATGTTCTGGAACGGCGAGCGGTGGAGCGGTCCGGACGTTCCGGACTATGTTCCGACCATTCCGCCGGATCGGGCGGTCGGTCCCTTCATCATGAACGCGGAAGGCGTCTCGCGCCTTTGGGTTCGTGGCCTGATGGCCGACGGTCCGTTCCCGGTGCACATGGAGCCGTTCGAATCTCCGACCGGCAACCTGGTGTTCCCGAAGCTCAAGGGCAACCCGGTGGCGCGGGTGTTCAAGGGCGATCTCGAAGCGCTTGGCACGTCCAAGGACTTCCCGATCGTGGGCACCACCTATCGCCTCACCGAGCACTTCCACTACTGGACCAAGACTGTTCACGCCAACGCGGTGATGCAGCCGGAGTTCTTCGTGGAAATGTCGGAGGAGCTCGCCAAGGAGAAGGGCATCAAGCACGGACAACGCATCCGGGTCTGGTCCAAGCGCGGCGAGGTCAAGGGCAAGGCAGTCGTCACCAAGCGCCTGAAGCCGTTCAAGATCGACGGCAAGACGGTGCATGAGGTCGGCCTGCCGCTCAACTTCGGCTTCATCGGCGAAACCAAGAAGGCCTCACCGATCAACTCGCTGACGTCGGCGATCGGTGACTCGAACTCGCAGACGCCTGAATTCAAGGCGTTCCTTGTCAACGTCGAGCCCATTGCGGGCCCGGTGGCTTAAGGGGGAGGGCAACAGATGTTTACACCGGTTCCTAACCCCACCACCAATCCGGTTGCCGCCAAGTTCGGCCAACAGGATCTGATCCGCCGTTCGGCTTCGTCCGTCACTGCGCCTGCCAAGCGGCAGACGGAGGTGGCGAAGCTGATCGACGTATCCAAGTGCATCGGCTGCAAGGCATGTCAGGTGGCGTGCCTTGAGTGGAACAACCTCACCGAGGAAGTCGGCGTCAACGTCGGGGTCTACGACAACCCGCACGATCTGACGGCGAATACCTGGACGCTGATGCGCTACACCGAGTACGAGAATGCCGAGTCCGGCAATCTCGAGTGGCTGATCCGCAAGGACGGCTGTATGCATTGCGAGGACCCGGGCTGCCTCAAGGCCTGCCCGGCGCCCGGCGCCATCGTGCAGTACTCCAACGGCATCGTGGACTTCGACCACGACAAGTGCATCGGCTGCGGCTACTGCATCAAGGGCTGTCCCTTCAACATTCCGCGCATCTCGCAGGTCGATCAAAAGGCCTACAAGTGCTCGTTGTGCTCCGACCGTCTCGCGGTCGGTCAGGGACCTGCCTGCGCCAAGGCTTGCCCGACACAGGCCATCGTGTTCGGCACCAAGGACGAGATGAAGCAGTGGGCCGACCACCGCATCAAGGATCTCAAGTCGCGCGGCTTCAAGAATGCCGGCCTCTACGATCCTCCGGGCGTGGGCGGCACGCACGTGATGTACGTGCTGCAACACGCGGACAAGCCGCAGATCTACGCGGGACTGCCCAACAACCCGTCGATCAGTCCGCTGGTCGAGGTGTGGAAGGGCGTCACCAAGTATGTCGGCTTGGCCGCGATCGGCGCCTTTGCGGCGTTCGGGTTCCTGCATCATGCCGTTGCCGGTGCGAACCGGGTGACAGCGGAAGACGAGAAGAACGCCGAGCGGTTGACGGAGGGACGACGATGAGCAAATCGGAAGTCGACGCCGGAGACGGCGTGCATCCCGGTAAACCGGTCATCGTCGACCGGTATACCGCGGCGGCCCGCATCAACCACTGGATCACCGCGATCAGTCTCGTGCTGCTCGCGCTGTCCGGGCTGGCGCTGTTCACGCCTTATCTGTACTTCCTCACCGGCCTGTTCGGCGGCGGCCAGTTGACCCGGATCATCCATCCGTGGATCGGCGTGGTGCTGTTCCTCTCGTTCATGGGGCTGTTCTTCCGCTTCTTCCGGCTTAATCTCTGGGAGAGGACCGACAGCGTCTGGATGGGGCGGCTGCGCGATGTGCTGGCCAACGAGGAGAACAAGCTACCGGAAGTCGGCAAGTACAATGCCGGTCAGAAGATGGTGTTCTGGTCGATGTCGCTGTTCATCCTGGTGCTCATCACGAGTGGCGTGGTGATCTGGGACCAGTACTTCGGCAACTACTTCACCATCGAGCAGAAGCGGATCGCGGTTCTGATCCACTCGGTGACCGCGATCGTGGCGATCTGCGTCTGGATCGTCCACGTTTACGCCGCGATCTGGGTGCGAGGTACGATCGGCGCCATGACCCGCGGCAAGGTCACCGGTGGCTGGGCCTGGCGGCATCACCGCCGCTGGCTTAAGGATCTGGTGACCGGCAAGCACTGACAACCTGCTTCGGCGCCGGCCACAAGCCGGCGCCGAAGCACTCAAGCGTTTTCAAGCGAAGCGGCTTCCGGTTCGCGTGAAGAAAACGCGTCAAAACAAAGTCATAGAGTCCGCTTCTGATTTGGTCGGAAAGGCTCTAGCGTACAAATCCACGTGGCCCGTGGGGTTCGTGAGGTGTAATGATGTCGCGCGTCGATACAACCCAGCCTGATCCCTCTGCTATTGGCAATATTCCGATCCCGCCGTTCGCGCGATTGCCCGATCCGGTCCAGCTATTCGCTGATCGCAGCGCCCGCTTTGCCGTTTTGGCCGAAGGGCACGATCTCGCGCCTTACCTGAATTTCCTCTCCGGTCTCTGCGGCGTCCAGGCATCTATTCAGGATGGCTTGCCGGAGCCCGCGCCGATCGATGCCGAAACGCTGGCGCGCGCCAGGGAACACAAGATGCCGCCGCTCGACCGCGTCGCCTTCAAGGCCGACTCGGCGTTCGAGGCCGCGTTCCAGCGGTTGCTCGACGCCGCTGTCGGATTGGAAATGCCGTCGCCGGCGCGTGCGGCCTTGCTGCGTGTCACCGAAGCCGACGCCGCCGGACGCGAGGCGATGTTGCAGAACGTGCTGGCGGAAGCCATCCCGTTCGAAGCGGTCGCCGAGCACATCTTCGTCGCGGCCGCGTTGCAGGTGCATTTCGCGCGGCTCGCGGCGCGGCTCGACGACAAGTCGCTGCAATCGGTGGGCGACGGCGTCTGCCCGTGCTGCGGCAGCGCGCCGACCTCGACCGCCATCGTCAACTGGCGTCGTGCGCCGGGCACACGGTTCTGCGCCTGCTCGCTATGCGGCACGATGTGGAACTACGTTCGCTCCAAATGCACGCTGTGCGGCTCCACCCGGAAAATCCTGTTCCAGGAAATCGAGGGCGTCGGCAACATCAAGGCGGAAACCTGCGACGACTGCCACGGTTACATGAAGATCTTCAACCAGCAGAAGGACGATCGGCTCGATCCGGTGGCCGACGATGTCGCCACGCTTGGTCTCGATCTCCTGGTGCGGGAACTCGGTTTCCGCCGTGGCGGCATCAATCCGTTCCTGATCGGCTACTAGGAGGCTGCGGTGCGCGATCCCGGGCCCGCATTCAGGCGTATTCCGGCCATCGACGAGTTGCTGAAGACGCCGCTCGCCATTGAAGCCATCGATCGTTTCGGTCGTCCCGCATTGCTGGAGGCCCTTCGGCGTTCGGTCGAGGACGTGCGCGGCGCGGCTTCGGAGCAGATGGCGGTGCCGAACGCGGATGCTATCGTGGCATCGGCAATCGCATCGCTGGAACGCTCTTCGCAACCCAAGGTGCGGCCGGTCTTCAATCTGACCGGCACAGTGCTCCATACCAATCTTGGCCGTGCGCAGATCGCGGAAGCGGCCGTGGAAGCGGCGACAGCGGCGATGCGCGATGCGCTCGCGCTTGAATTCAATCTCGACACCGGCAAGCGCGGTGAGCGCGACGATCTGGTCCGCGACCTGTTGTGCGAGCTGACCGGTGCCGAAGATGCCACGGTGGTCAATAACAATGCCGGTGCGGTGCTGCTGGCGTTGAACACACTCGGGCGCGGCAAGGAAGCGGTGATCTCGCGGGGCGAGTTGATCGAGATCGGCGGCGCGTTCCGGATGCCGGATATCATGGCGCGTGCGGGCACCAAACTCGTTGAGGTCGGCACCACCAACCGCACGCATGAGAAGGACTATGCGGCGGCGCTCGGCCCCAAGACCGGCCTCGTGCTCAAGGTGCATACCTCGAACTATCGCGTCGAGGGGTTCACCAAGAGCGTCTCCGGAAAGGCGCTCGCCGACATCACGCGCGCGCAAAACGTGCCGCTGTTGAATGACCTCGGCTCCGGCACGCTGGTCGATCTCGCGCGCTACGGGCTGTCGCACGAGCAGACCGTGCGCGAGGCGGTAGCCGAAGGCGCCGATCTCGTCACGTTCTCCGGTGACAAGTTGCTCGGCGGGCCGCAGGCCGGCTTCATCGTCGGCCGCTGCGATCTGATCGCGCGGCTCAACAAGAATCCGATGAAGCGCGCGCTGCGCGTCGACAAAGTCCGGCTCGCCGCCATCGAGGCGACGCTGCAACTCTATCGCGATCCCGATCGTCTCGCGGAGCGCCTGCCGACCATCCGCCTGCTGGCGCGCAAGCGGGACGAGATCGCCGCACAGGCAGCGCGGCTGCTGCCGGCGTTATCGGCCGCCGTCGGGTCGGGTTATGTCGCAACAGTTGTCGATTGCGCCAGCCAGATCGGCTCCGGCGCGTTGCCGCAGGAAACCCTGCCGAGCGCCGGCATTGCCATTCGCGCGGCAGGCGCGCGCGCGAGCGGCCGTGCCTTGATTGCATTGGCGGCGGCACTTCGCAGTCTCGACAAGCCGGTGATCGGCCACATCGCGGAGCACGCGTTGGTGCTCGATCTGCGCTGCCTTGAGGATGACGCCGGCTTCGTTCGCAATCTCGCGGGCCTCGGATTGGCGGAGCGCGCATGATGGGCTGGCTCGATTCATCGCTCAAAGCTTTCCGCAGCAAGCCGGCCGAGAAGACTACGGCCGAACTGATGTCGGACGCGCTCGATGCCGCCGCCGGCAACGACTACGAGTCGGCGCTGGCGATCTGGGGGCCCTTGGCGCAGCAGGGCGTAGCACGGGCGCAGAACAATGTCGGCGTCTGTTTCAGCGAAGGCATGGGTGTCGCGCGCGACACCGCGCTCGCGTTCAAATGGCTGACGCTCGCCGCCGAGAGCGGCGACATCATCGGCAAGCGCAATCTCGCGGACCTCTATTTCAAAGGCGAGGGCGTCGAGTCCAACGCGGTGAAAGCGGCCGAACTCTATCGTGCAGCGGCGGAAGCCGGCGACGGCCCGGCACAGGACATGCTGTCGTGGATGCTTTACGAGCAGCAGATGATCCCCGGCGATCTCGCCGAGGCCAAGAGCTGGGCGGAGGCTGCCGCCGCGCAAGGCGTGGTGCCGTCGATGACCCGGCTCGGCATGATCTATCACAACGCCATCGGCGTTGAGCGCGACGCGGCAGAAGCCGCACGCTGGTGGGACATGGCGGCGGCGCGCGGCGATGTCGACGCGCAGGCGATGCTTGGTGCAGCTTATCAACTCGGCGCCGGCGTGCCGCGCGATCCGGTGGCGGCGCTGATGTGGCTGTTGCGCGCGCAATCTGGCGGCAGCGCGTTGGCGGAATCGTTCCTACAGCCGACTTATGCGGCGATGTCCGAAGCCGACATCGAGCGTGCGCGGGCGCTGGCGAAACGGCCGCTCGGGGAGCCCGCGTCATGATCGTCGGCACCGCGGGCCATATCGATCACGGCAAGACGTCGCTGGTGCGCGCGCTCACCGGCGTCGATACCGACCGCCTCAAGGAAGAGAAAGCGCGCGGCATCTCGGTCGATCTCGGCTTCGCCTATCTGCCGACGCCGGACGGCGGCGTGCTCGGCTTCGTCGACGTGCCGGGTCACGAGCGTTTCGTCCACAACATGCTGGCGGGGGCCAGCGGCATCGATTTCGTGCTGCTGGTGATTGCCGCCGACGACGGCATCATGCCGCAGACGGTCGAGCATCTGGCGATCGTCAATCTGCTCGGCATCACCCGCGGCGCGGTTGCCATCACCAAGGCCGATCTCGTCAGCGAGGATCGTCTCGCCGAAGTGCGCATCGAGATCGCGAATGCGCTGGCGCTGACGCCGCTGAGCGATATCGAGATGTTCGCGGTGTCGAGCCAGAGCGGGCAGGGCATCGACGATCTGCGCGCACGGCTGTTCGCAGCGGCGCATGACTGGCAGGCGCGCTCCGACAAGGGGCGTTTCAGGCTCGCGGTCGATCGTTCCTTCACGCTGTCCGGCACCGGCACGGTGGTGACCGGCACGGTGCTGTCCGGCAGCATCAACGTCGGCGATCAGGTGATCGTCAGCCCGTCGGGGTTGCAGGCCCGGGTGCGCGGCATTCACGCGCAGAACAACGTGACCGAGACCGGCCGCGCCGGCGACCGCTGCGCGCTCAACCTCGCCGGCGACGGCGTCACCAAGGATGCGATTTCGCGCGGCAACGTCGTGCTCGATCCGGAATTGCACGCGCCTGCGAACCGCATCGACGCCCGCGTCGAAGTGCTGGCGGGCGAGAGCAAGCCGATCACGCAGTGGATGCCGGTGCGGTTGCATCATGCTGCCACCGAGATCGGCGCGCGCATCGTGCTGCTTAGCGACGATCCGATTCCGCCCGGTGGTCACGCCTTCGTGCAACTGGTGCTGGACCAGCCGATTGCGGCGGCGGTCGGTGATCGCTTCGTGCTGCGCGACACCACGGCGCAGCGAACCATCGGCGGCGGAATGTTCCTCGATCTGCGCGCTGCCGCGCGCAAGCGTCGCGCGCCGGAACGCATCGCGCAGCTCGAGGCCAACGCCATCAGCGATCCAGAAGGTGCGCTTACGGCGCTGTTGAATTGCGCTGCCGGCTATACCGATTTCTCCGCCTTCATTCGCGACCGTGCGATCTCGGAGACGGAGCGCGAGGCGCTGGTGCAGCGCATGAGCCTGCTGCGGCTTGTCACCGCGAAGACCGAATTCGTCATCGCGCCGGCCGTCTGGCTGCGGATGAAGAACGATATTCTCGCCACGCTGGCGAAATTCCACGCCGAGAATCCGAACCTGTCCGGCATCGGCCTAGAGCGGCTGAGGCTGCAACTCGAACCGCGTCTACCGACGCCGGCTTTCGCCGCGTTGCTGCAGGGGCTGGCGCGCAGCCGGGACATCGCGCTCGACGGCGCGTGGATCCGCCTGCCGAGCCATGAGGTGCGGCTGACGCCGGGCGACGAAGCGCTGTGGAACAAGGTGCGAATTTTCATCGGCGGCGAGGGGCGCTTCCGTCCGCCGCGCGTCCGCGATATCGCGGGCTATACCGGCGTTGCCGAGCCGGAAGTGCGGCGGCTGTTCAAGCTGGTCGGGCGCATGGGCCGCGTCGATGAAGTGGCGCACGATCACTTCTTCCTGCGCGCGACGGTCGCGGAGATGGTCGGCGTGATGGCGACGCTGTCGGAGCAGGCGGCCGATCATCAGTTCACCGCCGCGCAATTCCGCGACAAATTCGACAATGGCCGCAAAGTCGCGATCCAGATACTTGAATTCTTCGACCGGCATGGTGTTACAATTCGCAGAGGCGATCTGCGCCGTGTCAACAAGCATCGGCTTGACCTGTTTCGCAGGCCGGCCGATGAGATGGCTCCGGGTAACTTGGAGACGAGTACGGCGCCGAAGATTGAAACAATTGGAAGAGCATCGTTCCCGGTGGGGCGTCCGGACTTCAAATCCGGGAAGGGCCGCGAGTCGGTTCTTGGTGGGTTCGACTCCCATTCTCTTCCACCAACCTTCAACAAGCACGGGAGCGCGCGATGACGGCTCAGCCCTTGACGGCGTTACTCGACGATCTCGACCGGATCGCGCACGACGCCTCCATTAACGAAGAGAATTATCGCAAGGAAGCAGCAGTTCGTTTCCGCGAATTGGAGCAGGATCGCGCCTTCGGTTTCCGGCGGCTCAACCTGATGCGCACCGTCACCGCCGCGCTCGACGGCTGCGAGACCGAGGAGGACGCCATCCTGCGCGGCTCCACGGCTTTCCTGCACGAACTGGGCTGGAGCGGCACCAGCGAGACGCAGCAGGAGACGCTGACGAACTTCGCGCCGGTGATTGCGGCCTGTTGGCAGGCGTCCCAGCCGGAAGCGCCCGAGACGGGAACGCCAGCGGATTCAGCAAGCATCATCGAGAAGCTGCGCGCGTTCGAGGCGTGGTTCGCCGAGCATCGCAACGGGGCGTTCCTCAGCATCATGGAGCGGGAAATCGTGGAGCTGCCGCTTGTCGAAACCTGCTAGGCGCAAGAAGCTCGACGACTTCCTGTTCGACGATTGGGTGGTGCATGAATTCCAGCGCACCGGTGGATTCACCGCGCTGATCATTCTGATCTCGACCGCCAATCTCGGCGTGCTGCCGCTGCGCTCGACGTTCACGCATGTGATCGGCGACGAACTCGATTGGCACCACTTCACGCTGTTGATGCGCGGCGCCAACGTGCCGTGGGACGGCGTGCTCTTGATGCCGCTCATCGATGACGACGGCGGCCCGGTGGAGGACGCCAAAGCGGCCGATGCGTTGCGCGAGTTGGAAGACCGCGTCAACGCCGACCGCATGGTGGTCAATGAAGGCCACTTCTTCGACACCTGGGGCCGCCGTATGAAGGTCGAGCCGGCTCAGGCGAATTAGTTCGCGATTCATTCAATCTGATCCGTCATGCCCGGCTTTATGCCGGGCATCCACGTCTTGAGAACATCGCAAGTTCAGAGACGTGGATGGCCAGGACAAGCCCGGCCATGACGATGAGGCTAATCGACTCCTCGCAATGACAGTGGAAACGAAATCACTTAGCTTTCGATCCGCACCTGCGCAGGACCGGCTTCGGCGTGGCCAATGATTTTTGCCGATGTGAATCCGGCGTCGATCACCTTCTTCAGCACTGCCTCGGCGTGATCCGGCGCGCAGGCGACCAATAGACCGCCCGAGGTCTGCGGATCGGCCAGCAGGTCGCGTTGCCATTCCGGCATGGCGGGCGGTAGCACGATGGACGCGCCGTAGCTCGCCCAGTTGCGCTTCGATGCGCCGGTGATGAAGCCGCTCTTGGCCAGTTCATTGGCGCGTGAGAACAGCGGTACCTTCCTGGCGTCGATCGCCAGCGACAGTTTCGATTCTCGCGCCATCTCGTAGGCGTGGCCGAGCAGGCCGAAGCCGGTGACGTCGGTGATGGCGTGAACGGCGGGATCGGCGGACAGGTCGCCGCCGACGCGATTGAGTTGCGTGGTGGAGGCGACCATCTCGGCGTAGCCGTCGCCGTCGAGCTGGCCCTTTTTGATCGCTGCGGAATAAACCCCGACGCCGAGGCCCTTGGTCAGGATCAGCGCATCGCCCGGCTTGGCGTCGGCGTTGCGGCGCACCTGTTCGGGCCGGCAGATGCCGATCACGGCGAGACCGTAGATCGGCTCCGGCGCGTCGATGGAATGGCCGCCGCCGATGGGGAAGCCGGCATCCGCACAGACCGACGCGCCGCCGCGCAAAATCTCGCGCACCACGTCGACGGAAATCTTGTCGAGCGGCATCCCGAGGATCGCCAGCGCCAGGATCGGCTTGGCGCCCATGGCGTAGATGTCGGAGATGGCGTTGGTGGCGGCGATGCGGCCGAAGTCGAACGGATCGTCGACGACCGGCATGAAGAAGTCGGTGGTGGCGACGATGCAGGTGTTGTCGTCGACCTGCCAGACAGCGGCGTCGTCGCCGGTGTCAGCGCCGACCAGCAATTGCCGGAACGGTGCTGCGGCAGGCTGCCCCGCCAGCAGTTCCTGCAACACCGATGGCGCGAGCTTGCATCCGCAGCCGCCGCCATGGGCGAGGCTGGTAAGGCGTATAATGGGGGCGTTCATTGTCAAATCTCCCGATCGCGCCGCGCCGCGGCAGGCTCATCGGCATTCCGCGCGCCGCGCAGAGCAGAGAGACAATTACGATCACCAAACATACGCCGGAACGCGCCGCCGATGCAAACGGACCATGCGTCGCATCGCGAGGCGTGTTCGGTGAAGCGATTTCAGAGCTTCACCGGAAGTCAGTTTTGCCGGTGGATTTGCGACGCAAAAGATCGTCGTCCCCGCGCAGGCGGGGACCCAGACTCCGCAGCGGCTCGGCTCCATCACCAAGGCGTGGTTATTTTTATAACCACGAATGCCAGGGGTAATGGGTCCCCGCCTGCGCGGGGACGACGCTGAGGTAGTTCGATCCGACGACTACATTTAGAGTCAGTTCTCAGACGATGCGGCTCTTGCGGTCGCCCCAGTAGCGGTCGCGCAACAGGCGCTTGTAGAGCTTGCCGGTCGGCAGGCGCGGCATCTCCTCGATGAAATCGATCGAGCGCGGGCATTTCTGCCGCGACAGGTTCTTCAGACAGAACTCCGTCAGTTCGTCGACCAGCGCCTGATCCGCCGCGATGCCCGGCATCGGCTGCACCACGGCTTTCACTTCCTCGCCGAGGTCGTCGTTGGGTACGCCGAACACAGCGGCGTCCGCCACCTTCGGGTGTGTGATCAAGAGGTTCTCGCACTCCTGCGGATAGATATTGACGCCGCCGGAGACGATCATGAAGGTCGCGCGGTCGGTGAGATAGAGGAAGTCGTCGTCGTCGACATAGCCGATGTCGCCCACGGTGCTCATGCTGCCGTCGGCCGAGCGGGTTTCCGCGGTGCGTTTCGGATCGTTGAAGTATTCGAACGGGGTCGCGGTCTTGAACCACAGCGTGCCGGGGGTTTCCTTCGGGCACGGCTGCATGTTCTCGTCGAGCACGTGGAGTTCGCCCAGCAGCACCTTGCCGACGGTGCCGCGATGCGCCTGCCATTGCGGCGTGTCGCAGGCAGTGAAGCCGAGCCCTTCGGTTGCGCCGTAGTATTCGTGGATAATCGGCCCCCACCATTCGATCATCTGCTCCTTCACCTGCGGCGGGCAGGGGGCAGCGGCATGAATGGCAACTTCGAGCGAAGACACGTCGTAACGCTTGCGTACCTCGTCCGGCAGCTTCAGCATCCGCGAGAACATTGTCGGCACGAGTTGGGAGTGCGTCGGCTTGTACTTCTCGATCAGTTGCAAATAATGCTCTGGATCGAACTTCTCCATGATGACCGCCGTTCCGCCGTTGCGGATCACCAGATTGACTGCCGCTTGTGGAGCGGAGTGATACAGCGGCGCCGGAGACAGGTAGGTCAGGCCCTCGCGATAACGCCACATCATGTTGAGGAAATCGAACAGCGGCAGCCCCTGCGCCGGAGGCTGTTCCGGCAGCGGCCGGACGATGCCTTTCGGTCGTCCTGTGGTCCCCGAGGAATACAACATGGCGGTGCCGACGCTCTCGTCGGCAATCGGCGTCGCGGGGAAACCGCCCACCGCTTCGTCGAGATTGAGGATGGTGCTGCCGTTGCCCGGCCCGTCGACCACAAGGCTGACCTCGACCTTCGGGCATTGGCGCAACGCTTCCTCGGCGACAGCGCGCTTCTCCTCGGAGAAGATCAGCACGCGGGATTCGCTGTTGGTCAGGATGTAGGCGAGTTCGTCGGCCTTGAGAAACGAGTTGATGCAGGTGAAGTACAGCCCCGCGCGTTCGCCCGCGCCGCAGCTCTCGAGATAGCGGGAATTGTTTTCCATAAAGATGGAGTAGTGATCGAGGCGGTTCAACCCACGACTGCGCAGAAAATGCGCCAGCCGGTTGGTGCGCGCTTCCAGTTCGGCATAGCTTACGGTTTCTCCGGTGCTCGCCATGATGAAAGCAGCTTGATTGGCGCGCGCGGAAACGTGGGTCCCCGGATACATTCTGCGTCGACTCCCTGATGGATGGCCCCGCCGGGTTGGCCCGGTCGTTGGTGCTGGACAGGCAGACAGAATATCGTCGCCAAAGCGGCTGGCAACGCAGAGGCGGTCGGGTGCGACACTGTCGTTATTCCAACGACGCAGTGGTAAAAATTGAGGGATCGTCTATAGAAACGTCCGCCTCATCCGCGCCATGGATACGAATGCCCGTCCGAACGCTCATCCCACTCATCTTACCGATCCGCCGGTGCTGCACTCGTCGATGTTGCGATGCAGCGAAGGTGCCGTTCGCGGCGTTCGTGGCAGGCGGATAGATCATGACCGATCTCGCGCGCGAAGCGGTGGACGACTACGGCGCGGGATGGCCTGGCAAGGCCGACAATTCTTTTATATGGCGAGCGATGCGCGCGGCGGCGGCGCGCGATCCTTACGATCTGGCTTCGGTGCTATTGCTGGCAGTGCTGGTCGGTCTGGTGATCGCGACGTTCCGTGACTACGCCATTACCAACGACGAATGGATTCAGCATCGCTACGGCGAACTGATCCTCGCCTATTACAAAAGCGGCTTCACCGACCGCGCGGTATTCGAACTCGACAACCTTTATCTCTATGGCGGCCTGTTCGACAGCGCGGCGATCCTGATCGGCCGTCTGGTGCCGATGGACATCTACGACCTGCGCCATCTGCTGTGCGGTCTGATCGGCGTCGGTGGATTGGCGGCGGCGATGGCGACCGCGCGGATGATCGCGGGCGCGCGCGCCGGATGGCTCGCCGGATTGGCGCTGGCGGTGTGTGGCTCGTGGTACGGCACCATGTTCCACCACAGCAAGGATATCCCGCTGGCGGCTGCGATGGCCGGCGCGCTGTATTTCCTGATGCGCGCGGCGCGCGACCTGCCGAACCCGAAGCCGCGTCACATCGTCGGCTTCGGGCTGATGACCGGCGCGGCGCTCGGCATCAAGGTGCTGGGCCTGTTGCTGGTAGGCTATGTCGGGGTGATGATCCTGCTCAGCATTCCGGCGTCGATGCCTCTGACCTCGCGCGAGGCGCGGCGCTTCGTCTGGGCCTCGTTCATCCGCTTCGTGCCGGCATTGGCGATAGCGTATGTCATCATGATCGTGACATGGCCGTGGTCGGCGCTGTCGCCGCTCAATCCGATCCGCGGCTTGTTCAGCTTCGCGGAGTTTCACTACAACATCCGCACCGTGCTCGACGGCACGGTGTATCGGATGGCGACGATCCCGCGTGTCTATGTGCCGGTCTATATCCTGATCAAGCTGCCGCTGCTGATGCTGGCGGGTGCGCTGCTGGCGATGGCGTTTGCGGCCTCTGCTGTCGTCGCGCGAACAGGGCTGGACCGGCGCGCGCGCAACGAGGTGGCGATGGTGACTTTCGCCGCCGTCTTTCCGGTGCTGTGCGAGGTGGTGGCGCATGGCCCGGCGTTTTGTGGATTGCGTCATTTCCTGTTCGTGCTGCCGCCGATCGCCATTCTCGCTGGGATCGGTCTGGATCGAGTCGTGACGCGGCTGTCCGCAACGCGCCGCCAATTCGGCATCGCGGCGCTGGCGATTGTTGTCGCGGGGTTCGGCTGGAACGCGGTGACGCTGGTTCGCCTGCATCCGTACGAATATCTGGTGTTCAACCCGCTGGTCGGCGGCATCGAAGGTGCGTCGCGCCGCTACGCGATGGACTACTGGTTCACCATCATGCCGGAGGCGGTGGACGGGCTGGAAGCCTATCTGAATCGCACCGAACCGGCTTTGAGTCGCGATCCCAAGCATAGCTATTCAGTAGCGATCTGCGGTGAGCGCGCGGCGTTCCTGAAGAAAGCCAAGCCGCATCTGCACTGGGCGGAAGTGTGGGAAACCGCAGATTTCTTCATCGCGCCGACCCATATGAATTGCGACCGCGACAGCCAGGGCAAGGTGGTGGTCACCGTCAAACGTCTCGGGGTTCCGCTCGGTTATGTGAAGGATCAGCGGGCCAGACGGTCCTAACGCGGCTGCCTCGCAGCCCATTATTGTGTTAGTGGTAGCGCCATGAATGCCAACGTCAAAATCGAAATCGGCCATTCCACCTGTCCGCACGATTGTCCCTCCGCCTGCGCGCTCGATGTCGAGGTGATCGACGGCACGACCATCGGCCGGGTGCGCGGCTCGAAGCAACAGACCTATACCGCCGGCGTCGTCTGCGCCAAGGTCGGGCGCTATGCCGAGCGCATCAATCATCCGGATCGCGTCCGGCATCCGCTGCGGCGGGTCGGCGCGAAAGGCGAGGGCCGTTTCGAACGCATCTCGTGGGACGAGGCGCTGAATGAGATCGCTGGACGTTTCAACGCGGCTGAGCAGGAGTTCGGCGGCGAGTCGGTGTGGCCGTATTACTACGCCGGCACCATGGGACTGGTGATGCGCGACGGCATCAACCGCCTGTCGCACGCCAAGAAGTATTCGCGCTTCTACAGCACCATCTGCTCGACCATCGCATGGGCCGGTTACGGCGCCGGCACCGGCAAGGTGATGGGCGTCGATCCGCGCGAGATGGCGAAGTCCGATCTCATCGTGATCTGGGGCACTAATCCGGTCTCGACCCAGGTCAACGTGATGACCCACGCGACCCGCGCGCGCAAGGAGCGTGGCGCGCGCATCGCCGCCGTCGACGTCTACGACAACGAGACGATGAAGCAGGCCGACATCAAGATTCTGCTGCGGCCCGGCACCGACGGCGCGTTCGCCTGCGGCGTCATGCATGTGCTGTTTCGCGAGGGCTTTGCCGATCGCGCTTATCTCGCGAAGTACACCGATTGCCCCGACGAGCTTGAGGCGCATCTCGCGACCCGCACGCCGGAATGGGCATCGGCGATTTGCGGCGTGCCGGTCAGCGAGATCGAATCTTTCGCGCGCGCGGTGGGTGAAACGAAACGCTCGTACTTCCGGCTCGGCTACGGCTTCACCCGCAGCCGCAACGGCGCAGCGCAGATGCATGCCGCGCTGTGCATCCCCGCCGTCACCGGCGCGTGGCAATACGAAGGCGGCGGTGCGTTCTTCAACAATGGCGCGATCTGGAAGTTTGACAAGACGCTGATCGAAGGCCTCGACGTCGTCGACAGGAGCACGCGGCGGCTCGATCAATCGAAGATCGGCCGCATCCTCACCGGCGATGCCGAGGCGTTGAAGGGCGGCGGCCCGGTGAAGGCGATGCTGATCCAGAACACCAATCCGGTGACGGTGGCGCCGGAACAGGCATTGGTGCGGCAAGGTTTTGCGCGCGAGGATTTGTTCGTCGCGGTGCACGAGCAGTTCATGACCGAAACCGCGCAGATGGCGGACATCGTGCTGCCCGCGACAATGTTTCTCGAACACGACGATCTCTATTACGGCGGCGGCCATCAATATATCTCGGTCGGCGCCAAGCTGGTCGAACCTCCCGGCGAATGCCGCTCCAATCATGAAGTGTTGCAGGGCATTGCCAAGCGCGTCGGTGCAACGCATCCGGCATTCGAGATGACCGCGCGCGAAGTCATCGACGCGACGTTGCAGGCCAGCGGCCATGGCAGCGTCGAGGGATTGCTGGCCGATCTGTGGCGTGACTTGCAGCCGGATTTCCGTGCCTCGCATTTTCTCGATGGCTTCGGCCACAGCGACGGCAAATTTCACTTCAAGGCGGATTGGCCCAACGTGCCGGTGCCGGTCAACGAGCGTAATGGCGCCTGGGACAAGATGCCCGGTCTGCCGGATCATTGGGCGGTGATCGAGGCAGCGGATGAGGCTCATCCGTTCCGGCTCGCCACCAGCCCGTCGCGCAGCTTCCTCAACACCACGTTCAATGAGACGCCGTCGTCGAAAGCGCGCGAGGGCGTGCCGTCGGTGATGATCCACCCCGACGATGCGCGCGGCCTCGATATCGCTGAAGGCGATCTGGTGACGCTCGGCAATATGCGCGGCGAGACGCATCTCACCGCGCGGTTGTTTGCCGGCGTGCGGCGCGGCGTGCTGATCGCGGAATCGGTGCATCCGAACCACGCCCATGTCGGCAATCGCGGCATCAACATGCTGACCGGCGCGGAAGCGGTTGCACCCTATGGCGGCGCGGCGTTCCACGACAACAAGGTGTGGATGCGCAAAGCCACGCTTACGGGACTGTCGGGCTGATGACGGCGATGGAGGCGTTTCACATCGCGGTGCTCGCGGGCGACGGCATCGGCCCCGAGGTGATGGCGCCGGCGCTGGAGGTGCTGCGCCGGATCGAGGCGAGCACCAAGCTGAAATTCCGCTTCACCGATGCGCCCGCTGGCGCGACGCATTATCAACAGACCGGCAAATCGATGCCGGAGTCTACCATCAAGCTCTGCGACGAAGCCGACGCCATTCTGCTCGGCGCCTGCGGCCTGCCGCATATCCGCTATCCCGACAACACCGAGATCGCGCCGCAGATCGAATTGCGGATGATCTTCGATCTTTATGCTGGTGTTCGCCCCGCGCGGCTGATTCCCGGCGTACCTAGCCCGATCATCGGGGCGGCCGAGCACGGCATCGATCTGGTGCTGATCCGCGAGTCCACCGAGGGGCTGTTCGCGTCGATGGGCAAGGGCGTCGTTACCGCCGACGAGGCGCGCGAGACCATGGTGATCACGCGAAAAACCTCGCAGCGGTTGTTCGACTTTTCTTTCCATCTGGCGGAACGCCGCAAGGCGCGCGGCAAGACGGGCCAATTGGCCTGCGTCGATAAGGCAAATGTGTTTAAGGCATTTGCCTACTTTCGCGGCCTGTTCGATGAGGCCGCCACGCGTCATCCGGACGTCGCGACATCCCGTGTCTACGTCGATGCCTGCTCGGCGATGCTGGTGAAGCGCCCGTGGGATTTCGACGTGCTGGTGACGGAAAATATGTTCGGCGACATCCTCTCCGATCTCACCGCCGGCCTGATCGGCGGGCTCGGCATGGCGCCGTCGGCCGATATCGGCGACCGACACGCGGTCTTCCAGCCCTGCCATGGTACTGCACCGGACATCATGGGGCAGGGCAAGGCCAATCCCACCGCGATGATCCTGTCCGTCGCGCTGCTGTTGGACTGGCTGGCCGACAAGCACCAACTCCCTGAAGCTGCCGCGGCCGCCGAGCGCATCGAGCGCGTGGTTGACAAGGCCTATGCAGATGGCATCAAACCGATGGAGTTCGGTGGCCGCGACGGCACAGCGGAGATTGCCCGCGCCGTCATCGCCGGATTGTAACGAACAACAAAACGAGCCCGAGGACTGGACGCCATGAAGAGTTTCAAGGTCACCGACTTCAACGCACCTTTGACCGAGGTGAATGAGCCGACGCCGCAGCCCACCGGAACGCAGGTGCTGATCAAGGTGAAGGCCGCCGGCGTCTGCCACAGCGATCTGCACATCTGGGAAGGCGGCTACGATCTCGGCCACGGGCGCAAGCCGCTGTCGCTGAAGGATCGCGGTGTGTCGCTGCCGCGCACCATGGGCCACGAGACTGTCGGCGAAGTGGTGGCGATCGGCCCCGACGCCAAGGGCAATCTCAAGGTCGGCGATGTCTGCCTCGTCTATCCGTGGCTCGGCTGCGGCAAGTGCGAACTCTGCCTCGCCGATCAGGAGAACATGTGCTTGAAAGGCAATTCGCTCGGCGTGTACTGCGACGGCGGCTATGCCGATTACATGACGGTGCCGAACGCCAAGTATCTCATCAATCTGAAAGGCCTCGATCCGGTCACCGCCGCGCCTTACGCCTGCTCCGGCGTCACCACCTACAGTGCGCTGAAGAAGGTGGAGTCGGTGCTGCATCATCCGATTGTTATCTTCGGCGCAGGCGGCCTCGGCCTGATGGCGTTGTCGCTGCTCAAGGCGATGGGCGGCAAGGGCGCCATCGTCGTCGATATCGATCCGCGCAAGCGCGAGGCAGCCATCGCGGCCGGTGCGCTCGGTGCCGTCGATGGCGCGGCTGCCGATGCCGTCGAGCAGATCGCCGCGAAGGCCGGCGGTCCGGTTTATGGTGCGATCGATCTGGTCGGCAATGAGCAGACCGCGCAACTCGGCTTCGATTGTCTCACCAAGGGCGGCAAGCTGGTGATGGTCGGCCTGTTCGGCGGCGGTGCGCCGTGGGCGTTGCCGCTGATCGCGATGAAGGCGTTGACCATCCAAGGCAGCTACGTCGGCAACCTGCGCGAAACCGAGGAACTGCTCGATCTGGTGCGCACCAAGAAGATTCCGCCGATCCCGGTGACCACGATGCCGCTCGAGAAAGCTGACGCCGCGCTGCGCAGCCTCAAGGAAGGCAAATTGGTCGGCCGCGCGGTGCTGACACCGTAGTATTCTTCGTCATGGCCGGGCTCGTCCCGGCCATGATGGCGATTATTGGGGGATGACGTTATGTTGATCCAGCGTCACCTCAACATTCACCGGAAATACATTTCCTGATTACGGCGCTCCAGTTCTTCGCCGAACACGCGGAGCGCGTGGGTTTCGCTGACGGTGCCGATGGGTGTGCGGTCATCGGCGTTGTCGACCACCACCAGCACGTCGGCTTCGGTCTTTTCGAACTCCGCCATGATTTCGCGGATCGACATCTGTGGTTGCAGGAAGACCTTCTGTTGCCGCGCCAGTTCCGCGATCGGATGATCGCCGGCGATCTCCGTGGAATGAAGTTCCGAGAGCTGGGCGAGGCCGCCGTAGCGTCCGTCCGGCGCGCGCACCACCACCTGCTTCAGGCGGCCCGGTGGAAACAGTTTCTGCGCCTCGGCGATCGACATCTGACCGGGCGTGGTCTCGAAATCCGATCGCATCAAGGTCGCGGCGTTGAACTGCGTGATCCAGCCGACGTCCTGCGGCCCGCGAATGACTTCGCCGCGCAGATGGAAGCGCCACGTTGCGAAGCTGTAGCCGAACAGTTCGCGCACGATCAGCGCGGAGACCGACGAGGCGACAATCGCGCCGACCGTCAGCGAGAACTGGCCGGTGACTTCCAGCGCGAGACAGATCATCGCGAACGGCGCGCCGAGGATGCCGGTGCCGAGTGCCGCCATGGCGGCGATGGCGGCGGTGCCCGGCTGAAGCGCGACAGTGGGCAGCACCATCGTCGCGAGCGTGCTGTAAAGCATCCCGATTAGTGCGCCGAGCATCAGCGAAGCGAAGAACAGGCCGCCGCGAAAACCGGAGCCGAGCGAAACCGACGACGCCAGCGACTTGAGAATGATGGTGGTCGTCAGCAGCAGCCATGGCGGCTGGCTGACCAGCATCATTTGCATCGCGCCATGACCGGCGCCGAGTACGGTCGGCGTCAGCAGCGCCATGCCGCCGAGCAAGGCGCCGCCGATGATCGGCCGCAGCGCGCCCTTGAACCAGCGCAACCGATGAAATGCCCGGTCGGAGGTTGCGATCATCTGCATCAGGGTGATGCTGGCCATGGCGCAGATCAGCCCGATCAGCACCGCCTGACCGATCATCTCGATCGAGACCGGCGTCGGATATCCGGCAATTTGCAGGAAGGCCTGCTGGTTGAGTTGCCGGGCGACCAGCCATGCCGCCACCGCGCTGCCGACCACCGGCACCAGATTGGCCGCAGTGTAAGCGCCGAGCACGACCTCGAACGCATAGAATGAACCCGCGAGCGGCGCGTTGAAGGCGGCGCTGATCGCGCCTGCCGCACCGCAGGCCACCAGCAACCGCATGTCGCTGCGCCGCGCCGACAGTTTGCGGCCGAAATAGGAACTGAAGGCGGCGCAGATTTGCGTATAGCCCGCTTCGAGGCCGACCGAGCCGCCGAAGCCGTTCGACACCAGCGTCTGAAACGAGATCAGCAGGCTGCCGCGCATCGAGACGCGGCCGCCGAGCAAGGCGTTGGCTTCGATGACGTCCGCCATCTGGCTCTTCAGCCGGTTCCCGACGATCCACGCGATCAGCGCCAGCGCCGCGCCGCCACAGATCGGAATGAACAGGGTTCGCTGCCACGCTATCGTTCCAGTGGCGCTGAGCCGTGCGTCGAAGGAAATGCCGAACAGGATCGCGTGGATGGTTTCGCTCAGCGACGCGATGATCGCCACCAGGAGCCCACTCAGCAGGCCGATGACGATCGCCACCAGCATCACGCCGAGATCGTGATTGCGGACGTAGTTCCGTACTGATTGCGGCAGCAGGCGGCCGCTGGCTTGCGACTTCTGAGCGACTATCGGTTGTTCGGCATAGCTCATGCGGAACCGGCGGCAGACGGACATCAAGCCGACCGTGGCCGGACTTTGCGAAGTCTCTCGTGCTTGAGGAGGCGCAGCGAATGGACGCGGCCTGCTTATCGCAGACCATGCGGCCGAACTAATGTCATTTCCGTGAACGCCGGCGCATGGCGGATATGTCCATGCGCCGGCCGCTTCCGGGGGAGGCGCCCCGTCGGGGCTTACAGGTTGCTGTCGGTGATCGCCGAATAGACCAGCGAGCGCAGTTCGCGGCGCACCGGATAGGCGCTGGACGGCAGCACCTGCGTCATGAAGATGGCGATCAGGTCCTCCGCCGGATCGATCCAGAACGAGGTAGTGGCCGCGCCGCCCCAGGCATATTCGCCGGCGCTGCCGGGAATCAGCGTCTGTGCCGGGTCCATCGTCACCGAGAAGCCGAGGCCGAAGCCGACGCCCGCGAAGGTCGCCTCGCTGAACAGCGAGCGCGACAGTTGCGTGAGGTCCTTGCCGCCGGGCAGGTGATTGGTGGCCATCAGCGCCAGCGTCTTTGGGCCGAGCAGCCGCGTGCCGCCGAGTTCGCCGCGGTTCAGGAGCGCGCGGCAGAAGGTGAGGTAATCCGCCGCCGTCGAGCACAGCCCGCCGCCGCCGGAGATGAACGAGGGCGGGGTGAGGAACGAACTGGTGGTCGGATCGTCCTGAAGCGTCAGATCGCCCTTGAGCCCCGGCGAGTGGAACGATGCCATGCCGCCCGGCGTGGCGTTGTAGCAGGCGGCGAAGCGATGCGCCTTGTCCTTCGGAACGAAGAAGTCGGTGTCTTTCATGCCGAGCGGATCGAAGATGCGCTCCTTCAGGAATTGCTGGAATGGCTTACCGGAGATTTTCTCGATCAGGTAGCCGAGTACATCGGTGGAGACCGAATAGTTCCAGGCGTCGCCCGGCGAGAACTCCAGCGGGATGCCGGCGAGATCGTCGATCATCGACTGCAAGGTCCCGGACTTCTCAACCTCGCCGATCTTCTTCGCGCGATAGGCGGCATCGACATTGCTGCGCTGCTGGAAGCCGTAGGTGAGGCCCGAGGTGTGGCGCAACAGATCGACGATCTGCATCGGCCGCGCCACCGGCTTGGTCTGGAACAGCGGCGGGTTACCGGCGACGAACACCCGCAGGTCGCGCCATTGCGGAATGTATTTGTGGACCGGCTCGTCGAGCGCGACGTGGCCTTCCTCCACCAGCATCATGAAGGCGACCGAGGTGATCGGCTTGGTCATCGAATAGATGCGGAAGATGGTATCATCCTTCATCGGCGTCTTGCGCTCGAGGTCGGCATAGCCTTGTACCGCCGAGTGGGCGATGGCGCCGCGCCGGTAGATCAGCGTCTGCGTGCCGGGAAAGCGGCCGTTGTCGACATAGCGGCGCTTGAGGTGATCCTCGATGCGGCCGAGCCGCGCGCCCGACATGCCGAGACTTTCGGGCGCGGCGGTGGAAGGCGTCAGGCTGGACGCGGACTTGGCTTGATCGAGCATTGATTTTCTCCTGGGACGGCCGCAGTTTCGGCGTGGATGGCGGCTATTTCACAACGTCCGCGCGCGCGATACAAGCCGGTCCAAAGCGGACATCGGAACCAACGGGATCTCCTGATGGCGAAGCGATCCAATGCACATCCCTTCGGTGCGGCGCGCGTGAAAGTGCCGGCGATTGGGCAGGGCACCTGGTACATCGACCACGGCGACCGCAAGAAGGCCGTCGCGGCGTTGCGGCGCGGCCTCGATCTCGGCATGAGTCACATCGACACCGCCGAGATGTACGGCGATGCCGAACTGGTGGTGGCGGACGCCATCGCCGGGCGGCGCGACGAGGTATTCCTGGTTTCGAAAGTGCTGCCGAGCAATGCCTCGCGGCGCGGCACCGTGACTGCCTGCGAGCGTTCGCTGAAGCGGCTGAAGACCGACCGGCTCGATTGCTATCTGCTGCACTGGCGGGGGGCGTATCCGCTGGCGGAGACGGTGGCCGCCTTCGACGAACTTATCGCGGCCGGCAAGATCAAAAGCTGGGGCGTCAGCAATTTCGATGCGGACGATCTCGACGAACTGCTCGAGGTCGCGGACGAGGGCCGCATCGCCTGCAATCAGGTGCTCTATCACTTGCGCGAGCGTGCCATCGAACACGCGGTGATCCCGTGGTGCGAGGCGCATGGCGTGGCGGTGGTGGCCTATTCACCGTTCGGTCATGATGATTTTCCCGCAGCGAGTTCGGCGCAGGGGCGGGTGCTTGCGGAGATCGCATCCGCACATGACGCGACGCCGCGTCAGGTGGCGCTGAGTTTCCTCACCCGCCGCCCGTCGGTGTTCACGATCCCGAAGGCGGCAACGACCGCCCACGCCGCCGACAACGCCAGCGCGCTCCACCTGAAATTGTCGGCCGACGATATCGCCCGCATCGAGAAGGCGTTTCCGCTCGGCGAGGCGCCGCGCTCGCTGCCGATGCTGTAGCCGGCGGATCGATTCGCTGGACGCATATCGGCATCCTGATTTCGTGCCTTGTCGTTCGCGCACGATTCGCGTTTGGTCCGGCTTTCGTTTGGCCCCGCGATCCCGAGCCTCCGCTTTGTCCCCGCCCACCGCGCCGGTTACGGCTTTCGCCGATCAGATTCCCGCAAGCCCTGCCACGCCGCGCCGTGCTGCCGAGCGCGCCCCGCAACGGACCGATCGTCCGTTCCGCGGCATTGCATTGGTGATCGCCTCCACCGTGTTTCTTGCTTGTTCGGACGCGCTGGCGAAGTATCTCACGCGCGGCCTGCCGGCGGTCGAGATCGCCTGGATCCGCTTCTTCGTATTTCTCATCATCATGTTGCCGGCGGTGCTGATGCGGCGCGGCGGCAACGTGCTTGCCACGCGCAAGCCGGTAATTCAGGTGCTGCGCGGCATCGGGCTGGTGTCGTCGTCGCTGTTCTTCATCTGGGGCCTCGGTTATTTGCCGATCGCGGAAGCCTCCGCCACAGCCTTCATCGCGCCGATGTTCGTCACGTGCCTGTCGATCGTGATGCTGTCGGAAAAGGTCGGCGTGCGGCGTTGGATCGCCACGCTTGTCGGGCTGGTCGGCGTCTTGATCGTGGTGCGGCCGGGCACCGCCGCCTTCCATGTCGCCGCGTTCTTCCCCATTGTTTCGGCGCTGGGCTGGGCCTTCGCGCTGGTGTTGACGCGGCAGATCGCGGGCGTTGATCGTCCGGTGACGACGATGGCCTATTCCGCCATCGTCGGCTTCGTTGTGCTGTCGCTCTTGGTGCCGTTCTTCTGGGTGACGCCGACGTGGCAGCAGGTCGGCATCGCGGTGCTGATCGGCATCTCATCGACGCTCGGCCACTGGATCGTGGTGCTGGCCTATCGCCACGCCGACGCCTCGGTGCTGGCGCCATTCACCTATAGCCAACTGGTGTGGGTGAGCGTGCTGGGCTTCGTGATGTTCGCGGAAATCCCGGATCGCTTCACCGTACTCGGCGCGTGCATCATCATTTGCAGCGGGCTCTACATCGCGCACCGCGAGCGCATCCGCAAAGCGCAGATGCGTGAAGCGCTGGAGCGTACGCCGGGGGCGTGAGCGGCAGTCATTGACGTTCATCGTCATGACCGGGCTCGTCCCGGCCATCCACGTCTTTCTTTCGGTGAGGCCGTAAAGACGTGGATGCCCGTGACATAGGCGAGCAAAGCGACGCCGTTCTTCGAACGGCTATGCACGGGCACGACGAAAGGCTCACACCGGCAACGCAATCGAATACTTCACCTGGCTGAGCGCGAAGCTGGACTCGATCGAGGCAATGCCGTCGAGCCGGGTCAGTTTGGTTTTCAGGAACGTCTCGTAGGAGGCGAGGTCAGCCACCACGACGCGCAGCAGGTAATCGCGGTTGCCGGTCATCAGGTAGCACTCCAGCACTTCCTCCCAGCCCGAGATCGCTCTCGCGAAGCGGTCGAGGTCTTCTTCCTTCTGCCGCGCCAGCTTGATCGAGATGAAGACGCTGACGTGCAGCCCGAGCGATTGCTGGTCGACGGTGGCGACGTAACGGGTGATAACGCCGCGCTCCTCCAGCAGTTTGACGCGGCGATGGCAGGGCGACACCGAGAGGCCGACCTTGTCGGCCAGCTCCTGCATGGTGATGCGGCTGTCCCGCTGCAACAGCGCGATGATCTTGCGGTCGATGGCGTCGAGGGCTGTCATTGGAATGTATTGATCGAGAACCTCAGGAATATTGGGATCTTATCCCAATATTCCCTTAAGTGATGCGAGAAATTGAGAAATTTGACGCTCCGTGCGGCGCTACCATCGGACCCGCTCAAACCGTGAGTCCGCACCCATGCAGATCGAACCGCGCCGCCTCGAACTCCTGTCCGCCCTGTCGCGCAAAGTGTTGTGGCTGTCGTCCTGGACCATCCATCACGCCAACCACATTCGCCCCAATGCCGATGGCCTGAAAGTCGGCGGCCATCAGGCGTCGTCCGCCTCGCTCGCGACCATCATGTCGGCGCTGTATTTCTCGGTGCTGAAGCCGGAGGATCGCGTCGCGGTGAAGCCGCATGCCAGCCCGATCTTCCACGCGATCCAGTATCTGTTCGGGCATCAGACCCGCGAGAAGCTCGAGAACTTTCGCGGCTACAAGGGCGCGCAGTCCTATCCGTCGCGTACCAAGGACATCGACGACGTCGATTTCTCCACCGGCTCGGTCGGGCTCGGCGTGGCGCAGACGTTGTTCTCGTCGCTGGTGCAGGACTACGTCAGCGCGCACGGCTTCATGAAGGACCGCCGCGAAGGTCGCATGATCGCGCTGGTCGGCGATGCGGAGATGGACGAGGGCAACATCTTCGAAGCGTTGCTGGAAGGCTGGAAGCACGGCCTGCGCAACACCTGGTGGATCGTCGACTACAATCGCCAGAGCCTCGACGCGGTGGTGCGCGAAGGCTTGTGGGAAAAGTTCGAGACCATGTTCCGCAACTTCGGCTGGGACGTGGTGATCGTGAAGTACGGCAAACTGATGCAGGCGGCGTTCGCCGAACCCGGTGGCGAGGCGCTGCGGCGCTGGATCGATAGCTGTCCCAATCAGGTCTATGCGGCGCTGTGTTTTCAGGGCGGCGCGGCATTCCGCAAGCGCTTGCAGGACGAGATCGGCGACCAGGGCGAGGTGAGCGCCTTGATCGAACGGCGCAGCGATGCCGAATTGCTGGCGCTGATGTCGAACCTCGGCGGCCACGACATGGCGAACATGTTGGAAGCGTTCGAGTCCATCGATCACGATCGCCCGGTGTGCTTCATCGCCTACACCATCAAGGGCGTCGGTCTGCCGTTCCAAGGTCACAAGGACAACCACGCCGGCCTGATGACGCCGGCGCAGATGGAAGCCTTCCGCGCCGCGCAGAATATTCGGCCGGGACATGAGTGGGACAAGTTCGAAGGACTGGCGCAGTCGCCCGCCGAATTGGAAGCATTCCTTAAAGGCGCATCCTTCAATCGCGATGGCAGGCGGCGGCTGGAAACGCCGACCATCGACGTGCCCGAACAACTGGCCTTTCCCGCCGCCGCGCAGATGTCGACGCAGCAGGGCTTCGGGCTGATCCTCAACGAACTCGCGCGCGGCGATAGCGAACTGGCATCGCGCATCGTGACCGCATCGCCGGACGTCACGGTGTCGACCAATCTCGGCGCGTGGGTCAACCGGCGCGGCCTGTTCGCCAAGGCGGCGATGGCGGACGTGTTCAGGAAGGAGAAAATTCCCTCGACCTTCACCTGGGATTATTCGCCGAAGGGCCAGCACATCGAACTCGGTATCGCCGAGATGAATCTCTTCATCCTGATGTCGGCGCTGGGCCTGTCGCATTTCATCAACGGCGCGCGACTGCTACCGGTCGCGACACTATACGATCCCTTCATCGAGCGCGGTCTCGATGCGCTGAACTACGCTTGTTATCAAGACGCGCGCTTCATGGTGGCGGCGACGCCGTCCGGAATCACGCTGGCGCCGGAAGGCGGCGCGCACCAATCGATTGCCACACCGTTGATCGGGATAGCGCAAGATGGGCTGGCCTCGTTCGAGCCCGCCTTCGTCGATGAGCTCGCGACGATCATGCGCTGGGGTTTCGACCACATGCAGCGCGACCTCGACGACAAGGGCAGTGCCCGCGACGGCACCCGCAGCGGCGGCTCCGTCTATCTGCGGCTGTCGACGCGCACCGTCGAACAGCCGAAGCGGATCATGACACCGGAATTGGCGCGCGACATTGCCGATGGCGCTTACTGGTTGCGCAAGCCGGGGCCGAACGCGGAAGTGGTGGTCGCCTACACCGGTGCGGTGGCGCCGGAGGCCATCGAGGCGGTCGGGCTGCTCGGCGAGAGCCGCCGTGACATCGGGCTGTTGGCGATCACCTCGGCTGATCGTCTTCATGCCGGCTGGACCGCCGCGCGGCGGATGCGGCGCGAGCGGCGAGGGGCAGGTTACATGAGCCATATCGAGACATTGCTGGCACCGCTGCCGCGCGACTGCGGCATCGTGACAGTACTCGACGGCCACCCGGCAACGCTGGGCTGGATCGGCGCGGTCTGCGGCCACCGCATGGAAGCGCTCGGCGTCGAGCACTTCGGCCAGACCGGTTCGATAGATGATCTCTATCGGCACTACGGCATCGACGCCAACGCCATCCTCGATGCGGCGGAAGGTCTCACCGCCGGTCGCCCGGTGCGACACCGGAAGATGGCGGTGTAGTTCATTTCTTGCGTCAACACGCTGACGTGACCGGATGCGCCGTCTGCAATGGCGGGTCGCGTCCAACGGGTTCATTTCGGCCCGGTTTCATGCAAGGATGGGCACTGAACGTTTCCGTTCTTTCCAATCCCGCAAGTTTGTGAGGTTTCGTCATGGTCAATCGCATGCAGTTTTACATCGACGGCGCTTGGGTCGATCCCGTCGTCAAGAAGTCGACGCCGGTGGTGAATCCGGCCACCGAGGAGGCCATGTACGAGATCGCGCTCGGCTCCAAGGCCGACGTGGACAAGGCGGCCGCTGCGGCAAAGCGCGCCTTCGAGACGTTCTCGCAGACCACCCGCGAAGAGCGCGTGGCGCTCTTGGAAAAGATCATCGCCGTCTACAAGACGCGTCTGAAGGATATCGGCGCGTCGGTGTCCGACGAAATGGGTGCGCCGCTGCCGATGGCCGAGAAGTTGCAGGCCGGCGCAGGCCTCGGTCACCTGATGACCACGCTTGAGGTGCTGAAGAACTATCAGTTCGAGGAGCCGGTCGGCTCCGCCGTCGTGGTGCGCGAGCCGATCGGTGTGGTCGGCATGATCACGCCGTGGAACTGGCCGCTGAACCAGATCGCCTGCAAGGTGGCGCCTGCGCTGGCCGCGGGCTGCACCATGATCCTGAAGCCGTCGGAATATACGCCGACCTCGGCGCTTATTTTCGCGGAAATCCTTCATGAAGCCGGCGTGCCGAAGGGTGTCTTCAATCTCGTCAACGGTCTCGGCCCGGATGTCGGCGCCGCGATGAGCGAGCATCCCGACATCGACATGATCTCGTTCACCGGTTCGACTCGCGCCGGCATCGACGTCGCCAAGCGTTCGGCGCCGACGGTGAAGCGCGTCAGCCAGGAGCTCGGCGGCAAGTCTCCGAACGTCATTCTGGAAGACGCCGATCTGGTGAAGGCCGTGACCGGCGGTGTGGCCCACATGTTCAACAACTCGGGCCAGTCCTGCAACGCGCCGTCGCGCATGATCGTGCCGCTGTCGAAGATGAAGGAAGTCTCTGCCATCGCCAAGGGCGTCGCCGACAAGACCAAGGCGGGCGATCCGCGCGCCGAAGGCACCACCATCGGGCCGGTCGTCAATCGCAACCAGTGGAATAAGATCCAGGGTCTGATCCAGAAGGGCATTGAAGAGGGCGCGACCCTGGTGGCCGGCGGCCCCGGCCTGCCGGAAGGCGTCAACAAGGGCTTCTACGTGCGCCCGACGATCTTCGCCGACGTCACCGACAAGATGACCATCGCCAATGAGGAAATCTTCGGGCCGGTGCTGGTGATCATGGGCGCCAAGGACGAAGCCGAGGCAGTGAAGATCGCCAACGACACGCCGTACGGCCTCGCTGGGTATGTCTCGGCCGGCACCGTCGAGCGCGCGCGCAAGGTCGGTCGCCAGATCCGCGCCGGCAACGTCAACCTGCAAGGCATGCCGAATGACCGCACCGCGCCGTTCGGCGGCTACAAGCAGTCAGGCAACGGCCGCGAGTGGGGCAAGTTCGGCCTCGAGGACTACCTCGAAGTGAAGGCCATCGCCGGCTTCAACGCCGTGTAAGCGACACGGACTTAACAACAGCGCCGGGGCGGGAGATGATCCCGCCCCGGCGTTTTTGTTTTGATGAAAGCGATTTAAGGAAACGTCATTGCCGGGCTGGAGCCGGCAATCCATCATTTTTGAAGAAGATGGATGCGCGGATCGCGTCCGCGCATGACGACGGAGATTCCATCAAAGGCCGAAAACCTCTCGTCGTCATTGCTTTGTTGCTGCCGCTCCTCGCAATGACGGATGGTCTTATGCCGTGTCACTTCGACTTGGTGAGAAATTTGTTCACGGCCTTGCCGAAGTCGTCGTGCCGCATACAGCCGAGAATGTGTTCGACCTCGGCGTCGAGTTGTTGCGCGACCGAGGTGAAGCGCGACTGATGGATCAGTGCCTTGGTCGCGGCGATGGCGGCGGGCGCGTTCTGCGCGATACGCTGCGCCAATTCACGCGTTGCTGTTTTCAGCTCCGCGGCCGGCACCAGCTTGGCGACCAGCCCCCAGTCGTAAGCCTGCTGCGCCGAGAAACTGCCGTCGGCCAAAAAGATCTGCAACGCGCGCCGCGCGCCGACGATCTCGGTAACGCCGATGGTGCCGCCGCCGTCCGGCGAGACGCCGAGCTTGTGATAGGCTGCGGTGAATTTCGCATCGTCGGCGGCGATGCACATATCGGCCATGAAGGCGAGCGACAGGCCGGCGCCTGCCGCCGAGCCGTGAACGCTGGAAAGCACCACCTTCGGCATCCGCCGTAGCGCGGTGGTGAAGGCGTGGAAGTGCTTGAGCAACTCGCGGATCACCGGCTCGAGATTGTGCATGTTGGCGCCGAACACCTGAATATCGCCGCCGCCGCAGAACGCGCGGCCCGCGCCTTCGACCACCAGTACGCGAATGTTGTTGTCGGCCTCGACCTGAAGCGCCAGTTGCTCGAGCCGCTGGGCGATGGCGAGATTGATCGAATTGAAGGCCGTCGGCCGATTGAGCGTCAGGGTTGCAACGGGGCCGTCGATGGCGAGCAGGGCAGGCTGATCGGAATCCGGAGTGGACATGCGGGAAAACCTTTCGCGTGAAAGCAGGCGGGCATTTAACGTCATTTACGCCGCTGATGACAAGCGGGCCGGATCGTGCATCATGCCGGCCGACTTGATGCTGGCGGGCTTGACCGCCCATGGGCGTCGGGTTCGGATGGGTGGGACGTAAGGTGATGACGAAGGAAACGGTTCTGATCGTCGGCGCGGGACACGCCGGATTTCAAGTCGCGGTGTCACTGCGGCAAGCCGGCTACGCTGGACCCGTGCGCCTCATCAACGACGAGGCGTTGTTGCCTTATCAACGCCCGCCGTTGTCGAAAGCCTATCTCAAGGGGGCGGGCGGCGCGGAGAGCGTGCTGTTCCGGCCGACGAAGTTTTATACCGATCAGGCAATCGAACTGGTCGACGGGCATGTCGTCGCCATCGATCGCGCCAAGCATAGCGTGCGACTAGCCTCGGGCGCGGAGTTGCCCTACGGCCACCTGGTGCTGGCGACCGGCGCGCGCAACCGCTTGCTCGATGTGCCGAACGCCAACCTCGACGGCGTGATGTATCTGCGCAATTTCGCCGAGAGCGAAGCGCTGCGCACCCACATCAAAGCCGGGCAGCGGCTGGTGGTGATCGGCGCGGGTTTCATCGGATTGGAATTCGCGTCCACGGCGCGGGCGAAAGGGCTCGAGGTTGACGTGCTCGAACTCGCGCCACGCGTGATGGCGCGGGCGGTGACGCCGGACATCTCGGCTTATTTCGAGCGCAAGCATCGCGAGGCCGGCATCCGCATTCACTTCGGCGTGGGCGCGACGGAGATCGAAGGCATGAACGGCAAGGTGACCGGCGTGGCTTTGAGTGACGGGCGGCAGATGTCGGCAGACCTCGTGGTGGTCGGCGTCGGCGTGCTGCCGAATATCGAACTCGCTGCCGAGGCAGGCTTGCCGGTTGCCGCCGGCATCGTTGTCGATGCGCAGCTTCTTACCGCCGATCCGGATATCTCCGCTATCGGTGATTGCGCGTTGTTCGAGAGCCCGCGCTTTGGCGCGCCGCTGCGGCTGGAGTCGGTGCAGAACGCCACCGATCATGCGCGCTGCGTCGCCGCGCGTCTCACTGGAAAACCGGAAACCTATGATGGGCTGCCGTGGTTCTGGAGCGATCAGGGCAATGACAAATTGCAGATGGCAGGGCTCACGGCGGGCTTCGATCATGCGGTGCTGCGCGGCGACCCGGCGCAGGGCGCGTTTTCGGTGTTTTGCTACAAGGGCGATCGCATGATCGGCGTCGAGTCGGTCAATCGCGCCGGCGATCACGTCTTCGGCCGTCGTATGCTCGCCGCCGGCCGCTCCATTACGCCGCAGCAGGCGGCGGATATGAGCTTCGATCTCAAGCAGGCGATGGCGTAGTTATCGTCATTGCGAGGAGCGCAAGCGACGAAGCAATCCAGTCCTTGCTTCGTGGCCTTCTGGATTGCTTCGCCTCGCTCGCATGACGAAGCTCCCCCCTTCGTCATGCCCGGCCTTGTGCCGGGCATCCACGTCTTAAGAACATCGTCGCAAGAAGACGTGGATGGCCGGGACAAGCCCGGCCATGACATTGAATCACGGCCTCACCGCGCGGAGTTTGCCGGTCGGCTTCTGAAACTCCTCGCGCACCACGCCGATGTCGGCGAGTGTCGGCAGGCCGGCCTCGTTGCCGAGATGCTGGATTTTATGCGTCGACGCTGCCTGCGCGAAAGCGAAGTGCTCCTGCCAGCTTTTCGACGGATCGCTGAGATAGGAATAGACATAAGCGCCGTGGAAGACGTCGCCGGCGCCGTTGGTATCGATGACGCGCGCGGCCGGCACTTTCAGCGCCGGCACTTCGCGCACCACGCCGGTTTCGTCGTACCAGACCAGCCCGCGTTCGCCGAGCGTCACCCCGCCGATGCGGCAGCCCCGCGACTTCAGGTAGTCCAGCATCGCGCGCGGGCTTAGCTCCATCTGCTCGCACAGTCGTTCCGCGACCATCGCCACGTCGATGAATTCCAAGAGCTCATGCGTATTGTCGCGTAACCCGCCGCCATCGAGCGAGGTGAGGATGCCGGCTTCGCGACAGAGCTTGGCGTAATGCAGCGCGGCCTCTGGCTGATGGCCATCGACATGCAGCGCGCGGCAACCGGAGAGGTTCAGCATCGGAAACGGATGCAGGTGATCGTCGTCGCGGCAGCGCACGATGGCGCGCTTGCCGTCTTTCGGCATGATGAACGACAGCGACGACGTCTTCACTTTGCGCGCATGCAGCGGAATACCGTACTTCACCGCCATGTCCTGAAACATGCGGCCGAGCCAGTCGTCGGCGACGGTGGTGAGCAGGTCCGGCACGACGCCGAGCCGCGCGCAGCAGAACGCGGCGGTCACCGCGTTGCCGCCAAACGACACCGCATAGGCGGAGGCGACATGCTTCTCGTCGCCGGTCGGCATGTGATCGGTGAGAAACGTCACGTCGATGTAGGTTTGTCCGATGAAAAGCGCCTGCATCGTTCGGTCCATGGTTTGCGGGATGCGGTATCCCACGGTATTCGCGCGTCCATTAGCGCCGCTTATCACGCTCTATTGCAACTATTAATTCGCGCCTGCACGCAACCCTGCGTTACAACTGTTGCATCATTGCGGCGATGCTTGCGCGCCTGTGTTGAACGATTGACCGCAGCGCCGGGTTCCCGCGATCGAACGATGGAGGTACATCATGTCGGTCTATTCCGGTGCGGTTTTCGATATGGCGGCGCGGCAATTCGCGGTGATTGCCGATCATCTGGCCATTCCGCATGACGAACGGGACAGGCTGTTGTTGCCGAAGCGCGCCATCACCGTGTCCTGTCCGATTCACTGCGACGACGGCTCGATTGCGGTGTTCGAGGGCTATCGCGTGCAGCACCACCTGACGATGGGGCCGACCAAGGGCGGCACGCGCTTCGCACCCAGCGTCGATATCGGCGAAGTGGCGGCGCTGGCGATCTGGATGAGCTGGAAATGCGCCCTGGTCGGTCTGCCTTATGGCGGCGCGAAAGGCGGCATCCGCGTCGATCCGTCGTCGATCTCCAAGCGCGAGCTGGAAGGCCTGTCGCGCCGCTACATGCAGGAGATGATTCCGTTCGTCGGCCCGCATACCGACGTGATGGCGCCGGATATGGGCACCAACGAGCAGGTGATGGCATGGTTCATGGACACCTATTCGATGTATCAGGGCCGCACCGTCACCGAGATCGTCACCGGCAAGCCGGTGAGTTCGGGCGGCACGCTCGGCCGCCGCGAGGCGACCGGACGCGGCGTCGCCTATCTCGCCAAGCGCGTGCTGGGCGATTTGCAGATCGCGCCTGCAAAGGCGACGGCGGTGGTGCAGGGCTTCGGCAACGTCGGCTCCCACGCCGCGTCCGAACTGCACCGTTTCGGCTTGAAGGTGATCGCGGTGAGCGATCACACCGGCGGGCTGCACAGCGCCGCCGGGCTGGATATCCCGGCGCTGGTCCGTTATGCGGCCATGCATGGCAGCATCGCCGGCTTTTCCCGCGAACTGCAATGCGATCCCGTTGAGGTGCTTGCGTTGCCGTGCGACGTGCTGGTGCCGGCGGCGATGGAGCGGGTGATCGACGCGGATGTCGCCGCGAAGCTGCGATGCCGCGTGCTGGCGGAAGGCGCCAACGGTCCCACCACGCCGGATGCCGATCTCGTATTGGCCCAGCGGCAGGACGAGATTTTCGTGCTCCCCGATATCCTGTGCAACTCCGGCGGCGTGGTTGTGAGCTATTTCGAATGGGTGCAGGACCTCCAGCAACTGTTCTGGGAGGAGGCGGAAGTGACCCGGCGCGAATACCACATCCTGGATCGCGCCTTCGACCAGATGGTGGCGCGCGCCCGCAAGGACGGAATTTCCCACCGCACCGCCGCGATGGCGATCGGCGTGGAAAGGGTGCGTGCGGCGAAGCTGACGCGGGGACTGTTTCCATAAGGTTGCGGCCTGGCCGCCATTCTGCAAAGACTGGCGGGACAGGAGCAATCGTTTGACATCGTCCTCGCCCGACATCTCCGACAATGCGGTGCCCGATGCCGTCGTCGCGTTCTTGCGCGATGCGGGTCTCGTGCCATCAGGCGTCACGCCGCGCTTCACGCCGCTGACCGGCGGCGTGGCGTCGGACATCTGGAAGGTCGAAGTCGGCGATCGCATTTTCGCGGTGAAGCGCGCGTTGCAGAAGCTGCGCGTCGCGCGCGACTGGCAGGTGCCGGTGACGCGCAACGTCAGCGAGGTCGATTGGCTGCGCGCGGCGGCGAAGGTGGCGCCGGATGCGGTGCCGCAGGTGCTGGCGCACGATGCGGAGATCGGCGCCTTCGCGATGGCCTATCTCGATCCGGCGCACCATCCGGTGTGGAAGGCGGAGTTGGCTGCGGGACGCGCCGATCCTTCCTTCGCTGCGCGCGTCGGAGACACCGTCGCCGCGATCCACGCCGCCACCGCGCATTCGGCTGCGCTGGCGAAGCAGTTCGCCAACGACGCGCTATTCCATGCCATTCGGCTCGAACCCTATCTCGAAGCCACCGCGCCGGCGCATCCCGATATTGCCGACACGCTGATGCGACTGTCGCGTGAGACGCTGGCGACCAAGGTGACGCTGGTGCATGGCGATGTCAGCCCGAAGAACATTCTGGTCGGTCCGAACGGGCCGGTGTTTCTCGACGCCGAATGCGCCTGGTATGGCGACCCCGCCTTTGATCTCGCGTTCTGCCTCAATCACATGCTGCTGAAGTGCCTGTGGACGCCGCGTGCGCGGGCGTCATTCCTCGCCTGTTTCGATGCGCTGGCGGCGGCCTATCTCGCACGGGTCAATTGGGAGCCCGTTGTCGACCTTGAACGCCGCGCGGCGCGGCTGTTGCCGGCGTTGTTTCTCGCGCGCGTCGATGGCAAGTCGCCGGTGGAATATATCACCGATGAGAACGACAAGGCGCGCGTGCGTCGCGTCGCGGTGCCGCTGATCGCATCGCCGCCGTCGCGGTTGGCCGATGTGCGCGAGGCTTGGGCAAAAGCGTTTTCGGGCAAAGTGGATACCGGTTCGCGTCAAGAAAACGCGTCGAAATAAAGACTCTTTGGAGATCGAAGGATGAGTGATACGCGGATTGCGGACATCAAGGGGCGGCGGGTGTGGGACTCGCGCGGCCGTCCCACCGTGGAGGTCGATGTCACGCTGAAAAGCGGTGCGTTCGGCCGCGCCATCGCGCCCGCCGGCGCGTCGATGGGCAGCGGTGAGGCGGTGGACTTGCGCGACGGCGGCGCAAAGCTCGGCGGCTACGATGTCGGCCGCGCGGTGAACGCCGTCAATAGCGAGGTCGCTGTGGCGCTTGGGGGCATGGATGCTGCGGATCAAGCGTCGATCGATCAGGCGATGATCGCGCTCGATGGCACCGCCAACAAGGGCCGCCTCGGCGGCAACGCCATCGTGGCTACCTCAATGGCGGTTTTACATGCTGCGGCGGCCGCCAGCGGCATCCCGCTGTGGCAGCACCTCGCGCAAGGCCGCAAGGTGCGGATTCCGCTGCCGGAGATTCAGATTTTCGGCGGCGGCGCGCACGCGGCGCGTCGCGTCGATATTCAGGATTTCATGGTGATGTGTCCCGGTGCCGCGTCCTTCGCGCAGGCGCTGGAATGGACCGCCGAAGTCTATCTTGCTGCGGGTAGCATCATGAAGCAGGCGGGCAAGCTGCAAGGCGTCGCCGACGAGGGCGGTTACTGGCCGGCATTTCGCAGCAACGAGGAGGCGCTCGATACGCTTGTGGCGTCGATCCTCAAAGCCGGCTTCAAGGGCGGCGATGTCGCGATCTCGCTCGACGTCGCGGCGTCAGAGTTCGGCAAGGCCGGCACCTACACGCTGGCGCTCGACGACCGCAAGCTCGACACGACCGCGATGATCGACATGCTCGGCCGCTGGTGCGAGGCTTATCCGATCGTGTCCATCGAGGACCCTGTCGCGGAAGACGATGCCGAGGGCTTCGTTGCGTTCACGCGCGCTTACGGCGATCGCTGTCAGGTGATCGGTGACGATTTCCTCGTCACCAATGCAGCGCGCGTCCGAAAGGCGGCAGCCGATGGCGCGGCGACGGCGGTGCTGATCAAGCCCAATCAGGCTGGCACCGTCACTGAAACCCGCGCGGCGCTGGACGCCGGCAAAGCGGCAGGCTTCGGCACCATCGTGTCCGCGCGTTCAGGCGAGACCGAGGATGTCACCATCGTGTATCTCGCGGTCGGGTGGGATGCCGGGCAACTCAAGGTCGGCTCGTTCTCGCGCTCGGAGCGCATGGCGAAGTGGAACGAGTGTCTGCGCATTGAGGAAGCGTTGGGCCGCGACGCGGTGTTCGCCGGGCGCGGCGCGCTCGGGTTTCGGCGATAGGTCATGGGAGGCTTTGTATGATCGTCGGGTTGGATCACGTCGTCGTTCTCGTCCGCGACATCGATGCGGCTTCATCGGCCTATGCGGCGCTGCTCGGCCGCAAGCCGGCGTGGCGCAGCGCCGACGAAGCCTCGGCATCGGTGCTGTTCACGCTTGACAATATGTCGGTGGAATTGCTGGCGCCGGTGGCGGGCGCGGCGGGCGATCATGTTCGCGGTGCCATCGATGCGAGCGGCGAGGGGCTGGCGAGCCTATGCTTGCGCGTTGAAGATATCGCCAACTGGCACCGGCGGCTGGATCGTCTTGGCTTGAAGCCGGAAGCAATCGGCGACGGCGGCAGTCGTAATCTCATTGATGGTGCGTCGCTGTCATGGAAGCGCACGCGCGCAGCGACCGATGCGGCGCATGGTGTGCGGTTGTTCTTTCTCGAGATGAACGGACAACGTCCGGCCTCGGAGATCAGCGCCGATGCGCCGATCACCGGTCTCGATCACGTGGTGGTCGAGACCGCCGATCCCGAGCGCGCCGCGGCTCTCTACGGCGCGCGGCTGAAGCTCGACATGCGGCTCGATCGCTCGCACGCCGACTGGGGACATCTGATGTTCTTCCGTTGCGGCGATCTCATCGTCGAGACGGTGAAGCGCGCGGGCAAGGATTATTCCGATGGGCGCGATCGGCTGTGGGGCTTGAGCTTTCGCGTCGATGATATCGTGGCGGCGCGAACGCGGATGCAGGCCGCCGGCATCGATGTGTCTGAGCCGCGTGCAGGGCGCAAGCCGGGTACGCAGGTGGCGACGGTACGCAGCGGCACCTGCGGCGTGCCGACGATTCTGCTTCAGCCACCTGTGCGGGTGCAACGCGGCAAATCAAACGACCTCAGCGCCGTCCCCGCGTAGGCGGGAACCCAGAACCCCTGGCGTTGGTTGTTATAAAAGAAACTCGCCTTAGTTGATGGAGCCGAACCGCTACGGCGTCTGGGTCCCCGCCTGCACGGGGACGACGATTTTCATGTTGTGAGTCTGCGCACAAAGCCAATTCTACTGCATCAATCCCCGCGCGCCTTGCCAGAGCAGCGCGGCAGAGATGATGAACAGCAGCACGTAGGCGATCTGGTAGAACAGGCCCGTCGGCGTCTTGCGCACCAGCCAGACACCGGCGAGGTTTGCGGCGGCGGCGATGGGAAGCAACAACAGCGATGTGGTGAAGTTGGCCGTCGTGAATTGGCCTAGCGCGAGATACGGTCCGATCTTCAGTGCATTGATCACCGCGAAGAAAATCGTCGTCGTGCCGACCAGCGTGAGTTTCGGCAGGCGCTGCGGCAGCACGTAAACCTGAAACGGCGGGCCGCCGCCCTGCATCATGAACGACGTGAAGCCGGAGACGCCGCCCCAGAACACGCCGCTGGCGGCATGCCCCATCTTCGGCCCTTCTGCTTTGCGTTGCAGCCACATGTTGGCGACGAAGGCGACGCCGACCAGGCCGACGATGATACGAATGGTGTCGTCGGACACATAGGACGCTGTCAGCCACGCCAGCGCCATGCCGGCGAGCGCGCCGGGAAGCATGATCTTCAGGTTGGTGGCATCCCAGTCGCGGCGATAGACGTAGAGCGAGATCAGGTCCTGCGTGATCAGCACCGGCAGGATCAGCGCGGCGGCCTCCAGCGGCGGCAGATAGAGCGCGACCAGCGGCGTCGCCGCGGTGCCGATGCCGGCGAAACCACCCTTCGACAGACCAACCAATATCACCGCGGGTATGGCGACGGCGTAGAAGAACGGTTCAGTGATGAGTGGCGGCACGAAGGCTCTCGAAATCCGTCACGCGTTGAGCCTGCACGGCACGCTGGTGAAGCCGCGGAAGCGGGCGCGGCCGCCGCGCATCGGTTCGCCCGCCAACTCATAGCGCGGGAAGCGCGCGAGGAAGTGCGAGATGGCGATAGCGCCTTCGAGCCGCGCCAATGCCATGCCCGCGCACTGGTGCACGCCGGTGCCGAAGGCGAGGTGACGGTTCGGCGTGCGCGCGATGTCGAAGCGCTCGGGATCGGGAAACTGCGCCGGGTCGCGATTGGCTGCGCCGATGCACAGCGTCACCGACGTTTGCGGCGGCAAGGTCACGCCGCCGAGTTCGACGGTCTCGGTGGTCATGCGATTGCCGAGCTGGTTCGAGCTCTCGTAGCGCAGGATTTCCTCGACGGCGGTCTTGATCAGATCGGGCTGCGCGATCAGGCGTGCTTTCTGCTCGGGATAACGCAGCAGCGCGACGAGGCCATTGCCGATCAGGTTGGTGGTGGTCTCGTGGCCTGCGTTGAGCAGGAAGATGCAGTTATGCAGCAGTTCCTTCGCGGTCAGCCGCTCGCCGTCGGTTTCGCCCTGAATGAGTTTCGTCAGCACGTCGCGTTCCGGGTTGCCCGGCTTGGCGCGGCGCCGCTCGACTAGAACTTCGAGGTAGGCGAGGAAGTCCCGCACCGCATCGTTGCCGCGTTTGAAGGCTTCCGCGCTGATGACCGGCTCCAGCGCGCCGAGGATTGCCAGCGACCAGTCGCGCAGCGGGCCGCGTTCGTCGTGCGGCACGTCGAGCAGGTTGCCGATCACCTGCACCGGAATGGCGGCAGCAAAATCCTCGATCAGCTCGGCACGGCCCTTGGCTTCCATCGCGTCGAGCAGACGGTCGACCAGCGCGATCAGGCCTGGTTCCATCTCGGCGATGGCACGCGGCGACAGCGCGCCCATGATCAGGCGGCGCACCCGCGTATGCGCCGGCGGATCGTTGAAGACGAGGCTGGTGGTATGGTGCTCGTAAAGCAGCGATGAGCCGTATTTCGGCGCAAACTCGCGCTTCTTGTCGGAACTATAAGCCCGCGTCGTCTTGTAGGCAGTAACGAGGTCGTCGTAACGCGTGAGGAAATAACCGCCGTTCGGCAGCCGCTTCAGCGGCGCGAGTTCCCGCAGCGCGCGATAGGTCGGGTAGGGGTCGGCGTAAAATTCCGGCGTCAGTTTCTCGATATCGAAGTTCGCCGCCAATTCTTCCGCTGTCGGATCTTTCGCCATCGGGTCGCGCAGGGTTTCGATCATGCCGGTTCTCATTTTGCCGAGGACTATACCGGTTTGCAGGTTTGGCGAAATGGCTGGGAACCGATTGCAGCGCTCGGACTTGTGGTGCGTTGCAGCAAGGAACTTGACTTTTCATAAGTGAGTATTTACTCACGTCGGATGAGCACCATTCGCATGACCAGCGACCTGCGGCGAGAGCTGATCCTGTCGGCGGCGAAGCGGTGCTTTGCGCGGACTGGATTCGCCGGCACCACCACAAAAAGCATCGCCGCTGCGGCCTCAATTTCGGAAGGATTGCTGTTCAAGCATTTTCCGACTAAATCCGCGCTCTACGCCGCGATTCTGGCAGAAGCCTGCGAGGCCGATCCGAAGCTGGTGACGTTGCTCGGATTGGCACCATCGACTGAAACACTCGTTGTGCTGATCCGCGGCATGGTGGGGCACTTTCTTCAGGCGTCCGATGAACCGGACGAGGAAGAAGCCCAGCAGTTGCGGCTCATGATCACGAGCCAACTGGATGACGGTGAGTTCGCGCGCGTTCTTTATGAAAAGGTAGAAGACCTCATCGGGTCTGTCTTCACGGCGTCGCTCCAGCGGGCGATCCAGACGGGAGATGCATCGGAAGTCGGGCAACGGCCGATCAATCTGTTCTGGTTCGCTCACCACATGGTGCTGCAACTGGTGCTGACGAAGCTGCCGCCGACGGATTGTTTGTCTTACGGGGAGGCCGCTCAGTTCGAGCGGCAAGTCTGCGAATTCATTCTTCGCGGAATTGGATTGAACGAAAAAGCGATCGCCGCGCATCTGGACCGCGAACTTCCGCCGGACCTGATGCCGCAGAGAGACGCGGAAAGTGCATGACATGACACTAGCGACGGAATCGAACATGCCGGCCAATGCCGAAAAGATTCAACACGAGACAAACGCACGCGGCCCGGGCGAACAGCCGCGCGGCAGCAAGCCGGCCCGGCGCCTGCGCTGGTTCATCATCGTCGGGATTCTGCTGGCGATTCTGGTCGGCGGGCTGGTCGGTTTCAATGCCTTCCGCAGCCACATGATCGCGCAGTTCTTCGCCAACAATAAGCCGCCGCCGGTGACGGTGAGCGCCGCCGAGGCGAAATCGGAAGTGATTCCGAATCTGCTTCGCGCGGTCGGCGAACTGGCGGCCGTGCATCAGGTCAACGTGACGTCGGACGTCTCCGGCCGCATTACCGACATCCTGTTCACGGCGGGCGCGCATGTGACCAAGGGGACACCGCTGGTGCAACTGTTCGACAAGCCGGATCAGGGCGATCTCGCCAACTACAAGGCGCAAGCCAAGGTGGCGGAATTGTCGCTCGATCGCGCCAAGCAACTGGCCGCGCGCCAGTTCGGGCCGCAGGCCACTGTCGATCAGGCACAGGCTGCCTTCGATCAGGCCAACGCCGGCATCGCCAAGACCGAAGCGATCATCTCGCAGAAGCTGGTGCGGGCGCCGTTTGACGGTGTGCTCGGCGTGCGTCACGTCGAAGTCGGCCAGTTCCTCACCGCCGGCACGCAGATCGTCTCGCTGACCGATCTGTCGACGCTGTTCGCGAACTTCACCGTGACGGAGAAGGATAGCGGCAAGCTGGCGGTCGGGCAGGTGGTGCGCGTCGAAGTCGATGCCTATCCGGGCAAGACCTTCGACGGCAAGATCACCACCATTGAGCCGCAGATCGCGACCGACACCCGCAACATTCGCGTGCAGGCGACAATCCAGAATCAGGAAGGCATTCTGAAGCCGGGTATGTTCGCGACCACCACGGTGGTGCTGCCCGAGAAGCCGGCGGTCGTCACCGTTCCGGAAACCGCGGTCGATTACACGCTGTATGGCGACTCCGTCTATCTCATCAAGGAGAAGAAGGCGGACGACGGCAAGACCAGCCTGACCGCCGAGCGGACCTTCGTGCGCACCGGCGATCGGGTCAACGGCCGCGCGGTGATCACCAAGGGTGTAGAGGCGGGCGACAAGGTTGTCGCCGTCGGGCAATTGAAGCTGCAATCGGGCGCCGCGGTGGAAATCTCGAAGGACCCGTTGCCGCCGATCAAGAACCCGCCGCCGCGGAACTGATCCACGAAATTGATATCCGGGGCCGCGTCGCGCGACCCCGGTCCGATCCAAGTTTCCCCGGTCGAACCCGCGAGGGCGCCGACCGTTCATGGAGCGCCTGCAAATGGCATTCACCGATATCTTCATCAAGCGGCCGATCTTGTCGGTTGTCGTCAGCCTGCTGATCCTGCTGATCGGCGCTGCGGCCGCATTCAAGCTGCCGATCCGGCAATATCCGAAACTGTCGAACACGGTGATCACCGTGACGACGGTTTATCCCGGTGCGTCGCCGGAACTGATGCAGGGCTTCATCACCACGCCGATCGAGCAGGCGGTGGCCTCGGCGGAAGGCGTCGATTACATCACCTCGAACTCGACCCAGAGCCAGAGCCAGATCAAGGTTTTCGTTAAACTGAATTTCGATCCGAACGCGGCGCTGACCGAAGTGCTGTCGAAGGTCAATTCGGTGAAGTACCTGATCCCGAAGGAAGCCAACGACCCGGTGATCCTGAAGTCGACCGGCGAAACCACGGCGGTGATGTATCTCGGCTTCTCCAGCGACGAACTGTCAGGCTCGGCGATCTCCGACTATCTGACGCGCGTGGTGCAGCCGATCCTGTCGACGGTCGATGGCGTGGCGTCCGCCGACATTCTCGGCGGCCAGACCTTTGCCATGAGGGTGTGGCTTGATCCGGTGAAGATGGCGGGCCGCAACGTGACCACGGCGCAGGTCAACGCCGCCATCGCCGCTAACAACTACCAGGCGGCGGCCGGTCAGACCAAGGGTTACTATACGATCTCCAACGTCTCCACCAACACCGACCTGCAAAACGTCGAGCAGTTCAAGCGGATGACGATAACGGCGAAGAACGGCGGTTTCGTCCGCATGGAAGACATCGCCGAGGTCGAACTCGCCGCGCAAAGCACGGACGCCAGCGTCGCCTTCAGCGGCCAGCGCGCGATCTTCATCGGCGTGCAGGCGACGCCGCAGGGCAACCCTCTGAACATCGTGCAAGGCGTGCGCAAGCTGTTCCCGGACATCGAGCGCAACCTGCCGCCGTCAATGAAGATGAAGGTGGCCTACGACTCCACCAAGTTCATCACCTCGTCGATCGAGGAGGTGCGCAACACGCTGGTCGAGGCGGTCGCCATCGTCATCGTGGTGATCTTCTTGTTCCTGGCGTCGCTGCGCTCGGTCATCATTCCGGTGGTGACGATTCCGTTGTCGCTGATCGGCGTTTGCGCACTGATGATCGCCGCCGGTTTTAGTTTCAACCTGCTGACGCTGCTGGCGATGGTGTTGGCGATCGGTCTCGTGGTCGACGACGCCATCGTCGTGGTGGAGAACATTCACCGCCATCTGGAGGAGGGCAAGACACCCGTACAGGCGTCGCTGCAAGGCGCGCGCGAAATCGTCGGGCCGGTCATCTCCATGACCATCACGCTGGCGGCGGTGTACGCGCCGATCGGCTTCCTCGGCGGCCTCACCGGCGCGCTGTTCCGCGAATTCGCTTTCACGCTGGCCGGTGCGGTGATCGTCTCCGGCATCGTCGCGCTGACGCTGTCGCCGATGATGTGCTCGGTGCTGCTCAAGCACGAGTCGCAAGGCTGGTTCGCGCGGAAGGTTGATACCGTCTTCACCGCGGTTACCAACTGGTACGGCCGGCGGCTGGATCGTTCGCTCGACTATCGGCCGATCACTGCGCTGTTCGCCGTCACCATCCTCGGGCTGGTCGGCTTCATGTACATGCATACCTCCAAGGAACTGGCGCCGGAGGAAGATCAGGGCATCGTGTTCTCGGTGATCAAGGGGCCGAAATACGCCAACATCGACTACATGGATTTCTACGGCGACAAGCTCGACAAGGCCTTTGCGAGTTTCCCGGAAACCGACCTGCGCTTCATGATCAACGGCATCAATGGCATCAACAACGGCATCGCCGGCATGCTGCTGAAGCCGTGGGACGAGCGTAAGCGCTCGTCGATCGCGCTGAAGCCGCTGGTGCAGGCCGAGATCAGCAAGGTCGAGGGCGTCCAGGCTTTCGCCTTCAACCTGCCGCCGTTGCCGGGCGGGCCGGGCGGTCTGCCGGTGCAGATGGTGATCTACTCCACCGCCGGCTTCCAGGCGGTCTACGAGGAGATGGTCAAGCTGAAGGCGGCGGCGCAAAAGAGCGGTTTGTTCATCGTTACCGACAGCGACCTCGACTTCAATCAGCCGGTGGTCCGCGTCGCCATCGATCGCACCAAGGCGAACGATCTCGGCGTGACCATGCAACAACTCGGCGCGACGCTGGCGACCTTGCTCGGCGGCAACTACGTCAACCGCTTCAATCTGGAAGGGCGTTCCTATCAGGTGATCCCGCAGGTGCCGCGCGGGTTGCGGCTGTCGCCGGAATCGCTGGACGGTTACTACGTGCCGAGTGCGAGCGGTCAGCAAATTCCACTGTCGACGCTGGTGACGATCCAGAACGGCACCGACCCCAACGCGCTGTCGCACTATAATCAGCTCAACGCCGCGACGTTCCAGGCGGTGCCGATGCCCGGCGTGACGGTCGGACAGGCGGTCGACTTCCTCGAAAGCCAGGCGAAGAACCTGCCGGCCGGCTTCAGTCACGACTACCTCGCGGATGCGCGGCAGTACGTGACGGAAGGCAACCAGTTGGCGATCGCGTTCGGCTTCGCGCTGATCATCATCTTCCTGGTGCTGGCGGCGCAGTTCGAGAGCTTGCGCGACCCGCTGGTCATCCTGATCAGCGTGCCGATGGCGATCTCGGGCGCGTTGATCCCGCTGTTCTTCGGCGTTGCGACCATCAATATTTATACGCAGGTCGGCCTGCTGACGCTGATCGGCCTGATCAGCAAGCACGGCATCCTGATGGTGGAGTTCGCCAACGAATTGCAGCTCAACGAGAACCTCAACAAGCGTGCGGCGATCGAAAAGGCGGCGCGGGTTCGGCTTCGTCCGATCCTGATGACCACCGCCGCGATGGTCACCGGCCTGTTGCCGCTGCTTACGGCGTCCGGCGCGGGCGCGGCGAGCCGCTTCTCCATCGGCCTCGTCGTGGTGGCCGGCATGACCATCGGCACGCTGTTCACGCTGTTCGTGCTGCCGGCGGTGTATGTGGCGATCGCTACCGATCACCAGGCGGAACTGACGTCGAAGCGGACTCAGGAGATCAAGGCGTTCGAGTTGGGGCGCGCGTAAGCGTCAGCGAATTGAGAATGCGAAAGGGCGCGGAGGAAACTCCGCGCCCTTTTTTGCCCACGGTCGTATTGCTGGGCTCGATGCAATCCGCCATCGTCATGCGCGGACTTGATCCGCGCATCCATCTTCTTGAAAGGATGGATTGCCGGGGCGTAGGCGAGCGAAGCGACGCCGTTCCTCGAACAGCTATGCCCGGCAATGACGGCCCGCGCTACCGTGCGTCCGCCAAAATCATCGCCGACGCCTTGGAGGCAATCATCGCGGTCGGTGTGTTGGTGTTGCCCGAGGTGATGGTCGGCATCACGGATGCATCGACCACGCGCAGCCCTTCGACGCCGTAGAGCCGCAGCCGCTCGTCAACGACGGCGGTCGGGTCGCTCGACAAGCCCATCTTTGTGGTGCCGACCGGATGGAAGATCGTGGTGCCGATATCGCCCGCGGCCTTCGCCAGCGAAGCATCGTCGTCGCCGACGCTCAAGCCAGGCAGATATTCATCCGGATGGTACGGCGCGAGCGCGTTCTGTTTCATCAGCCGCCGCGTGACGCGAATGGCGTCGGCCGCGACCTGCCGATCCTCGTCGGTCCCGAGATAATTCGGTGCGATCACCGGCGCGGCATCGGGTGCAGTGGTGCGCAGGCGAATAGTGCCGCGCGAGGTCGGTTGCAGATTGCAGGCGCTCACCGTCACGGCCGGGAAGCGGTGCAACGGGTCGCCAAATTTCTCCAGCGACAGCGGCTGCACGTGGAATTGAATATTAGCGCGCTCGCGTTTCGGATCGGAGCGCGTGAAGATGCCGAGTTGCGACGGCGCCATGGTCATCGGGCCGCGTCGTCGCAACAGGTATTCCGCGCCCATCAGGCCGCGCCCGATCAGTGAGGCGTAGGTTTCGTTCAGTGTCTTGACGCCGGACACCTTGTAGATAGCACGCTGTTGCAGATGGTCCTGCAAGTTGCGGCCGACGCCGGGCCGGTCGGCGACGACATCGATACCCATCGCGCTCAGCCAATCGGCGGGGCCGACGCCGGAGCGTTGCAGGATCGCCGGCGAGCCGACCGCGCCGGAGCACAGGATCATCTCGCCCTTGGTGCGCGCCTCGAATACCTCGCCGCCGCGCGAAAAGCGCACGCCGACCGCGCGGCCGTTCTCGATCACCAGACGATCGACCAGCACGTCGGTCTCTAGCCGCAGGTTGGGACGATTCAACGCCGGCTTGAGAAAACCGCGCGCCGCCGACCAGCGCCGTCCGCGCTTCTGGTTGACGTGGAAATAGCCGACGCCTTCGTTGTCGCCGGTGTTGAAATCGTCGCTGCGCGGAATGTTCATTTCGACGGCGGCATTGCGGATCGCGTCGAGGATGGTCCAGGCCAGGCGTTGCTGTTCGATGCGCCAGCCGCCGCCGGTCGCGTGATGTTCGGTGGCGCCGAGGAAATGGTCCTCCAGCCGCTTGAACTCCGGCAGCACATCATCCCAGCCCCAGCCGGTGAGGCCGAGTTGCCGCCAATGATCGTAATCCGCCGCCTGGCCGCGCATCGAGATCATGCCGTTGATCGCCGAGCAGCCGCCGATCACCTTGCCGCGCGGATAGTTCAACGCGCGACCGTTGAGGCCCGGCTCCGCTTCGGTCTTGAACAGCCAGTCGGCGCGCGGATTGCCGATGGCGAACAGGTAGCCGACCGGGATGTGAAACCAGATCCAGTTGTCGCGACCACCGGCCTCGAGCAGCAGCACGCGATGCTTGCTGCCTTCGGTGAGGCGGTTGGCGGTGACGCAGCCCGCGGTTCCCGCGCCCACGACGATGTAGTCGAATTCGCCCTCGATCCGTTTCACCATGTCCCACCGTCGTTTCTTCTGTGCCGGTGCTGGAAAACCCGGCAATTCCTGAATGATGCCATAGCGCCGCGTCGGGAGGCTGTACATTGGCTATCTGGCGGAATTTTTGCCGCCTCGGCTTTGCGTGGCTTCTCACGGACGGTTCTCTTGGGCGAAATGTCCCGCCGTGCTAGCCTGATCGTTCCCGAATTTTCACCCGCGCTTCCTTGCGCCTTCGAGGTTCGTCATGCCCGTCATCAATCGTGTCGCCGATCTGCAACCGGACATCATGGCCTGGCGGCGGCATCTGCATGCCCACCCCGAGCTGATGTACGATGTGCACGGCACCGCGGCTTTCGTGGCGGAGCGATTGCGCGAATTCGGTTGCGACGAGGTGGCGACAGGACTCGGCCGCACCGGCGTCGTCGGTGTCATCAAGGGTCGCAAGCCGGCTTCCGGCGATCTCAAGGTGATCGGCCTGCGCGCCGACATGGACGCGCTGCCGATCGAGGAGGAAACCAATCTGCCTTACGCGTCGAAGACGCCGGGCAAGATGCACGCTTGCGGCCATGACGGCCACACCGCGATGCTGCTTGGTGCGGCACGCTATCTGGCCGAGACGCGCAACTTCGCCGGTGATGCGGTGGTGATCTTCCAGCCGGCGGAGGAGGGCGGCGCCGGCGCCGACGCCATGATCAAGGACGGCCTGATGGAACGTTTCAAGATCGAGCAAGTCTATGGGATGCACAACGGACCCGGCCTGCCGGTCGGCTCGTTCGCGCTGCGGCCGGGACCGATCATGGCGGCGACCGACGCCATCGATATCCGCATCGAAGGCGTCGGCGGCCATGCCGCGCGTCCGCACAAGTGCATCGATTCCGTATTGGTCGGCGCGCAACTCGTTACCGCACTGCAATCGATCGTGTCGCGCACTGTCGATCCGCTGGACTCGGCGGTGATCTCGATCTGCGAGTTCCACGCCGGCAATGCGCGCAACGTCATTCCGCAGATTGCCGAATTGAAGGGCACCGTGCGCACGCTGACGCCGGAGGTGCGCGATCTGGTGGAGAAGCGCGTGCGCGAAGTCGTCGCCGGCGTGGCGCAACAGACCGGCGCGCGGATCGACCTCGTCTACGAGCGCGGTTATCCGGTGACGGTCAATCACCCCGAGCAGACCGACATCGCCACGCGCATCGCCAGCGACGTCGCGGGTGCGGCCAATGTCCACGCCGTGCCGCCGATGATGGGCGCCGAGGATTTCGCTTATATGCTGGAAGCGCGGCCCGGCGCGTTTATCTTCGTCGGCAACGGCGACAGCGCCGGCCTGCATCACCCGGCCTACAACTTCAACGACGAGGCCATTGTCTACGGCACGTCGTATTGGGTAAAGCTGGTCGAGCACACGCTCGCGGCGTAGCTGTCAAAAGCGGTTTGCCAAATCAAGTAACGTCGTCATGCCCGGGCTTGTCCCGGGCATCCACGTTCTTCTCTTTCGCTCTACGGTTTACACGAAAGAGCGTGGATGGCCGGGACAAGCCCGGCCATGACGGAGGGCGGTCTATTTTGTTGGTTAGAGTCGTGCCCGCTTTGATAGAAGCGGGATGTGTCATTGCCGGGCTTGACCCGGCAATCCACCTTCTTGAGAAGATTCCTGTTTTTAGATGGATGCGCGGGTCAAGCCCGCGCATGACGATTCCAGGTAAATCGAAACCGCTCTAGTATCTCAAGCCGCGCGCGCAATGTTGCGTAACTGTGTGCCAGCCATTTTCAAGTCATCGACGAAGCGCTGATACTCTCGCACCCGGTCATCCTGATCCGGCAGCCGCAGCAGATAGGACGGATGCACTGTCACCAACGCCTGCGCGCCGTCGTGCAGGTCGATGAAGTGGCCGCGGTTCTTGTTGATCGGCGTGATCTTGCCGAACACGCTTTGCGCGGCGGTCGCGCCCATCGCCACCACCAGCGTTGGCTTCACCACCGCGCGTTCGCGTTCGTACCACGGACGGCACGCCTTGATCTCGGCGGTGTTCGGTTTCTGATGCAGGCGGATCTTGCCGCGCGGCACGAATTTGAAATGCTTCACCGCATTGGTGACGTAGACCTTGTTGCGATCGATGCCGGCCTCGTCCAGCGCGCGGTCGAGCATCTGACCGGCGGGACCGACGAACGGCTTGCCGGCGAGGTCTTCCTTGTCGCCCGGCTGTTCGCCGACCAGCATCAGCGGCGCATGGGACGGTCCTTCGCCAAATACGGTCTGCGTCGCATCCTTCCACAACGGACAGGCGCGGCAGTCCGCCGCCTCGCTGCGCAGCGTCTTCAGGTCGGTGGCGGCAAACAGGGATGACATCATGCCGATGCCCGCGTTTATAGACGATGGGAGGTCAACCGGCGGTGAGGGCGGTCGTTCCTTGCGTGCCCGGTTGTCGGATGATGGATTGCAGAGGTAATAAATTGATTTTGCTTGCGAAAAACTTTTCCGTCGGCACTAGCCTGAGTCTTGTTGACTCACGAGGGCAGGTTGGTCTTTACTAGAACATAACGTGAACAATAGGGCTGACTATGCGTTATCGCGTCAGTCCGCGGTCGCGGTTTTTGAAAGCCATTCGAACCACCGGGAGCGGCGCATGGAGCGCGCGCGCAGCGTATTTTTGCGCGACGAGGAGATCGGGTTGCGTGAAGACCACGTGTCTCAGCACGGCTCCACGCTTGCGCGTCTGCGCAGGGACATCGGGCGTCTGGAAGGCGACGCTCTCTCCTTCGGTAAAGAGGGACCGCCGCGTGTGACGCTCGGCCATGACGAGGCCGATGCGACGCTGCAAGGCGGTCTTCTGCGCGGCGCGTTGCATGAAGTGTTCACAAGCGGCGCGCAGGCGGCGACCGCCACCGGTTTTATCGCCGGCCTGGTGTCACGCATCGCGGCGCATCGGCCGCTGATGTGGATACGACAGGATTTCTCCGAACGCGAGAACGGCCAGCTTGCGATGAGCGGCTGGTGCGAACTCGGCCTCGATCCGCGCGCGGTGGTGACGGTGCGCGCCCCCGATGTCGAGGCCGCGTTGCAGATCACGGCGGATGCTTTGGCCTGCGATGCGTTAGGTGCCGTCGTCACCGAAATTTGGGGCGAGAGCCGCCATGTCGATCTGGTCGCCAGCCGCAAGCTGACATTGGCGGCGCGCGGCTCCGGCGTCGCCAGCCTGATGCTGCGGATCGCGGCCGCCCCATCGCCCAGCACCGCGGAGACGCGATGGGTGGTGCGCGCGGCACGCTCACCGCCGCGTTCGTCATGGCAGGGATGGGGCGCGCCCGTGTTCGACGCGCAACTGGTTCGCAATCGTCATGGCCAGACCGGCCAGTGGATCATGGAATGGAATTGTGATGAGTGCCTTTTCCGTGACGCCTCCTTCGGAGGTCCGGCGACGCATCCTCAGCCTATGGCTGCCGCGCCTGCCGACCGATCGCATCAAGCGGCGGTCACACTGCAACGACGCGCGGGTTGATACATCGCCCTGCATCGTCGTCGCCAAGGATCACAACGCGCTGGTGATCTCGGCGCTCAACGATGCCGCGACACGGCTGGGGCTCGAGCCCGGACTGCCGTTGGCGAACGCGCGTGCGATCTGCCCGGACATCGCGGTGTTCGATGCCGATGACGCGGCCGATGCAAAGACGCTGAACGATATCGCCGACTGGTGCGACCGCTTCACGCCGCTGGTGGCGCTCGATGCGCCGCATGGCCTGTTGCTCGATATCAGCGGTTGCGCGCATCTGTTCGGCGGCGAAGTGGCGATGCTGAAGACCATCTGCGACGCCTTGCGACGGCAAGGTTTTGTCGTCAGCGCCGCCATCGCCGGCACCGCCGCGTGTGCGCGGACGCTGACACGCGCGAAACCCGGCTGCATTGTTGCCGAGGGGCAGGAAGCGGCGGCGGTTGCTGCGCTGCCGGTGTTCACGCTGGGCGCCGACGACGCGATCACGCGTGGTTTGCGTCGCGCCGGATTGAAGACCATCGGCGATGTCGCCGCACGCGGCCGCCACGAGATCGCCGCGCGGTTCGGCGCGGACTTCGTCGCGCTGCTGGAGCAGGCGCTGGGCGTCCGCGATGCGCCGATTTCGCCGCGCAAACCGTTGCCGGACTACATCGCGGAGCGGCGGTTCGCCGACCCGGTCGCAACCGATGCGGTGATTGCCGCGACGCTGTCGCGCTTGGCGCAAACGCTGATCGCCAGCATGAACCGCGACGGCAAGGGCGCGCGGCGGCTGGAGGCGAGTTTCTTCCGCACCGATGGCGCGGTGCGCGTGATCGGCGTCGAGACCAGTTTGCCGGTGACGCGCGGCGAGATCATCGACCGCCTGTTCCGCGAGCGGCTCGACGCGTTGGCGGATCCACTCGATCCCGGTTTCGGCTTCGACCTGATCCGGCTCGCGGCAAGCCGCACCGACGATGTTGTCGCCGCGCAACGCGATCTCGATGCGCATGTCCATGACAGCGACGAGGTGGCGGCGCTGATCGATCGCATCGCGGCGCGGATCGGCGGCAACCGCATCGTCGTGCATCTGCCGCAAGACACCCACATCCCAGAGCGCGCTATGCTCGCCGTGCCGGCGCAGCATCGTTTCGCGGCGGCGACGGTGGCCGCATGGCCCGTCCGCGCCGAGGCCGAACCGCCGCTGCGCCCGCTGCGGCTGTTCGCGCAACCGGAGCCGGTGGAGGTGCTGGCGGATTTTCCGCACGGCCCGCCGGCGGCATTCCGCTGGCGCCGCGCGTTCCATCGTCTCGCGCTGATCGAGGGGCCGGAGCGCATCGCCATGGAGTGGTGGCGGCTCGGCGACCGCGACGACCTCACGCGCGATTATTTCCGTGCGGAAGATTTCGATGGCGCGCGGTTCTGGCTCTATCGCGAAGGCATTCACCGGCGCGAGGTCGTCAGCTTTCGCTGGTTCCTGCACGGGCTGTTCGCATGACCGTCTATGCGGAAATTGGCGTCACCAGCAATTTCTCGTTCCTGCGCGGAGCGTCGCATCCGCACGAATTCGTGCGGCGCGCCAGCAAATACGGCCTCTATGCCATCGGCGTCGCCGATCACAACACGCTGGCCGGCGTGGTGCGCGCCTATAGCGAATACGGCAACCGGAAGCGCGTGCGTTACAAGCCGAAGCTGTTGGTCGGCACGCGGCTGGTATTTACCGACGGCACGCCGGACATTCTGGCCTATCCGCGTGACCGCGCCGCCTATGGACGGCTCTGCCAATTGCTCAGCAAAGGCAAACTTGCGGCAGAGAAGGGCGAGTGTCATTTGCGCTTCGACGATCTGGCAGAGTTTAGCGAAGGTCTCTTACTGGTGGTGATGCCGGATTATCGCATCCGCACCAGAATCACGCTGATGACACTCGATACGCTTTCGCGTCTTCCTGCCGAGGGCGTATGGCTTGCGGCATCATTGCATCATCATGGTGACGATGAGCGGCGCATGGCGCGGCTGGAACGGATCGCGACGACGGCGCGCGTGCCGCTGATCGCTACCAACGACGTGCTCTATCATGCGCATCAGCGCCGGCCGTTACAGGACGTCTTGTGCTGTATCCGCGAGAAGGTGACGATCACGACGGCGGGCGGTAAACTGCAAGCCCATGCCGAACGCCATCTGCGCACGCCGAACGATATGACGCGGCTGTTCCGGTCATGGCCGGAAGCATTGGCTGAAACGGTCCGCTTCGCCGACCGCATCACCTTCACGCTCGATCAACTGCAATATCAGTATCCCGACGAGCCGGTGCCGCCGGGCAAGACCGCGCAACGGCACCTCGAAGACCTGACATGGGTTGGCGTCGATAAATATTTCCCGCAAGGCATCGACGAAAAGCTGCGCGCGACCTTGCACAAGGAACTCGCGTTGATCGCCGAGCTGAAGTATGCGCATTACTTCCTCACCGTCCATGACATCGTTCAGTGGGCGCGCCATCAGAACATCCTGTGCCAGGGCCGCGGCTCAGCGGCGAATTCCGCGGTCTGTTACGTGCTCGGCATTACCTCGGTGAATCCGGCCGAGATCGACGTGCTGTTCGAGCGTTTCATCTCCAAGGAGCGACTGGAGCCGCCGGATATCGACGTCGATTTCGAGCACACCCGCCGCGAGGAGGTGATGCAGTACGTCTATCGCCGTTACGGCCGCCACCGCGCTGCAATTATTGCCACCGTCATTCATTACCGGCCGCGCAGCGCTATCCGCGATGTCGGCAAGGCGCTGGGCTTGACCGAGGATGTCACCGCCGCGCTGGCCGACACGGTGTGGGGCCACCATGGCGATGGTCTCGACGACAAGCAGGTGCGGCAGGCCGGACTGGAGCCGAACAATCCCACGGTGGCGCGCGCGGTGCGGCTTGCGACGCAATTGATCGGTTTTCCGCGTCACCTGTCGCAACATGTCGGTGGCTATGTGCTGACGCAGGATCGGCTCGATACCTACGTGCCGATCGGCAACGCCGCGATGGCGGACCGCACCTTCATCGAATGGGACAAGGACGATGTCGATGCGATGCGGATGATGAAGGTCGACGTGCTGGCGCTCGGTATGCTGACCTGCATTCGCAAGTGCTTTGACATGATCGCGCAGCATAAGGGCGAGTGCTGGGAGTTGGCAACGATCCCGCGCGAGCTTCCCGGGGTCTACGACATGCTGTGCAGGGGTGAATCCCTTGGCGTGTTCCAGGTCGAGAGCCGAGCGCAGATGAACATGCTGCCACGCCTCAAGCCGCGCAAGTTCTACGATCTCGTCATCGAGGTCGCTATCGTGCGGCCGGGACCGATCCAGGGCAACATGGTGCATCCCTATCTCAAACGACGAAAGATGCGGCTGGAAGATATTCAGTATCCATACCCTAAAGGGGGCGATGAAAACGAACTCAAAAACGTGCTGCACAAAACCCTTGGCGTGCCGCTGTTTCAGGAACAGGCGATGCGCATCGCCATCGAGGCCGCGAAATTTACTCCTGAAGAAGCCAACGGCCTGCGCCGGTCGATGGCGACATTTCGCAATCTCGGCACCATCGGCACGTTCGGAGCCAAGATGGTCGGCAACATGATCGCACGCGGTTACGACCGGGAATTCGCAGAAAACTGTTTCGAGCAGATCAAGGGTTTCGGTAGCTATGGTTTCCCGGAAAGTCACGCCGCCGCCTTCGCGCAGCTTGTGTATGTTTCCTCGTGGTTGAAGCGGTTTCATCCCGATGCGTTCTGCTGTGGGCTCCTCAATTCGCAACCGATGGGGTTTTATGCGCCGGCGCAGATCGTCGGCGACGCGCGCAAGAACGACGTCGAGGTGCGCGAGATCGATGTGTCGTACAGCTTCAGCCAGAACATATTGGAGGAGCAATGCGGAGAGCATCACGCGGTGCGGCTTGGCTTCCGCCAGATCGACGGATTCAAATGGATCGATCCGGATGAGGAACGGATCAAGCAGCAGAGGACCGATGACGGATTATTCCCTCCCCCCTTGTGGGGGAGGGTCAGGGAGGGAGGTATCGCAGGCACTGAGATTGAGACTCACCCCCCTCTCCACCTCTCCCCCACAAGGGGGGAGAGAGCAGGTCGTGCATGGATCGAGGCTTCGTCAAATTCATCGACATGTGAACAATCAGAGCTTTCGTCGATCAATGACGACGACTGGGGCGAACGCATCGTCGCCGCGCGCGCGCGGCGGCCGTTCACCTCGCTGGAAGATTTCGCCCGCGACACGCGATTGCCGAAGCGCGCGCTGATCCTGCTGGCGGATGCCGATGCGTTCCGCTCGCTCGGGCTGGATCGCCGCGCCGCGTTGTGGGCCGTGCGTCGTTTGCCGGATGACGTGCCGTTGCCGTTGTTCGAAGCCGCTATCGCGCGCGAGCAGCCGGACGAGGACGCGCAACCGTTGCCGCAGATGCCGCTGCCGGAACAGGTGATGGCGGATTATCAAACCGCGCGGTTGTCGCTGAAAGGGCATCCGATGCAGTTTCTGCGCGATGGTTTTACAGCGGAAGGCGTCGCCGCCTGTCGCGAGGTGTCCGATGCGCGCAACGGACAACCGATCCGCTGCGCCGGCGTGGTGCTGGTGCGGCAGCGGCCGGGCAGCGCCAACGGCGTGGTGTTCATGACGCTGGAAGACGAAACCGGCATCGCCAATATCGTGGTGTGGCCGAAGGTCATGGCACAGTTTCGAAAAGAGGTGATGGGCGCACGGCTGGCGCTGGTGGAAGGCCGTATCCAGAGCAGTCCTGAAAAGGTGGTGCATCTGGTCGCCGAGCGTCTGATCGATCGCTCCTACGATCTGGTCGGACTCGCCAACGATGCGCTGGTTCGCAAGCGCACGTTGCCGACGGGCGCTGTGCTGGTCGAGCCGATCAACGACGATCGTCACGCGCATCCGGACATTCCAGCGCAGAAGCATCGCCATCCGCGCAACGTGCGCATCCTGCCGCCGTCGCGGGATTTTCATTGAGGTGCTATCCGCACGCCGTCATCGTCATGCGTCGGCTTGACCCGCGCATCCATCCTTCAAGAGATGGATTGCCGAATCAAGTCCGGCAATGACGCCTCCATTCTCTAATCCGGCGCCGCGCCGACCGGTGGGCCGCCGGGCGGGCGATGCAGGAAGGTGATCGTCGCATAGGCGCCGAGCCACGAGCCGACCGCGGCGAAGCCGACATACACCCAGTTCTCGGTGTAGCTGATCACCGCATAGGACGACAGCAGGTACCAGACGCTGCTCCATGTCGCTGCGGGCACGCGCCGTCGCGCCACCACCGCGGATGTGAACATCACATAGACGGCGTCGGTCGCCGCGGTTGCCAGCAACACGCCGGCGGCGGTCAGGGGATCGATAGCGGCCATTGCGGCTTCCTCATGGCTGGTCGGAGCGTTGCGATATCCACGTCACACGAAAACGCGATAAACTTTCGTACGTGAAAGTTTTATCAAAAATCCGCCGACAGTTATTCGGGAATCATCAATGCAATCGACCAGCGACATTCTTGCCGATCTCTGGGCACAAGCCGGAGGCAAACCCGCTTCGCTCGAAGCGGTCAAACTCACCGGCATGGAGCCGACGCTGCCGTCGTCGTTTCGTGTCGCGGCGGCGGCGCAGGCCAGCATCGCGGCAACGGGCCTCGCGGCCGCCGAGATCGCGCGGCTGCGCGGCGGTCCCGCGCAGAGCGTGTCGGTGGACATGCTGCACGCGGCCATCGAATGCCGCAGCGAGCGCTATCTGGGTGTTGCCGATACCCCGCCGCCGGCGGCATGGGATGCCATTGCCGGCGTCTACAAGAGCGGCGATGGCCGCTTCGTCCGGCTTCACACCAACTTTCCGCATCATCGCGACAACATCTGCAAGCTGCTTGATTGTGCGCCGGAGCGTGACGCGGTGCAGGCTGCACTGATGAAGTGGAAAGGCGAGGCGTTCGAGACCGCCGCTTACGCTGGCGGCTGCGTGGTGTCGTTGATGCGCTCGCGCGAGGCGTGGCTGGCGCATCCGCAGGCCAAGGCGCTGAAGACGTTGCCGGTGATCACCATCGAGCGGATCGGTGAAGCCGCGCCGCGTGGATGGCCGAACGGAGATCGGCCGCTGTCAGGATTGCGCGTGCTCGATCTGTCGCGTGTGATCGCCGGGCCGGTCGCGGGTCGCGCGCTCGCCGCGCATGGTGCCGACGTGATGCTGGTGACCGGGCCGACGTTGCCGTCGATCCCATGGCTCGTCATCGATACCGGGCGCGGCAAGCTGTCGTGTTCGCTCGATCTCAAGAGCGAGGAGGGGCGCGCGTCGTTGCGCAAGCTGCTGAGCAACGCCGACATCATGGTGCAAGGCTATCGGCCGCAGTCGCTGGCGGCGCTCGGCTTCTCGCCGCAGGATGCCGCGCTGCTCAATCCTGGCATCGTCTATGTCTCGCTCTGCGCCTATGGCCATGTCGGCCCGTGGGCGGAGCGGCGCGGCTTCGATTCACTGGTGCAGACCTCGACCGGATTCAATCATGCGGAAGCGCAGGCCGCCGGCGTGGAGGGGCCGAAAGAATTGCCGATGCAGATCCTCGATCACGTCACCGGCTATCTGATGGCGTTCGGCGCGATGATGGCGCGGGCACGACAGGCGCACGAGGGCGGAAGCTGGCATGTCTGCGTCTCGCTGGCGCAGACCGGGCAATGGCTGTGGAATCTCGGAAGGTTGCCGAAGGGGCTGGAGACGCTGGATATCGCGGCTGACGCGGTCGCGCCTTTCATCGAGGAGAGCGACTCCGGCTTCGGCCGGCTCCGCGCGGTGCGGCATTCCGCTGTGTTGTCGCGCACGCCGGCGACGTGGTCGCGCCCATCGGTGCCGCTCGGTCACGATGCGCCGGAGTGGCCGCCGCGCGGGTGAGGGGGACGGACACGTAACACGGACACGATCAATAACAGCCCCTGCGAACCTTCTGATCGAGGATTTGTTTTGCAGGGTGATTTGCAACACGAAAGTCGTCGTCCCCGCGCAGGCGGGGACCCAGAACCCCTGACGTTGATTGTTATAAAACGACCTTCGATAAAAGAGCCGAACCGCTGCGGCGTATGGGTCCCCGCCTGCGCGGGGACGACGCCCTCGATGTCAGCGGTTCTTGTTGTTCGGCTTGCGCTTCTCGATGAAGGCGGCCATGCCTTCGGAGCGGTCTTCCAGTGCGAAGGTGGCGCGGAACAGGTCGCGTTCGACGTTCATGCCTTCGGACAGCGGCGTCTCGAAAGCGCGATTCACCGCGAGCTTCGCCATCTCGGCAGCGGGGCGCGACATCGACGCGATCTTCTCCGCGGCGGCGAGTGTTTCGTCCATCAGCTTGTCGACGGGCACGATGCGGCTGACGAGGCCGGAGCGCTCGGCTTCGTTGACGTCCATCATGCGGCCGGTGAGGCAGAGGTCCATCGCCTTGGCCTTGCCGATGGCGCGGGTCAGGCGCTGCGTGCCGCCAATACCGGGAATGGTGCCGAGCGTGATTTCCGGCTGGCCGAACTTCGCGGTATCGGAGGCGATGATGAAATCGCACATCATCGCCAGTTCGCAACCGCCGCCGAGTGCGTAGCCGCTCACCGCGGCGATGGTCGGCTTGCGGCAGGTCGCGACGCGGTCGCCGCCGATCTGCTTGAAGTCTTCGTTGAACATGTCGATGAAGCCCTTCGGCTGCATCTCCTTGATGTCCGCGCCGGCAGCAAATGCTTTTTCGTTACCGGTGATGACGATGCAGCCGATGGCGTCATCGGCCTCGAGATCGTCGATGGCGGCGGCGATTTCCTTGAACACACCGAACGACAGTGCGTTGAGCATCTTCGGCCGGTTCAGCCGGATGAGGCCGACAGCGGCTTTCTTCTCAACGATGATGTGTTCGAACGTGCTCATGATCCACCCTGCCTTGCGCTGTTGAAGCCCTCTCGGGACCGGCGCAATTTGCCCGCTGCCGGGCGATGCCGCAAGGGTGCGCAATGCGCAGAAATGCACAGGGGCGGATGGAAAAATGCCGCGCCTTCATCGCGGGAGGAAAACGACGAAGGCGCGGCATGACGGCTTCGGTGTTACGCGATGAGCATGCGCACCGCCGAAGCCAAGGTCAGCAGTCCCCCGAAGGCAATGAAGATTTTCCCGATCAGCGAGGCTTGCGCCCAGCTCGAATTGTCGTCGCCGGCGGAAGCGGCCTGACCCGTCGTAACGGGGTCAGGCGTATTGACGGATGCGAGCGCCAGCGTGGGGGTGGGCTTTGCCTGCGCCGCCATCGCGCGATCGACGTCGTTGAGCTCGTCGGAGGGAATCACTTCCGCTTCGGCTTTGGCATCAGTCTTGGCATCGGTTTGGGACGCCTCGCTGGCGGTAGCGCTTCCGAGTTGCGGCGCCGGGGAGCCGTCGTTCATCACGGCGGGTGCGGGCGATGAACGATCCGCGATCGAAGCCGGAGCCGGTGTCAGCGGCGCGGCATTGCCGGCGGTCGGATTGTTGTCGAGCAACTGCGCCTTGGCGTTGGCGACCGACGACGTGAGTGAGGCCGCGCCGTCCTTCGCAGGCGCGGGCGTCGTCTTTTCCGGAACGCTGGCATTGTCGGCGTCGGCGACGCGCGCGTCGGTGGCGGCCTCCGCCTCTGTCGCTTTGGCCTTCGCCTTTTCCTCGGCGGCCGCCTTGCGCGAATGCCGATGCGAGCGCGATGCCCGATGCCGCCGGCTGTGGCGTGAAGATGCCTTGCGATATTTATTGAGCGCCACCGGCTGGCCGGCGTCGGCGGAAGGTTGTTCGGCGGCCGGAGCGGCTGCGGGTGTTGGTTTGACTCCGAACAACTGTTGCAGCGGACTGGGCTGCGTCGCTTGTTGCGCGGCGGCGGGCGGTGCGGCCTGCGTCGCCTCCTGTGCCTGAAGCGGCCCCGCGCACCAGAGCCAGATTCCTGCTGCAACCATCAATGCCGAGCGCCCGCTGGCCTTGATATTCATGGCAGTCTCCCCGTTTTTAACCTGTGTCCCGAATCTGAGATTCGCCTCGTTTCGACAGCGGCTTTCTCGGCGAACCTCTGAACCGCTGCATTGGTCCCAATGCGCAAAGAGACTCCCGGCGTGACCACACCGCGGCGAAATAAGGGAATCTTTAGACAAACCTCGGAACGCCCGTGAACGGGCCAGCCGTGTCAGCCGGTTGGATCAATGCTATGGGTGAGCGTGACCGGCGAAGCGGTTCCACCGAAAGGGATTTCCGGGATACGCCAACGGGGCGGCCGTTGGAGGTGCGAGTACAGCATTCACGATTTCGTGATCGTGGTTGCAGGGCGTAATAACTGCGCCGGCTCACCGAATGGTTTTACAGGAGCGCGCGTGCGCGGACGTGACGAGGAATGGACCGGCCTGATGCGGGCGGCGAACGCAGGCGACGCCGCCGCCTATCGGCGTTTGCTGGAGGCCGTCGCGCCGGTGTTGCGCGCGGCGACTTATCGCGGCCTTGCCCGTGCCGGTCAGCCGGTCGATCAATCCGAGGATATCGTGCAGGAGATTTTGCTGGCGGTGCATCTGAAGCGGCAGACCTGGGACGCGACCGCGCCGTTTGCACCGTGGCTGTTCGCGATCGCACGCAACAAGCTGATCGATGCGCTGCGTCGGCGCGGCCGGCGGGTCTTCGTCAACATCGACGACTTCGCCGAAACGATGGCGGCGCCTGCGGCGGGCGATACACTGTCGCCAGGCGAGGTCGCCGCGCATCTCGATGGACTGCCGGCGCGCCAGCGTGACGTCCTGAAATCGGTCGCTGTGGAGAGCGCGTCGATCAAGGAGACGGCAACGCGTCTCGCGATGACCGAGGGCGCGGTGCGGGTGGCGTTGCATCGCGGCCTCGCCAGCCTCGCCTCGAAGCTGCGGGAGCCATGACCATGCAGACCGATCGCCTGATTGCCGCATTGGCTGCCGACGCCAACACAACACCCCGCCGGATCGGCCCGATGCTGGCGCTGGCGCTGTTGGCCGCGCTGCCGGTGTCGGTCGCGTTGTTCATGTCGATCCTCGGGATGCGTCCCGACATGCGGACCGCGATGCATAATCCGTTCTTCGATCTGAAGTTCATGGTGACGCTGGCGCTGGCCTTCGCGGCGATCGTCGTCAGTCTTCATCTCGCGCGCCCCGAGACCTCGTTCGATAGGTGGGGGTGGCTGCTGGTGCTTCCGGTCGTGATTATTGCCGTGGGGATCGCGGCCGAGATGACGATGCCGCATCAACGGCCGTGGCTGTCGCGATTGATCGGTAACAACGCTATGGCGTGCATGGCATCGATTCCGTTGTTCGCGCTGCCGTTCCTCGCGGCGGCATTGTTGGCATTGCGGCGCGGTGCGCCGGCGAATCCCACGCTGGCCGGCATGACGGCCGGGCTTCTCGCGGCGGGGCTGGGCGCGACGCTGTATGCATCGCATTGCGCCGACGATTCCCCGCTGTTCGTGATGGTGTGGTACTCGCTCGCGACGGCGTTCGTCGCCGCCGTCGGCGCCATCGCCGGCCGTCGCGTGCTGCGCTACTGACGTACGCTATCGGGCTTCGTCTTCGGCGCCGTGGTTTCCTGCATCTTGTGAAAGCGGAGCACCTGCTGCGCGGTCGAAGGGCGCAGCCGTTCGTAGGTCAGCCGCGTCTCTGCGAGATCGGTTGCCGGGATGCCTGTTACCTGAACGCGCATTTCGATGATCTGCTGCACGGTCGGCCACGACAGGTCGCAGACCTTGGCGAGGATCAGAATGCCTTCGATGTGCGACTCCACCATCATGGTCTCGGTCAGCGGCACCGGCACCTTGGCGAGGCAGGAGATCGCCGCGTTGGTTTCGTCGAACTTGCCGGCTGCGGCGAATTTGGAGATTTCCCGCTCGTCGAGGCGGCCGTCGTCGTAGAGCAGTTGCACCAGTCCATGCGCGATTTCGGTGGCGGCGCTGATGGCTTCCGGCGCTGCGGTGGCCTGCTTGGTGGCGGCGGTCACAGCTGCGGAAATATCGGCCGCGCGCTCCGGATTGGCTTCGGCGAGCCGCGCCCGGACCAAAGCCGAGGCCTTGGCGATCAGCTTGAGGAAATGATGCCGCGGAATCGATGGCCGCAAGCCAAGGCAGACTGCGACGCCTTCATCGCGCTCGGCGTGGGCCAACAGGCCACGATAGCCGTCCTCGGAAAAAGTGGCGCCGGGGTTGCTGGCGGTGCGCTGGATTACCTCGCCATTGCCATGCTCGATCAGCACGTCGGTGACGGCGTTACTTAGGCTGCTGCGACCCGAGATCGCCAACAGATGCGCCTGACTCTTGCTCTGCGCGCTGGCGATCAGCATGTCGTCGGTGAGGCGTTCGGATTGCGTCAGCATCGGCGCGGCGATTTCGATCAGGTCGTCGAACGCCAATGTTTGCACCGTCTGCGGCGGCGCCTTCGGGATCGGGGCGAGGCGGTTCGACAGCATGACCTTCGCGGAGGTTTCGATGTGGCGCATCAGGCAGCGAAAGACATCGTCGAACAGGTCGATCTGTTCGTCGGAGTAATCGTCGACAGCGTGAAGGAAGAGATCGGTCACCCGGCGCAGCGTTTCCACCCGGCGCGCGACGGTGCCGTGCGCCAAGGCGGTTTGCAGTTCATCCAGCAGATTGATCTTCGGGGCAGGCGCCGTACTCATTCGTAACTCTGTTCTGGAGTGCTGATATTGCGAAGGAGACAACTTCTGTGTCTCCGGCAGTCGTGAGGCGTAGAAAGACAGTCAGGCGCTGGCCACCTGGTTGCGTCCGGCCTCCTTGGCGGCATAAAGGGCTTCATCGGCACGCGCCAGCAACGCGTCGGGAGTCTCGGTGGGGCTGAGTTCCGCCACGCCGGCGGAAATCGTCACCGCCATGCCTGACGAGAAGGCGCTCCAGTCCAGTTCGGCGACGATCAGCCGCAGGCGATCGAGGATGCTTGCGGCGGCGGTCGCGGACGTTTCCGGCATGATCAACAAGAATTCCTCGCCGCCGTAGCGGCCGAACCGGTCAATGCCGCGAATGTTCGCGAATACAGTGATGGCGAAGGTGCGCAGCACTTCATCGCCGATCGGGTGACCGTGGGAGTCGTTGATCCGCTTGAACCAGTCGAGATCGATCAACGCGACGGCGCAGGGCGTTTTGCTGCGCTGCGCGCGGGCCACTTCGTCGTCCAGCATCCGCATGATGCAGCGGCGGTTGAAGGAGCCCGTCAGTTCGTCAAGCTCCGCCAGTTCCTCGATGCGCCGATAGGCTTCCTTGAGCTGGCGGCTCTTGTTGTAGAGCGATTCCCGCAGCGAATTGCTGAAGATGCCGATGAACATGCAACGGCCGATGGTCAGCGCGAAGGCGATCATGGTGGCGACGCGGTCCGGGAAGGTCTCGAGCGGCAGCCCGATCTGCTTGTTGGCGCCGAGAAACAGGACCAGCAGACCTATCGCCATCGCCGTCCAGACCACCGCCGTTTCGCGCGCGGAGGCGCGCAACGAACTGAAGCTGAAGACGATGAACAGGTTACAGAGAAACAGGAAGCCGGCCTGTGGCGCGTGCCAGGCGAAAACCAGCATGATCAACAGGCCGACGACGGCCTGTGGGATCACCAGAAAGCTATCGTCGTATCGTTTGCCGAGCCGCGTTTCGTACAGGATGCCGAAGCCGAGTGCCGATCCGATGCCGCAGGTGAGATAGGCCGGGGCGATGACCCATGAAATGGCGCCGGTGGCCGCGTAAACGCTCAGCAAGAGCGCGTCGACGAAATAGCTGATGCAGATATAGCCGATCATTTGCCGGCGAATTCGGACCCGCCGGCGGCGCGCGCCCAAACTCGAACGCTTTTCGTTATCCGCAGGGGGCGCGGCGAACAGGCTCGACAGGGATGTTGCGGCGGTCTGCATGGCCTGGCCGTCAAATATGAATTGTCTGTTAAATCGGCGGCCCAAACCTTACGGGTAAAAGCCTTTAGGTTTGGTATCTTTCAGCCGCCAATCAGTGACTTAAGTGGGCAGGTGCCGGCATTCGGGCGCCCGGGAGGTTCCATTTTTGGTCAACCGCCCCATGTCCGGGAGCGCAACCACAACCACGCGATGCCGCAAAAGCGCAACCGACGACCGCGTCCACCGGGAAGCGTTCGCGCGATCCAATGTTCCGCTGCGACCGGCCCCTGAAATTCTGTCTGTACGCGCTTTCACAAGTGTCACACCAGCCGACTTGCGCCAAATCGACGATTTGGGGCATTTTGGCGGCGATCACCCGCGTCG